>JADJZU010000029.1 GCA_016715625.1 Bacteroidota bacterium
TCCTGAAATTTGAGCGACTGCTGGAAACCTATTATGGTTTTGCCCCCAAAGGGCTGGTGTCGTTTCTGCAAAGCATGCCGGTGTGGCTGCGCGAAAAAATGTTTCTCAAGCGCATCATGCACGAGGAACTGGCCACCCTGGAAGGCTATGATAAATCAAAAGTCAAGTTGCTGTTTCCGGAGCATCACCTGTCGCATGCCGCCAGTGCGTTTTATGCCTCTCCGTTTCAGGAGGCGGCCATCCTGACCATTGATGGCGTGGGCGAATGGGCTACGGCTTCTATTGGCAAGGGCAGTGGAAATCAACTGGAGATTATAAAAGAACTCCGCTTTCCGCACTCGGTGGGTTTGCTCTATTCTTCGTTCACTTATTTTCTGGGCTTTAAAGTAAACTCGGGCGAATACAAACTAATGGGCCTTGCCCCTTACGGTAATCCCGAGGCACCTGAAGTTGCCAAGTATGTGCGCCTTATTAAAGAAGTGCTGTGCGATATAAAACCCGATGGCTCCATTTGGCTGAATCAGGCGTATTTCAGCTATGCCACCGGCCTGCGCATGGTGCCCGATGCTTCATGGGAAAAACTCTTTGGATTTAAAAAACGCAACGAGGGCGATGCCCTGGAGCAACACCACTGCAACCTGGGCTATGCCATACAGCAGGTAACCGAAGAGATTGTGCTGCTGATGGCGAAGGAAGCCCAACGCCTTACGCAGTGCGAGCATCTGACCATGGCCGGTGGTGTGGCGCTGAACTGCGTGGCCAACGGACAGCTACAACGAGCCGGTATTTTTAAAGACCTGTTTATACAACCTGCTGCAGGCGATGCGGGTGGCGCTTTGGGTGCCGCGCTGGCGGCCTATTACATCTACTTTGGAAAGCCCCGAAAGACCGATGCCGCACAGGACGAAATGCAAGGCTCTTATCTGGGGCCGGAATACAGCCACTTGCAATGCGAGCAGGTATTTAGAAAATATAAAGCCGTGTATCGCAAAGCAGCCAGTGATGAAGACCTGAGCCGCACTACTGCCGACCTCCTTGCACAAGGACAAGTGGTGGGTTGGTTTCAGGGGCGCATGGAGTTTGGCCCGCGGGCACTTGGCAACCGCAGCATATTGGGCGATGCCCGCAACCCCGACATGCAGAAAAAGCTGAACCTGAAAATTAAATACCGCGAGGGCTTCAGGCCCTTTGCCCCGAGTGTGCTGGCCGAAGATGCTTCCCAATACTTTGAGCTGGGTGGTGCCGCATCTCCTTATATGTTATTGGTAGCTCCACTCCTTTCCAGGCATCGCGAGGCGGTGCCGCCTGGGTATAACAGTATGCCGCTGATGGAGCGTTTATATACGCTCCGCTCCCACTTGCCGGCCATTACGCATGTCGATTTTTCGGCACGGGTGCAAACCATCCACCGCGCTACCAATGAAAGGTTTTGGAACCTGCTCCAAGCCTTTAAAGAAAAAACCGGCATTGGGCTGGTGGTGAACACCAGTTTTAATGTGCGGGGCGAACCGCCCGTGTGCAGCCCCGAAGATGCTTACCGATGCTTTATGCGCACCGAAATGGATTATCTGGTGCTGGGCGACTATATACTGGCCAAGGCGGAACAGCCCCCCTGGCCCGAAACCGAAGATTGGAAAAAAGAGTTTGCTTTGGATTAAATAAACACCTAAAAAAAGAGTGCCATGGAATTTTTGACCGACTTGTTTAAGTTTTTGATGGAACGCAAAAAGTGGTGGCTATTGCCCATGATTATTGTGCTGCTGCTGGTGGGACTGCTGGTGGTAGTAGGCGGTGGCTCGGCTGCGGCTCCGTTTGTGTATACCCTCTTTTAAGATGAAACCCCTCAACCGCGAAAAGGAACTGGAAGTAATGCTCACGCTATGCGTGGCGTTTATGGTGCTGTGGTGGGCCACCGGGCAGCAACACCGCTGGCTGCTGTCGGCAGCACTGACCACCGGACTGGTGGGCCTCTTTCTTAAACGGCTCACCGCCCTGCTGGCCAAGGGCTGGATGAAACTGGCCGAAGCCATGGGCAGCGTGATGAACAAAGTCATCCTGTCGCTTATATTCTTTGTGCTGCTGGTGCCTGTGGCGCTGCTTTCGCGATTGCTGAGCCGGCAAAAAAGCAATCTGCAACTCCAAAAGCCCGGGGGCAATACCTATTACTTTGACCGAAACCAGCGCTACACGCCTAAGGATCTGGAGAACACCTGGTAAGCTTTATCTGCGCCTCATTATTTTAACCTATACTATCACTAAGTCCTTTGGAGAGACTCTCCTAAAGGCAGGATGCGTTTTAGTTGCAGTTATCCATTGCGCGTTTTCAATCGAATGAAAGTTTGCAGTTGTAAGTGTTCGGTCTTTGTGAATCCGCAGCTTTCATAAAAGGAAGTGGTGTCGCTGGTGTGGTCTGTCATTAAAACAATTTGCCGAACGTTTAAATACTTATCTAAAACATGATTCAGCAGTTGACGTCCGATACTTTGTCTGCGATAACTTTTTAAAACCAAAATGTCCTGCACATAAACAATGGTTTCTCCATCACCAACGGCTCGCAAAAGCCCTACAAGTTGTGTTTCGTCCCAGGCAGTAATAACGAAAAGTGACTGCTGAATGGCTCGTTGTAATGTTTCGCTATCAGAAGTATAAGCCGTCCAGCCGGCATTGTCGTAAAGAGATAATACCTGATGGAAAGGAATGGCAGTGCCGGTGCGAAATTGTATGGCTTTCATAATGAATATTTTTCCCGATGTGGGTATTATCACCAATACGGAATATACTATTCTATTCAAGCACTGCATAATACCTGCTACCAAGAAATGGCGCGTGATGAGACCCGCCACTAAAGAAAAATGTTGGCTCGCTGCTGCGTCTGCCTGCTGAAGCAAAACGCTATGATGATTTGGAATGGCTTTGTTTGCCCTTTGGGTGCTCTTGCTCTGTTGCAATACTGCCGAAGAGAACCCGTAGAGCGACTTTGCGAAGAGGAAGGTTTGTTACAAATTATCGGTTACAAACTGTTGAGCATAGATTTTAATCATTTGTCGCACGTGGCGGAATTGCTCTGCTATTTCTTCCTCTGTACCCGATGCCCTGGCGGGGTCCGGAAAGTTTTGATGAAACTTTTTGGCGCGGGTGGGGAAGTAAGGGCAGCGTTCTTTTGCGTTGTCGCACACCGTGATGACAAAATCAAAGTCAATTTGGAAGTATTCGTCCACATTGTTTGATGTGTGGTTTGAAATGTCGATGCCGTCTTCTTTCATGGTGGCAATGGCTCTCGGATTAACTCCGTGCGTTTCCACCCCTGCACTATACACCTCCGCTTTGTTGCCTGCAAAGTGTCGCAGGTAAGCTTCGGCTATTTGACTTCGGCAACTATTGCCCGTGCATAAAACCAGTATTCGTTTCATGGTGTGGGATTAGCAGCAGCCACCACCGGGGGTGCAGCAACTGTTGGTGGTTTCCAATGCGGATACTTGCAAATCCTGCGGTATGCCGCAATTATCTTTGGCTAAGCAGTCGGTTTGTTTGGCGGTCAGCAAAAAGTTTTCGCCCTGAAAATCCAGTCCGTATTTGCCGATGGTATCGGACTGATATTCCACTTCAATCTCTAAGTCTTCGTTGCCGAACAGCTTTTCGGAAAGGGATATAATGTTCAGCAGTTTTTGAGGCGCCAGGCGGTGGTCGGTGTCGTTGGCAACCCAAACCTGAAAGTTGATGGCTTTCTCCTGCCTTACGGTGCCACCGCAGTCTATAAAATGTTTGGTGACCAGCCCTGCCTCGGTGATGTGAAAATGCCTGGGCACAAAATGGCCGTTGGGTTGAACAAAGTTTACTGCGTTTACACGGTTCAGGTGTTGCTTAAAAGTGGATAGTTTCATTTTTTATGATTTGTTTTTTGATGATAAAAGGGGAATGGCTGGCAATTCTTATTGTTAGATTTTTCAGCAGCAATTGCTTTTCTTCTTTTCCAGTTTGGTTGAAATTTTGGCGAAGTAGCTTTGCAGTTTGTCTAATGCTTTTTCGTCTATGCAGTAGCAGATGGCGTTGCCCTCTATGCTGCCTCTGATAAGCCCTGCATTTTTAAGTTCCTTTAAGTGCTGCGACACGGTGGGCTGGGCTAAAGGCAATTCATTCACGATGTCGCCACAAATGCAACTGTCCACTTTCATTAAATACTCCAGAATGGCCACCCTTGCAGGGTGTCCCAGGGCCTTGGCGAGGGTGGCAATGGCGTTTTGCCTGTCGGTAAAATGTTCGGTCTTGGTGGCTCCCATCTGGTTACAATTATATTGCAATATTACGATAAAGATTTAAATCAGCAAACGGTCCCGCACCCTTCTTGCTCCACCGTGGCGGTTGGGGGAATGGTTTGTGAGCCTGAACCGGAGGGTTACGCACTGTGGCATGGCACGCACTAAGGGTCATTAACTCCAATACACCCGAACATCTTCTACAGTATAGGTTCCTTATTGGCCCACTTCCCTTATTCTCCCCGCTCTCACTCCCAATAGCGGTCCTTACTGTCCTCTCCGGCATTCCGGTCCCATTGAATGCTGGTTTTCGGGGGCTTGGGTTTGGACTTGGGGGCTTGCTTCCATTTCAGGTACAGGGGGTGGCTGGGGTCGTGCCAGGTGCGGAGGATTTCGGTGGGCAAAAAGGCTTTTTGCCAATAATTGTCCACCACTCCCCAGCCAATGGCCGTGTAGAGTTGACCATCGATGTAGTTCAGCTCTTTAATAAATACGGTTGTCAGCTCGCCCTGGTGCTTCACCTCGGCAAACCATCCTTTTTTAATTTCCATACCTGCAACATAAACAAATGTGTGCGCAATGGATGTGCGCTCGCCTAGGTCTTTTTTTTGCTTTTTGGTGCCGGGGCCTGCAGCGGTTTTTCGTTCTCAAAATCATACAGGGGGCCCCAGGCATTTCGCAGGATGCGCCAGGGGGCTTTGCGCAGCGTAATGCACAGGCGCAGCAGCGTAGTTATTTTCTGCTTTTTGCCATTGGCATTCATAATGCCGCTGAGCGTGCTGGGGTGAATACCCGCCCGGTAGGCTAATTCCTGCTGATGCTTGAACTGTGCATTGCATTCCTGACGCAGCACTTCAGCCAACTCCTGCATAAAGCGTTCTTCGTTCATAAGCTGGTGTATTTATGCGTAGCCCTAATATAAGCAGCTTTTTTAACAACTATTTGCCTGTAGGCAAATAATTTCTGGTTGGCTTGGCGCTCTTTTGCATTGCCTGAAAGGGCGGACGTTCTTTGTGTAAAGAGCAGCAGGGATGCTGAAAAACAAAAACTCCGGGTTAAACGGTCGCACAGGGAGGTTTTTCTCTTTCACCTCCGGGTTAGAGCGTCTCACCTCCAGGTGATAGACAAAAACCTTCAGGAAAAACCAAAAAACCTTCAGGTGAAACGGTCGCGCAAGGAGGATTTTCTCTTTCACCTCCGGGTTGGAGCGTCTCACCTCCGGGTGATGGACAAAAACCTTCAGGAAAAACCGAAAAACCTTCAGGTGAAACGTTGAAACAAGGAGGATTCAGGCTTACACCTTCAGGTTCGGGACCTTTCCAAGGAGATCAAACCATTTTGAACGGCTTCCTACATGCGTTTTAAGGACACTGTCTTCATTTTTAACCATATAAACCAATTACTTATGTCAAATTCACAAGTTCACTGCAGTCTTTACTTTCACAAATTGTTGGGCACCGAGCTCGACCAAATGGCCCATGCCGTGGCCGATGGAATTTACGGCAACCCCGGCACCTTTGCCTCGCCACCGGTAACCCAGCTGGTGTTTGAGGGGCTGCTCAGCAGCTATCACAACGCCTACGAGGATTACAAAAACGGAGGCAAAAACCAAAAAGGCGCTTACCTCGTTGCCAAAAACAACCTGATGGGCAGCCTCGACCAGCTGGCCGACTATGTAGACTCGCAGGCGGGCCTCACCGAAGCCACTATTTACCTGGCGGGCTTTACCCCCACCAAGGCCAGCGACACCAAAGCCGTGGTGCCCAATGCCCCCGCCATCAAGAGCGTGGAGCAAGGCACCAGCGGCACCCTGCTGGTGGAGGCCGAAGCCGTGCCCGGTGCCGATTTTTATGGTTGCATTATTACCGAGTTTCCGCTGGACCCCACCAAGGAGCTGTTTTTCTTTGAAGGAAACCTGCTGATAACTAACCTCAGCCTGCGCATGGAGCTGAACAAAAGCCGCAAGAAAAAAATCATGAACCTGAACCCCAAAACCGAGTATTGGTTTTATTTCTATGCCGGCAACAGCGCAGGCGTAAGCACCCTCAGCGCACCCATGAGCCAGGTTTGCCTCAAACTCTTTTACCCGGCTTATCTCCAAACAGCCCCCGCGAAGCGGGGGCTGTTTTTGTTTGGATACTATGCTGAAAGAGGAACAAAAAGCGCAACTTAAACTCCTGTCTGCCGTCAGGCAGGTGCGCTTTTTGTCCTACTGTGGGACAAATGCTTTAGCATTCATGAAGTCCATTATATGATAACAGAAGCTGAATAAAAAGCGCAAGTTTTGTGCTGTTTGCCGGAAAAAACTTGCGTGTATATTTGAGGTAGCAGTCAGGCTACACCGACACAGAAACAACAAATAAAATAATGCCAGTAACGACTATTCATAATTATATCGACAATTATCCAATTGCTCCAAATAGCACAAGACTAATAATCGGAACAATTCACCCACATTTAATTGAGAACTTCAATATTGACTTCTTTTACGGCAATATTGGTAGCTTTTGGGACATTTTATCGAATGCGTTTCCTCAACGACAATTTGGAAACCTTGAACAAATAAACGAGACATTAAACAATTACAATGTTGCTATAACAGATATCATTCGACAGTGTGACAGAGAAAATGAAAACGTAACAGCCGACTCAGAGCTATACAACATAATTAACAATGGACAACAAATTCAAGACGGAATTGCAAACAGCCAAATAGACACTATTTATTTTACCTCAAGCTTTGGCATAAATAACGCTGCAAGACTATTTATTGACACATTCAACATTAATTATAACTTCAATGAAATAACAAGTGAATTTATAATTCCTCAAAACTATTTTTGGCAGACAAATTAGATGTGTTGTTCTTTATTCTCCATCCAATAACGCAAATCGAGGAATTGCGAGAGCCGCACCATATTTAAATAATATAGACACTTTCAACAATTTGAACACCAATAAAACAATTTAAAATTGAATTCTATCAAGACAAATTCGACTTTTTTAATAATGACAACTAAAGCCCGAACTGCTAACACGGGTTTTGCGTCAGGCGGGGTGACGTGCAAACTTAAAGCTTTGTGCTTCTATTCAAGCGTAGTGGTGGTTGACAGTTTTGTGCTCCGAAACCCGCCCGAACGCAAAGCCCGAAAACGTTAATCCTAAACTAGCTTCGCTCTCTCCTCCACCGCTTTTGCGGCTTGCCTGGTCGGCAGAGGGGGCTTTCGCTCATTCGGCAAGCGTTCCACATCAGTATAGTACCAGTCGGTATAAGCGCAGAGCCCCGCACCATCACCAAAGCGTTGTTGTTTATTGCAATTGCTCCTTGTTCATTGCTCATTGAAAAGCGGCTTCGCTTCCCTCTTTTTTTAGCAAAATATATGTTTTGCAATCTGTATCATTGCGGCCATGTCTATAGCCCTTCCCCGTTTTATTATCCGCGACCGCGCAGCCACCCTTATCGATTGGGGCGTGGTGCTGCTGAGCTTCCTGTCAGGTGTGCTGTTTCCGGCTCCGGAGGTGTATTACACCGCACTGCTGCAGGTGTTTTTGATTGTCACCGTGCCACTGCTGCTTTTCAGCTATCTTATTTACCGCTTCAGCGAGCAAAACGGACTGCGCATACAGGGCGTTCGCAAGGCAATGCCACCCATAGCCCGCGAGGTGTTTGGCACGGTGCGCGCCATGTTTATAGTCGCCTGTCTGGCAGCCTGGCCTGTGGGGCTATACCGGCTGGGAGTGCCCACCGGCATTGCATGGACGCTGGAGCAAATGGGCCTTACCTGGTGGATGGCCGTGCTCGAAATGTATGTGGGCATAGTGGCCATCGATGCCATTACGTATTGGAAACACCGCCTGCTGCATACCCGCGCCTTTTTTGCGTTTCACAAGCATCACCACTCCTTCCGCGACCCCACTCCTTTTGCCGGCTTTGCCGTGGGCCCCGTGGAAACCATCCTTACCTTTTGGCCGCTGTTGCTTATTTGTATCCCCGAGGCCAAACACTTTGCCCCGCTTTATTTCACGGCTATTGTAGGTTTTGTGTTCCTCAATCTGTATCTGCACTGCGGGGTTACCTTTGGCTGGCTGGAGAAGGTGCTGCCGCGGCTTAACCTGAACACTTCGGCCTGGCACAATGTGCACCACAGCCACACCAATATGAATTTTGGCGAGGTGTCGGCCTTCTGGGACCGCCTTTGCAAAACCACCCGGGCACATTATCAACTTAAAAAGAAAGCAGCCGCCCAATAGCCCATGTCCTTTGCACGAATTTTCTTTGGGCTGCTGCTGGCAGGGCTCATGGCAACCGGCACCGCCCGGGCACAAACCAAAGTGTTTGAAATGACCGTGCTGGGTTTCAAGTTTGGCAAAATGGTGGTCAACCGCACTCTGCTGCCCGACAGCACCGAGGTATACACCCTGCATGCCAGCGGCAAAGCCACTGTGCTGTGGATTGATTTTGTGAGCGAAACTAAGCAGGAAGTGCGCTACAAGCACGGCAAGCTCCTCTCCTCCAGCTACACCGAAATAGAAAACGGAAAGCTAAAGCGATGGACCAGGGTGCGCTTGGAGGGCAATGTGTATCGCGTGGAATCAAACAAAGGAGCGCGGAGTTTTACCGAAGCGCCTACGTTTTCGGTGGCGTCTTTATACTTCAACGACCCCTCACAGATAAAGCAGGTGTTCTACGAAGCCGAGGCCAATTACGCCCCCATTAAATACAGCAAAGAACGGGTAGAGTTCACCACCTCCGATGGCCATCGGAGTGTGTATTATTTCCGGCAGGGCAACCTGCAAAAGATGGAGTTTCATATTTCCATAGCGGTGGTTTACATGGAGCGCATTGCCTGAGTCATCTTCCTCCGCTAAGTCCTTTTGCTATTTTTAGCGGCTCATTACATCATCCTTATACCAACCCTAAAATCTCCTATGCAAAAGTTCGCCATCCTGTGTATGCTCAGCTGTTCTATCCTCTTTTTTGCCGGTTGCAAAAAAGAAAAAACACCCAAGCTGATTTTCAAATTCAAGTTTGACCCCACGCTGCAGCGCCTCAATAACTTCGGGCAACCCGCAGCCATGCCTTCCGGTCATGCCGGCCAAAACCCCGACTTCAACAAAATGAGTGCGCATTACATAGAACTGGCAACCGGTCCCCTCACTCCGCTGGGCAGCGGCACAGTGCTTTACCACGCTCCCGAAACCAATGCGGGCGGTGCCACGGCCATTGATTTCAGCAAAGCGGTGCTGGCCGGCAACAACGAAATGTTTTATGAAGTGCCCCTCTCCGAGGTCACACCGGGCGACTATGAGTATCTGCGCGTATCGCTGGCCTACCAAAACTTCGATGTAAAAACTCTATCTGGATACCACTATTTCCGGCTTCAGCATTCAGGGCGAATATCCGGGCACGGTGGCCAGCTTTGTGGGCTATAATACTTACATCAACAACTTCAGCATCAAAAACAAATCGTTCACCATCAATGATGATAAACTACAGGGCTTCTGGGGCTACGAAATGAACGCCAATTTCTATGGCTACCCCTACGAGTTTGCCACCACCGGCCAGGCGCCTCCGGGTGCCACCACCGTGCCTAACCCGCTATCGGCCACCTCACCCATTCCGGCAGGCTCTTGTGTAGTCACCGGTCCGTTTGGCGGCAGCAAACTGCAAATCACCGGCAACGAAACCGAGGACATTGTAGTAGTAGTAGCCCTCAGCACCAATAAAAGCTTTGAATGGGTAGAAGTAGTAAAACGATGGTAAATGGGAACCGTCCAAAGGCGAAGTAATTGTAGATATGGGACTGCGCGGTTTGTGGCCCTATGTAGAGTAGTTTATTTGTTTTTGACAACTCTGAAATAGAACAGCAGCCACAAACCAAACACTATCAGCACCCCTTCCAGGCCCAGCACACTCCACTTGAGCATGGTAAACACAGTGGTAATGCCCGGCAGCGTAGCCCCAAAATCTGGATAGGTCAGCAACATGCGCACAATGCCGGTGTTTTCGCAATAGTCGGCCAGCATCACCACAAAGGGAAGCAGGTGGATGTGTGCCACCACCGGCCTATACACCGCCACCGACTTATAAAGCCAGGCCAGCATAATGATGAAGAGAAAGGTGTAAACGATGGGATACAAACTATCGGCAATCACCTCAAACACGGCTGCTCTTTTCAGCAACTCGGGGCCATACTCGCTTAAGATGGCTTTAGCATCCGCTTCGGTGTAATAAAACTGCAGGTCGAGGACTTCCACCGGCTTGCCGGCCATTTCCTGCATGGTTTTAAGACCCGTGGGCATCACATATCCGCCAAAGAACAGGTAGAGCACCAAAGCCGACAAAAAGGTTTTGAGTCCGGCTATTCGCCAAAAGAAGGTGGAGATAGTTTGCAGCATAGAACAACATTAAACAAAATCTGTTAACACCTCCATGCATTGCAAACTGTGTCAATACCTTTAGCGTTAAACCACTAAATTTGAATCATGCACAAGCAACTGCTCATTATTCTCAGCATTTCTGTTTCCCTTTCGTCTTGTGCACAGCAGGCCGCTAATCCTTCTTCTAATAATACTACCAGCAACACCGCCATGAATAACGAAAACAACAAGACCAACACCCCTCCCCAAACCGAAGCCGACTGGAAAAAGATTTTGTCGCCCGAGCAATATCATATCCTGCGCGAAAAAGGAACCGAGTATCCCGGCACCGGTAAATTTTATCTGCATAAAGAAAAAGGGATATATGTATGTGCAGGCTGCGGCAGCGAACTGTTTACTTCCGACATGAAATTTGAATCGCATTGCGGCTGGCCCAGCTTCGACCGCGAAATAGCCGGAGGTAAAGTAAAAACCAAATTAGACACTACCCACGGCATGATAAGAACCGAAATTATGTGTGCCAATTGTGGCGGCCACCTCGGTCACATTTTTGACGATGGCCCCACCGAAACCGGCCAGCGATACTGCGTCAACTCGCTCTCTTTAGATTTCAAGAAGCAGTAGTGGTGTAGTTTTTAGGGTATTATCTACCTGCACACGTTTGCAACCGGGGCGCAGTCGGTGACGCCTTACTTTACCTTTATCCAAATTTATTTGCTATGAAAAAGCTTCTTTTCATTTCCCTGATGGCGTATGGACCATGGGCCAGCGCACAATATTCGTTGCAGTTTTGCGAAGACGTAAACAAAGAAGGCAAGCCGCAAATGCTCTCCAATTCATTTATGGTGGACGAGGACGGAGGTGTGCTCAAGTTTTTGGCCAAAGCCGATGATAAGTTTAACACCGATGCACTGGATTTCCGCATATACTTCATCAATGAGACCGGAAAAGAGGAAGAGATTTCGCGCATGCCTCAAAAGGTGGAAACCCTCTGGAACTTTGCCTGGAAAGAAGTCGTTTTCTTTGACCCCGGCAACTACAAAATAAAGCTATACACCGGCAAGGGCACTTATCTGACCTCGGCCAATCTCAACATCAAGAAGAAATAAGGTTACAGCAGATTAGCCAACTGGGAAGGGAACAACCCAAACAGAATAGTCAGCAATACACAAATGGTAATCACCAACAGGTAAGCAGGCTTTATTTCAAAAGCGGTTTCTGCGCTTTCTTTGGTATACATCGCCACTATCACTTTAAAGTAATAGAACACCGCTACAATAGAAGCGAGCACCGCTACCACCGTAATCCATACATGTCCGTTGCGAACGGCTTCGCTGAAGATGTAATATTTAGCAAAGAACCCGGCAAAGGGCGGAATGCCGGCCATGCTCAGCATGGCAATGGTTAAAGCAAATGCCAAATAGGGTTTGCGTTTACCCAATCCATTAAACGCTTCTATCTTTTCGCTGCCGGCATTAGCCGCCACTACAATGGCCATGGCAAAAGCCGCCAAAGAAGCTACCGCATAAGCAAAGGAATAGAAGAATATTGCTTGGTCTGTTTTGCCATACAATGAAAGTATGCCTAAGAGAAGATATCCGGCATGTGAAATACCCGAAAATGCGAGCATCCGTTTAAAAGAATCCTGATGCAGTGCGCTCAGGTTTCCAATTATAAGAGTTAAAGCGGCAACAGTTGATAGCATCCAGGCAAACGCAGGATAAGCAGGAATAAAACAAGTGCTAAACAATCTGTAGAAAGCTGCGAATGCAGCAATCTTAGCCAGCGTAGCCATCATAGCCGTGGTGAGTGTCGGTGAGCCTTCATACACATCGGGTGCCCAGAAATGGAATGGCGCAGCAGATACTTTAAAGAGCATAGCAATCAATATCATCCCCACGCCCACATAGAACAAAACAGAAGGACTGGGGTGAGCGGTCATATAGGACGCAATGCCCTGCAAACTAAACGATGCAGTCTCTCCATAAATTAAAGTGATGCCGAACAACAAAATGCCCGATGCAAAACTCCCCATCAGGAAGTATTTCATACCGGCTTCGTTGCTGCGCAAATCCTTTTTCTTGCTTCCGGCCAATATGTAGAGCGATATAGAAAGCAGCTCAATGCCCAAATAAAACATGGCCACATTGCCAAACGATACCATAGCCAATGCGCCTACCAGCGTAAAAAGAATAATAGCCAGATAGTCGCTCAGCTTACTTTCCTCGTTCTTGTAAAAGTGACCGCTCAGCAGCACAATAAAAAAGCCAATCAGCAACAACAATCCCGAAAAGGCCACCGAAAAATTATCGGTCACCAGCATGCCGTTGAAATGCGACTCAGCAAGCCCCCAGTCAAGGATGTTAAGCCCAAAGATGACAGCAAGTCCGGTGACTGCTACCGGCACTATATACCTGCGCATGTTGAGCATCTCCACAATCATGCAGATAAATCCAAGAGCGGAGGTATAGATTAAAGTCTTCATGCTTCTATCGCAAACTATAGTTAAGTATCAAATCCAGACTCGGCTGCACATAAGTCATAAACATTTTGGGTGCCAGACCCAACTGAAATATCCCAATAATCAGAAGAGCAAACAACAGCAACTCGCGACTATTCAAATCGCGGAAGCCGGCAGTAGTATCATTAGTCTCACCGAGCATCACTAACTGATACATACGAAGCATATACACCGCGCCCAGAATAATAGTGAGCCCGGCAATTACGGATAACCAGGTGTTGTATTCATACACACCAAACAGCAACAAAAACTCACCGATAAATGCATTGGTAGTAGGCAATGCCACACTTGCCAGTACCACCACCATAAATACGGTTGCAAATTTAGGAGCTACATTTCTAATACCTCCCAACTGTGAAATGGAAAGTGTTCCGGTTCGCTGCAGGATAATTTCAGCGGCAAAGAACAAGCCCACCACATTAAATCCATGAGCAAACATTTGAACAGTAGCTCCCTGAAAACCTTCACGGGTAAGCGCAAAAATACCGGCTGTAATCAAACCAACGTGCGCAAAAGAAGAATACGCCAGCAGTTTTTTAAGGTTGTCCTGCTTAACAGCGATAACAGATCCATAAATCACACCGATCACTGCTAACACAATCACCAGCGGAGTCCAAAGCATAACTCCATGTGGCAACACCGGTAATAACCATCGCAACAGACTATACAGACCCATTTTAAGCATAATGCCAGAAAGCAACATGGTGCCGGCACTCGGGGCCTCCTTATAGGTTTCAGGCTGCCAGGTATGAAAAGGGAACACCGGAATTTTGATGGCAAAGGCTACAAAGAAAGCCCAGAACAATACTGACTGCTCGGTATCGGACAAATTCAGATTATACAAAGCCGATATACTGAAACTACCGGTAGACTGATAGAGGTAGATAAAGCCCAATAACATAAAGAGCGAACCCGCCAGTGTATAAATAAAGAACTTGAAGATAGCCCGGTTTCTGAACTCCCGGTCCTTGTTTTCGCCCCATATTAAGGCGATAAAGTAAATAGGGATAAGGGCCAACTCCCAGAATATGTAATAGAGAAATCCATCCGCTGCCAAAAAAACGCCCAACAACCCAAACTCCATCAATAAAATAAGCGAGTAAAATGCTTTAGCATTATCTATCTCTTTTCCAAAGGTGGTACCAATAATGAAAGGCACCAGAAAAGTAGTAAGCGCTACCAATACAAATGACAAACCGTCTAAGGATAAAGCGAAATTAACTACCGGGTTGGCAATCCAGGGATATGAAACAGCAATGGGTTGAAGTTGGCCCGAAACGAAGATGGGTTTCAATAATACACAAGCTATAAAAGTAGCTGCACCACCCGCCAGCGCCACATACTTAGCATAACGGTTTCCACTCAGGAAAGTGAGCAGGGCAAATAACAGCGGCAAAAAGAGAGTTATAACTACCAGCATCGTTTAATGAATGAAAAACACAAAAACAAAAAAGGCTACAATACTTAACACCATCATCAACAAATAGAATCCTATATATCCGCTTTGAATCTTCCGAATCTGATTACCAAGCAGCAGGGTAACCCTACCGGTTAAATGGACAGCACCATCTACAAAGATGTTATCTACCACATCATGAAACATTTCGCTTAAAAACATTACTGGTTTCACCACCAGCATGTTGTAAACCTCGTTAATATAATACTTGTGATAGATCAGCTTACCCAGTCCGGAAAGACTGCCATCGGTAGCCGGTAAACTTTTCTGTGACACAAACTTGTAATAAGCAAAAGCAATGGAAGCTAATGCTCCTACAAAAGCTCCGGACATCAATCCTATTTCGGTAGAATGCGATAAGCCATGTGCTGCGGCATGCGGATTCGATACAAACACCGGAGCCAGGAATCCTTTCAACCAATGATGGAAACCAAGAAACTCGGGAAGCCCCATCACACCACCCACCGCAGCTAAAACAGCCAAGACAATAAGAGGGAGGGTAATGAGAGCCGGAGATTCATGCAAATGGTGTTTCTGTTCCTCGGTGCCTCTAAATTCACCGGTAAACGTCAAAAACACCAAACGGAACATATAGAAGGCAGTCATGAGCGAAGCCAACGAAGCCACTGCCCACAATACCATGTTATGTTCAAAAGCAGCAGCCAGTATTTCGTCCTTAGAGAAAAAACCACTGAATGGAAAAATTCCGGAAATGGCCAGAGAGGAGATTAAGAACGTCCAGAAGGTAATGGGCATCCATTTCTTCAATCCGCCCATGTTCCGAATGTCCTGCTCACCATGCAAAGCATGAATCACAGAACCGGAACCCAAGAACAGACAGGCCTTAAAAAAGGCGTGTGTTACAACGTGAAATACGCCCGAAGTAAATGCACCTACTCCTAGTGCCATAAACATTAAACCAAGTTGCGAAACCGTTGAATAAGCCAATACTTTCTTGATGTCATTTTGCAGCAAGCCAATTGTAGCAGCAAAAATAGCGGTAGCCACACCCACTCCTGCCACAATCATCATGGTTTCGGGTGCGTGTATATAGATAAAATTAGTTCGGGCGATCATATAGATACCGGCTGTTACCATGGTAGCCGCGTGAATCAGGGCAGATACAGGAGTAGGACCAGCCATGGCATCCGGAAGCCAGGTATACAACGGAATCTGAGCCGATTTGCCCATGGCTCCAACAAATAACAACAGGGTAATAGCCACTACCAAACCATGCGAAACCTCTACTGCACCAAAGGCCGTTTGAAGTGCGCCAAAGTTAAGTGTCTTGAAGTTGTAAAGAATCAGGAACATACCGAGTAAAAAACCCAGGTCACCGATACGATTCATGACAAATGCTTTCTTGGCGGCATTGTTATAATCCTGATTGCGGAACCAAAAGCCAATCAGTAAGTAAGAACAAAGCCCTACACCCTCCCACCCTATGAAGGTAACAAGCAGGTTATTTCCCAAAACCAAAATAAGCATGAAGAATATGAACAGATTGAGATACGAAAAGAAGTTATGGAACTTCTCATCGTCATGCATGTAACTGATAGAATACAGATGAATCAAAAAGCCAATACCGGTAACCACCATCAACCAAGTGGCTGATAATTGATCGAGCAGAAGCCCAAAGGTGATATTAAAGTCAGCGAACGAAATCCAGTCATATACATCAACATCTAAACGGGCCTGAGTGCCATTCAGGAATCCAACAAAAAATAGTGAGGAAAGAATAAATGAACCAAATACAGCCACGGAACCAATTATTCCGGAAAGGCTCTTGGGTAATTTTTTACCCACAAAAGCATTGACCAGAAAGCCAGCAAGCGGTAATAAGATGATGAGTAACAGATTGACCACTTTAATTCTTAAGGGATTTTAGTTCATCAATATCTACGGTGTGCACATTGCGGAAGATGGTCACTAATATGGCTAAGCCCACAGCAACCTCCGCAGCGGCAACGGCCATTACAAAAAATACAAACACCTGCCCGCTGGCATCGTTATGATAAGTGCTAAAGGCCACCAGCAAAAGATTGACCGCATTCAGCATCAGTTCGATACTCATAAAAATGATAATCGAGTTCCTGCGAAAAAGCACTCCGAGTATTCCAATGCAAAACAACACAGCGCTGATAAAAATGTAGTATTGAATAGGAACTATGTTGAAGATGCTTTCCATTTGTTAGGCTGCTTTTTGGTGGTCTTTCTTGGCTAATAAAACAGCTCCTATCATGGCGCTCAGTAACAAGACAGATGCGAACTCAAACGGAAACAAATACTCGTTGAGCAATACTCTTCCCAGATTTTCGATGGTTCCTATGGCAATGTTTTGTGTAGAAGGTATCGCCAATGAATCTGCTCTTTTTAACACTGCCACCAAAACGAGCATCATAGCTCCGGCTGCAATCACGGCTCCAATGCGGGCGATAGCCGCTTTGTGCTTCTCTGATTCTTTATTCAAATTCATGAGCATTAGGGTAAAAAGAAACAGAACCATGATAGCTCCGGCATATACTATAATATGAACCACCGCCAGAAACTGAGCATTCAACAATAAGTAATGGCCGGCTATGGCAAAAAAACATCCAATGAGATAAATAACAGAATGGATCGGGTTTTTAGAAAGCACCGTCATGAGACCGCAAAACACGGCCACCAAACTCAAAAAAAGAAATGCTATTAAAGTTAAACTCACTTCGTATTACTTTTTATATCCTCCATCTTCATCACCAGTTTCTCCTTTCCATAGATAAACCCTTCGCGTTTGTAGTCTGCCGGTGCCATATCTTGGGTAAGAAAAATCGCTTCCTTTGGGCAGGCTTCTTCACACAAACCACAAAAAATACAGCGCAACATGTTAATCTCATAAGTATCTGCATACTTCTCCTCGCGGTATAAATGCTCCTCTCCTTTTTTTCTCTCCGATGAAGTCATTGTAATAGCCTCAGCGGGACAACTGAGCGCACATAATCCGCAAGCTGTGCAGCGCTCCGCTCCGTTTTCGTCACGCATTAGTATATGACGACCTCTGAAGATAGGACTGAATTCGCGTTTTTGCTCAGGATACTGTATGGTCACTTTGGGTTTAAAGAAGTGACGCAGTGTAATGCCCATCCCTTTTGCAATAGCAGGCAGATACAACTTCTCCATAAAAGTCATGTCTTTGTCGGACACGTCTTTCTTTCTTCCGGAAAGTGATAATGATTTAAAGTCTGCCATGGATTAAAGCGGGGCAATTATAGAAGTAATGATTTAAAATTTGATTCCAACAACGTTTCAATTTTCAACAATTAGTTTCCGTTCAAAATGATAACGAAACCGGTAATGAGAATATTTAAAATAGCTAATGGAATTAAAATCTTCCATCCAAGATTCATCAGCTGATCGTAGCGAAATCTTGGCACCGTCCACCGAACCCACATGTAAAAGAAGATACCAAACAATGTTTTGGTAAACATCACTCCAACACCCACCAATGTCGCCAGGTTTCCGCCCAGGTTGTGCGCCACCCAATCCATTCCCGGATAATTGAAGCCTCCAAAGAACAAGAGAGATATTAGCGCAGAAGAAATAAACATATTGATATACTCTGCAAAAAGGTAGAATCCTAGTTTCATGGAGGAATACTCGGTGTGATATCCGCCCACCAGCTCGCTCTCGCATTCCGGCAGGTCAAACGGGGTACGATTCGTTTCAGCAAATGCACATACCAGAAAAATGATAAATGCAACTGGCTGTTTAAAGACATTCCAGGAAAACCATGGGATGTTACCACTCCAATCAATAAATCCGTGTTGCTGCTCCACAATACCACGAAGACTGAGCGTACCCGTCATCATCAAAACGGCTATAATGGATAACCCCATAGCCACCTCGTATGAAATCATTTGTGAAGAAGCACGAACGGCACCTAAGAGCGAAAACTTGTTGTTTGAAGCCCAACCTCCCAGCATAATTCCATACACACCAATACTTACCACTCCAAACACAAAAAGGATAGCTACATTGATGTCAGCCGCCTGTAACTTTACCTCACGGCCAAATAAAGTTAATGTATCGCCCCAAGGAATAACCGAACTGGTAATAAGCGCAGTAGTCATGAAAAGAAAAGGACCAAAAATGAAGAGGAATTTATTAGGGGTTTCCGGTATAAAATCCTCCTTGGTAAACATTTTTACGCCATCAGCTAATGGCTGCAATAAACCACCGGGGCCTGCGCGATTGGGGCCCAATCTGTCTTGGAAGTAAGATGCAAAAACCCGCTCTCCAAAGGTGGAGTAGAGCGCTATAAGCATTGTAATTGCAAAAATTACAAGTATGATAGCTGATTTTTCAATAACAAATCCTAAATCCATCTCCAATGTTTTATTGCCCGTCTGAAAGGGTTTGTTCCAAAGTATTTGTTCCGTTCATACTAATCTTCTTTCTGTCCTCTGCACGGCCCAACTGCAGGCGAATATCTCCATCAATGATGACTTTCTCTTTACCCTTCATGTATTTCCCCTGATTAATAACGCTCCAGTTTTCCATTTTTCGAGGCCCTTCAATGGTCCATTGCTTTACATCTTTAGTATCAAAACGGCAAGTGTTGCAAATAAATGCCGGATTGCCATTTTCATCGTTCTCCACTTCATGGTAAGCATCTTTACGTGCGGTGATGCGGTATATTTCGTTGCCAAACATCCAAGCGGTAACTTTACCGGAACAGGTTTTGCAATCACGATGGGCATCAAAAGGTTTCAGAAACCACACACGACTTTTAAAGCGGAATGTTTTGTCGGTGAGTGCGCCTACCGGGCAAACATCAATCATATTGCCACTCATCTCGTTGGTTACAGCATTCTGTATGTAAGTTGAAATTTCAGCAGCATCGCCTCTGTTCACCACACCGTGAACCCGGTTGTCGGTGAGTTGGTCGGCTACATAGGTGCAGCGATAACACAATATGCAACGCGTCATGTGCAACTGTATTTTGTCACCAATGTCTATTTTGTCAAAGGTTCTTCTCTCCTCTTTGTAACGTGTGCCTTCTACGCCATAATTGTAACCGAGATTTTGCAGGTCGCATTCACCGGCTTGGTCGCAGATAGGGCAATCAAGCGGATGGTTCATCAAAAGAAACTCCACCACTCCTTTGCGCATATCCTGGACTTTGGCGCTAGTCATGTTTTTTACTTCCATGCCATCCATTATAGGTGTGCAGCAACTCGCTTGCAACTTCGGCATTGGATTGGGATTGGCATCGCTGCCCTTGGATATCTCTACCAAACATACACGACACTTCCCGCCACTTCCCTTCAGCTTACTGTAGTAACACATGGCTGGTGGCACCACATCGCCCCCTATCTTGCGCGCAGCGTTCAAAATAGTGGTTCCCGCTTCCACTTCAACTGTTACTCCGTCTATGGTAACTTTAGGCATAATCGAGTTCTGCTTTTAGAGTAGGCGCGAATGTATTCGGCTGTTGGAATTATTCCAACTTTTGTTTCCACACTGTAAAGTGATTATCACGAATGACAAGAGTGGATGTAATTATTGACCCAAGAGTGAGGTTTTCAAATCTGCATCCACCGGATTTTCAGATAGCCAGATTCCAAACAACGCTTTCTTGAAATCGAGACCGGCAACCGTGCTGATATACTTTTCGTTTTTGTACGACTTCACTCCCTCTCCGGGCACATATATTACTTCAAATACATCGCCTTCTTTGATAACTTCCTTTTTGAATGTGTTGATGAACGCATCAATCTTGGGACGCAGCGCAGTGGTATTTCCATTCAACGATTTCCCAAAACCTTCGTTAATAGACTCGCTCATGTTATCACTATTAATGACGCTCGATGTAATAACGAGTCGGATACCGGTAGCTTTGTCGGCTCCACAGATGTCAGCCGCATTTTTTGATTTGGCGGGAAGATACAATCCGGCTACATATACCTTAAAGACAAACTTTTTGCGAATTCCTCCCCCGTTGAGAATCAACTCGGTGTTGTCTTTTTTGATTCGTGCCGGTAAGGTAACATCGTTCAGGGTAACTTGCGCAAATGTGGAAACAGCCACCAGAAGCAGCAATAATACTTGAGTTGCTTTTTTCATGATTTTAAGTTTTTGAGTTTGCAAAATAGAAATTAGAACAAGAAAACTAATGCATTTGTTCCCGAAGGCATTTGAGCAAAAAGCTGTATGCTTTAGATAAAACCACACTATAGGACTTGCCTTCAAATTGCTCCATTTCGTTTGTAGCCTTGTCGGTTAGTATGAGTTTAAACTGCTCATCCGTATCAAGGTCGAGAGAAATGGTATACTTCTGTAATAGAATTTTGAGTTTGGTAGAATTGCGCATCTGCGTAATAGTAAACCCCGGGTGCTTAATCGGAGAAGTTTGCCTAAATATATTTTTCAACACCCCAGCAATCTTAGCGACCAAATCGTACTTTAGTTATCCTAATCCTTAAACACATGCGCAAAATCCCGGTCTTGTTCTATCTGTTAGTTGCAGTTATGTCCTCTTGCAACAAAAACAAAGTAAACCTAATAGACACCAATGCTCAAAATGAAATTCCAAGTTTAGGGAACCTGACATTTACCTTTGACAAGAACCTATGTCCAGATTCGCTTTTAAACTATTGGGACAGCACCGAATACATCACTTTTGAACCTAAAATCCAAGGCCGTTTTCGTTGGCAGAGTGCGAGCGAACTAGTGTTTTCTCCGGAGTTTGAACTACCGCCTGCCACCACATTCAAAGCCAGAATAACGAAGGAGATATTGCGATACTCCAAACTAAGCTTGGGCAAGTGCCAGATAAAAGACTTTCACACTCCCCATGTCAGGCTCGAAAACATTTTTGCGATGTGGAATATTGCGGAAGGCTCCTCATCCACTGCCTTTCCTCAAATTGATTTACAGTTCAATTATCCTGTAGGCCCATCACAACTGAAAGAACTGTTATCGGTGGAAATGGATGGCGAACGCAAGGATATCAGTATTCAAACCACAGAATCGGCTTCTAAGATTTCCATTACGGTTATGAACCTGAAAATGGAGGATAAGGACCTCACGGGAAAAATAAAAATTGCCAAGGGGCTTTTGCCACAAGGTGGAAATATTGGCACTTCGCAAGAGACGGAGAATACCTTTAGTTTGACATCCCCGTTTACGCTCAGCATTCTCAATTTGGAAGCAGACCACGATGGTGCTTTGGGAACCATTAAAATTTTCACCAGTCAACCGGTTAGCACAGATAATCTCAATGATTACATATCCATCAGCCCAACGGTGAATTTAAAAACCGAAATGGCCAGCGATGGCATCATACTTACCTCCGAAGAATTTGATGTTTCCAAATCCTATTCTCTGATTCTCAAAAAGGGATTACGTGGAAAAATCGGAGGGGTATTAAAAGAAGAATACAATAACACGGTGGTGTTTGGACAACTTCAGCCACGAATAAATTTCATTAATCGTAAAGGGGTCTATGTAAGTGCCAAAGGTTCCAAAAACGTGGAGGTGCTCATTAACTCTATTAGTAAAGTAAAAGTAATTGTGTCCAAGATTTATGAAAGCAATTTACTGTTTGCCCAAAGCCATGGCTACTATCCAAACGACAATAACTACAGTTATTATGAATACGAAGAAGATTACTACGGAAATTATGGCAGTGAAGGGGTCTATGGTGATGTGATATACGAGCAAACGGTAGATACCAAAACATTATCGAAACGCGGTAGCAGTCGCTTATTCAAATTCAACATAGAGGACAAACTGAAAGATTACAAGGGTATTTATCACATTAAAATAAGAAGCACCGAAGATTATTGGCTGGAGGATTCGCGCTTTATATCCCTGAGTGATATAGGACTAATTGCTAAACAAACCGAAGACAAAGTATGGGTATTTGCCAACAGCATTCAGTCGGCAGGTGCCATAAGCGGTGTAAGCATAAACGTGGTAGGTAACAACAACCAGCCAATTGGCAGCGGAGTTACCAACAGCGAGGGCGTGGCAGAAATTGATGTAAAGCGAAAAGACTTTGAAGGCTTCAAAGCGGCCATGATTATTGCTAAGAGCGGAGACGATTTTAATTACCTGCCGTTCCGGTCCACCCGTGTAAATACCTCTCGATTTGATGTAGGCGGTAAACGAAGCAACAGCACCGGATTAGATGCGTTTGTCTATGCAGAACGAGATATTTATCGTCCGGGTGAGAAAATAAATTTCAGTGTGGTAGTTCGTGACATGAAATGGAAAAAACCGGGTGAAGTCCCTTTGAAAATGAAATTCCTGCTCCCTAATGGAAAAGAGTTGAAAAGCATGCGAAAGACTTTAAACGAGGAAGGCTCTTTGGAAACACAAATTGAGTTATCGCCCGCAGCGGTCACTGGCAACTATACACTAGAGGTTTATAATGGTAATGATGTAATGCTTACATCGACCAATGTGCATGTGGAGGAATTTATGCCCGATCGCATCAAACTAACTACCAACTTAGACAAAAAATTTCTGAAGCCCGGTGAAACAGCTAACCTCTCCCTGAATGCCATTAACTTCTTTGGCCCTCCGGCTGCAAATAGAAAATATGAGGTGGAAGTACAGGTGAAAGGGAAAAGTTTTTCACCCGAAAAATATTCCCGATTTGATTTTTGGCTCACCGACCGAAACGCTGATTTTGAATCCACCCTCTCCTCGGGCACTACCGATGAAAACGGGAATGCCTCAGTTGGTTACACCACTGACATCAACTACCAGAACAGAGGCGTGTTGCAGGCAGATTTCTTCAGCACCGTTTTTGATGAAACCGGCAGGCCCGTTAATCGCAAAAACTCAATCGACATCTTTACCCAAGATGTATTTTACGGACTCGGCAACGATGGTTACTACTATTATGGTCTGAACCAAAAAATCACGTTCCCCATTATTGCACTCAATAAAGACGAACAAGTCCTGAGCAATGTGCAGGCGCATATTCAGGTAATAAAACACGACTACAAAACGGTGTTAAGCCGCTACAATGAATATTTCAGATATGAAAGTCAACGCGATGATAAAACGCTGGTAGACCAAAATGTGCTTATCAACGGTGAGCAAACCGTATTTAGTTATGTTCCACGCACGCCCGGTGAATACGAGATTAGAATCAGCAAACCCGGCACCAATACATTTGTCAGCAACCGCTTTTACAGCTATGGTTACATGAGCGGAAATTATGGGAATTTTGAGGTGGACAACGAGGGGCAAATAGACATTGCGCCCGATAAAAAAGAATATAGCACCGGTGACAAATGCAAAGTGCTTTTTAAAACTCCGTTTAATGGCAAAATGCTCGTAACGCTTGAAAACAACCAGGTAATTTCACACCAATATGTTACGGTTGAAGGTCGCGCTGCCTCGGTTGAACTCAACATATCGGCACAGCATTTGCCGAACGCCTATATTACAGCAACACTCATTAAACCACACGTAGAAAGCGATATGCCGCTTACTGTCGCTCATGGTTTTAAATCCATTAACGTATTGGACCATGCGCGTAAAATGCCGGTGCAGATAACTGCTGAAAAAAGCGTACGCTCTCGCAGCCACCAGAAAGTAAGTATTAAAGCTGCGCCAAATTCAAAAGTAACAGTAGCGGTAGTAGATGAGGGAATCTTGCAGATTACGAATTATAAAACACCGGATCCGTTCGGCTTCTTTTATGCGAAGCGTGCGCTGGAGGTAAATTCCTACGATTTGTATCCTTTGTTATTTCCGGAACTTGGATCCATGCTTTCCAGTACCGGTGGAGATGGATTTGACATGAGCAAGCGCACCAATCCATTACAAAACAAAAGGGTGAAATTGGTTTCCTGCTGGAGTGGCATCATGGATGCCTCCGGAAGCGGAAATGCGGAATTCGAGTTTGATGTGCCGCAGTTTAGCGGTCAACTAAGAATAATGGCAGTAGCTTACAAGAATGAGTCGTTCGGTAGCGTAGATATGAATATGACAGTAGCAGATCCAATTGTGATAAGCACCGCTCTCCCTCGTTTTCTATCACCTAAAGACACTGTATTGATGCCCGTAACTTTATCTAATACAACTAAAACCAATACAAATGCAACTGCCGGTTTGAAAATTTCAGGCCCTTTGAAAATAATAGGTTCCAGCCAACAAAGTGTAAATCTGAAAGCGGGAAGTGAAACAAAAATAGAATTCAAAATAGTGGCAGAGGCAAGGGCCGACAACGGTAAAGTAACAGTAGAAGTGAATGCCCTGAATCAAAAATTTATGGAGGAGACTGACATTACGGTTCGTCCGGCTGCTTCTGTTCAAAAAATATCGGAAGCAGGAGCTATAACAGGAGGCTCTACCAAACACATAGAGGTTGGGAACAATACTTTTATCCCCTCCTCAGCCGATTACCAGTTAATTGTTTCAAAGAATCCGGCCCTCGAAATTGCTGACCAGATATATCAGTTAATCAGCTACCCATACGGATGCACCGAGCAAACAATCAGTAAGGCTTTTCCGCAATTATATTTTGCCGATTTGGCAGAATCCATGAAGTTGGACAAGGGGGTGAAAGTGAATGCTAACTACAATGTGCAAGAGGCCATCCGAAAAATCAAAATGCGACAGTTGTATAATGGTGCCATCACCTTATGGGACCATGAAGGAAGTGAGAACTGGTGGGCGAGTGCGTATGCAGCTCATTTCCTGCTGGAGGCTCAAAAAGCGGGCTTTGATGTAGAGACAGGTTTGCTCGACAACATTTACAAATACCTAAACACTAAATTGAAAAACAAGGAGTTTGTCACCTACTACTACAATCAGAATTTGAAGAAACAAATAGCCCCTAAGGAAGTGGCGTATTCTCTTTATATACTGGCATTGGCCGGAAAGCCGCAAATTTCCACCATGAATTACTACAAACAAAACAACACCTTGTTGGCTCTCGATAGTAAATATTTACTGAGTGCAGCTTTTGCCTTAGCGGGCGACAAATCAAAATACAAAGAACTCCTTCCCAATTCTTTCAGCGGAGAAACTGCGCTGAAAGAAAGTGGCGGTAGTTTCTGTAGTGATTTGCGCGATGAAGGGGTGGCATTGGCCGCTATACTGGAAGTGGAACCCGGAAATGCACAGGTGGGCACAATGGCCAGGCACTTGAGCAGAGAGATAAAAAACCGTGCTTACCTGAGTACTCAGGAAAGGGCATTTGCCTTTATAGCGCTTGGGAAATTGGCAAGACAGGCCAATAATGCATCGGTAAGTGCTGTGATAAAAGTAAATGGAAAAGAAGTAGGCAAGACCGATGGAAGCACTCTGCGCCTGAGCTCAAAACAGCTCGGGAACGGCAGTGTAGATGTGCAGGTAGCGGGAGAAGGAAAGATGTATTACTTCTGGCAAGCAGAGGGGATTCGGCAGGATGGAAATGTTTCTGAAGAAGATAGCTATCTGAAGGTTCGCAGGAGATTTTACAACAGAAATGGCTCTATGATTACCAATGGCGAGTTCAGTCAAAACGAGCTGATTATTGTGGGCATCACCTTAGAAAAATCTTACAATGGCACTATTGAAAATATAGTAGTCACGGATATGCTACCGGCCGGTTTTGAAATTGAAAATTCGCGATTGAAAGAATTGCCGGATGCGACCTGGATTAAAAACGAAAGCTATCCCGAGCATACCGACATACGCGATGACCGCATTCATTTCTTCACCTCTTTAGGATCTACTTCCACAACATTCTACTACTCGGTGAGAGCCGTGAGCCCCGGAAATTTTGTGCTGGGGCCCGTGATGGCAGATGCCATGTATCAGGGAGAATATCACTCCTACAATGGTGCCGGAAAAGTAGTGGTTAAGTAACACAACAAACGAGCATAGGCTAAATGACTTGTGCTCGTTTAATTTTGGCCATGTAAAAACCATCGAAGCCGGTGGTGGAAGGAGAAATTTTTCGGTCTTCTACCAAAATAAACTGTCCCGGATTCCGATCCAGAAACTTTTGAATTTGCCATTCATTTTCAGAGGGCAAAATACTGCAGGTAGAGTACACCATCAAGCCATCGCGATGCAGCATTTTGGCGTATTCATCTAAAATTTGCGCTTGCGTTTCCAGCAATTCGTCTATGAATCTTTTCGTAATTGTCCACTTGGCATCCGGCTTTCTGCGAAGCACCCCCGTGCCGGAACATGGCACATCTATCAATATTCTATCTGCAAAGCCTTGCAGCAAAACCTGGTGGCTTCGGTTAAGCTCAGAGCTTAGCATAGGCTTTAGAATGGTGCAGCCGGCTCGAGCAGCGCGCAGCTTTAATTGAGCCAATTTGTGTTCGTTTACATCCACCGCCAATATCTCCCCTTCATTCTGCATTAAAGCCGCTAAATGAAGCGTTTTGCCACCGGCACCGGCACAACCATCAATGACATTCATCCCCGGTTGCGCTTCCAGAAAAGGTGCCACTAACTGTGACGACACATCCTGTATTTCAAATAACCCGTTTTTGTATGCGGGGTTTGTTCTAAAGTTTTTACGCGTTTGAATAATCAGCGCATCCGTAGCCACTACACTTTCAGAAAACTCAATCTGATCAGCCGCAAAAAGTGTTTCAATAACCTTCTTATTTGTTTTTAAAGTATTTACCCGCACACTGAATCGTGCTTGTGTGTTGAGTGCCTTTATTTCTGCCTCCCAATTTTCGCCCAACTCATTTCGCCCCAGTTTATCCAACCAATCTGGAATAGAATCGCGAATACAAAATGGAATGAAGTCTGCCTGAGATCTGGTTTTAATTTCTTCAGGTTTCAATTCAGCAAACTCAGACCAATCCGGCAAGTTAACTTGCTCCAATACCAATTTAGCGCCCAGTAAACGCCATAGTGCATTTTCACCCCATGCTTCTTCCTGAATAACATATTCCAACCATCGTTTATATCGAATAATATAATAGGCGTTATCGGCAATAAAATTTCGGTCGCGCGCCCCCCAGGTTTTATTGGATTGCAGCAAATGACTGATGGTGAGATCGGCTTGCTTCTTTTCCAGTAATACATCGCGCAATGATTGAACGACTGCCTGACATAAATTACGATGTAACTTCAAAACTTGATTTTTCAATTTCAATGAGAAATACAGAACTTGGAATAATGTCGTTGGATTCCATCTTTTACGAGCAGCACATACATTCCGGTCGAGAACTTCGAGGTATAAACGATAAACTTATTGTGAACTAAAGAAGACTCTATAACAACTTGACGCCCCGTCAGGTCATATACCTCTAAAGTTGGGTAGGACGAAACGATGTTGCCGAGTTCTACAAACAAGATATCCTTTGCGGGATTTGGATACACTTTTATAGCGCTGGGCATATCCGAATGAGCAACGGAAATAACCACATTGGTATCCAATAATGTATCGGAATAAAGCAACAAGCCTCCGCGAGAGTTACCCACCAAATACTCCAGCTTACCATCTGCATTGATATCTGCTATAGAAATGGTGCTTTCGCTGCCAATGTCTTCGCCAATAAAATTGCTGTCTATCATGGCAAATGCACCCGACCGCAACTTGGTAGAGTCTACCGCAAAGCGATAAACCCATCCCCGGTTGGAGCCTACATATAGCTCCGCATTTCCGGAATCATTCTTCCGCACAAATGGAATACTGTAACCTTCGGTGAACCCGGGAACAGTAACGGTAAGAGCGCCAAAAAATGTATTTGAAGAATCCTGGTGAAACTGTGGCACAGTCGGAGTTCCAAAATTCCAGTAATAAGTCAGCTTACCGTCTTTGCGACCAACAATTAAATCGTTCAGCGAATCGTTATTTACATCGTAGATAAAAGGGGCACTAAACTGGCCGGCATCCAGACCAAAAAACTGTGGTGTTGTCATACTCGGGAAACTGGCACTGGAAAGCCCCGTGTTCTTAAAGAAATGAAGGTAGCCCTGCAACTCTCCGGTTACCATATCCGGTAGGTTGTCGCCATCCAAATCGCCAAAAGCCGGGTGCAATGCCACCAGATTAAAACTGCTAAAGTTGTTGTAGTTCTCTGAAAGCAATTTGAAAGATGGAGATGAGGCAGTTCCTATGTTTTCATACACCGCCAAAGTAGATTTAAACGGCTGGTATTCCTGATAATAACCATAATTTCCTATTACGATATCGGATAACCCATCATAGTTAAAATCAAAAAAGTAAGGCTTGGAGTCTGTTCCAAAATCAAGAATATCCTGTACCAGAAAAGAATCAGTCTGGTAGTTCCATCCACATGCTGAATTTACATTCTTATACAGCAACACGTTATCAATATCTATACCCACCCGGGCATTGGGTGACACGAGCAGATCTTTATCGCCATCATTATCGGCATCAATGGAATAAGCCGCAGGAAAAACGGGAACATTCACCGGTTTATTGCACGATGGAAAAGTGGAATCGGATGAGCAGGCATTGGCAAAAGCACTATCACCACAGTTTTGAACATACACCAGAGAGTTGAAAGAAATATCTCCGATAAGCAAATCAACATCACGGTCGTTGTCCGCATCAAAATCAAAAAGGGTGGAACCTACATGTCTGGCACCTTCAGCCACTGCAGTACGCCCTTCGCCTTTACAACTTATATTCAAGTTAATCGCATTGGTGAGTGAATTCTCTGTAAAGTTTCCCCAGCAAAGACTTCCGTCTTTATACTGAAATGAATCTATATCAAATGAACCCGTGCCGGCATTCTCCACCGTCTGGTTTTCATAATATTCCACAGCCGAGCCAAATATGCCGAAGGTGAGCACATCGATGTCTCCATCTCGATTCACATCTGTAAAAACAGGAATATCATCCACATTGGTCCAGATATTGACATGATACGTTCCATCAAAATAAGTAATCAAATCTTTCACCAGATTAAAGGTGAGCGTTCCATTTTGCAGACTTCCTTTAAAAACTCTGGTACCGGTATTGGTATGCGTAAAAATATCGCCCACTCCATCATTGTTATAATCACGAATCAAAGCCCAGGATTTCAAATCGGATGGAAATAGCTTTTCGTATTGCGGAGCATAGGTATAAGCCGTATCGCTTTGCGAACCATTATTTAAAAAAGTAAGCACCTTATCTCCAACTCTATCAAACACAAATAAGTCAGGGAAATTATCTCCGTTCAGTTTGATTTCTGAAAACTGTGGCGAGTTAAGCCCTCCCGTCCAGGGCATTTTGAGTACAGAACCTTTTCGCTCAACCGGGAAATTAATTGCCCGGAATTTAGGCGATTGGGCAGTCAGTTGTATGGATAGCAAAGTGAACAGAACAAGAAAAAAATTATGCATAGCGCGAAGTAATAATATTTAGATGAAGATGTGATTGTTAGGCTAAAAGTTGTTCATTGCAATTAGGCTTCTATTTTTGGTTTCATAAGCAAAGAAAATGTCCAACACCCACTATCTGGAACAATACCGGAGCAACCGGCAAATCACCGACCCAAAGTTTTTGAAACTGGTTAACAATCCGGTGCTGTTCAACCTCTTTCTGATGACTAAACTGCCCAGCGCATTTATCTGTGGGCTCAGTGTAAAATCAACCACAGCCGAAAAATGTGAAATTACCGTTCCATATCGCTGGCTCAATCAAAATCCATTTCGCTCTACTTATTTTGCAGTGTTATCGATGGCTGCAGAGATGAGCACGGGCATGCTGGCGCTCATGGCTACGCAAGACTCCAAACCATCTGTGAGCATGTTGGTTACACACCTGGAGGCTGACTTTGTAAAAAAAGCAACGGGGCTTACCACCTTCACATGCACTGAAGGTAAGGCCATCAACGAATGCGTGGAGAGAGCGGTATTGACCGGTGAAAACCAAAGCATCACCACCACCAGCATTGGCACCTCACAAAACGGTGAAATAGAAGCGAAATTCAAGATTGAATGGAGTTTCAAAATGCGCACACTGAAACAGTAACCACTCAAAAAAAACCAACCGACATGGAGTTTATAAAAGTAAACCCGCAGATAGAAAAACACATTGCACTCATAGAGCTACACCGACCAAAGGAATTGAATGCATTGAACCGACAGTTGATGATAGAGGTTCGGGATGCTTTACGAGAATTGGACGAAGACGATCAAGTGCGGGTTATTATACTCACCGGAGGAGAAAAGGTGTTTGCGGCAGGTGCCGATATCAAGCAGATGGCGAATGCCACCGCTATCGACATGTATAATATAGACCAGTTCAGCACATGGGACCAAATCAAAAAAACAAAGAAGCCGATTATTGCTGCCGTAAGTGGTTTTGCATTGGGTGGAGGCTGCGAGTTAGCCATGACATGCGATATGATAATCGCCACCGATACCGCGAAATTTGGTCAACCGGAAATTAAAATAGGTACTATGCCCGGTGCTGGCGGCACACAGCGCCTGACCCGAGCCATTGGCAAAGTGAGAGCCATGGAAATGGTGCTCACCGGCAAGTTTATCTCCGCTCCGGAAGCACTTCAGTTTGGGCTCATTAACAAGATTGTTCCAGCAGCGCTCATGTTGTTTGAAACATTGCGTTTTGCAGCCGAAATAGCCAAGTTATCGCCTGTGGCAGTAAAGTTGGCAAAAGAGTCCGTAAACAATGCTTTTAATTCTACTCTGGATGAGGGCCTTATTTTTGAACGGAAAAACTTCTACCTCACTTTCGCCAGCGAAGACCAGAAAGAAGGGATGGCTGCTTTTGTAGAGAAAAGAAACCCTGATTTTAAGGGCAAATAAGCCGAAAACTAAAAGGCCTTCCGCTCGCGCGAAAGGCCTTCAGCTTAACCCTTAAAAAACTAAACTACCTCTAAGAAGCAATAGGCTTTAGTTTGGTTGCATTGCCCCGAATATTTTTCGGATAAAGTCATTTTCAAATTTTCCGGAGGGATCCCAAGCGGCACGCAAAGCGCAGAATTTGTCGAAATCCGGATACTGCGCCTTGAGATAATCAGCGTTTACGGCAAACTCCTTTCCCCAGTGAGGACGTCCGTTAAATTTTGTCGCCAAGTCTTCAAAATCCTGCATCAGTTCCTTCCACCCATAATTATCGGCATTGTAGCACCCTACCCATACAGAATCTCTTCCATAACATGGACTCAGTGCATAAGAATCGGCTTTGGTAAATCTGATTTCCTGCAAAAAATTAAATCGATGAGCCGAATTATTCATCCGATTTTTATAGGCAGATAAAAAAGCAACAGCCTCTTTTACATCAAAACTCCATTCCATTTCGCGGTGCAAAGGAGGCTCCGGTACATTGAAAACCTTATAGCTTTTTTCAATCCGGTTTATCGGTTTAATAAAGTTCTGCAACAGCAAGCGGTTAATGGTTTTTCGCCAATCGCGGTGAAGGGTTCCCACTTTAAGGAACAACCGGTAAGCATATACCGAAATAAACTCGTCCATAAACCACTGCCTGAACCGCGAATCGTTAGCCGGCTCCATGGTGCGGTTATGTTTATACAAAATCATTTTATCGGTATGTGGAAACCACCACATTTTGAAATGATCCGTATTTTGCAAGAGAGTTTCCATTTGCTCCAAAGCCAGATTAAAATCAAGTAACTCTACCGTTTCTTGCAGGCGAAATGCAGGGACTATGTTAAACGTCAACTCGGAGATAATGCCCAAAGCACCCAGATTAACCAAACACAAATCAAACAGTTCGCGGTCCAGTCCTTTGTGTATCACTTGCAAGGTGCCATCTGCTTTAATTATAGACATCTGCTCTGCCTGTGACCCCAGAATCTGATAATTTTTACCACTTCCATGCGTGCCTGTGCTGATGGCCCCTGCCACCGATTGTTTAGAAATGGACCCCAGGTTGGTGAGCGCAAAACCTTGTTTATCGAGGTATTCGTTAAGCTGCCATAGCTTGATGCCCGGCTGCACACGAACTTTCTTTTTTTCTTTATCTAACTCTAATACCTGATTAAACCTGTCGAAGTTTATCAAAGTGTGGTCGCTCAGGCATATAGACGACCAGGAGTGTCCGCTACCCACTATTCTTACTTTATCTGCTTTAGCTATGATTGACTGAATTTCGCTCACCGACTCCGGCTGAAAGAATTGAGCCGCCAGACAACTTTCGTTCTGTGCCCAGTTGATAAAGCGGTATGGGTATTTCACATTCATGTTCGAAAAATAGGAATGGTTTACAAATACAAATAAAAAATCCCTGCCTATTCTGGCAGGGATTTCAATATCTGTTTATCTATTGAGATTATTTCATTTGCACAATTTGTCGGCTGAAAACTTCACCGTTTACAGTGAGTTTAACAATCAACAGACCGCTTCCACCAAAACTCTTTCCGTTAAATGTATTGTTATAGCTGCCGGCTTTCTGATTTCCTTCAAACAATTGAGTTACCATTTTGCCACTCATGTCAAAAATCTCCACCTTCACCTTGGCATCTTCTGAAAGCGTGTAATAAACGGTGGCGTTTTCAATAAAAGGATTTGGGAACACACTTACATTTATCCTCTCTTCCACATTCACATTGTCAAAGTCCGATTTTAAAGAGGCCGTATTTCCGCTGTTATCTGCCTTAGTCAAATAAGTATAGCCTCCGCTGCATGGGTAATTGTAGACTTCCATATAGCTGGGTGTTTTGCCAAACATGACCAACTGGTCATCCTTTTTTTCAAAATAAAGTTCCCCGCTTTTAAAACACCACACTTTCCCTTCGGGGCGAATAGCACTTTTGATTTCTTTTTCTGCAAAGTGCAGTTTGTTACCTACTAGCACGCCTTCAATACGCATGTCGGCATATTCACCATTACTATTGATGATGGTGGTAGTTCCTGTTACAATATCGCCTTCTTGCTTTAAATCAAACTCATATTCAAAAATCTCTATAAACGACTTTTGATCCCAGGAATACTGTTTGCGCTTACCAACCCATTTACCGCTTACATCCAACTTAGACACCTGCTTTGCCGAAAGTGTAGTTGACCTTTGTTCCTGTGCATTGGAATAACCCGAAAAAATAAAGACCAGAGCGAGAAGAAGTGCTGACATTTTTTTCATAATGAGTGATTTTAAGTTTTTACGAAATCTATTCATTGATTCTGTTTGAATGAAATTCCATACGGAAGGTAAAACATTTTTTTGTCTCACCATAAGCCGATTGTTAAAAAACATTATACCATTTATCTTTTAAGCGTGGAGACGGGCAAAACATTAGTCGCTTCAAATTTTATTTTTGGGGCCTCATGATTATTCATCTCAAAAGCAGCACTTCGGAGGCAGAAGCGAAAGTGCTGGCAGAGCAAAACAAGGCTGTTCTTTTTAAAGACGAATGTTTTGTGCTGGTAACCTCTTCCAAAGTGAAAGAAGCGAATGCTGCCCTGCAACTTGCTGCCGACAAAATAGTAGTAACGGAATCGGATATTCAACTGGCCGGCAAACCATACAGAGCAGACAAGCGAACCATTCAGGTGGCCGATTGGAGCATCGGTGGCCACACACAACATACGGTGCTCATCACCGGCCCTTGCAGCGTAGAAAGCGAAGAACAGATAGAGGCATCCGCCCAACTTTGTGTAGAAACAGGGGTGCGCGTGCTGCGGGCAGGTTGCTATAAACCACGCACCTCCCCTTATACCTTTCAGGGGCTTGGGTTAAATGGCTTGCTGCTCTTAGACAAAATGCGACAACGATTCGGGCTCCGGATTATTACGGAGATACGCGACAGCAGTCATGCCGATGAGGTGATAGAATATGCCGACATTGTGCAGGTGGGTGCCAAAGCAATGTATGACCAGAGTGTATTGCGGAAATGTGGCAAAAGCGGTAAACCGGTGTTGCTGAAACGTGGATTTGGCAGCACATTGCAAGAGTTTGTGCAGGCAGCCGAGTTTGTACTCAGCGGTGGCAATAGTCAGGTCATGCTGTGCGAAAGAGGCATTAGAACATTTGAAACCAAAACCAGATTTACGCTGGACCTTTGTGGTGCGGTGTGGTTAAAAAAACACACTAACCTTCCCGTGATTATTGACCCCAGCCATGCCATTGGATTTGCCTATGGGGTAGCTGATTTATCGCGAGCCTCATTAGCCCTGGGAGTGGATGGACTTTTAATAGAAACACATCCCAACCCAGCCGAAGCGCTGAGCGATGCAGAGCAGCAACTTAACTTTGATGAATTTAGAGCATTGAAAAATAGCCTGTCGACCCTGGCTACTGCGCTCGGACGAAAACTAATATGAACTTAAACTATGGATGATAAATACTTAAAACGTGGCGTGAGTGCCGGCAAAGAAGAAGTGCATGCTGCAGTAAAAAACATGTATCATGGGCTGTACCCAAAAGCATTCTGCAAAATTTTTGCGGATTATATGGGTGGCGATGAGGCCTATTGCAATGTAATGAGCAGCGATGGCAGTGGCACCAAATCTATTTTAGCCTATCTGTATTGGAAAGAAACCGGAGATATTTCGGTGTGGAGGGGCATAGCACAAGATGCGATGGTAATGAACCTGGACGATTTGGCTTGCGTGGGCGCTACTGACAACTTCCTCTACTCTTCCATCATCAACCGCAATAAGAGTTTGATACCCGGAGAGGTGATTGCTGAAATCATAAAAGGGAGTAATGAGTTTATCGACCGGATGCGCGATTTTGGTGTAAATATTCATGCCATGGGTGGCGAAACCGCAGACCTGGGCGATTGTGTGCGCACCACCACCGTGGATGCCACCATGACCGTTCGATTAAAAAAATCGGAACTTATCCTCACCCAAAATATTGTTCCCGGAGATGTGATTGTAGGATTGGCCTCGTACGGAAAAGCCACTTATGAAGAGGAGTATAACAGCGGCATCAGCAGCAACGGACTTACCTCTGCCCGACACGACCTGTTGCAACACAGCTATGCCGACAAATACCCTGAAACGTTCGATGCTTCCATCGACAGTGACTTGGTATATGCCGGTTCGCTGCGACTGACTGACCCGCTGAACGGCACTCCGCTGAACATCGGCAAAGCGGTGTTGTCGCCCACCAGGACCTACGTTCCGGTTCGGATAGGTTTTGTAGAAAAAGCAGAGAGAGCAGAAGTCGTGATTAATGCAAATGAAGCTGAATTCCATTATCCGCAGGTGTAGTTATTCTAAAAGGTAAACCATGAGAATATTAACGGTGCTGCTTTTACTGTTATACGGTTTTGTGTCATCGGCACAAAACTATGTTTGGGCCAAGGGCGAAGGCGGAATAGGCAACGATGCCGCTAACGGCATTGCCCTGGATGCCGATGGCAACACCTACATAACAGGAAACTTTGCCGGCTCGGCCAACTTCAGCGGCCAAAGCATACAAGGCGGAAATCTGTATGATGTCTTTATTGCAAAATATGGCCCTTCGGGGAATCTGCTTTGGGTAAAAAGCAATGGCGGAGTCAACAATGAACAAGGCAATGCTATCCGCGTAAAAGGCGGGTTTATCTATATCTGCGGGTTTATGGAAGACAGTTGCTACTTCGGCAATCAACTGTTTTTAACCAGCGGAGAAGCCGATGTATTTACAGCCAAGTATGACCTGGATGGCAATTTGATTTGGGTGAGAAAAGCAGGCGGAACCGGTTTTGATTATGCCTCCTCGCTGGATGTGGACGACCAGGGCCATATCTACATTGCAGGCACCTACGAAAACGCCATCACCTTCGACACGGCCCAGTTATCTACCACTAATCTCTTTGCCGAATCGTTCTATGCCAAATATGACGGCAATGGTCAATTGTTATGGGCAAAATCGACAAAAGGCAATTCTACCAATCAACTCACCGGCATTGCAGTAGCAGGCGATGCGCTCTACACCACCGGATTCTTTGGCGGCAACTTTAAAATTGGCAATACGTCACTCAATTCCTCTACACCCAGTTACGATATTGTTTTAGCCCGCCTCGACCTGAACGGAAACCTGCAATGGATGAAAAAAGCAGGTAGCACATTGGAAGATGCTGCCAACGCGCTCTGCATTGACCAGGCCGGACAAGCCATCATTGGCGGCTATTTTGCCGGAACCGCCAGCTTCGATAACCATACTGTTACTTACTACGATTACAACGATGCGTTTGTGGCTAAATATGATTCATCCGGTAATAATCTGTGGGTGAGGGCCGGCAAAGGTCCCGAGCTGGATGCCGTTTTTGGTATAACCACCGATGCCGAAAACAACATTTACGCCACTGGTCTTTTTGAAGCCAGTCTGGATGTGGAAGGCACTTTGCTTACCGGACCTGACCGCGAAGTATTTATCATCAGCTACAACCCACAAGGAAGTTTGCGATGGGCTACCAAAGGCGGTGGTATACAAACCGAATGTGGTTTGGGCATCGCCATCAAGGATAACTCGAATGTTATGGCTTGCGGTTATTACCTGCATACCTGTTCCTTTGGCACTATATCGCTCGACTATGCCGATGCCAACGATTTATTTTTGCTGGAATACGACCAGCCTTTTGTATCCGGTATAGAGAACAATCCGACTGCTTTACGTCAAAAACTCTATCCCACTATTATCCAAAATTTAGACGAACTGATTCTTCCGGATTGGGCTCAAGCTAACGCAACCCTGCAGGTATTTAACGGCCTGGGGCAACTGCTCTATCAAACAACGCTTACTTCCAACCGAATACTTTCGCACCCTGCTTTACCATCGGGAATGTATATTATCGCTATCCGCAATGAAGCGAACTCCATCAACCAAAAGATATTCCTGAGACCATAGCCTGAAAGCAAAAAGGCGGGATGACCCGCCTTTTTGTTATTCCTGTTGTTACAGTATTAGTTCGCTGCTTTCAACTTGCGAACGGCTGCGTTAAACTTCGGCATTACTTCAAAAGCATCGCCTACAATACCATAGTCAGCGGCTTTGAAGAACGGAGCTTCCGGGTCGGTGTTGATTACCACAATTACCTTAGAGCTGTTGACACCCGCTAAGTGCTGAATAGCACCGGAAATACCCACGGCAATGTATAAGTTAGGGCGAATGGTTAATCCAGTTTGTCCCACGTGCTCGTGGTGCGGACGCCAGTCTACATCGGCCACCGCGCGGGAACAAGCCGTAGCGGCTCCCAACAAACCGGCCAACTCTTCAATCATTCCCCAGTTCTCGGGGCCTTTTAAACCACGACCGGCCGATACCACGAGGTCAGCTTCGGTCAATGGAATGGTGCCGGTGATTTTATCTTGTCCTTTAACCACAGTAGAGAAATCGGCATCGCTCACGGCAGGCGCAAAGGCTTCCACGATGGCTGTCCCTGCTCCTTTTACCGGAGATAAAGAGTTTGGGTTAACGGCTACAATTTTCTTCTCGGTATTGATTTGATACTGGGCCGATGCTTTGCCGGAGAATACATTCTTCTTAAACAAACCATTAGCGGGCAACTCTACAGCCCCCGGAACATAGCCTGCCTTTAAACGAACACTCAGGCGAGGAGCTAACAGTTTTCCGTTGTTGTTGAACGACAATACCACATAAGTGGCAGCGGCTGCGTTCACCGCTTCGGCCACCGCTTTGGTGTATGCTTTAGAATCAAAATGGTTGAAACGGGCATCAGAGGCGTGCAATACTTTGCTTACCCCTACCTGACCCAAAGAAGCTAACTCCTCGGCACCGGCTTCGCCCAATACCACAGCTACGCTGGCCAGTCCATTGGCTTCGGCTGTTTTGGAACCATAGTAGGCAGCCTCCAAAGAAGCTTTCTTGATTTTACCCTCATTTATTTCTACGAATGTTAATACTGACATGGCGCTTGATTGATTATAGTTTTAAAAAATAGGGAGATTAAAATGCCTTTGCTTCTTCGTGCAGTAACCTTACCAGTTCTTCCACATTGTCTTTGTCTACCAGTTTCACCTGCTTGGCTTTATCAGGCAGGGCATATGATGCAATGGTGGTAAGTTTATCGTCTGCTGTGGCGGCTACTACGGCCAGAGGCTTGGTGCGGGCACCCATAATTCCTTTCATGTTAGGAATACGCGCTTCGGCCAGTTCCTTTTGTGCGCAAACTACCATCGGCAATTTTACTTCTACGGTTTCGGTGCCGCCCTCAATTTCGCGTTTCAAAGTGGCTACTCCGTTAGCTACATCCAATTTCTGCACCAGGGCCACGCAAGGCAAATCCAAGAACTCGGCTACCATACCACCCACCTGAAAGGAGTTGTAGTCTATGGTTTCTTTACCGGCTATAATGAGGTCGTAGTTTTCTGTTTTGGCGTGGTTGGCAATCTGTGCGGCTACAAAGTAAGCATCGGTTGGGTCGGCATCTACGCGTACTGCTTTATCGGCACCAATGGCCAGGGCTTTGCGGATAATCTGCTCCGAATCGGCTCCGCCTACATGTATTACTACTACTTCGCCCCCTTGCTGCTCTTTCAGCTCGCAGGCGCGCACCAGTGCATACCATTCATCGGTAGGATTCATGATAAAAGTAACGCCATCGGTAACAAACTTGGTGTTGTTCTCTGCGAAGGCAATTTTGGAAGTAGTGTCGGGCACTTTTGCTATTGGAACTAGAATTTTCATTTGTGTGTTTTTAAAAATGACGTGCGAAAATATTTAAGCCAAGTAACTTTCAAAATCTCAAACAGTCGATAGCTCATTTTGTTGCGCAATAGTTGTAAACAAATGAAAGCCGGTGAGCGCGTATATTTCTACTATTGCGGCATGAACCGCTTAGACACCCTCTTGAAAATGGCGGCCGATAAGCCGCACGATCCGTTTCTGCAATATGCTCTGGCACTGGAATATGTGTCGCTGCAGCAGGCAGATAAGGCTTTGGCATTCTTTGCAGCGCTCATTGAGGAACACCCGGCTTACCTCCCCACCTATTATCAATACGGACAATGGCTGGAGAGCAACGGCCAAAACACCGAAGCCCTACGCATCTACACACAAGGCCATCAGCTGGCGCTGCAGCTGCACGATACCAAGACCGCCCGCGAGCTACAGCAAGCCATGGACAACATAGAAGACTAGTGGGCTATTTTATTTTCTTCGCGCCTTATGGCTGACAAGAAGCAACTGAATCCCACGCTGGCGGTTTTCATAACTGTCTTTATCGACTTGCTGGGCGTAGGCATCATTATTCCGGTTTTTGCACCACTCATTATTGAAAACAAACACGGCATGATGCCGGCCGAAATGACCGAGGCCACTCGCAGCATCTTCTATGGTTTTTTGACGGCCACCTTTCCTTTCTTTCAGTTTTTCGGGGCTCCCATATTGGGAACACTGGCCGATAAATATGGCCGAAAGAAGATTTTGCAGATATCGCTGGTGGGCACCTTTATAGGCTATGTGCTGTTTGCCCTTTCTATCCATTATCAAATACTCTGGATGCTGTTTCTGGCACGGGCCATACCGGGGTTTATGGGGGGCAACATCTCCATAGTGTCGGCAGCACTGGCCGATATTTCCAAGCCCGAAGAGCGCGCCAAAAACTTTGGACTAATAGGTATGGCCTTTGGTATGGGCTTTATTTTTGGACCTGCTATTGGCGGCCTGCTGGCCGATAGCAGTCTGGTGGCCTGGTTCGATTACTCCACTCCGCTTTGGTTTACGGCCCTGCTCACCCTGGTCAACTTATATTATGTGCGGCAGCAGTTTCCCGAAACCTTTAAGCCCGATGCTCCGGGACGCATTACCATGCTGGCCGGCATCCGGAATCTGCAAAAGGCCTTTGGCATGAAAAACATGCGCGTGATACTGCTCACCATCTTTTTGCAGGCCTTTGGCTTTAGTTTCTTTATGCAGTTTAACCAGGTGTATCTCATCAAAAAATTTCAGTTTGATGAAAAGAGTATCGGGCTGTTCTTTGCCTACATCGGCATCTGGATTGCCTTTACGCAAGGCGTGATTGTGCGCAGGGTAGCCGCCCGCTACCACTCGTCACAGGTGCTCAAGGTATCGCTGCTGGGCATGAGCCTTACACTGCTGGCTATCCTGCTGCCCGACCAATGGTGGATGCTGCTGTTCATTAATCCGTTTATTGCCTTTTTTCAGGGCAGCACGCAGCCCAACCAAACCAACCTGGTGTCGCAGATGGCCTCCCGCAATAATCAGGGAGAGATACTGGGCATTCAACAAAGTATTGCCTCCATTGCCTTTACGGTGCCACCCATCCTGGCCGGCTTTATGGTGTCGGTGGATTTTCGCCTGCCCATAGTGGCCAGCGCCCTGATGCTGCTCCTGGCCTGGCTCAACTTCTTTTTCCGGTTTAAGCCATCGCCTGCGGCAGAATAAGAACCGGGGATGTAAAACAAATGTGGCCTTTGCAGCGTTATGTTTTAAATCCCGCATCTATGAACCGATTCGCTTTGGCCCTTTTAACGCTGACTTCGGTAATTGTTTTCAGCAGTTGCAGTTTAGTTAACCTGCATGTGACCAAATCTTTTGAAAAGAATGTGGCCAATGGACCCTACGATGTGGTGATAGTACCGGGGCTGCCCTTTGATACCCTGAGGGTAAATCCCCTCTTTAAAGCGCGAATGCTTTGGGCCAAGCATTTATACGAAACCGGAGTGGCCCGCAACATTATTTTTTCGGGTTCGGCTGTGCACAGCCCCTATGTGGAGGGGCAGATTATGAAAATGATAGCCGACTCGCTGGGCATTCCCACTGAGCACACTTTTGTGGAGGCAGAAGCGCTGCACAGCACCGAGAATGTGGAATACGGATATGCCCTGGCGCAGCGGCTGGGCTTTAGCAAAGTAGCCGTGGCTACCGACCCTTTTCAAAATCTGTTTCTCAAAAACTTTGCCGGCAGGCACAATGTGCCGCTGCCGTTTTTATCGTTCAGCATTGATTCTATGCCCGAGTATACCAAGCAAAGCATTCCGCGCGTAAATCACGAGGACGCGTATGTGATGAATTTTATTCCGCTCAAAGACCGCGAGCCGGATTTTTAAGCCCTGCTAACCCTGTCGCTTTTGCAGCGTCTCATAAGCTCTGCGCACGGCCAGAAACTTTTGTTTCTGTGCTTCGTGCTGTGCCGCATGGGTTTGCTTGTCGGGGTGATATTTCAAGGTGAGTTTGCGGTAAGCGGCTTTCACTTCCTCGGGGCTGGCATCTTCGTTCAGGCCAAGCACGGCATATGGATTGCTGCGGCTCATAAAATCTTCCTGCAAAGCTTTAAAGTCAGCTTCGTTCACCCCCAGATATTTGGCTATGCGATGAATGCAGCGCATTTCTTTAGGGTTTACAAAATCGTCTGCGGCAGCCACCTCCAGCAGAAAGTGCAACACGCTGAGAGCTGAGGGATAAGTAATAAGCAGTTTGAGTACCGAACAAGCCATTTTGGTAAAAGGCTCGGTGCCGGTTTCCACATGCCCGGCCACCACACGGCCCACCTGCCGGGCCGAGGTATCCCAGTGCTGCTCCCAGTAGCGCTCAATGTATTGCTCGGTTTCGGAGGTAAAGTTTTTGTCGCAGCGGATGACCGCTGCCGCCAGCACCAGCATGGCGTTCTTTATTTCCTTATCGCGCTCGCGGGTGCGTGTGCTTTGGCGGCCGGGGTCTTCGTCTCCGGCACCGTGCACCATTTGCAGCAGCGATTGGAACGGATGCTTGGCCATGGCTCAGGCAAAGGAAAGGGTGAGGGTGTTGTAATCGATGATCATGCGTTCCTGCACCATGAGGTCGGAGCCCAGAATGCCTTGTATTTTCTTTGTTTTGAGTGCGGCATAGGTGCCGTTGACGTGGCTCAAATCAATAGCGGCCAGGGTGCAGTTTTTGACCACCACCGTGCCCAGCGTAAGGGTGGCCACCCGGGCGGTATACGACTCGTGGGTGGTGCTGTGCAGCCCGGTGGTTTGCTGCTTAATAGTTTTCAATATCCGCTTACCAAACTTTTTTTCTACGTAGGTTTTATCTATCACGGTTTTAGACGCTCCGGTGTCTACCAGAAAGCGGCAGCGCAGCCCGTTTACCTTCACGGTTACAAATATGTGATATCCGTTTTGCTGCAGGTTTTCGAGCAGCAGTTTAATGGCTTTTCTTGTGGCTTTTGTCATGGGCTGCCAAAACTAAAATAAAACAAGAAGTTCGGGGGCACATTAGAGCCGGGGTGGTTGGGTTATGTATTGGCGTTTACTTGCGTATAGAACTATAAGAGAATAGAAGTGGAGCGTAAACTGTTTGTCATTTGCCTAGTTGTAATTTCCAATATAATGACGTTTCGGTTTCACCGATTTGAATGAAGCCATTATTTTGAAGCACTTTGAATGAAGCTGAATTCACTTTCTCCGTTGTGGCAGTAATTGCATTAATACCCGGTTCATTTTTAGTCCATTCAATAATCCCGGCAACTATCTCAGTCATAAAACCTTTTCCTTGAAATTCATCATAGGTTCCATAGCCAATTTCAATTTCACCTTGTGAATTAGGCTCACCCACAATACATAAGTCGCCAATCATTTTGTTGTCAGTTTTTGAAATTGCTGTCCAGAGCGTTGAATACAAATAGTTCTTTGTTTTATCTGCCGCATTGGGAAGTATGGTATTTTGTAACGCTTCTTTTAGTTCGCTGGATATTGTTCTTGAAGTTTTATTCAGATTCAATTCAGCTTCCAGTGAGTTGTCACATTTAGCATATTTGACTAGCTGTTCATACGTTAAAGGTTTTAATACCAGCCGCCTCGTTTCTATCATTTTATTACTTCGTTTTTGAGTTGTCTTTCTTTAGCCTTGCCGCCACACCAAATATACCCCACCCAACCTAACCTAAAAGTTAGAGCGGGGTAGCAGTGGGGGGAAGGTTCCTTTTGCTTTGAGGACATCCCTAAACCGTTTAGGGAACTTCCTTTTTGCTTTGGGGATAACCCTAAAGCGTTTGGGGAGGTTCCTTTTTGCTTTGGGGATATCCCTAAATCGTTTGGGGAGCTTCCTTTTTGCTTTGGGGACATCCCTAAACCGTTTGGGGAGGTTCCTTTTTGCTTTGGGGACATCCCTAATCCGTTTGGGGAACTTCCTTTTTGCTTTAGGGACATCCCTAAACCGTTTGGGAAGCTTTCTTTTCCGTTTTCAAAGCTTTAGCAACCATTTACCAAACCGGAGAAACCATTGCTCCGCTCTGCACGATAGAAGCGCTGAGCTTCATTGCTCATTGATAATTGCCCATTGCCACTAGTAATAATACACCCCATCCCATGCCTGGCGGATGTGGGAATCGGGGTCGAGTACGAGGCGGGTTTTGCGGTCAAATATCATAGTGGCGCGCTCCTGCGAGGTATAGGCTTTCCACTGCTGAGTATCGGGCGCGTTGGGGCTGCCATAGCGAGCAAAGTTGATCCAGCTTTGCTGCAGGTGGCCGGTAAGCTGGCGGATGGTTTTTTTAGAAGCGATGAGGCGGAGCAGCTTGCCATTGCGCCCCTCCGAGTTGCCAAACACAAACGGTATTTCGAGGCCGTGAAACGAGCGCAGGCCCGACAGCTTCAGCAAAAAGGAGTTCCACTCAAAGCGATACATATACACCGGAGCGTGCATGCTCTGGCAATCAGCCACGCGAAGGGCCGGCATGCGAAACACCGCATCGGTGAGCAAATCGAGCACGCCCCGCTTGCGCGGATAGGCTGCATAAGCAGAAGTTACGCGCTGCTGCTGCTCGGGGGTAATCAGGTGCAGAAACTCCTTTTTGAGGGCTTTGGCATTGGCGGGCACCATGCGCAGCCTTCGGCTGGCAAACATGGTGGATTCATCTTTATTGGTGCCTATCATTAAAGCCACGTTGCCGCTTTGTCGTGGACTGAGGCAGGTAAAAATATCGTTGGTAACCACCTGCCCGTCTATGGTAGGCGAAAACACCTTGTTGGTGGTTTTGTCAATCATATAGCGCAACAGTTCTTCCTGTGCGGCCACCAGTTGGTCGGCCGGCAGAGTCTTCAACAGATGAAGGCTATCGGCCGGCACTTTTAACAGCTCCAGAAATTTGCTGGTGAGGTGGCAGGCCACATCGGGTTGCCACAAAATGGCCGCAGGGCCGCTTTCGGCAATAGCACCCTTAAACAGGCCTTTGGCCTGTGGAGCAGCCAGCAGGGTTTGCACGCTGGTGCCCCCGGCACTTTCGCCAAAGATGGTCACCTGCTCGGGGTCGCCTCCAAAAGCTGCTATGTTGGCTTTTACCCAACGCAGAGCCGCCATTTGGTCGCTGATGCCCAGGTTGTTTTCAAATCCTTCGGTGGCTTGGCCGTTTTTGTCAAAATACAAAAAGCCCAGCACGCCCAAACGGTAGTTGATGGTCACCACCACCACATCGCCATTCTTCGCCAGGTTGGCCCCGTCATAGAGGGCACTGCTCCCCGACCCTACCACAAATCCTCCGCCATGTATCCACACCATTACGGGACGTTTTTTGGCGTCCGGTGCTGGCGACCAAATGTTCAGGAACAGGCAATCTTCGCTTACGGCTTCATCGCCCAAAAAGCGGCTGGGCATCTGCATAGCCGAACCGCCATAGCCCAATGCATCGCTCACCCCGGCAGAAGCCGGCAAAGCCACAGGAGCTTTAAAGCGAAGCTCGCCCACGGGCGGCTGCGCATAGCGGATGCCTTTCCAGCAGTGTACTCCGTTTTGCACTTGTCCGCGGACAGTGCCCTGCGTCAAAGTTACGGCACTATACACCGGAGCAGCCGGCACTTCTTTGTGCGCATGTGCCAATGGCAACTGCAATAAGATGGAAAATAATAAACTAAGGAAGCGAGGGTAGAAGGATGTTTTCAAGGAGTAAGCAATAAAGAGTGGTGAAAGTAAAGCGCAATACCCGCTCACAGACGATTCACACGACTGCATATTTTACAACCTTAAAAAAAATCTTGCGGCCCTTATTTCTTCTTGCGGCTCACCAGCGCATCGTTTTCTATGCGACCGGTTTTTTTGTAAGCGCGCCTGGCCTGACCGTCTGCAATGCTAATGGCCAGCTTCACCAAAAAGCCTTTGCCATCGCGTATGCGCTCGGGGTGTTTTCGTCCTTTGCGAAAATTATCAAAGAAGAATTTGGAATACAGAATGGCAAATGGCGCGCAGGGATTGTGCGACAGGTGCTTGCCAAACACACGCTTATGCACATGAGGCGATCGGGCCCGCAGACCCAGATAGGCCACTTCGGTGTTTTGATACATGACTTCGTTGTCGCCATAGCAGGCACAGAGTTGCACGGGTGCTTTCGGAGCCCAGTTGGTAAGGCCGCTCTCGCGCAGCTTGCAGGTGAAATCAAAACAGGTATCGGTTTTAAACTGCTCTATCACATCTTCGCGCAGCATCTCTTGCGGCACCTTCGGCAGCATGTCGTTGATTCTTCCATAATCTACCTTGCGGGGTTGCACAAAAGCTTCTTTAATCAGTTCCTTGTAAGGGGACTTAAAAACCTCATACACATCGCCCGGCCACAGGTTGTAGGCGTATTGATACGACAAGATTAAATAAGGAAGATAGTGCGGTTGGTCATACTTGCGAAACATTGATTTGCTCTGCTCTCCGGTCATATCATAAGCCCCGGACATAGGCGAAGAGGCCGTTAACTGAATATCCGGAAAAGCTCCGCTCTCCAGCACTTTGTGGGTAGAAAGGGAGGCATGGCCCCCTTGCGAGTAGCCGGTGAGGAATAGTTGGTTGGAAGTGCTGCGTCCTATCTCGGGGTAGATTTCGCGACAGGCACGAATCATGTAGGCCGTAGCCATGGCCTCGGTCCACGAATCCTGATAGATGTGTTCCTTTTCGCCCCCGCCCAGTCCGTAATAAAATGGAAACAAACCAATGTAGCCGTCTGCAGCGTGCATCATGCACACAACCTGCTCCAGGTCATCTATACCATAGCTTTGGTCTATCGAAATACGCGTGCCATGGCAATACACCATCTCTGCGGCAGGCTTCTCCCCTTTCGGAATATACATCACACCCTTCGCTGTAATAAAAGTGCTGTCCAGCCACAGGCCTTTGTAGGTCACCTCATACATATCCACGGCATTGCGCACCGGCAATACAATCTGCGGAATGTTCTTGCGCTTCCAGAATCTATCCAGCGAATCTTGTGAGTAAGAATACTTAAGCTGATAGCTGACCGTATACTTCGCAGGAGGATTAAACGAGGCCATGGCCACAGAGAAAAATAAGGTGCAGGCGAGAAACAAAGGCGAACGGAACAGTAAAGTGTGTTTCATGGATGGGGAGAATTTTTTTGCGATAAATATAGCGATGCAGCTATCATCAACGAGCGGCTCGCAGCAATATTTTACAACGCAGAAAATAAACGAAGGTTCAGTCAGCTAATCACTACTTGAGCAAACGATACTCGCTCACCCGAAACACGTTCACGTGCCGGTTCTCCAGATAGTTGAGCCCCGCTTCGGCCGGTGGGGCAGCGGGTAATTTGTTCTTGGCAATGTCGAAGATGTAGCCAGCTCCTTTATAGCGCTGCGTAGCCAGCGAGTTCAAAAAACCGCGACCATTACTTACCAGATTCTGCAGGAGAAAACGAGTGACATCAAAACCCAGATAGGCATACTTGTCGGGCATTTGCTCGTGCTCGGCTATATAGTCGGCTGCAAATGCAGTAGCCGTAGCATTGGCCGTGTCGGCATAAAAAGGATCGGTGATGCGGGTGTTGTAATCGTTGATATAATCTAAGCGAAGGATGTCGCCCCCCAGCCAGGTGGGCATGCCATACACCACAATACGGTAATCGCTGCGCTGGCTGTGCAGCACGCGCAGGTTGCCATTCACAAACGATTCATCAAAAGAGGTAATAATCCAGATATTGGGTTTACCGCTGCGCAGCAACTCCGAAGCAGTTGTTTTTTTGCCGTTCACCAGCATGTCTTTTGTATTCAGCAAAGACACGGTAAACTTATTGACGGCCGTTTTATTGTAGTCTTTAAACAGCGAGTCGAAGCGCTGCGCCACACTCAGCGATTTCTCGATAGCAGGAGTGTATAAAATGATATTGCCCCCGGCAAAAGAATCTACAATAGAGTTGAACATAGCATCCACATGCGCATCAATGGCCGGTGCCAGTTTAAGGTGGTAGGGGTTATCGGTGGTCAGCGACTTGGAGGGCGAAAAAGGTTGAATGTTCGGTATCTTGTATTGCTTGCAAAAGTCAGCCACCTGCCGGGCGTTGGAAGTAGACACCGCACCGATAATGGCATCCATCTTTTTGAGCTCGGGCTTTTTTAACACAACGGTGGTGATGGAGTCATTGTTGCCACAGTCGTAGACAAACAGTTTTACCTTGGTAGTGGAATCGTGCCGCAGTGCCTGCAGGGTTCCCAAATAGTAATTCAGGGAAACTTCGGCATCGGGATGCAGCCTGATTTTATTTTTGAAAGTAATATCGCGGCTGGTTTCAAACATCTCAAGCATATCCACCCCCGACTGCGCCTGAAAGGGAAGTATCAATGCGATATTAAAAGCAGGCAAAGAATCCTGTGCCAATATCTTAGCAGAGGAAAAAGGTACAGCCAACAGGAGGAGCCAACAAAATTTCTTCATGAAACAGTAGTTCTGGGTCACAGTATTCAAGGATTATGCCATTACTCCCACTCAATAGTGGCTGGTGGTTTAGAGCTGATATCGTATACCACCCGGTTTACGCCTTTCACATTATTGATGATATCGTTCGATACTTTGGCTAAAAACTCATGCGGCAGGTGGCTCCAGTCGGCTGTCATGCCATCGGTACTATTCACCGCCCGCAAGGCCAGCACATGCTCGTAGGTTCTTTCATCGCCCATAACGCCTACCGTTTTAAGTGGAGTAAGAATGGCGCCTGCCTGCCACACCTCATTGTAGAGTCCAAACTTTTTCAAATTCTCGGTATAGATAAAATCGGCTTCCTGCAGGATGTGGACTTTCTCGGGAGTGATGTCGCCCAGAATGCGAACAGCCAAACCCGGGCCTGGGAACGGATGGCGATAAAGAATATCGGGCACCAATCCCAGTTCTTTGCCGGCTTTGCGCACTTCATCTTTAAACAAGAAGCGCAATGGCTCCACAATTTTCAGTTTGAGAATATCGGGCAGCCCTCCCACGTTGTGGTGGCTCTTGATGGTGGCCGAAGGTCCTTTCACCGATACGCTCTCTATCACATCCGGATAAATGGTGCCTTGTGCCAGCCACTTCACCTCGGGGTGCTTGTGCGATTCGTGTTCAAATACCTCTATAAAGACACGACCAATAATTTTTCGTTTCTGCTCCGGATCCGATACGCCCTGCAGTTCTTTCAAAAACCGCTGACCGGCCCGAACGCCCTGCACATTGAGGCCCATCTCCTCGTATTGATGCAACACGGTTTCAAACTCGTTTTTGCGCAACAATCCGTTATCGACAAAAATGCAGAGCAGATTATCGCCAATGGCTTCTTCCAGAAGCAATGCCGCCACCGAAGAATCTACTCCACCGCTCAGTCCAAGAATTACTTTCTCATCGCCAATTTGTGCTTTAAGGCTCTTCACAGATTCCTCTACAAAGGAAGCAGGCGTCCATTTGTGCGCGCATCCGCATACATCAAACAGAAAATTGCTGACAATCTTTTTGCCTTCGGTGCTGTGATATACTTCCGGGTGAAACTGAAGCGCATAGGCCTGGTGGGCATAGGCTCCGGATTTGGAACGATAAGCAGCATACTCTACGGTTTCGCTGGAAGCTATCAACTCGAAACCGCTGCCCAGACTTTTGATGGTATCGCTATGGCTCATCCACACCTGGCAGTTGTTCTCTACGTTCTTCAACAATGCATCTTCGTGGTTCACAATCTCCAGATTGGCTCGGCCATATTCGCGCACATGGCTCTTCTCCACATTCCCGCCAAACTTCATCGCCATCAACTGCGCACCATAGCACACCGCTAATACAGGCCGGGCCGCCAGTAGTTTTTCTACATCCACGTCCGGAGCGTCTTTGTCGCGCACGCTGCTGGGCGAACCGGATAAGATGATACCCTTAATATCGCTGGTTAGCTCGGGAAGTTTGTTGTAGGGAACGATTTCACAATACACTTCGCACTCGCGAACTCTGCGGGCAATCAATTGCGTATACTGCGAACCAAAGTCGAGAATCAGAATTTTTTCGGTCATGGGGCGAATATAAAACTGCGAAGATTGGAGATCAAAATAGTTTTATACAACCGTGCTTATTTACGGCTGCGGTTTTCCCAGCCAAAAGTCTAACCGATAATAGAAGATGGGCAAAAAGCCAATCTGGTACTTCCTGGGGCGGGCTCCTTCGGGCTCACATATTGAATGCGTAGAATGTTTTTGTATTGCGCCACATTCACCAGGTCAATGCCTACCTCGTGGGTAACCCGTTTGGTGTTGCAGCGGTAATTCAGTTTTACATCGAACCGGAAGTAAGGTTTAAACTGATTGAAGTTTCGAAGCGAATCGACCACCACGGCATCTTCATATTGCTGCGAAAGGGTGGTATCGTAAGGAGTGTATCGCTGTCCGCCACCAAAGGTAATTTTGCCGCCCAGCCCGATGGTGTTCTGCCGTTTGTTTTTGCCTTTCTTGTTTTCCCACTTAAACTCTTTGGTGCCTAAAGCATTCAGCACATAGTTGCCGTTAAAGTCGCTGTTATAGTAGCGGCCATTACTGCCCTGTAGTTTAGAATCAAACACGGAGCCGCTGAACATAAAAAACCAATTCTTGGTAAAGAACTTTTCGATGGTGAGTTCCAACCCCATATTTCGTCCCAGTCCGCTGCTGGAAAGCCGCGAAGGAAAAAACCGGTCAAACCCACTGCCTTCGTTCAGCATGTTGTAGCTGGAGCTAAAGGTATCTACCGGCAAACTCCAAAGTTGCTGATAGTAGGCTTCCACCTTGATGCGCACATCTTTTTTGAAAAAAACATCATAGCCCAGCACAACATGGAAGCTTCGCATAAAGTCCAGGTTCTTGTTGTATTGCTGGCCGGATTGGTCTTGCACAAAATACTGATACATCGGCAGCATCTGTGAGTGAAGACCGGTGCCAAATGCCAGACTCTGGTTGGGGCGAAACTGCCAGCGGAACGAAATACGTGGCTCTATGCTAAAGGAATGATTGAGCGTAAAATATTGTGCATGTAAGCCTACCACGGTGGTCAGATCTTTGGTAATGGCATGTTTCCATTGAAAGTAAGGTTGAAACAAGAGATGAATTCCGCTGTTGATGTTCAGTCGCTTTTTCCAGTAAAAATCAGCCAGGCCGGCATTAAATCTGGGTTCCAGAAGGTTGCTATCAATAAAGAGCGGCTGAATCATTTCAGTAACGATACCATAGCGGATGCTGCTGCGCGTATTTATCTTGGTGTTGCGCATGTAGCTGAGGGTGTAGCGGGTGTTTACAAAGAAATAGTCCTGCTTCGGGTAAATGCTATCCAACACAAAACTCTCTGTCAGGGTATCTACATGACGTATTATACGGTCGAAATGATTGCGGTTGTATTGCGTGCTGATAGCCAAACTGGTTTTAGAATATGATTTATCGTTGACACGGTGGGTATATGTAAGCCCCATCATACCCAAGCCTGCCCTGAAATACTCGTCCTGATCCTTACTGGCGTAGATATCGCGCGCTTCGGGCTTTTTGCGCGTGCTGGTAATAAAGTTGATGTAGGAATAACCGCCTAAACCAAAGACCGAAAGGTTATCGCCATTCTTAAACGGGAAATTGAGTTTAAACTGCAAGTCCTGATAATACGGAATAGCAGTGGTGCCAATATCTATCCCCAGTTTTACCAAGGCTTCTAATGTGGCATAGCGATAGTTGAAAATGTAAGAGCTCTTGTTCTTTTTGCTGATGGGACCTTCGCCAAAAATCTCTGCACCAAACAAACCCAGTTGTGCGGTGTATTCGTGGCGCTCGTTGTTACCATTTTTGAGGCGAATGTCAAATACCCCGGCCAGCGCATTACCATACTCTGCAGGAAAAGCACCGGTCAAAAAATCACTATTACTCAACATGCGGTTATTCAATATGCCTACACTGCCACCGGTGGCTCCGGCTACTGCAAAGTGATTAGGATTGGGCACTACTATATTATCCACCCGATAAAGCACTCCAAAAGGCGAATTCCCCCGGATAACAATATCGTTCCGCGAATCATCAGTGCCGCTGACTCCTGCAAAATTAGAGGCCATTCGCGATGGGTCTGCCCGGGAGCCGGCATATCTTTCCGTTTCTTCCACCGTAAATGCCCGAGCGCTCAGCACCGCCATTTCATTGATTGTTTCTCCCCTTCTGGCACCACTTATCACCACCTCTTTCATTGTTTCCACGCTGCTTTCCACTTCAATGGTCAACACAATTTCTTTAGCTGAACTCACCAATATGTTTGGGATAAATATCTTTTTATACCCCACGAAAGAGACCGATACATTCACCCGACCCACGGGTATTTTTTCTAATCGAAAACTACCCGAAGCATCGGTGGTAGCGCCCGTAAGCAGAGCGGAATCTTTGAGCGCCACAACAGTAACGCCTTCGAGGGGGGCAGCAGATTCTTTATCTACCACAACGCCTCTTACGGTTTGGGTAATCGTTTGGGCATCGGCATGTAGACAGCCAGCAAATAGTAAAACGGTGAATAATGTGTAGAGCTGTTTCATCCATTACAGGTATTCGTAAAAGATAGGCAACTCTAATTTAAAAAAAGAAATCGGGCAATGGCTACTGAATAACCTTTACACCATCTACCCAGATGTTTGTTTCGCCTTGCCAAAAGAATGAGTTAACCACCTGACGATAGTGAACGGATACTTTCTTGCCATTGTATTTCATGATTTCTTCAGCTACAGCAGCATCGCGAACCGAAAACAAAAAGTGGTCGTTGAACTGAGCTGTGCCGGGCACGTTTCCGGTGCCGCCAATATTCAACTCGCCTTCATACGTTTTAATCACGAGACCCTTCTTGCTGAAATTAATCAAAACACCGGCTTGTTCACCTTCGCTTTTAGTGTAGGAAGACACAAAAAAGTAAATGGTAAAACCGACTAGAATAATTCCAAATGCAATCAATAAAATGTTTCGGGCGGTGTTGCTCTGCTTTGCGGGGGTAGTGTTATCTGCCATGAGATTTGCTTTATGGGTGAACTTAATTTTTGATAATCTTCTTCATGGCGGATTGGCTTCCACTGTTCAACCGAACATAATAAATTCCGGATGCGTGGCTACTTAAATCTACCGTGGTCACATATTTGGTAATGCCGGATTGCGAAGCAATACGCTCTCCAACTGTATTAAACACTTCTACCTGATAATCGGCCGGAGTGATTTTGGGGAAGGTAATTTCGAACATTCCGTTGGAAGGATTAGGATGCACATAAATGGCAGTTCCCCAGGCTTTATCCTGAATAGATGTTTCCACAATTCTATCGGCAATGCCGGCCCGCGAAGTCTGCAACATGGCGCGCATAATACCCACCTGATCATAGGTAAACATATTGAGGCATCTGTCATCGCTATAGTCCATGTAGTTTTCAATCATGTCGGGCACTTGCGGCCCGGAAGCTTCGGTGCAGGTGTTGGAGGCGGTATCGCAGGTTTGCTGATGTGCGGCATCGGCATCCGGGGTATCGGCCAATCCATCATCCTCGGTGCAGTCGCCATCGCCCCAAATGTGGCGAAGACCCAGATAGTGACCTATCTCATGCACGGCACTTCTTCCTTTGGCTACTGTGGCATCAATAGGCGTAGAAAAATTGCGCCCCACTACAGGGTAGTGCAACACCACTCCTTGCTTGGCGGAATCGGAGCCGGAACCATTAGGCCAATTGGGTGCATTATCCGGAGGATAAGCATAACCCAGTACACCAAATCCATTCAGTACACTGCACACCCAAATATTGAGATAGCGGTCAGTCGGCCATGGATCTTTGCCACCCAGGGCAGCGGATTTTACATTATCGTCAAAGGGAGAAAAGCCCAGAAACCCTTGAGGATTTCCCACCGTTCTGGTAATACCATTGGTTGGGTTCCCATCGGGATCGGTAGTAGCCAACTGAAACTGTATTCGGGCGTCTGCGGCTACCGGTAAAAAAAGTCCTCTGGTTTTAAAAGAATCTGCGTTCAACCTGCGGTAGTCTTCGTTCAATACCTCTATCTGAGAGTAAATAACCGAGTCCGGAATATTCTCATCCACGTTTTGATACACCACATGAAAAACGCATCGAATGTTGTAAATCGTGTCATAAGCATCGCGACTATGCGCTTGCGCCTGTGCCAAATCCTGTGCCTGGTTAAACACCTGGCGCACCTGATGCAAATAGCCGGGTGATTGCTGCTCTTTATACTTCATAACATCAAAGGTGCCGCAACGATTTTGATTCACCTGCGCCTGAGCAGCGATACAGGCCGAAAACAACACAACAAAATAAACTGACTTCATACGATATTCTTTTACGGATTTAGATTAATGAGCAATAATTATCTTTTGAGTGCGAACAGTGGAATTTCCCTTGAGTTGAATAAAATAAACACCATTGCTGTTGTCATGCAAATCAAAAATAAGTGCAGAACCTAAGACTTTTTGTTCGGCAACTACTTTGCCCAGATAGTTGAGCACCGAAACAGTATGGTACGGATGCGAAAACGGCAACCGAACCGATATTAAACCCGAAGCAGGATTTGGATAAATATTCACCACGTCTTCGGATGGGTTGTTAACCGCTAAGGCGATGCTGTTTGTAATATTCACATTATCGAGATACAAGACATTTCCCCAGCCGGTAACGTTTTCAAACTTGAAAGACACTTTGCTAAATCCGCCTAAGCCCGATAACGGAATGGCAACCGTTTTCCAATCGGAAGGAGATGGAGTGAACAACGTTGTTTGGTTGGGAGCCGTAGCCAACTCACTGCCTTTTTGATTCCAGATTTTGGTCCAACTACTGCCACAGTTTAAGCTGTAATACACATTCAGCGAATCGCTTTTTATAGAATCTCTGCGGGCGTAGGCCACATCAAACTTCAGTTCCGGATTGGTAGCCGCACTCAAATCCCAGGCGGCCGTAATGATGGCATCTTTCTTTTTATTTGGATTGGTGAGATAACTAAAGTTGTCGATTTTCATGCAAGCACTACTTAAACCATAAGCCCCATAAAATTCAGGCTCCCAGGTAGCATCGCTGTTAGGATTCAGGATGCTCCAATCCGCTACAGGCAAACCATTCTCAAAACCTTCTGACGCTGGAATACTGCCGGCTGCGCTGCCAGCATAAGCATAGAAAGTTGTAGCCGCCTCATTGTTGCCGGCAAAATTATCCGATGCCTGACTGTTTACGCTTCCCACGCTTACATTAAAGGTATGAGCCCCTGCAGCAACCGATTGGGCCGGTAAAAAAATTCCGAGCTCCGATTGCGATGCAATGCTTCCGCTCCAGTTGAATACCTGCACTCCTCCTCCATCAATTTGGAAATAGAAAGTAGCAGAAGTCAAAGTGGTTTGCCCCTCGTTTTTGAGTATCACCACCGGAGTAAAATTCAGCGAGCAAATGGTATCCTTGGGCACTATTGCCTTAACGATGGAAGCATCCAGATTATAAAAACATTGAGTGGATGCTGTTTTTAATGCCGTGCGAAAACCATCAATAATACCGCGCATATTGCTGGTTTGGCCAAGCGTAAACATATTGCGGCAGTCATCATCACTATAATCCATATAGTTCATAAACATATCGCCATTGGGTGCGCTATTGGCACAACTCACCCGAGGGAATGCCGGGCAACCAAAATTCAAATCGTCCTGGTCGGGTGTGTCTGCTACAAAATCGCCTTGATCGCCACAGCCGGGCCCTGTGCCCCAGGTATGCAGCAAACCGAAATAGTGACCCGCTTCATGTGAGAGTGTTTTGCCTTTTTGAAAACCCGCCATAATACTGCCCGTAGTGCCCACCGTATTGTATCGGGCCACAATACCATCGGCATTCGCATTGCCAAAAAACGGAAACGAGGAATAAGCGAGCACTCCATTCGATGCCAGATCACCTCCCATTCGCACACTCCAAATATTTAAATATCGGTTCCTGTCCCAAATGGTAGCCGGCTTCAGATTTTGGTCAATATCTGTTTCGGTATTCCAGGTGGTTTGCGCAAACTGATGACGAATAATCCCCGTGGTTGGATTTCCATCCGGGTCAAACTTAGCGAGACAGAATTTGAAACCCACATTACCCACCAGCGCCTGAAACGGCTGAGGAACATTTACCTGATCCGGGTCCAGCCCGTTAAAATCGCGGTCCAATGCCGGCAACTGCGATATCACCTGCTCATCGGAAATATTCTCTCCGGTTCCAATTGCGTCCCCATTATGAACGATATGAAACACGACCGGTATGTAAATAATTGGATTGGCTTGTGCCTCGCGATTGGAAACAGCATACGCATCAGATAAATCGCGCAAATGGTTTTTAAAATCTTCAAAC
>JADJZU010000030.1 GCA_016715625.1 Bacteroidota bacterium
AGCTAAACCCTGACGTTCATAATATTAAGAATTGTCAGGAGTTGCCAGTTGCAATTGATCAGTTGGATCCTGATAGTGTTCTTTCAGAAGATAAGATCATTGGTGATACATGGATAGCAAGAAGATATGGCAGTGGTTATTTTGTGAAGGATTCATCTGGAAGTTTTGTTTGTTACAGAACTCCCGAAAAAATGTCCAAGTCCAAATACAATGTGGTGAACCCGGATGATGTCATCGAGAAATACGGAGCCGATTGTTTTAGGATGTTTGAGATGTTTCTGGGGCCTATTGAGCAGAGTAAGCCTTGGGATGATAAGGGCATTAGCGGTGTGAGCAATTTCTTAAAGAAATTCTGGCGATTATTCTATGACGATAAGGGCTGGAAGGTGAAAGACGAAGAACCCACCGCTGCCGAGTACAAAGTGCTGCACAAAACCATCAAGAAGATAGCCGAAGATATTGAGCGCTTGAGTTTCAACACCTCCGTATCGGCCTTTATGATTGCTACCAACGAGCTGACCTCGCTTAACTGCCACAAAAAGAAAATTCTGGAACCGCTGGTAGTGGTGCTGGCTCCTTTGCGCCTTTCATGACCGAAGAGTTGTGGAGCGCTTTGGGCAACACCAACAGTGTGCATACGGCTACCTACCCCGCGCTGGAAGAAAAGTATTTGACCGAAAGCGCCTTTACCTATGCGGTAAGCATTAATGGTAAAGTGCGGGCCGAAATCAACCTGCCTTTAGATATGGCGGAAGCCGATGTGCGCGCACAGGTGCTGCAGCTGGATAAGGTGAAACAATGGACCAACGGGGCCGAGCCCAAGAAGTTCATCTTTGTGAAAGGAAAGATTATAAACGTGGTGGTGTAGGAACTCATACGCTCACAAAACAATTAAACCTCCTTGCCTGACCTTGTCACGGGGAGGTTTTTTCATTTAACCGGAAGGGTTTAGCAATTTTCTCCCTTATCGTTCTCAACCAGTGAAGCTTTGGAGGGTAAAGGACGAAATTTTATTAGGTCTGCCACCGGGTTAGTGGCAACCGCGACCAAGGTGGACGCTACCGCGACCGGGTTAGCCGCAACTACGACCAAGACGGACGCAACCGCGACCAAGTTAGCCGCAACTGCGTCCAGGACGGACGCAACCGCGAGCGGGTCAGCCACAACCGCGACCAAGACGGACGCAACTGCGACCAAGTTAGCCACAACCGCGACCAAGACGGACGCAACCGCGACCAAGTTAGCCGCAACTGCGTCCAAGACGGACGCAACAACAAAAACACCACTATTGCACCAAAAAAAGCTTGAAAAGCGAATTTTAATGCTGTTTTGGACTTCTTAAGCCTGGTCTTGAGCAACGCGAGCATCCAGAACCAGAGAATCAGGGATGCTGGTGCAACAAAAAATTTTAAACCTAAAATCTCGGCATCTATAGCATCCGGAATTATTATGATAACGATACGAAAGCCGGGGTCCCCGCTCCGCATCATGATTAGTTTCGTGAGCCCCAGCGGAACGAAAAGTGCTATTCTACCACGGCTTCCCAAAGCACTAAAAAATCATCGGGTTTTCGTTTTTGAATATTGATGTGAACGGTTCTACGGGCCATGCGGATATTTTTGGGGTGAAAAATGATTCCAAAAATGAGACGGGACTGTGACAGTCACTTAAAAGACTATGGCAATCACTCAAATGATAGTGACAATCACTTATGTGACTCTTACATTCTTTTAAAAGACTATGACTGACATTTAACAGATCGTTACAATCACATAAAAGACTTTGACAGTCATTCAAAAGACTGTTGCAGTCATTCATGTGACTGTGACAGTCTTGCGTTCTTTTGGCTTTTTTTAGATAGAGTCTGTTCAACGAACTGTGTCCATACTTAAATTTGATATAGCATGAAAAAAACAACAAGGAAACATTCTACTTCAAAAAGTTTGAAGAAGAAGCACCGGAGCAACTTGCTACTTAAAAAATCAGTTACTCCCCATTCTGTTTTTGTTCGCTTCAAGGTTCAGGCTTCCCTGCTATATTCGCGCCTCATCCCGAGCCCATAAACCAGTGAATTAACCATGAGCAGAAGCGAAGCCACCAAAATTAGTTTTGAAGAATTTAAACAAGATGTGCTGGCCGATTTTCGCATCGCCTGCCTGAGCCGCGAAATGAGCCTGGCCGGCCGAAAAGAGGTACTCACCGGCAAAGCCAAGTTCGGCATATTTGGCGATGGCAAAGAGGTGGCACAAATAGCCCTGGCCAAGGCCTTTAAGCCGGGCGACTGGCGGAGCGGCTATTACCGCGACCAAACCTGGATGATGGCTCTGGATTTATTGAGTGTGGAGCAGGCTTTTGCGCAGTTGTATGCCAATATTAATCAGGAGGAAGAGCCCTTTAGTGCCGGACGGCAAATGAACAATCACTTTGCCACCCGGCTGCAGGATAAATACGGAGCATGGCTGAATCTTACCCAACGTTATAACTCCTCGGCCGATATGTCGCCCACAGCCGGGCAGATGCCCCGCTCACTGGGTTTGGCATTGGCATCTAAACTGTATCGCGAAAACAAGACATCCAACCATTTCTCTCACCAGGGAGAGGAGGTGTCGTTTGTATCTATTGGCGATGCCAGCACCAGCGAAGGGCTTTTTTGGGAAACCCTGAATGCCGCAGGCGTAATGCGGGTGCCTCTGGCCATTTCGGTGTGGGATGATGGCTATGGCATTTCGGTGCCCAAGAAGTATCAAACTACTAAAGAAAGTATCTCGGAAATTCTGAAGGGCTTTCAGACCGATGAGGCCGGTCGCGGAATGGACATTTATGTTTGCGAAGCCTGGAATTATCCCAAGCTGGTGGACACCTACAGACGAGGAATTGAAAAGATGCGCCAAACGCATATTCCGGCCTTGTTTCATATCATTGAAGTGACCCAACCCCAGGGGCACTCCACCTCCGGTTCGCACGAGCGCTACAAGAGTGCCGAGCGGCTGCAATGGGAAAAAGACTTTGACTGCATTCAGAAAATGCGCGAATGGATGATAGATAACAAGCTGACTACTGCCGGGGAGTGTGATGCCATTTATGCCGCTGCCGCGCAGGAAGTGAAAGAGGGCAAGGCAGCAGCCTGGCGCAGATTTTCAACGCCCATTAAAGAAGAGATAGCCGAGGCCATTGGATGGATGGAGGCGGTGCAGGAGGAAAGTTCCCTGACCGAAGAGGTGGCAGCCGCCATTCAGGAACTCAGGAGCTCCATAGACCCCATCCGCAAAGACATTCTGAAGACCGGCAAAAAAATACTGCGACTGGTGCGTGGCGAAGGGCTGCACAGCGCCACCGAGTTAAAAAACCGCTTGCTGGCTTATGAGCAGAAGTATCAGAACGAATACAGCAGCCACCTGCACAGCGAAACGGAGTGGAATGCCTGTAAAGTGCCTGTGGTGCCGGCTGTCTATTCCGACTCCTCACCCACCCTCAACGGGTTTGAAGTTTTAAACACTGCTTTTGAAAAAATGCTGGAGCAGTATCCGCAGTTGGTTGCCTTTGGCGAAGATGTAGGCAAGATTGGCGATGTGAATCAGGGCTTCAACGGGCTGCAGGAAAAATTCGGTGAAAGCCGGATTTTTGACACGGGCATTCGCGAAGCCACTATTATGGGGCAAGGCATCGGGCTGGCGCTCCGCGGATATAGACCCATTGCCGAAATTCAATACTTAGATTATCTGCTATATGGCCTGCAAACCCTGAGCGATGATTTGGCTACACTGCAATATCGCACCAAGGGCATTCAAAAAGCGCCTTTGATTGTGCGCACCCGCGGACACCGGCTGGAGGGCATCTGGCACACGGGCTCGCCCATGGGGATGATTATTAATGCCCTTCGGGGGATGTATGTATGCGTACCCCGCAACATGACACAGGCTGCGGGTATATACAATACCTTGCTGCAAAGCGATGAACCGGCCCTGGTGATTGAATGCCTGAACGGCTACCGCCTCAAAGAAGTATTGCCCGATAACATAGGACAATTTACCGTGCCCCTGGGCGTGCCGGAGGTGCTGCAAACCGGGGAGGATGTAACGCTGGTGACCTACGGTAGTTGTGTGCGCGTGGCGCAGGAAGCCATGGAACAATTGGCAGAGGTGGGCATATCGGTAGAACTGATAGATGTGCAAACCCTTTTGCCGTTTGATATCCACCACAGCATTATAGAATCCGTAAAAAAAACCAACCGGATAGTATTTCTGGATGAGGACGTGAGCGGAGGTGCCGGGGCGTATATGTTCAAAAAAGTGTTTGAAGACCAGAGCGCATTCCGCTGGCTCGATAGTGAGCCACGCACTATCTCGGCCAAAGACCACCGCGCGGCTTATGGCAGCGATGGAGATTACTTTGCCAAACCCAATGCAGAACAAATATTTGAAGTCATCTACGGCTTAATGAACGAAGCTGACCCCGATAGTTTTCCTGCTTTGTAATTGATATAACTCTCCTCCTCCAGTAATATAAACAGGACCGGGCAGCCATGCTGTTTAACTCATTGAATTTTGCCTTCTTTCTGCCGGTGGTGTTTGTGTTATATTGGTTTGTAACGCGGGGTCGTCTGCGGTTACAAAACCTGTTGCTGCTGGTGAGCAGTTATTTCTTTTATGCCTGCTGGGACTGGCGGTTTTTATTTCTGCTCATTTTCTCTACACTGCTCGATTTTGTAACGGGATTAAAAATGGAGGAAGCGCCCACTTCCAAATCAAAATCATTTTGGTTTTGGTTAAGCATTGTGGTGAACCTCGGGTTTCTGGGTGTTTTTAAGTATTACAACTTCTTTGCGACCTCTTTCACCGAAGCCTTATCGCAGATGGGATGGCACGTAAACCCATGGACGCTGAAAGTGATTTTGCCGGTAGGCATTTCGTTTTACACCTTTCATGGTTTATCGTATGTCATTGATATCTACAAAAACAGAATCAAAGCGGAGCGCAACTTTGTTGACTACAGCGTATTTGTCAGTTTCTTCCCCTTGCTGGTTGCCGGACCTATTGAAAGAGCCACTCATCTGCTGCCGCAAATCAAAAAAGAACGCACCTTCCGGCAAGCGCAGGCTGTGGATGGATTGAAGCAAATGCTGTGGGGCTTATTCAAAAAAATAGTCATTGCCGATCAGTGTGCACCATATGCCAACACCATTTTTGCCCATTCGGCAGACTACTCGGGCAGCACGCTTTTTCTGGGTGGGGTATTCTTTGCCATTCAGATTTATGGCGATTTCTCCGGCTATTCGGATATAGCCCTGGGCACCGCCCGCTTGTTTGGCATCGAGCTGCTGCGCAATTTTTCGTTTCCGTATTTCAGCCGAGACGTGGCCGAATTCTGGCGGAGATGGCACATCTCGCTTTCCGGCTGGTTCCGCGATTATCTCTACATTCCATTAGGGGGCAGCCAGGGTGGTCTTTGGATAAAGGTGCGAAATACATTTATCATCTTTCTGGTAAGCGGCTTTTGGCATGGGGCCAACTGGACTTTTATTTTCTGGGGATTGCTGAATGCTGTTTATATCCTGCCGTCCATCCTTTTTCATACCAACAGAAACAATTTGAACACAGTAGCCGCAGGGAAATGGCTCCCCTCCTTGCGAGAGTTTGCCTCCATGCTCCTTACCTTTTGCTTAACCGTGCTGGCCTGGATATTTTTTCGCTCCGACACACTATCGCAGGCGTTTACACATATTGCCGGTATCTTCTCTCCTAGTTTTTTCTCCATGCCGCATTTTACCTAAGGCATGCAATCCATTCCCACTATTATTCTTTGTCGTCCTCTTCTTCGGTGTAGAGTGGGTGGGCCGCGAAAGCAAATGCGCTATAGAGCATTTATTCATATCCAATCCGGCATTCGTGCGCTGGAGTTTTTACTACTTATTGATAGCTGCGATATTTTTCTTTGGCGGTTCTAAAGAGCAATTCATCTATTTCCAATTCTGATGATGAAAAAGTTCCTGCTGCGGCTCTTATTGTTTTTCACCATTCTGTTTGCAGGCAGTTATGCATTAGACTATGCAATGTCTAATACCTTGAAAAAATCGAACAGTTATGCCATGGGAGAATACTCCACCTGGAACGACCTTTTAAATGGCCGGCTAAACGCAGAAATAATCATAAACGGAAGTTCGAGGGCTTGGGTGCAGTTTGACCCCACCATGCTGCAGGACAGCCTTGGACACAGCTGCTATAACATTGGCATTGATGGTCATGCCTTTCACTTGCAGTATTTGCGGCATCTCCTGATGTTGAAGAATAATCCTGCGCCCAAAGTCATTATTCATTCAGTAGATGTGTGGTCGTTGCTGAAGCGACCTGAGTTATATAATCAGGAACAGTTTCTGCCTTACATGCTTTGGAATCCTACCATCGCAAAATTCATTACGAATATCAGGGGTATACCTTGCCCGACTACCTGCTTCCGATGGTAAGATACTATGGCAATAAGGATGCTTTGAAACTGTTAGCGAATTTAGGAAAGGCACAAAACCTGTCACCCCAAAAGAATAAAAGGTTATGAACCGCAATACAAAACATGGAATGCAGATTTTGATAAGGCTAAAAAGGACATGAAGTATTTTGAACCAAAAATTGATACGCCTACGCTCCGGCTATTTGATCAGTATCTTGAAGAATGTAAAAAGCAAAATATAGAAGTTATACTGGTGCATGCTCCGGAATACATCGAGGGACAAAAATTCACCAAAAACAGAGCAGAGATATTGCAAATATTTACGGCACTCAGCCAAAAGCACCAAATCTGTTATCTCGATTTTTCGCAGGATGAAATAAGCTATCAACGCGATTTGTTTTACAATGCCATGCACTTGAATAACCAGGGCGCGGCATTGTTTAGCAGGAAACTAATGGAGCGATTGAAACAGGAACATTGCTATCGCAAGGTTTGGAAGTAGACTACATCTTCCAGAGGTCGCCCCACAAGCGCTGTCCGCCATCAACATACACTGTTTCACCTGTAATAAACTTAGCCATGGGGCTGCAAAGGAATAAGGTGATGTAACCCACTTCTTCCACCGTGCCCAATCGCTTAGCCGGAATAGCCGTTTCGATGCCAGCCAGAAATTCGGGTGGATATTGATCGAGCCCGGTGCTTTTAATAATACCGGGAGCTACTGCATTAATTTGAATGTTATACTTACTCCATTCCACGGCTAAGGTCATGGTTAGATTTTCGACCCCGGCACGCGCTGCACCGGTATGTGCCATAGCCGGAAACCCTCTGAAAATGTTGGCGATAATATTTACCACGTTACCACTCCTGGAAGGAATGAAAAATGTCTTCGCCATGGTTTGCGTTACATAAAAGGTGCCGTTGAGGTTATTATTGATAACGGCATTCCATCCTTTAAATGATATATCCTCGGCAGGTGAAGGGAACTGTCCTCCGGCATTATTGATTAAAATATCCAGCTTACCTTCTACCTTCTGAATATTCTTCGCCAGCGCTTCTACCTGTTCGGTGTCCCTTATATCCAGCAATTGATAGCGCACCGGCCCAAATACCGAAAGCTGCTCCACAGCCACTTTTAATCTTTCTTCTTTGCGAGAGGAGATAATAACTTTAGCTCCTAGTTGCAGCAGTTGTTTCGCAATAGCAAAACCGATTCCGCTACCGCCCCCCGTCACCAGTGCCACTTTATCTTTAAATAAGTCCTGTTGAAACATGTATTAATTTTTGAAAGGTATGTTTAGCAATGCGCGTGTTTCGGAAATAGAGGCCACTTCTCTCCCCAACATGCGAACCAGTTTTGCAGCAGCATCTATCAACTCTCCGTTGCTCTTGGCCATTTCGCCCTCAGGCAAATAGAAGTTATCCTCCAGCCCTGCACGAATATTCCCATCGATGGTAATAGCCGCAGCAATAGCCTGCCACTGCTTCCGTCCAATACCAATCACCTGCCAGTGCGAACCGGCAGGAACACTGGCCGCCTGATGCAACAGATTTTTAGTGGAAATAGGAATACCGCCCAAAACGCCCATCACAAAACTGAACACATACGGTTTTTGCAAAAGACCCATGTCAATTAGAGGTTCAGCATTATTGATGTGTCCGTTATCAAACACCTCCATCTCGGGCACGGTGCCGGCCTCCTTCATTTTTTCGAGATAAAACTGAATATCCGAAAATGGATTCTGAAACACAAAATCGTGGTAAAATGATTTGGTTTTGGGAGAGTAAATACCATAGTTCATAGAGCCCATATTCAGTGCCGCCATATCGGGTTTCAGTGCTACGATGTGCTGAATGCGCTCTTCGCGCGAAAGCCCAACAGCACCCGTGCTGTAATTGATAATAACATCCGGACATAGCAACCGAACCTCTTCCCCTATCTGCCGATAGGTTTCAATATCGTATGCCGGTGAACCATCGTCTTGCCGGGCATGTATGTGTAATATACTGGCCCCGGCATCTACCGCCCGCTTCCCTTCCAGTGCAATTTCTTTGGGCGTGTAAGGGATGTAAGGACATTGAGAGCGAGTGGCCAGCACTCCGGTAAGCGATGCGGTGATAACGATTTTTTTTGCCATGTGATTATGTACTTCTTAGAAATGATATGAAAAGTGCTAACTAATAGAACTATCTCCCGGTCCAATTTGGCTTTCTTTTTTCTGCGAATGCAGCTATACCCTCTGCAGCATCTTTTGTTTGCAAAGCATCTCCCAACATTTGTTTCAGATAACTGTGTGCCTCTGCAGCAGGAATGTTTTTGAGATTGTCGTAGGCCTCCAGCCCTATGCGGATAGCAGCCGGAGAAAATTGAAAGATTTCACTGACTAAGGCATTTACTTCCGCATCCAAATTTTCGAGGCTCACTACTTTACTCACCAATCCGCATTTTTCGGCATCTGCTGCGTTCATGGTTTTGGCCCGTATGCAAAAATCTAATGCCTGCCTTGGACTCATTATCTGCAACAGGCTATTCATCACCTGAAACGGGAAAATACCACGCTTGACTTCAGGCAGACTGAAAGTGGCATTATCAGAAGCTATTACATGCGTGCATCCGCACACAATTAAAAAACCACCGGCATATACAGGCGCATGAACCCGCGCAATACAAGGTTTATAGAGAGAAGCAAACACATCACCCAACACCACTTCACCTGCAGGCTCGGGAACGGTGGAGACCGATGACTGTTGCTCTCCTGCAAAAGATTTGAGATCGGCACCGGCACAAAACACATCGCCTTTAGCAGCCACTACTACTCCCCATATATCCTGATTGAATTTTGCATAGCTTAAAGCGTAGGACAATTCCTTAAACAGCGTTGGGTTTAGTGCGTTCTTCTTTTCTGGTCGGTTGAGTGTGCGCGTCAGCAGATGATTTTTTTCTTCTACCAGCAAATGGGGCAGGGTAGGGCTGTGCAATTGTATGGCTTGCTGAATCGTGTAGTTCATATATTTTTTTTGAAACAGTGAAAGTAAAACCTTTGCATCATAAGCAAGCGACAAACAAAGGCCTATCGCATGATTTTAATTACCAATCGGCAGAAATTCTTTTTTAAAGGCGGTGGAGGAATCAATGGCTGGTAGCTGTTGATTATAGTATCCCATTTTATTGGGATGAAAGGATAATAACTTAGTCCGCGGAGCAAATAATCCACGCAATAAAGTCATATAAGAAAACTGAAAGGGATCTGTAGCAATAGCTACTTTTTTGAAGCCAAGCTTCCGAGCCATCTTATAACCCAAACGGGCATTTTGGTGACTGTGTTCAGCCAGGGTTTCTGCGAAGGTATTTGAGCTGCTGATGCCCAGCGAATCAGCAAAAATTTTCATAATCGTTCCCTCTACATAAGGGGTATGGACCGCAGCCCCCGAAAAAATAATGTTACGGGCAAGCCCTTTATCATAGAGTTCTTTGGCATAAAAAAGACGGGTAGTAAACAGCTCCGGATACTTCGCATCGCGATAAGGATAACCGGGTACCACGATGACATCGTAAGGGGCACATTTAAGGTTTTTAGCGGTAGTAGCCTCCACTTTTTTGGCGAGTGAGCAGCCTTGAAAAACAACCAGAATGATGCTAAGTAGAAGAAGAAAAAAGAGCCTCATGAAACATCTTTCATTTTCAATAATGGAGTGCCGGCCTCTACAAAATTCTTGTCGGCCACATAAATTTCTTCTACCACTGCATCGGTATGCGCTTCGATGGTTGTTTCCATCTTCATAGAACTCATCACCAGGAGTGCTTTACCGGATTGAACCACATCCCCTGCTGCCACCGGCACCTTCACTAGTTCACCGGGCATGGGCGCTACATAATCTCCTTTAGCAACAGTCGAATTCCGCTCCGGAAAACGAGGCATAATAGTAAAGTGATAATCATCTGCTGAAGGAAATTGCAAATAGCAATTTGCACCATCCATCACCACAAATAGCGTGTAGCGATGCTGATTAATCGTTATGGTGAGCACATTATTATTCAACTCATTCAATTGAACATTCAATTGCCTGTCTAAAACCTGGACCTGAAATGATTCGGAACCCATATGCCTGTATGCAACCGCTATAGACTCTCCGCGCCAATCTAAATTCACCTGCAAAGGTTGATAGAAAACATTTCTCCATCCATTCAATGCAGGAGCATAAAGCGCATCATTTTTTCGCTCGCTCCAACTGTAGAGCACAGCTGCCGTAGCCGCTACCGCCAGCGAATCTTCATCACGATCCACCAGCCCGGTATAAAATCGTTCAATCAGTTTGGTATCAAAAGAGCCATCGACAAAAGAAGGATGTTTAATCAATGACTTTAAAAAGTCCTTATTGTTAGGCACACCGAGCAAAACCGTTTCGTCCAGCGCTCGGGTCATCAACCGGATAGCCTGCGCTCTGTTTTCTTCCACTACTATCACCTTCGCTAACATAGAATCATAGAATGAGCTGATTACACTGCCGCTCTCAATTCCGGTATCGTAGCGAATGCTCTCTATATCACTTTCGTTCCAAACCAAAACGGTTCCGGTAGCCGGAAAGAAATTGTTCTCCGGAACTTCGGCACATAAGCGGCACTCTATGCTGTGCATGGGCGATTGTTCCATCTGCCGTATATACTCCGGAATGGGATGCCCCTCTGCAATCTGAATTTGCAAACGAACCAAGTCCAGCATGTTGACCATTTCGGTTACCGGATGCTCCACTTGCAAGCGGGTGTTCACCTCCAGGAAGTAAAAGTTTTTCTCCTCATCCAGCAGGAATTCCACCGTGCCGGCATTCGTATATTTTACCGCAGAAGCAATGGCAACGGCCGCCTCTCCCATTTGTTTCCTCAATTCATCATTCAAACTGGGCGATGGGGCTTCCTCAATTACTTTCTGATATCTGCGCTGCAAAGAGCACTCACGGTCGCCCAAATGAATATAAGTTCCGTGTCGGTCGCCTAAAATTTGAAATTCTATATGCTTGGCGATAGGAAAATATTTTTCCATCAGCAGACTTCCATCCCCAAAACTCTTCTCTGCTTCTCTCCTCGCGGCCTCAAAAGCTTCTTCCAAAGCGGCATTATCCTGCACAATTCGCATCCCCTTTCCACCGCCACCTGCACTGGCTTTCAGCAATATAGGGTAACCGATTTCTTCTGCTTCGTACTTAAACCGCCCTATTGACTGATCGGCTCCGTTATAACCAGGCACTACAGGGACACCCGCCTTTTTGGCAATTTCTTTTGCCTCACTTTTGGAACCTAACTTTCTAATGACTTCGGACGAAGGGCCAATAAAATTTATCCCCGCATCGGCACATGCTTTAGCAAATGCCGAATTTTCCGACAAAAATCCATAACCGGGATGTATGGCATCGGCACCGCAGCGCTTGGCAGCATCAAGAATTTTACCGGAATCTAAGTAGCTCTCCGCAGGGAGATTGCCGCCAAGGGCAATAGCCTCATCTGCAAATTTGACAAACAACGATTGGCTATCTGCATCGGAATAAACGGCCACCGTGGCTATACCCATGTCGCGGGCGGTACGCAAAATTCGAACCGCTATTTCGCCCCTATTTGCAACCAGTAATTTATGAATCTGCCTCATTTTTTCTTTTGCAACTTACATTCTGAAAACTCCAAATCCCTTCGCCCCTTCAAATTCCGATTGGTGAATGACTTGCAGACAGAGCGCTAAATAGTTTCTTGTTTCGCGAGGATCAATAACTCCATCGTCCCATACCTGGCCGCTCGCAAACCAGGCATTACTCTGCTTCTCGGCTTCTTTTACCATAAAGCCGGCCATTTGTTTGCCTTGCTCTTCGTCATATTCTATTCCTGATTTTTTAGCGGCATCCCGCCCGATGGTTTGCATCACACCGGCCAGTTGGTCTGGTCCCATTACAGCAATTTTTGACTGCGGATAGGAAAATAAGAACCTTGGCTTGTATGCGCGCCCACACATGGCATAATTTCCGGCACCATAACTGGCACCGGTAATAATCGTAATGGCCGGCACGGTAGAATTACTAACAGCATTAATCAACTTAGCACCGTTTTTAATGATGCCTTCTTCCTCATATTTTTTACCCACCATAAAGCCGGTAATATTTTGCAAAAACAGAAGAGGTGTGTTGTTCTGATTGCATAGCTGAATAAACTGCGCTCCTTTGTTAGCAGCCTCCGAAAAAAGGACTCCGTTATTGGCTAAAATCCCAATCTTATAACCATTGATTCGCGCATAACCGGTTATCAATGTGCTGCCATATAGGGGTTTAAACTCTGAAAATTCACTGCCATCCACAATTCGGGCTATTAGCTCACGCTGGTCAAAGGGAATCTTTACATCTGCACTTACAACTCCCAATATCTCTTCGGATGCATACTTGGGTGCCGGCACTTTGTCCTGGGCGATATTCTGTACAGGAGACTGAAGATTAGATAATATCTCGCGCGCCAACCGTATGCCATCTAAATCATCTTCGGCCATGTAATCGGCCACACCCGAAACGGTGCTGTGCATCAATGCCCCTCCGAGCGATTCTTCATCAGTTATCTCATTCGTAGCCATTTTCACCAAGGGTGGTCCGGCTAAAAAACCTTTGCCTCATTTTTTACCATTATTACATAATCACTCATTCCGGGAATGTAGGCGCCCCCGGCTGTGCTACTTCCAAAAACAACTGATATAGTCGGTATGCCCGCCTGGCTCCTCCGACTTATCTCTCTGAAATTTGTGCCCCCGTAGTTAAATATCTTGGCTTGGTCGGGGAGATTGGCTCCGGCACTCTCCACCATATTTATCATGGGTAGGCGGTTTTCCATGGCTATCTCTCCTATCCTGATTCCCTTCTGAAGGGTAGCATAATCAATTGCACCGCCTTTGATAGTGCCTACATTCGAGTTTAGCATACACAAACGGCCACTTACAAAACCAATACCCGCCACAATAGTTCCTCCGGTTCCAAATCCTTCCGTTCCCCAACCGGCAAACGGGCAAATCTCCATAAAGGGAGAATCTTCATCGAGCATCAATTCTATCCGCTCTCTGGCTAATAATCTACCAGACTTTTTTACCCGCTGTATATACTTTTCTTCCCCCTGAAAAAGCGCTTCTTTCTTCTTTGATTCAAGTTCTGCAACCTTCTCCTGCATCAGAGCATAATTGCGCTGATAACTTTCGCTTCTTTGATTTATCGCTGATTTAAAAACTGACATATTCCGGAATGAAAACGGAAAATAAAAAAGGCTGTCGTTGTGGGACAGCCTTTTGATAATTTATTCTGAAGCAGAATCTTCTTTCTTTTTGGTAGCGTATCTTTTCTTGAACTTATCGATACGTCCTGCGGTATCCACCAACTTAACTTTACCGGTGAAGAACGGGTGGCTTTCGTTGGAAATCTCTAATTTGATTAACGGATATTCGTTACCATCTTCCCATTTCAAAGTTTCTTTAGTATTGGCAGTGCTTTTGCCTAACCAGGCTTTATCCAATGAAATATCTTTGAATATTACGGTGCGGTAGTTTGACGGATGAATGTCTTTCTTCATTTTCTATTTTTTTGGGACGGCAAATGTAACCGTGTTTTGCAAATATCAAAAGCCCTGACGAATTATATGTGAGCCCCCAATAAAAAGGGCAGCGGCAAAGCCGCTGCCCTTTGATTATCAATAACCTAAAACCTATTCCTGTTTCAAAACCTTGAAAGTGGTATGGCGGTTTCCATCAGTAATGTTGATGAAATAAACACCGGCTGCTTTGTCTGCCATTCCAATGCGTGTTTGCAGGCTGCTGATGTGGTTAAAGTCTATTACTCTTCCGGCTATGTCCGTTAAGGAGTATGTCCAGTTTTCGGTTGAGTTTACACTTCCGGATATCTCCAGATTCAGGTTATCCGCCACCGGGTTAGGATATACGTTCAGTAACTCAGTAAACTCCATATCCACAATACCCACCGGAGTTACAAATAGGGAGTCGGAAGAAGAGGAACAACCATTAGCCCCCGTAACCACCACTACATACCATCCCTCCTGGCTGGCTGTATACGACTGGCTGTTTGCGTTGGCAATAAAGTTATTATTCAAATACCATTGATTGCCTGCTGCAGCGCTGGAGGTAAGCACATTGCCGGACTGGGTAACTATCGGTGTAGTTGGTTTAGCATTTACTACCACACTTACTGTACCCGGTGCACTATTGCATCCGTTTATCGAAACCACTACAGAGTAAGTGCCCGAGTTGGCAGCGGTTGGATTAGTAATAGCAGGATCTTCTACTGTAGCAACAAAGGCATTGGGGCCGCTCCAACTGTAAGTAGCACCACTTACTGTAGGAGCATTAAGTTGCAATACGCTTCCTTCACAAACAGGAGAATTAGCCGTAGCCACCGGTGCCGAAGGGATTGGTGTTACAACCATACCAATTGGAGTAGAGGTAACCGTAGCGGGCGAAGCACATGTTTCGCTCGAGGTAAAGAAGCAAGTGATGGCATCTCCGTTATTTAATCCGGTAGCGGTAAAGCTGGCAGCGTTAGTGCCTTGATTGACACCATTCACTTTCCATTGGTAAACCGGTGAGGAACCTCCATTGGTAGCCGTAGCCAGGAAGGTAACCGGGGTGCCGGCACAAACGCTGGTTCCTGGTGTTGCCGATACAGTAATCGTAGGCGTTACACTGTTGGAAACATTCATAGTGATGCTGTTTGAAGTAGCATTTGCCACGGTGGCGCAGGCAGCATTAGATGTTAATACACAGGTAACCACATCTCCAAAAACCAGCGAAGTAGAACTAAACAAAGACGAGTTGCTGCCAGCGTTGGAGCCATTCACCTTCCATTGATAGGCCGGTGAGGAACCACCATTAATCGCAGTAGCCGTAAACACTACGTTGCTACCGGAGCAAATGGTTGTGCTTGGCGTAGCGATAGAAACAGACGGTGTCACCACTGCAGATACTGATACGGTCACACTGTTAGAGGTAACATTTACTCCATTCGCGCACTGCGAAGAAGACGTCACAACACAAACCACTGCATCACTGTTGTTGAATGAAGAAGATGTGTAAGTAGAAGCATTTGCACCCACATTCACACCATTCACTTTCCATTGGTAACTAGGCGTGCTTCCCGCGTTAGTAGCAGTAGCTGTAAAGGTAACAGCTGTTCCGGTGCAGATGCTCGGTGTAGAAGCAGCAATACTCACGGCCGGTTGCAGCGCAGAAGTTACTGTAATTGTGACTGTATTGGAATTTGCAGTAGTAGGTGAGGCACATGCCGCATTGGAAGTAAGGGTGCAACTCACCACATCATTATTACTCAATCCGGAGGTAACAAATGTAGGGCTATTAGTGCCTGTTCCTACTCCATTCACTTTCCACTGATAAACCGGTGAAGAGCCTCCATTTACAGGGGTGGCAGTAAAAGTAACCGGTGAACCAGCACAGATATTAGTTGCACTCGCGGCAATACTGATTGCCGGAGTAACAGCTCCACCTGTAGTGGTAATAGTTAAGCTATTGGAAGTAGCCGTGGTAGTGGTAAGGCAATTTGCATTTGAAGTAAGCACCACGGTTACTACATCTCCATTCGCTAGTGTGGATGTAGTATACGTTGCAGCATTTGTTCCCGCATCGTTTCCATTCACTTTCCACTGGTAGGCAGGTGCAGCACCACCATTGGTTGGAGTAGCTGTAAATGTAACCGATGAGCCGCTGCACACAGTTGTATTCGGTGTACTGATTGTAACCAATGGTGTAACATTCGCATTGATAACAGCCGTAATCTGGTTAGATGTAACCGAAACAGGAGACGCACAGTTAGCGTTGGAAGTAAGCACACAACTTACCACATCATTATTGGCTAATGATGAGGAACTATAAGAAGAAGCGCTTGTGCCCACATTATTACCATTTACTTTCCATTGATAAGCAGGAGCCGCTCCTCCATTATTGATGCTGGCATTAAATGTAACAGTGCCTCCTGCACATACCGGACCACTGCCGGATATACTAATAGTGGGTACTACGCTTGGTGTAACCACCATCGTAATACTGTTAGAGGTAGCCGAAACAGGTGAAGCACACGATGCATTACTGGTGAGCACAACACTTACCACATCATTGTTAGCCAAGGTGGTGGAAGTGAATGTAGCAGCATTGCTACCGGCATTGTTTCCGTTCACTTTCCACTGGTATGCAGGTGTAGCACCTCCATTCGTGGGTGTTGCCGTAAAGGTAATTGAAGTGCCTGCGCAGATATTATTGCCACTGGTAACAATAGAGACCGAAGGCGTTACGTTGCCATTCACTATCATAATAATAGCATTTGAGGTAGCGGTAGGCACACTTGGACAGGCCGCACTGCTGGTCAATTCACAAGTTACAATATCGCCACCGGCCAGCGATGCGCTGCTAAAGCTAGCAGTGTTAGAGCCGGTATTATTGCCATTCACTTTCCACTGGTAAGTTGGGGTGCTACCGCCATTGGTTGGCGTGGCAGTAAAGGTAACGCTGGCTCCTGCACAAATAGTAGTGGCCGTAGCGCTGATGCTGATACTTGGTGTAACCACAGGAGAAACCGTCATTGTAATATTGTTTGAATTCGCTGTTGTTTGTGTCACACAACTTGCGTTACTGGTGAGCACACAACTAACCACTGCACCGTTCGCCAGGCTATTGGTTGTAAACGAAGCGGAGTTGGTACCGGCATTGCTACCATTTACTTTCCATTGGTAAGAAGGGTTACTGCCACCGTTGGTAATATTGGCATTGAAAGTAACGTTTGAGCCTGCACAAACACTTGTTCCGGAAGTAGTGATAACGATAGTTGGTGTGGCATTAGATCCCACGGTAATCGTTAAACTGTTAGATGTGGCTGATGAAGGAACCGCGCAAGTAGCATTACTGGTCAACACAGCTGTCACTACATCATTATTCAATAAAGTAGTGGTGGCAAAAGTAGCGGAGTTAGTGCCAACGTTGTTTCCATTGACTTTCCACTGATAAGCCGGAGTAGTGCCGCCATTTGTAGGTGTAGCGGTAAACGTGACAGAAGCTCCGGTACAGATATTGGTAGAAGTTGCGCTGATACTTACAGCCGGTGCCAAACTTGGTGTCACGGTCATAGTTACGTTATTGGAACTAACGGTAGTAGTGCCGGCACAAGGGCTTGTGGAGGTGAACTGACAACTTACCACATCACCATTTACCAGCGAAGTCGTACTAAAGGATGAAAGGTTGGCTCCAACGTTATTCCCATTCACTCTCCACTGATACACAGGAGAAGAACCGGCATTAGTCACACTAGCATTAAAGGTAACGTTTGCTCCGTTGCACACAGTAGTAGCTCCGGTGCTGATGCTAATAGTTGGTGCGCTTAGTGAGTTCACTGTAATGGCAATAGCATTTGAAGTAACCGAAGCAGGGGAGGCACAGGCAGCATTGCTGGTCATTACTACACTCACCAAATCATTATTGTTCAAAGTAGAAGAGCTAAACGTAGCAAGGTTATTGCCGGCATTGATGCCGTTCACTTTCCATTGGTATGAAGGGGCACCACCGCCATTAGTCGGTGTAGCTGTGAAGGTAACGGAAGTTCCAGCGCAAATATTGGTTGAATTCGCACTGATAGTAACAGTAGGTGTAGCACTAGGTGTCACTGTCATAGTAATGCTGTTCGATGTAGCCGAAGTGGGGGAAGCGCAGTTAGCGTTGCTGCTAAGAACCACACTCACAACGTCATTATTCGACAAAGTGGCTGTTGTAAATGAAGCAGCATTGGTCCCTGCGTTTACTCCATTTACCTTCCACTGATAGGTAGGCGTTGCTCCTCCATTAGTAGGAGTAGCCGTGAAGGTAACCGATGCACCGGAGCAAATAGCGCTATTCCCCGCAATACTTACACTTGGCACCACCGCAGTATTCACAGTGATGGTTAGAGCATTGGAGGTGGCATTGGCTGTAGTAGCACAGGACAAATTAGAAGTAAGTATACATGTAACAACATCGCCATTCTGCAAGGAAGTAGTGGTAAATGTATTACTGTTAGTTCCACTGGGAGAACCATTTACACGCCACTGATAAGCAGGAAGACTGCCGCCATTCGTTGCTATAGCTGTAAAAGTGATGCTACCACCAGCACAGATACTGGTTGCGGTAGCACTGATAGCAACCGAAGGGGTTACACTTGGGTTGACAGTCATATTCAAGGTATTGGAGGTAGCTGCTGTTGGCGATGCACAGGTTTCGTTGCTGGTAAGCACTACGCTCACCGCATCATTATTGGCTAAAGAAGCGGTAGTAAACGTGTTGCTGTTAGTTCCGACATTATTACCGTTCAGCTTCCACTGGTAAGAAGGATTACTGCCTCCATTGGTTGGTGTTGCTGTAAAGGTTACAGAAGTTCCTGCACAAACAACGGTATTTGCTGTTGAGATAGCAACCGAAGGCGCTACCACGGCATTTATGGTCATGGCAATCGCATTAGAAACAGCGCTATCCGGTGTTGCACAGGCTGCATTCGAAGTCAATCGGCAGGTAATAACATCATTATCAGAAAGTGTCGTAGAACTGAAGGAAGCAGCATTTGTACCGACTACGGTTCCATTCCTTCTCCATTGGTATGTCGGTGAAGAACCACCGTTGGTGATTATAGAAGTAAATACAACGCTGGAACCGGCACACACATTGGTGTTAGTTGTGCTGATAGCAATAGTGGGAACCACATTGCTATTTACGGTCATAGTGATGGCATTAGAAGTAGCCGTATTAGGCGAAGCACATGTACTGCTACTGGTTACTACACAACTTACAATATCACTGTTAAGCAGGGCGGAATTGCTGTAAGTAGAAACATCGCTGCCTACGTTGTTACCATTCAGTTTCCATTGGTAAATTGGAGTGCTGCCAGCATTGGTAGCGGTAGCTGTAAAGGTAACGCTCATGCCGTTGCAGATGGCCCCTGCCGGTGAAGCTACTATAGAAACAGTAGGCGCGCTGGTAGGATTGACCACCATCGTGATTCCCGAAGAAGTAGCGGTGGTGGGAGATGCACAGGCAAAGTTACTGGTCATTACTACGGTCACTACTTGTCCGTTGGTCAGTGAGTTGCTGCTATAGCTTGGGCTGTTAGTTCCTACGTTTGTGCTACCCACTTTCCATTGATAAGAAGGCGAGGAACCTCCATTCACTGCATTGGCAGTAAAGTTAACGGTCGTGCCGGCACAAATATCTGTATCGTTTGAAACAATCGTTACGCTTGGCACCGCTGAACTTACCACGTTCATGGCTAAGCTATTGGAAGTTACAGTCAGCGGATTAGCGCAAGTAGCGTTGGAGGTCAGTTCACATGTTATGACATCGTTATTCGCTAATGTGGAGGTAGTGTAGGTAGCCAAACCAGTACCTACATTGCTTCCATTTTTCTTCCATTGGTATCCCGGAGTAGAACCTCCATTAGTAATAGATGATGAGAACACAACACTTTGTCCGGAGCATACGGTGGTGCTCGCTACGTTGATACCAATTGTCGGTGTAACAAAACTATTCACCGTAATGGCTATGGCATTTGAATTCACTGTTAGAGGTGTTGCACAGTTTGCGCTGCTGGTCAGTTCACAAACGACAATGTCATTGTTTGCCAACGCATTATTACTGTAAGTAGCGCTGTTGGCACCAACGTTATTTCCATTTAACTTCCATTGATACACCGGGGCCCCACCGCCATTAGTAGGAGTGGCGGTGAAAATCACATTTGTACCGGCACAAACAGAGGTTGCTGATGCCGAAATGGAAATGGATGGAGTAACACTTGGGAACACAGTCAGGCTCAAACCATTCGAAGTAGCCGTAGTCGGGCTTACACATGAAGCACTACTGGTCATTACACAGGTAAAAAAGTCGTTATTAGCTATGGAGCTTGTTATGAATGTGCTGTTGTTGGGCCCAACATTGGTACCATTGCGTTTCCACTGGTAGGTTGGCGTACTGCCTCCGTTGGTTGGTGCAGCTGTAAAGGTAACGGATGCCCCGCTACAAACACCGGAGTTTGGCGAAACGCTGATATTTACAGCAGGAGTCACCACACCACCTGGGATTACAACAACACGAGCGGTGTCGCTCAATACACAACCACCGTTATTGGAGGTTGCCGTATAAGTTGTAGTAACACTTGGAGTAGCCACAGGATTTGAAATACCGGCATTATTAAGCGTACCGGCAGGAGTCCAAGTGTATATACCGTTACCGCCAATAGCTATCAATTGAGCACTTTGTCCTTGACAGATTGTAGTGTCAGGACCGGCAATAACGCGACCATTTTGTATCGTGAAAAGTGCATTACTCAAGTCAAAAACAGTAGGCACTGCAGCGCTTTGCACGCGCACTAGCACATTACTGCTGTTGATTGTATTCGGCACCACCCAACTAAAGTTTGTTGCGTTTACGTTGGTAGCTATCGTATTGTAGGAAGCCGCACCATCGGTAGTGTAAGACACGTTATAAGGTCCATTGGCACCTGCATCTGTCCAGGTAATATTGTAACTCTGACATCCGCTCAGGGTATCGCCACCATTCGGAGAGGTTACCGTAATTTGAGAAGAGGTAGAGGATATAATAAACGCCAGATTACTGGTGTCTGTTTTACAAGCTGCCGTTGCATCCTGAATAATCAGATAACAGTTATTGGAAGGTGTATTGGGAACCGTCCAGTTAAATTGGTTAGTAGATGTATTGTAGTTTAACTGAATAGTAGTATAAGGACCACCTGCACCTGTAGTAGAGTAATACAAATTATATAAGTTGGAAATACCATCGCTACTCCATTTGATTTGATAAGAAGACCCCACCTGCAATACTCCACCAAAGTTCGGTTGAATAATGGTAACAGCCGGCTTAATGGTATTAGCCGAATCGCTAATATCAAAGTAGCTGGTGTTTTGGGCCACCGAAACGCGGGCAATGTATTGGGTAGAAGATGAATTTGGAATGCTATAATTATAAGTAGTCAGCGTAGTGGTTTGAGGACTCTGTGAGGTAGCAAGGGTTGTCCAGTTGATACCATTATTCAAAGAGTATTCAATTCTGAAAGTCCAACCGTTGGTCGATATCTGTGGAGTGTGCTCAAACGAGATTGAGCTATTGGTGCAGGCACCCAATTGAAGACCTCCATTTGGTGTGAGCACACGAACAGCCGGGTTGATGGTAAACACGGCATTGCTCACATCATTCAAAGTCAAATTAGCCACTTCGCTTACTCGAACCAAAGCCACCAAAGAGCGTGGTGTGGTCCATGGAACTAACCAGCTTTCGCTACCATCATTCGCAGTAGCGCTGGTGATGTTTATCCATGTAAATCCATTATCTAAGGAGTAGTCTATCCGCACTGTGTTATAGAACGTACTGTTATCCCAGGTAATTGTTTTGGTTTCACCGGCCCACCATGTTTCCCCACCATTAGGGGAAGTCATTAAAGGCGTTTTAGGAAGAATCGTAAATGCCACATCGCTGCTGTCATATTTGCAGTTGGCATTATCATCCAGCACTCTGATTTTCCAATTGGTTCCGGGGGTATTGGGAACTGTCCAAATCCAGTTATTACCTGTTATGTTGGTAGCCAATGTAGAAGTAAACGTACTTCCGTTATACAACTGAAGACGGAACAATCCGCTCACATTGGCGGTATTTGTCCAACTGATGGTAAACAACTGACCGGGAATTAACTGCACATTGGTGTTTGGTGCAGTAACTGTAATTGGATAGTCCGGAACAATAATGGTGTTAGCATTAGCTGTGTCATTGTAAGCCGGGGTTGAAGTATTGTAAGCATTAAAAATGGTATTCGGAGAACTAATATTTGGTACCGTCCATGTAGCGGTCTGGTTCACAGAGCCACCACTAGATATAGAAGTTGCTGTAGTCCACGTTGCACCACCGTTAGTAGAATATTGAATGAAAGTGCTACCCGATATATAAGGTGAACGCGAAACTGTAAACGTAAATGATTGGCATCCAGTTAAGGTAGTTGGCGTATTCAATACAGTCAAACGAACCGGACGGTTAATGGTCATCACGGTGTTATTTGCATCCCAAACAGCCAGGTTCAGGTTATTCATTACCCGGATAAAGAACTTGGTAGTCGTAATATTAGGAATGCTCCAGCTATAACTTCCCGTAGAAGTGGTGGCGTTGGATATGAGCGTCCAGGTTGTTCCACTATCTACGCTATACTCTAAGCGAACCGTAGAAGAGTTAAACGATGCTGTATTCCAAGAAATGGTTACAGGTTCAGAGTATTCAAATGTTCCACTGTTTGGTGCAGTAAGTATAGGGGTTGGATAGCCAATCGTAAACACAGCATTGCTGGCATCGGAAAGTGTAGCAGAACCCACTGTAGTAATTCGAACTAAAGCAACATTTGATTGAAGGTTTGGAACCGTCCATGCATAACTACCGGTATTGGAAGTAGAGGCAACAATTATGTTCCAGGTTAAACCGCTGTCCAAAGAGTAATCTAAGCGAACAGTAGCACCACTGTAAATGGTGGCCGTACTCCAGGTAATGGTTTGATTAGTGCCTGCTCCCCAAAACTCACCTCCATTGGGAGAAGTTAACTGTGGAGTAGCCGGAATAATAGTAAAGTAGGTATCGCTCGTATCAAAACGACAGGTATTATTTTGATCCGTTACGCGCATCAATACATTGCTTGCGTTAATATTTGGAACGGTCCAGATGTAATTATTGCCGGTCACGTTGCTGGCAAAAGTGCTGTTGCCACCACTGCTGGTGTAACGTAATGTATATAAACCGGAAGCTGTTGGTCCGTTCGTCCAACTCACCGTGTATGACTGCCCGGCATTTAACGATTGACCTCCATTGGGATTCACAACCGTAATGTCCGGAACCGGCATCTTGATGGTAAATATCTGATCGCTGCTATCTTGATAAAGTGTCGGATTGTTCGGATCGCTGCTGTTAGAGATTTTCACCCGCGCTTGCGCTGTTCCGGAAACTTGTGGCACAGTCCAGCTAAAACTACCGGAGGTATTTGAACTAAATGAACTGCCGTTGACATACACCCAGTTTAATCCATTATCCAAGGTGTAATAGAAATAGAAAGTGTTGCTGTTATTGAAATTCTTACGGAAAGTGACAGTCACCGATTGACAAGATTTCAAACTATCGCCCACCACATTAGGATACAATACTTGTACAGGTGTCAAAATGGTGAACGCATTATCGCTGGTATCCATTTGTGCCGGGAAACATTCATTAACTACACGGATACGCCCCTGCGATGTGGGCACGGCTGGTACATTCCAGTTGTAGATACCGTTATTAGTTAGTGAACTGGCTATGATTGACCATGTAAAACCGTTATTTACAGAATATTCTAAACGGACAGTATTGCAACTGATCGTATTACTTTGCCATGTAATGCTGGTAGTAGAAGCGATATCCAACACCTCTCCTCCGTTGGGAGTTATCAAAACAGGCTTAGGCTGGCGGATGGTGAATACCGCATTGCTCACGTCAAACCAGGTAGTGTCACTTACGTTTGAGGCTCTAACTAAACACTGTGTGGAAACAGCATTCGGAACCGGATTCCAGGTATAAGATCCGGTATTGCTTACACTGTTTGCGATGAGTATCCAGTTAGCTCCATTATCCAAGGAATAAGCCAGGCGTACGGTAGAGAAGAAAGTAGCCGAGTTCCATGTTATCGTTTGGCTGGAATTGACATTCCATATCTCGCCACCATTAGGTGAGGTCAGCTGAGGTGAAGTAGGAATAATAGTTAAAGTTGTATTGCTGGTATCGGCACGGCAAGCGTTGTTTTGATCGCGCACACGTACTAATACTTGATTGCTGTTTACGTTCGGGATGGTCCAGGTATAACTACAACAAGGAACGGAGTTAGCGATAGTGATCCAACTGGCACCGCCATTTTGCGAGTATTGCAACTGGAAGGAAGTAAGACCCAAAGTGTTGTTCCAGCCGATAAGTTGTTGTGTTCCTGCATTAAAGGTTTGACCACCGTTAGGTGTTACCAAATTGATTACGTTGGAAGGACGCACAAAGAAATTATAGGTAAGCGTATCGCCATATACCCCACCAAAATTAGTGAGTACGCGTAAGCGCATAGGTCCGCTGTAATTATCCACCGGCTGCACAAATGAACTGCTCACAGTATAAGCTCCATTTGAAATTGCTTCATTGGTTATAACCTGAGTCCAGGTAGTGCCGTTATCGGTAGATACAAAAGCATTATAAAAAGTGCCTGTATTTGTTCCCTTTCTGAAGGCGATTGGAATGGTATTGCAAGCTGTAAATGTATCGGTAGCTAGTGGAGTTAGTATCTGGATAGGGCGTCTTACAGTGAAGTTTGTGTTGCTGCTATCGCCAAGCAATAAATTCGACACGCTCTGCACCCGAACGATATACTGATTGGAAAGAATAGCAGGTACCGTCCATGAATAGGCTCCTGAATTAGTAGTGCTGGTGACAATCGGGGTCCATGTGAAACCATTATTGGATGAATATTCAATCCGCACGTTCGTGTAATAGGTGGCGGTATTCCAGGTAATGGTTACGTTATCATTCACATCAAATACCTCTCCACCATTCGGGTAAGTTAAGATGGGAGAGTTAGGTAAAATACGGAACGTAGAATCACTTAAATCTTCGCGGCAACTGTTATTCGTGTCGCGTACACGGAAACGGTTAGGACCGCTTGGTGTGTTTGGCACCGTCCATATATAGTTGTTGCCTGAAATTCCGGAAGCTATAGAACTGAAGTTTCCAATACTATCGCGCCAGGTAATTGTATATAATCCGCTCACGTTAGCGGTGTTGCTCCAGGAGATTGTTACCGTTTGTCCGGGAGTATAATTCACCGGAGCACTTGGGGTAAGAACAGTGATATCCTGCGAAGGATTAATGGTAAAGAAACCATCACTGCTATCACGCGCTGCTGGCACGGAGTAGAAGAATGCACGGATAATAGCCGTATTAGAGCTAACGTTCGGCACACTGAAAGTAACGTTTTGCGTAGTAAGACCATTATTGCTTGGGTTAGCAAAGTTGACCCAGTTCAATCCACCATCAATACTGTAATCCAGCTGAATCCAGTTTGTAGTGATAAAAGGTGTCTTAGTAAGCTGTACAGTATACGACTGACATCCGGTCATCACTTCTCCCCCATTCGGTAGATTCACGGTCATAGGAGTCAACACGGTAAAGAATGGACTACTACCGTTCACCGAAAGGTTCGCGGCATTACTTACCCGAATCACGTTCTGCGTTCCGGGTATGTTAGGAACGGTCCATGCATAAGAACCTGTATTGGAAGTAGAAGTTACGATGGTATTCCAGGTTGTTCCTCCGTTGGTCGAATATTCAATCCGAACGTTGGTAACCCCTCCACCTGTGGTATAATTGATAGTCACTGCTTGGTTTACCTGCCATTGTGTAACACCGGTAGGATTGGTAACCGTAATCAATGGGTTAGCAATGGTAAATACACCGTTGCTGGTATCGCCTACAGTCGGAAATGCAGTATTAAAAATACGCATGAGCGCTACAGCCGTTGGTGTGGCAGGAATCGTCCATGCATAAGAACCGGTGTTGGGGGTATTGCTGGTTATCAAATTCCAGGTTACACCATTATCGGCACTGTATTCAATTCTTACAGACGATACATACGTAGAGGAGTTCCAGGTAATATTTTGTGTAGTGGCCACATTCCAAACTTCGCCACCATTGGGGGCTGTAACTAATGGGGTGGGCATTTGTATGGTAAATACAGCATTACTTACGTCATTAATAGCCGTATTGGCGCTATTGCTGGCGCGCACCAGACATTGTGTGCTGGGTGTATTCGGCACCAACCAGCTATAACCTCCGGTGTTGCTTACTCCGGTGGCAATAGGAATCCAGGTGGAGCCATTGTTGATGGAGTAATCCAGATTTACAGTGGAGAAGAAAGAGTTGCTGTTCCAAGTTATGGAACGAGTGCTGTTTACCGTCCATGTTTCACCACCATTGGGCGCGGTAAGTATGGGCGTAGGCTCCGAAATGGTAAACACAGCATCGCTGATATCCACCTGGCAGGTGCTTGTATTATCGCGCATACGAATTAAAGCCTGTGTGGAAGGAGTATTTGGAACCGTCCACGAATAGCTGCCATCATTCGCCTGACCTGATGAAATGAAATTCCAGCTGGAACCGTTGTTTATAAAGTATTCCAGATAAAGCGTTCCGGAAATTAAACCGGCAGCAGTCCAGGTAATGTTTTGAAGGGTATTCCCTTGCCAGGTGCTGCCACCGTTATTAGCGGTAACTGTAATAGGATAAGAGATGGTAAAGGTGGCATTGCTGATATCCGTTTTAGCCAAGTCGTTAAAATCACGAACTCTAACTAATACCTGAGCAGAGGAAACAAATGGAATCGTCCAGGTGTAAGAATAAACACCTCCACTTGGCGACACAGACAAACTGGTTGCTACCGAGGTCCAAGTGCTGCCGTTGTTAGAGGAATAATCAATGTTCCAGAAGTTGGAAACACCGACTGCTGTCCATTGAATAGTAATTGTTCTGCAACTGTAGAACACTTCTCCCCCGTTGGGCGCTGTAACTGTTACAGAGCCCGGAATAATCGAAAACACCGCATTGCTGACATCATTTATCGCTACGTTTGCACTATTACTCACTCGCACCAAAGCCTGTGAAGTGGGTGTATTTGGAACTGTCCAGGATATGTTCCATCATTAGGATCACCGGAAGCTATTGTAGTCCAAGAGCTGCCATTGTTCGTGCTATATTCAATATTTACGGTTGAGTAATAAGTAGAAGCATTCCAGGTAATATTCTGAATGGCACCCACCACATAACTTTCGCCACCATTAGGAGATGTTAGGATGGGGGTTGCAGGGGTAATAGTAAAGTTGGCATTGCTGATATCCTGCTGGCAAGTGTTATTCTGGTTAATAACCTTAACCAAGCAAATAGAACTTGGATTATTCGGTACTGTCCATGTATAGGTATTCCCGGTAATGCTACTGGTTATAGTAGACCAGTTTGTTCCATTATTTACACTGTATTGCAATTGAAATGGGCCGACAGTGCCCGGACTATTCCAGGTAATGCTTTGGGAGGTAAGGCCTTGTAAACTTTCACCACCATTAGGGAATGTAACAGTAATAGCAGGTGATACAGTAAAGATGGCATTACTTACATCCGTCTTCGTATTATCGTTAAAATCGGTGATGCGCACCAAAACCTGATTAGATGAAACGGTGGGAACTGTCCAACCATAGGTGTAAACACCGCCACTGGCTCCAATAGAAAGGTTGGTAGCTTCCGATGTCCAGGTAGCTCCGTTATTTAAGGAGTACTCAATATTCCAAAAACCGGAAGTGCCGGAAGATGTCCAACGAATCTGATAGCTCTGACAAGCATAAAGTGTTTCGCCACCATTAGGCTGTGTGATGGTAACAGAACCCGGAACAATGCTAAACACAGCATTGCTTACATCATTCACACTCGGATTGGCATTGTTACTAATGCGTATCAAGGCTTGTGATGTTGGAGCGTTCGGAACTGTCCATGAAAAGGCCCCATCATTAGCATCGTTCGTTACAATGGTAGTCCAGGTGCTGCCGTTGTTGGTGCTGTATTCAATGTCAACGTTGGAATAGAATGTGGAAGGCGTCCAGGTAATGTTTTGTACGGTTCCAATGGTCCAGGTTTGACCTCCATTGGGTGCAATAAGCACAGGTGTAGCGGCACTAATAGTGAAATTAGCATTGCTGTTATCAGTTTGACAAGTGTTGCTGGCGTTTTGAACTCGAACCAGTGCTTGTGTCGTAGGAATGTTTGGAACCGACCATGTTAAAGTATTACCACTATAATTGGTTTGAATATTGGTCCAGTTAGTGCCGTTATTGGTAGAGTAGGCTATATTGAAAGGACCTGCAGTGCCCGGACTGGTCCAGGTAATATTCTGATTGCTGAGACCTTGCCATGTTTCACCACCATTCGGTGCAGATACCACTACGGCCTGAGCAATAGTAAACACAGCATTGCTTTGATCTGTTTTGGCATTATCAGCAAAATCTGTAACACGCACCAGACATACGGCTGAAACTACCGATGGAACGGTCCAGTTGTAGTTATATACCCCTCCACTTGGTGATACGGAGAGGTTAGTGGCATCAGTCGTCCAGGTGCTGCCATTGTTTAAAGAATATTCGATGTTCCAAAAATTGGAAACACCGGTAGCCGTCCAGCGTATTTGGTAGGTTTGACAACCAAAAATGGTCTCACCTCCATTGGGCTGAGTAATCGTTACAGATTGTGCGTACGATGTAAATGCAGCAAATGCCGCAAGGAAAAAGAATAGAATCTTCCTCATGTATTGGTTTTAGATTTTAAAATTGCTTAAGGGTGTGTGTTGCCTTAAATGCGGGTGCGAATATAGTTTCAAGTCCTACAGTTCATCTTAAATCAGTGTAAAAATGACACTGAAAATGGGAATGTTCATAAACTCCGAATAATGCATATCCGAAGACATTTATCACAACTTCCTAATAGTCAGAAGAGTAGAAAACAAAAAACCATAAAATCCGACAAAATTCAGCATACATCAAACATGCTCGAAGGCTGCTAATATTGAGGCAAATACATGCTAATGAAAAATTCTAATGAACTTTTCTTACTGGTAAAAAGCCTCAATAAAAACGAAAAAGGCTACTTTAAAAAATTCGCATCCATCAACAGTAAAAAAGGAGAAGGTAACTACTTGCGATTATTCAATTGTCTGGATGCCATGGAGCAATACGATGAAAAACAGATAAGAATAACATTTGCAGGGGAAAAATTCCTATCGCAACTCAATGTCACAAAACTGTATTTACAAAAAATGATTATTCGTGCGCTGCGCAACTACCATAGCGATAGCGACACCGATATTGAAAGGCTACATCTGCTTATCGAGGCTCAAATGCTCATAAAAAAACAGCTATATGATTCAGCGCATCGTGTACTTAAAAATCTGATAGAAAAATCTAAAGAAGTAGAAGCTTCGCTCACTTATTTATATGCCTTGCAGCTCGATTATCAAATACTGATTCGAAAAGGACAATACACCGAAATGCTATCAGCTGCGAAGCAAAAACTGGATTCAGAAACCGAGGAGCTTGCTAAATATCAGAACCTATGCGATTACCGATTTTTGCAGGCACAGTCGCTCAGCATTACGCAGATTGAGGGATATGCCCGAAATGAGTCGCGGAAACAAATGCAGGACTTAATGAACGACCAGCTGCTTAAAGACCCGGATAAGCCCAAATCTTTCATGGCTAGTTTACATCGCTATGAGATATTATTGAAGTGTTACCTGAAAACAGGGAATGGAGAAATGGCATATCAATGCGCAAAAGAAATGCTAAAGTTATTTGACGATAATCCGACCCGCAAGAAAATTACACCCTACAATTACTTTGTAACGCTCAATTCTTTGGGCAACCGATGTATATCTACTTACCGGTACGAGGAAGCAAAAAAATACATTGAAATTGGGGAATCATTGCTGCATAAAGAATCCATTAAACTCAGCGATAGTCAGCGTTTTGAAATTGCCATTCAAATGGCCGAAAAGAAAATGATTGCTTGTGGAGGAACCCGCGATTTTGCAGAAGGAATTGAATGCGAAAAAAGGCTTGTAGGCATTGTAAAAAACAAACCGGTGCGGGCCGAGTTTGAAGTAACCATGAAATATTTTGCCGCTGTATGTTATTTCGGCCTGGGCAAATATGAAGAAGCTTTGGACCGAATAAACTTTATCATCCATGAGAAACGGGCTGCTGTAAGAAAAGATTTGCAGCTAAGTGCCTACATGCTGAATGTTCTTCTACACCACGAACTGGGAAACAAATCCTTGACCACAAGGCTTATTACGATGTCCAAAAACTTTGCACTTGTAAACAAATTTCCTGCTGAGGACAGTAACAGATTTTTCAAACTACTACAAACTATACTCACCGGTACAGAAAGCCGTTCAGCAACTGCACGAAAAAAACTGGAAGAAAATTTAAGCTCTTTTGATTTTGCCGACATCGATTTTTTGAGCTGGTGGTTACACAAAAATAAGCCCCACCGGAAAACCAATGGGGCTTATATCAACTTAACAAATAACAATTAGTCAATAACTGTAAATCGTTTAGTTACAGTCGTTTTACCATCCGACAGTCCCAGGAAGTAAATACCTGCATTTAAGTTTCTTCTGTTAATCAAAGTTTCATTCGCTCCCTGGTTCACATTCATTTCAGATTTTGAAACTACAGCGCCATTCAAGTCTGTAATGGTTATAAAGTATAGACCGGATTTTTCAGCAAGGAAAGTAACTTTTGCATCGCTGCTCATTGGATTGGGTATAATAGAGATGGCCGACAAACCATTGTTTACCTCATTGATACCTACTGGGCAACCGGTGGTAGCCGTTTGGTTAGTTGCCGCTGCAGCAGTGTCTACATTCGGGCAGTTAGAAGAACCATTGTCTTTTACACGCAGATAAAGACTGATACCGGCCTGAGAAGCTAATGATGCAGATACAGGGATACCGGTAGAAAGACCATTGATCCATGCGGTGAGATTCAGTGCTAATTTGTACTGTCCGGCTACATCATTCGTAGTTCCGGAAATTTGAATACAGCCAAATTCATTTCCTGCATAGGTTTTATCAGTCTGGTTTACACTCCAACACAAGCCACAAGGTAAGTTGCCGATAGTGTTAAACTTAATACTATCCACTGTCTGCTGACCTTGAAAGTTGAACTGGTCAAACATTCTAAAGGTAATAGTCTCATTGTAACCAACAGTACGTTCGGCACAAGGTATGGTATTTTGGTCCTGAAATCCCGGGGCAATCTTGTTGTTGCTTGGGGTGCAAGCCGTTGGACCGTCTGTTCCGCAAGATTGAGCGGCCACGGAATTCGTATAGAAAATGGACGAAAGAATAGAAAGGGTAAAGGCTAACTTTTTCATATTATTTTTTTTGGTTAAACGTAGCGAAACATTCGCTGACGCAAAAAAAAGAAGTCTTTCCGAGGACGGAAAGACTTCTTTATAAAGTTTTCAACAAGAAAGATTACTCTGTAACCGAGAATCTTTTTGTTACTACGCTCTTACCATCAGTCAGTGTATAGAAATAAACACCGGCTGTCAGGTTACCTCTTTCAATGGTAGTTGTAAACTCACCTTCCTGAACTTCTACAGAAGTTCTGGAAACTTCGCTACCCAACATATTGGTTATCTTTTGAGTGTAAGTTCCGGCTTTTTCAGCGTAGAAAGTCACCACTGCTTTGCTGTTCATTGGATTTGGCAAAATGTTCAACCCTTTGATATTCTCAGTTACACTGCCGATAGCAGTAGGGCACTGAGGCTCGTTACCGGTGTAAGCAACAAAAGGTGCAGTAGCGTTGGTATCTACACATGGAGTATTAGCTCCTTGATTGATAACACGAACATAGTATTTCAAACCTGCTGCATCCGCATTTGTTTGGATAGGAACTCCAATGTTGGCAGTTACTACGATATAAAGTTTGTATTGACCGGGAGCAGCGTTTGTAGTTCCGGTTACTTTGATACAACCATCTTCCTGATTAGCATAAGTATCATCAGACTTGTTAGTTGCCCAACACAAACCTGAAGGAATGTTGCTGATAGTATCAATTTTCAAAGATTGAACAGTAACAGTCTGGCCTCCAAAAACGAATTCATTAAAGTTTTTGAACTGGATGTTTGTTACGTTAGGTACACCCACAATTGCTGGAGGAAGATCTTCTGAATTCGGTGAAAGACCTGGCTCAGTCAAAGTACCTGATGGAGTGCAAACTGCATTTCCGGAGTTGCCACAAGCCTGAGAGTATGCCCCGTAAGACATCACACAAGCAGAAAGAAGAGTAAAAATTACTTTTTTCATGTTTTATTTTTTTGTTTTATAATGATACAAATGTAAAGAATGGATTGAGCATATCCAGAAACTTATTCACAATTTTTTTTCACAAAGGCAGCCGACCATACAGTATACGCAAGCCTTCTATATTCGCTCGCCATGAGTTCTGTTCTACATCAAGATATTCTAAAACAAGCCATCAACTTTGACGATTATTTGGCTCTCACTGAGTCAATTGTAGCCGGACAATCCGATAAAGCGATTTATAAAGATGAAAAAATGCTGCGCTACACCCGCTCCAATTTAGAGCGAATGAAATTAGTGTTGAATAAAATGAACCTGTCGCAGAAACTCTACAATGCACTCAGTTCCTTACCATCGCATCAAACCTGGGTAGTGATAACAGAGCCCTGGTGTGGTGATGCCAGTTGGGGAACGACTGCGCTGCATGTTATGGCTACTGCTTCCGATAAAATTTCGTATAAAATTTTGCTGCGCGATAGCTTTCCGGAACTTATTAAGCATTATCATACCAACGGAACCGAATCCATACCCAAACTGATCTGCTTAGATGAGGAGAATAATGAACTTTGGATCTGGGGACCTAGACCCAAAGCACTACAGCAACTAATAGACAATTACAAGAAAGATGCAGATTTTGATTTTCGCGAAAGCGTGCGAAAAGTTCACGCTTGGTACGAGGCCGATATGTCTGCTTCTATTCAAGAAGAAATACTACAAAAAATTAAACCATAAAACATTCACATGATTGCAAAAACATCGGAGATAAGATTTAAAGTTGGGTTAAACGATAAAAACGTTCCACTGGATATAAAGTGGAGCGCCACTGATTCTAAAAATAATGAGTTGCGCGATTGCAAAAGTATTATGGTTTCCATTTGGGATGCCAACCAGAAAGAAACCCTGCGAATTGATTTGTGGACCAATGAAATGACGACCGATGAAATGCACTCTCAATATTTCCAATCGCTCCTGAGCATGACAGAATCGTATGTAAAAGCAACAGGTAATCCACATGCTATGGAAGACATGAAAGCTTTTGCAAAAGAATTGGCGCGCAAAACAGCTGATTGGGAAGAAGGAAAATAGGTTACAAAATATTTCGAAACATGTTTTCGTTGTATGTAGTAGGCAAACACATTTACAATCTAAAGTATATATGCTTAATGTAGGAATTACCGGAGGAATCGGAAGTGGCAAAACTACAGTTTGTCGCTTTTTTGAAGCCCTGGGTGTTCCGGTATACAACTCAGATGAGCGTGCAAAATATTTAATGAATCACGAACATTTTCTAATCGACCAGATTCAGAAATATTTTGGAACTGAAGCTTACATCGAAGGAACATTAAATAGAAAATGGATAGCTGAAAAAGTTTTCGGTGATAAAAAATTATTGGCACAACTTAATGCACTTGTGCATCCGGCTGTATATCGCGATACGGAAAGATGGATGAAGGAACAATCCACTAAAAATGTGCCTTACACCCTGCGCGAGGCTGCATTACTCGTAGAAACAGGCTCCTACAAATCTCTTGATAAATTGATTGTGGTAACGGCCCCGCTGGTCAGCAGGCTTTCTCGAATTACCCAGCGTGATCAAGTGAACGAAGCCGATATGTTGGCCCGTGTAAAAAATCAAATGGAAGAAAAGGAGAAAGTAAAACTTGCCGATTTTGTGATTAAGAACGACCGAGACCTGGCTTATTTGGAAAAACAGGTGCAAGACATACATGCCTCGCTCGTTAAACTGTCGCAAAAAAAACGCAAATAATAGCCTCGCTAAATCCAAAACTAGGATTTACTTTGCGCCATGTCGCATACGCTTAAAATTGGGATTCTTGGAGGAGGACAATTGGGGAGAATGTTGCTGCAAACTGCGGCCAATTACCCTGTTCAAACTTTTGTATTGGAAAATGATTCAGCTGCGCCCGCTGCGGCACTCTGTAATGTTTTTGTAAAGGGCGATATACGTAACTATGAAGCCGTTTACCGGTTTGGAAAAATGGTTGACGTGCTGACTATAGAAATAGAGAATGTAAATCTGGAAGCACTCTTTAAGTTAGAGGAAGAAGGTTTGAGAATTTTCCCAAAGCCGGCAGCTCTAAAAATCATTCAGGATAAGGGTTTGCAAAAGCAATTTTATAAAACGCATGCTATTCCTACTTCCGATTTCGTGCTGACCGATAATGAAACTAATCTACAACAGCATCTGGCTTTCTTGCCCGCTGCACATAAGTTAAGAACCGGAGGCTACGATGGCAAAGGAGTAGAAATCATCAATAACGAAACGGAGTTTAGCCGTGCATTTCCGGAGCCGTCTGTTTTGGAAAAACTAGTCGACATTGAAATGGAAATTGCTGTGATAGTTGCAAAAAATGAACAAGGCGAAATAGCGGTATATCCACCGGTAGAGATGGTATTTAATCCGGTATATAACCTAGTGGATTATCTGATATCACCGGCCAATATTTCAGCAGAGCATACCCTGCGAGCACAAAAAATTGCTACACAAGTAACTCATGCGTTTAATAGCCCCGGTTTGTTTGCGGTCGAGATGTTTATCGATAAATCAGGAGCTATTTTGGTGAATGAAACAGCTCCGCGAGCACACAACAGCGGACATCAAAGCATGGAAGGAAATTTTAGTTCGCAATACGATATGCAGATGCGGGTGTTGCTCAACATGCCTTTGGGCAATACCGATACCATTTGTCCATCACTCATGCTCAATCTTATTGGCGAAAAAGGATATAACGGACCGGTACAATATGTAGGACTGGAGAAAGCACTTCGATTGAAAAATACGTTTGTGCATTTGTATGGAAAGTCCGAAACAAAGCCAGGAAGAAAAATGGGACATGTAACGATTCTGCGAAAGACCACCGAGGAACTCAAGGTCGCAGCGGAAGAAGTGAGAAAGCACTTTAAAGTTATCTGCTAGAAAAATCTAACTGAAATCCTGCCTGATGTAGTTGGTTCCAAAAATCAGGATACGATTTAAACACCACGTCCGGGTTCTGAATAGTAACAGGCCCTAACAAACCCAAGGCAGCAAAAGACATGGCCATTCGATGATCGTGGTATGTTTCAATTTCGGAATCCGGTATATGAAATTCTCCTTTTAGCTGGTAAAAATCATACATATCCGAAAAGTCAAACCGAACATTCATCTTAGCCAGTTCCTTTTGCAAGGCTTCTATCCTATCCGTCTCTTTTACCTTCAAACTATCAATACCTGAGAAGGTAGCATATACATTTGCCGATGCAAACATTACCGCCAGAGTTTGCGCTAAATCAGGATTGTCTTTAAAATTCAACTTCATCATTTTAGGAAAATCCACCGGCACCTTACGAAGCCAGGCACCATCAACCGTAAACTCGGTCAATACACCAAATCGTTTCATCCAATCTGCCATTATTCTATCGCCCTGCATCCAGTTGTCGCGAAGGCCTACCAGAAAAACATCGGCTTCTTTGGCTAAAAAAGCGATAGAATACCAGTAGGATGCCGAACTCCAATCAGAATTAACTTTTGGTTCTCTGCTTACAATCTCCGATTTATGTAAATGCTGAATAACAATGGAATCGCTATTCATCGTCAACTTAACCCCAACTTGCCTTAGCAGTTGCTCTGTCATTTCCAGGTAAGGGAGTGAAATAGCTGGAGTAGTAAAATGAATCGTCAATCCATTAGGTAAAAAAGGTGCTATCATCATCAGAGCGGATACAAATTGACTACTGATGTCTGCTTCGATATACACTTCGTCACTGAGGCGGCTTAAATCACTAATAGGAAATATTTCAATGGGGGCAAAACCTTCTTTACCGCCATATCGCACATCGAATCCAATTTCGCTTAATGCCTGGACTAATGGGGCAATCGGGCGCTCCATCATGCGAGCGTTGCCGGTAATTGTTTTACGCTGGTTGGTAACACAGTAATAAGCCGGTAAAAATCTCATACAGGTACCAGCATCCTGTATATCAATCAACGGACTGTCCGATTGCAGGGCATGTTGCATAAGCTGCGTATCAAGAGCATTCGAAAGATTGCTAACCGGCTGACTATCGTGAAGCAAAGCCTGAATAATCAACAGCCTATTACTCTCACTTTTGGAGCCAGGCAGCATGACATGCGCATGTATTTTTCCAGTGGGATGGTGAACGCGAACCTTACTCATGAAAGCAGCCTGTTGTAAAAATTAAAAGCATCAATGATAACTCCTTCTTCAACGGATTGATGAATGGAATAGTTACCAATTCCATTCAGTAAAGTGAACCGTAATTCGCCAGCTTCATTTTTCTTATCCTGCTGCATCAATTGTAGTAACTCCTGATATTGATTTTCATCCAGCGCTGGAAGGATGAATAGCTTTTTTAGAACAGACACCACCATTTGCAATTCTTTCTCCGTTAAAAGTGATTGCACCCATGAAATGTAAGCTTCGCAAATCATGCCGATAGCTACTGCTTCGCCATGCAACAAATATCCGGCACCATTACGCAAAAAAAAGGTTTCTACCGCATGCCCGATGGTGTGTCCAAAATTCAAGGCTTTTCTATCGCCAGTTTCAAGAGGGTCCTTGTCTACTATTGCTTGCTTGATGACAATACTTTTTTGCACTAAGGATTGCCAATCAAATGCAGAACCACTTGTCATACTTTCGTTCCACTCAAAAAATGAGTCCTTGTCAGCAATCAGGTAATGCTTCACAACCTCTGCCATCCCGGAAACGAGTTCACGTTTAGGTAGCGTGTCTAAGAAGGCAGTGTAAACAAACACCTGCTCAGCAGACTTAAAAGCACCAATTTGATTTTTGAATCCGAGGAAATCAATTCCGGTTTTAGCCCCCACCGATGCATCTACCATAGCCAGCAAGGAGGTGGGAATATTGATAAACGAAAGTCCGCGTTTATAACAAGCAGAAGCAAAACCGCCCAAATCAGTAATCATCCCACCTCCCAGATTAATGACAAGCGCATTTCGATCGGCCCTGGCATCGGTCAACTTTCGCCAAATAGCATCGCAGGATTGTAAATTTTTATTCTCCTCGCCTGCCGGAATAACAATAACATTATGTTCCGGTAGAAAACCGCGAACCAAAGGATAGCAATACAAATCGGTATTGGAATCGAGTAGGACAAGAACAGAAGACGGATGAATATCTTGTATGCAGTCGGAAAGTAAAGCAAGGTTATAATTGACAAGCTGCATAAGCTACTGTCCGATTAAAACTTTCGTTCAAAAACCAAAGAGCCGATAAATGCCTCGCGGGCATTTAAAACATATTGTGTTGCTTCGCTAGCCTCTCGCTTTTCCATTTCATCTATGGATTCAGTTTTGTAGATGCCTTCATTAGCAATTTTTAGGTTGCCTCGCTCTATTTTTTCCTCCTCGGTCAATTCACGTTCAAAAACCGATTCGTAGCTGCTTTTTCCTTCTTCAAACGCGGACACTTTCTTTTCATGAACCAATACATCGCGCTGAACTTTTTTCTGCGAAGAAGATACAGGTTGTGAGCGCATTTTGGCAACCGGTTTTGAAGTATATGACTGAACCGGTTTCGCCACCTGCTTTTTTGCCTCGTGCTGAGCAGCATCCTGTCGCTTTTTCATCTCTGCCAATATTTCCTCGATAGGATTACTTACGGGAGGGTTGACAGTGGTAGGTTTTTCTTTGCCCACAGACTTTTGCTCATCCACTTTTTTCTTCATGGAATAGATAAAGTAGACGATTCCCATTATGATATAGACAACAACCTTAAATTCCACCTTTTAGTTTGTAGGATGAATGTAATGATTTCCGATTAGCCCTTGCGAACGGTTCTTTGCTCTATGCGCTTCTCATAATTATTTCCTTTAAAAATGCGCTGCACGTATATACCCGGAGTATGAAGAAAATTAGGGTCCAGTTCGCCCGGTTGCACTAATTCTTCCACCTCGGCAATTACGATTTTGCCGGCAGTAGCCATCATAGGATTGAAATTCCTTGCCGTATCCTTATAAATCAAGTTCCCCATGGTGTCGCCTTTCCATGCTTTTACAATAGCGTAATCTGCGCGAAGCCATTTCTCCATAACATACATTTTACCCTCTATCTCACGTGTTTCCTTTCCTTCTGCCACTTCCGTGCCGTATCCGGTAGGCGTGGCAAACAAAGGGATACCGGCACCACCGGCTCTAATTCGTTCGGCAAGCGTGCCTTGCGGTATCAATTCCACTTCGAGTTCTCCGGATAGCAACTGCCTCTCGAATTCAGCATTTTCCCCAACATAGCTACTCATCATCTTTTTCACCTGGCGTGTTTTCAACATAAGACCTATACCAAAATCATCTACCCCTGCATTATTGGAAATACATGTAAGCCCTTTCACGCCTTTTCGAATAAGCGCAGCAATACAGTTTTCGGGAATACCACACAAACCAAAACCGCCCAGCATAATGGTTGCATTGTCCGGAATGTCGTTGACCGCTTCATCGGCATTAGCCACTACTTTATTCATTGTTCAAATTTTGGCGCAAAATAACAGCTTAGTGTATTGCAACAAACTCTAGTGAAGTTGTCGGTAATACACCGGCTTATGAGCAGGTAAAGAATCGGGATGGAAAAGATAAACCAAATCAGCCAAAATTAAGTCGGGCGATACAGCTCCGCTCTCCCAAAAATCGAAGCCACCAGATGGGGTCATGCGTAAGTCATTATTAAATACGTTGCCATTTTTCCATGCTCGTAAGTTGGCATGTTTGCTATCGGCATTAACCATTTCTGATAACGAACGAGCAAAGCCGGTGTTCAACCAATAATCGGCACTTGCCCCTATAGCATACACAGACTCATAATCCAGGCTTAGATTTAAACCATTGGTGGCTGAAGAATTTGCCCACAAAAAATCGCCACCGGCATCGCGAATAATTCGGGCTAAATAATTTTCACCGGAGGGCATATACTATATCTCCTTGAAGGGCATATTGCAGATAACGGTAGGGCGATGAACAACTTTAGTCATTCTATCCTCTAATGAAAGATAACTGGCTTCAATACTTTTAAAGATGCTATCCGCCTCGTATTCACGATCAAAAAAAACAGCCACAAACTTCAACCATTCAGCACGTGCCAATGGGTCTTGCTCCATGTAATCGAGATTGAGTACCGATTTGATTTGCAGGGATTCCAGTTTCATTTTGAGTCGGTCGCCACCATCCCAATCGCCAGATGTAAATACAAAATCAGGATGTAGCATAAGCATCTTTTCGTAATTAAGTTCCATGCCACCCAAAGAAACAATTTCACCCTTCTTCAATAACTGCTGAACTTGCGGATTGTATACCAATTCAGGATTAGAAATGCCAGTCAGAAACTGAAGCAAGTCCAAACGGGACATTGCAGCAATATGGTTGGTTGAAAAACAAACTACCCGATTAACGGGCGTATCTATCAATACAGCATCAGCAAAATCGACCGGTGCTTTTTTGCCTTTGGGCAAAATAACATAGCGCGCTAAGTACTATCAAGTATCACCGGTTGTTTTAACTGTAGCTACTTTAAAACCCTCGTAATAGTCTACACAAAAACCACGTGAATATTTAATTGGCAAGCTGGCTTGTTTTACGCAATGGGAATGTGCACTAACATTACTCGTATTTTTCTGTTTACAAGCAGATAGTAGAAAAGACATAAAACAAGAACGAATAAGGATCTATTCATAGAATACAAAGTTACACGATATAATGCCGGCATTAAAAGTATGTAGCGACACTCCGGTAGCACTGTATCTTTCGATAGATGAACGCTGCAAATAATCGAGCGCATCACTTAAATAAATTTCTCCGTTAGCCGGATTTACAGCTGTGGCATAAATATTTCTACCGGTACAATCAATGAATGAATGGATGAGTAGGCATCAACGTATCATTAAGTCGAAGGTAATACAGATGGCGGTTATAGAAATATACAGATGAACTATCTGCATTGGCAGCTAGCGAAGATGGATGATTGTTAGAGCCGGTAAAAGTCCATTGTTTTAGAGTGGTGAAATCGGGAGCCATGCAGCGAATGGAAGCAGGCTGAGAATTAGCAGTATCCTCATCCAATGCCAGCCAAATTCGGTTCTGCTTATCTGCCACCATATCATTTACATTTTGAGAACCGAATGTAATTTGCTGCGCTATAGAATGTGTGGCAGGGTTTATCTTTAAAATAGCCCCAACAGAACCGGGCAAGAGTGAGTTAATCCTTTGCTGTACCAGAATTGTATTTTCCACCATCATCATACGCTCCGTCCATCCGTTTACCGGAATATGACCAACAACAGTTCTTGTTAAATAATTCAGTAGCCAAATTTTTTTGGCGTAAAGATCCGACACATACGCTATACTGTCGTTTACCTTAAGAAAATACCGCGGAGAAGCGCCTGGCATTGCAATGGCATGTATAAAACGGAATGATGGAAACTCTGCCACTACAATTTTCTGGGCGTTATTAACCACCAGATACACCAGCGAATCTTGAATAGACATACTCTGCAATACATCGCCTGGGGCATATCCGTTGGCTAACTTGAATAGGCCGTTCGTAATGGAACGAGTGGCAGGATTGTAAACAGACACATCCCCATTGCCAAAGTTGAAATTACCTTCATTGACAACATAAACTCCCGTCTGCGGAACTGTTTGATCCACTATCTCTTTCTTACAGGCAGAAAAAGCAACTAACGCCAGCAATAGCAATTGAATTCTCATCTTTTAGCAATATTGAAACGCAAGGTTCCTTCAAAACTTCTTCCGGCCATGGGCCTTTGAGCGACTGTTTGATATTGCCGGTCTGTTACATTATTTACACGAAATGAAACCCCCATATTCACCTGTTGAATTGTAAAATCTTTTCCTGCTTCCAAATCCAGCAGACAATATCCGGGTAGCGATTCAGAGTTATCGGAAGTAGTAAATACTGCATCGGTGTAAGTGCTAACCACTCGAATAGAAAAACGGTGATAAGAAAAAAACAAATTTGCATTGGCCACGTGTACGGGCACGTAAATCAGTTGCTTGCCTTTTGACTGATCGTGTGATGAAAGCGGGTCCAGTCCGGTAGCGCGAGTCAGGGTATAATTCGCATAGGCAATAAACGTAAATTGGCGATGTGTATAAACTGAGTTTAATGACAACTCAAGCCCTCGGGTTAATACCCGTTTTACGTTTTTAGGTTCCCAGTATTGTCCGGTTGGTATCCATTGTATCCAATCCGTGATATACTTACAAAAACCATTCGCTTTTAACGAAAAATATCCTTTGTAGTTGTATCGAAAACCCAAGTCACCATCCCAGCTTTTCTCCGGCCGCAATAAACGATTGCCGCCAGGCACCCAATACAAATCATTCAGAGTAGGGAACCGAAAATTACGAGCCACATTTAAAGCTACCGACACAGCATGATGATGAACGGATTTGGAAAGGGTAACATTCAGGGATGGGGAAAACGGAGAAAACTGCTTATCGTATAAAGATTCACGAATGCGAAGGGAAATGGAGAGAAGCTCAACAGGACGATATTTCAGCGTCATGGCTAATCGGGCTACATGACGCATTCTGTTTGTTTCATATGCCGGGACAATTGCCCGTTCCAAATCATATGCCGCTTCAGCCTGTAGGGATAAATTACGAAGACTGTCGTAGGAAAAAGATACACTATTCCGTAAAGCCTGCATTGTTGACTTAGACAAAAGTGCTATAGCTGAATTATGATAATCTATAACATCATGAAAAAAAGCCGTTGTTGCAGTTGCACTCCAGCGTTTAAAACTACCCTGCCAGGATACCATTCCGCGAATTGAATAATCATCTTGTAACTCCACGCTTTCATTTTTGCTAAGAATAGGAGGAATTTCGCGCTGTGCATCGGTGAGCCAGAAATGCAAATGCACTGTATTTTGCTCATTGATACGAGCACTAAACTGCTGCATAAAATTCAACAGTTGAACTTTAGCGTGAGGAAGTAAAGACTTTTCTGAAATGGGTTTGTATGGATTTACAAAGGGGAAATTGTTGTCGGATTGCATGTAGCCCGCTCGCGTGGTACCAGATATTTTCCGGCTATTGAAACATACTTTGCTAAACGCACGAAGCGTATGAAAGCTACCGTAGCTTACGTTGGCATCCAAAGTGAAGGAGGAATCAAAAGCCTGTTCGGAATGTAGCTGAAGCTCCCCTCCTACGTTGCCAGATTGCGCTACTCCGTTTACAAGAACCCGATCCGACATTCCAAGATTAAACAACGAAGCATCAATTTGCCCGAGTGCAGGTGAATTCAGCTTCATTCCGTTCCACATCACATCGGTTTGTGCAGCGCCCGTGCCTCTAAAAGAAATAGATGATAGCTGACCATTACCATAACTGCGCAAAAAAATGCCGGTTTGTTCCCGCAGTAAATCATGTAAGCTGCGATTGAGCTCCACCGTTCGTATATGGACCCTTTTAACACTATAGGAAGAAGCCACCTTTTCTACCTCGGGTAGAGTATTCACCGTATCGGCACTAAACTGCGCAGAAGAAAACAGCGAGAATACCAGTAATAACAGGGCCCAAACAATTTTCATTCTACAACCAATTTGAATGTTTGATTCCCAACCAATACAAAATACAATCCCGGCATCCATCCGGTAGTGCTTATTCTTGATAGAGTTCCGAGCAGAGGATTTTTATATACTAACGAGCCCAACGAGTTAACCACACTTACGCTATTCTCACTTATCTCATCACCCAAAGAAATATTGAAATCATCCAATGCTGGAACGGGATTTGGATATACCCGGATTGAATTGTTCGTAATAGAGATTTGAGCGCTTGGTTGGAGAGAATGAATAACCCCCACGGCATCCAAATCAAAACCACCGGATGGAAATGGTGTAGGATATGGGTCGTTGATTTTTCTGCCATTCATATCCAACGAAGCAAATGTATTGTTGACCGTGCCTATGACATCCACTATCCTCACATGCGTTATACTATTTGCATCCAATCCAATTACATTTTTCACATCCTCTAAATCGAAAGGTGTCCCGAAGCCATAGACATACTTGCCGGCCAAATTGTTAACCAGCGCACAGTTGATACCGGTCATTGGTATCTGAACGGTATCTTGTAAATGGGAAGTAGCAGGGAACCGATAAAAATTCACCCCATCGCTACTGACCTCTACAAAAGCAAATTCAAGGAATGCTTCGCCTGGCGCTCCGAACAAAAATCCGTTTTCAAAAACAGCAAAATCATATCCTTCACCATTCATAATAGGTGCCGAAAATGTGAGTGTAGCTATACCGCCATCCCCTAAACTCACGAAGCCGTTTTCACCTGCTTTACCGGTGGCCGCCACTTCGTCTCCAAAAGTCACAAAGCCGGAGTCAGGCGTAGCAATATCTAAATAGCCACGCTGCAATTGACACATGGTAGCCCATGAAGTAAACAAACTTGTATCGGCAGGCAAGGCAGTGGTGCCGGGCCATCCCGCTGCAGGTGCAAACTGCGCACATGCCGATGACCATACTAACAAACAACAAATAATATAAGCAATGCTAACTTTTACGCTCATCAATTCTTTACCAGTTTTTTGACTAAAGATTCACTGCCAGCTGTGATGTGTAGAAAATATATTCCTGATGGTAACTCTCCGGTGTTCATTTCAAAAGAACGGCCCATTTTTGTCTCCAAAACCAAAGAACCATTCATATCCTGCAAAAGAACTTGAGCATCTGTATCAAGTCTAATTTGCAAGAATTCCGAAAACGGGTTAGGATACACTATTGCTTGAAACAAAGCATTATCGTTTACGCTATTAATGCCACCAACTCGCACTAAAAGTTGGGCCGTATCACACTCACCGGCAGCATCGCATACACTGTAAGTTACGGTATCCACTGCTAGTATTCCGGGCGCTGGTTGATACAATATTTTACCATTTTGAAGTGAAGCTACTGCACCCGGAATCTCAGGTCCCGATACCCAGCGGACTGTAAAGGGGGTAGCTGTAAAATCAAGGTCGTTGGATATTACATCTACCAATGTATCGGTATTGTAAGAAACCGAAACCTCATCGTTGTTAGCCACCGGTGCTGTGTTCGCCAGGTCTGCTGTGGTAAAATCATCCAAAGCAAAATAGGCTGGTGTATTCATACCAAAGGCACCTGTATCGCTGGATGTAAGTAAGAACTGAATGCTATCCACATTGCCGAGTGGCTGCAGGTTAAACCATTGCCAGCTACGCAGCAAGTAGTCTTGTGAATTATCCGCAAACCTGAAATCGGCCAGGTACATTTCAACTGTGTTTGGCACAGGCGCACCGCTCTCCCATCCAATTACGGATAGCTTCAGCCAATCTGCATCATTGCCGGTTACTCCGCCAAACTTCTTGGCAAACATATCTCCATCACGCATGCTTAAATAAGTGTAGGTGGCATTTGTAACATAGACACCGTGCAGCATTTTTCCGGCAGCATTACCGGATATGCGCACCTTCGCAAACCCGTAATCATTAGCCACTACATAGTTGGCCGAGCCGTTGTGGCCAATAGCGGTGATAGCACTATTTTGGTTTAAAAAACCGGCAGTAGTGCTGTCCTTCATATTGGAGTAAGTGAACCCATTCCATATCTGGTAGGTTGTATCATACTCATTTATAAAGTATGCATTGCCACTATTAAATCCGCCACTCTGGTCCGAGCCATCCCAAAAAGTATTGGGAGCTAAAGAGAGATTTTCAAAAGTAGAAATGGTTTGTGCGACAATGACAGCTTGCACACAAACGAGCAAGGTTAAAAGGTTGAATTTCTTCATAAATGATTTTTTGTTTTAAGAAAATTCAGCTTCAGAAATACGAAAGAAGTGAAATGAAACCGTGCACTGTTTCAAGTCTCAGCTTTTCTTCCCGAAAGCTTATACTGTTTTTTGTTACCTGGCAGGTCTTCTGGCTTGCTCTGCTGCTGATGCCTTCCCGTCTAACTAGACAGTGGCCTTGAATTCAGCAACTTTTTAAAGAGCTTACAGCAGCGGGAACTGCTCCTGATTCTAACAGGATTCCCTTTTAAAACTATCCCAAACTATTCGGGCATCGTTACCTGTAACTGTTACAAATAAAATTGAAATAGCCCAAGTCCCCAAACTATTTATAAACAAATCCGCTAGAGAGGGTATTTGCCTATGCAGTCCTGTTTCAAGATAATACTTACGGATTCATAAAAGGACAGTATCACAGCCACCGTTAAATACTTACCATTCTTGCCATTTATTATGCTTAAAAACTTTATTTGGTTTGCATCCGAAATATTTTTCAAAACACTCGTTATTGTTTCATGAATAAGTTGCTGATAGTTTATTGGGGAATTTTGACATTGGCTTCGTCCTGCTCTAAATGTTACGATTGCGAGCAATACTGCGCTTATTGTGTGGCGGATAACAATACAGGCATTTCCTACAAATTCTGCTCCACCCGCGATAACACCCGGGCTCAAGTTGATTCTTTCTATTATTCTTTTCCGGACTCTACTTTTACCTGCGTTAAATTACAGGACGAAAGAAAAGTATGCGATGGTAAAAACGGCATTGATGATGCCATTTCCTACTACCTGAAGCAAGATTATTACTGCAACCCCGCGGAATAAAATCGGCCCGCGTTACTCACTTTTATTCCCGCTTTTGTAACCTTTTTAGATACACTGCCGTAATAGACAGTAACTAAAAAAGATGGTTATGAAATCAACTTTCACACTTTCGAAACTGACAATCGCTGCTGCCGCCCTGCTGGCTTTTAACTCTTGCAACAAAGAAACAGACCAGCTAAACAATCTTGATGCGTTTAGAAAAGATGACTCTCAGGCGCAGTTAATTGACATCAATGCTATCAGTAATACTACTACCTGGGAAGACCGGGTGAACGGTGTAGACTATATTGTTGCCAATAACATTGAGTTAAACGCAGCGCTAATCATCAAACCGGGTGTTACTGTCATGTTTAAGGAAGGTGCGGGCTTGCAGGTAAATGAAGAAGGCTCCTTAAATGCTATTGGTCAACAGGCGAACGAAATACTTTTCACATCCGAGTCAGGCAAACGTGGTGCGTGGAAAGGAATTACCATATTGAGTAACAAACCAACCAATGCCCTGTCTTTCTGCAAAATTGAACACGGTGGAGGCACCAACAGTTTTGGAAAAGGGAATGTGGTAGTAGGCAGTTCAGCGAACACCGCTTCGGTTGAAATAAGCAATAGCGAAATTACTGCCGGCAAATATGATGGCGTGGTAATTAATGAAGGTTCATCAGTAACCCATTTCAATGGAAACAAGATACATACCAACAGCGAGTATCCAGTGAGTATGCACATTGCTGATGCGGCTGCCATGAATAACAGCAACACATTCTCTAACAATGGAAAAGAATTCATAAGAATGTTTGGCAGTGGCGAGAATGTGATAAATAAAGCTATTACCATCAATAAACTAAACAGCAACGTGCTGATTGACGGCAACATTGTTGCAGGAAATATGTTCACCATTCAGGCTGGTGCTAAATTCTTCATGAACACGAATGCTGGTATTATAATAGACGGATCCAACGGACAAGGTATGTTGTCGGCTATTGGTAGCAGCACAAGCCCTATCACCATCTCCGCTATCTACAATGGAACCGGTGTGTGGAACAGCATTAAGTTCCGCTCATCAGATGCTGATAATCGTATTGAATATTGCAATATCAGCGGTGGCGGACTATCGGCAGAAGGCTTTGAGGGTATGATAAATCTCGTGAACCAGGGAGGAAGCAGCAACGTAGTTGTTCGAAACAGCAACATCATGAACAGTGCAAGTGCCGGAATCTTTATTCAAAGCAACAACGAATACAACAGCGATATCACCACCGCCAATGTGTTTACCAATTGTGCCAAAGGAAACGTTCATTTCGAATAGTATCAAATTATAACTTTTCAGTCAAAAAGGCTCTGCGGGAAGCGGGGCTTTTTTTCATTTAGGACACTTACTAACCATTCGCCCTTCTGTTTAAAAAGAAAGCCACGGTAAACTTACCGTGGCTTTATCTAGTTGTAGAAAGTAAAAACTATAGAGTAAGCGTGCTCAATACACTATTCATGCTTCTTACCGCATCTGCACTCTTGTTAAACGACTCCTGCTCCTCTGCGTTTAACTTGTAGTCGACAATTTTTTCCCATCCGTTTTTTCCAATCACCACCGGAACTCCAAGGCAAATATCGTTCTGGCCATATTCCCCTTCTAAAGATACGCAGCAGGTAAACACTTTCTTTTCATCGCGCACTATGCTTTCAACCAAAGCAGCTCCGGCAGCGCCCGGTGCATACCAGGCCGAGGTACCAATAAGCTTCGTCAAGGTAGCTCCACCCACCATGGTGTCAGCGGCCACTTTTTTCAGTGTTTCGGCATCCAATAAGTTAGAAACCGGATGTGAATTTAGAGTAGCAAGTCTGGTCAATGGTATCATGGTGGTGTCGCCATGTCCGCCAACCACTACAGCCTGTAAATCAGAAGCAGAGCAATTCAGAGCCTGGGTCAAATAATATTTAAACCGAGCACTATCCAGGATACCACCCATTCCAATAATTCTGTTTTTAGGCAAGCCACTTGATTTCAATGCAAGGTAGGTCATAGTATCCATTGGGTTACTAATCACCACAATAATGGCATTTGGCGAGTGCTTCAGAATATTTTCTGTAACCCCCTTTACAATAGAAGCATTAGTTCCAATAAGTTCCTCACGAGTCATACCTGGTTTGCGAGGGATACCGGAAGTAATAACGGCTACATCTGTACCGGCAGTTTTGGTGTAATCATTGGTAGAGCCAATCACTTTAGTATCGAAACCTAAAAGAGTGGCAGTTTGGTTCATATCCATGGCTTTGCCCTCTGCAACACCTTCTTTGATATCTACCAATACAAGTTCGTGGCAAAGTTCTTTGCGGGCAATATTGTCGGCTACAGTGGCCCCCACGGCACCTGCACCTACTACGGTAATTTTCATTGTTATTAATTTTTGTGGTTAAAAAAAATGAGCGCGCAAACTTATACGAATTGAATAGACTGACAACATGATTTTAACCGCTATTTATCCGGTTCTGGCATTTCATAATCAAGTTTGCCGCCCCACAATCTCATTTGCATTTGTATGGCAGCTTGCCGACTTCGGATATAGCCCGATGGGGCATCGGCCCTAAAACGGATAGGGTTAGGCAAGACTGCGGCAATAAGTGAAGCTTCGGAAGCTGAAAGGCGGGAAGCCGGCTTGTGAAAAAAACGCTGCGCGGCTGCTTCTACACCATATACACCATCTCCCATTTCAATCACATTTAAATATACTTCCATGATGCGCTCTTTGCTCCATAGCAGTTCGATAAGACCTGTAAAATACACCTCCAATCCTTTGCGAACAAAACTGCGTGCCGGATACAAAAATGCATTCTTTGCAGTCTGTTGCGATATGGTTGAGGCCCCTCTTACCTTTTTCCGTTTTCTGCTTTTTTTGCTTTTCGTTGTATCTCATGGCATCACGGATTGCTTCAAAATCGAAACCATGATGCCATAAAAAATTCTGATCCTCGGAGCAAACAACAGCCAGTTGCATAGAATTGGCAATTTCAGACAATGGAACCCAATCTTTCTCAAAGCGAATTGGCTTACCATTCCATTTTTGCTCTACGCCACGCTGCACCATCAGCAAAGTCAACGGAACGGGTATAAACCGAAAGACAAACACCAGCAACACCGACCCTAAAAAGAAATATAGTGTGGCTTTAAAAATGAGCTTTCTAATCTTCTTCCACATGGTGCGATGATAAAAAACAAAAACATCCGTTAGTGAACGGATGTTTTTTAAAGAGCTATTGTAAATATTTACTACTTAGGAGAAGTAGGTGCAGTAGTCGTTTTCACGGTGGAGGAAGGTGTTTTAGCCGGAGCCGCTGGCTGCTTTGTTTGCGCCTGCTTTTTAGCCAACATGTCCAGATTTCCTTTAGCCAATACAAACTCCGGAGATTCAGCCAATGCTTTGTTGAAGTTGTCTTTAGCGGCTTCATCTTGGTTTAGTTCCATGGCACATATACCTTTTACATTCAGTGCTGCTGCCTTCATGGCCACATCCTGAGAGCCGCCCTGCACTACGATGTTCACTTTTTGCTTCGCTGACTCCGGATTGGCAATGACCTGATCGAGAGAGGCTACGCATTCGCCATATCTTTTCAATTGATATTGCAGCGTAGCAATCTGGTAGAGATAGTAAATAGATTTATCAGCAGCATACAATTTTTCGTAATCGGCCAGCGACTCTTTCACCAGGCCTAAACTCTGCTTAGAAACGGCCACCAGTTCCAGCATGTCATTTCTTTTCGGATTTTCTTTCAATATCTCTTCCCCAATAATAAATGCCTGTGCGTAACGCTCCCCGGCAAAATACAGTAGCGCCATTGAATCGTTTAAGTCTTTACGCTCAGGCTTTAGGGCAATGGCCTGATAAAGACAAACGGTGGCTGCCTGTAAATCATAATTTTTGAGGGCCAGCTTATATGCCTTCATCTGAGTATCAAAAGCATCCTGTGCTTGCAGCGAAGCAACTGAAAAGGATACAAGTGCTATAAGTGTCAATACCAATTTCTTCATCGTAAAAATTTTTTTTGTGTGGGGCTAATGTAAAAGAATTTGCTACTCAGCAACCTTCCCGTTTAGGAATTTTACCATTTGCGATTGGAGTTCCAGAGCAGCTTTGCCCGCTGCATCATCAAAATCTTTTTCGCCCGAAGCATATATGATATTGCGAGCCGAGTTAATGAGCAGTCCGCACTCTTTGTTTAGCCCATGCTGGCAAATTTGCTCCATATCTCCGCCTTGCGCGCCTACACCCGGCACCAAAAAGAAATGATGGGGAGCAATTTTTCGAAGGTTAGAAAACGCATCGGGATGGGTGGCTCCGGTCACAAACATCAACTGGTCTTCTGTGGCCCATTTTTGGGCCCGCTGCATCACTCGCTCATACAACTTGAGCCCCTCCGATTCCGCAAACTGAAAATCGGCACTTCCTTTATTGGACGTGAGACCCAGTAGAATGACCCATTTATCGTGGTATCCCAAAAATGGAGTTACCGAATCTTCGCCCATGTATGGCGCAACAGTAACGGCATCAAAATTTAACCATTCAAAATAGGTTTTCGCATACATTTTAGAAGTATTACCAATATCGCCCCGCTTGGCATCGGCAATCGTGAATACCTCATCTTTAAATAACTCCAGATAATTCATAGTCTTTTCCAGACTCTCCCAACCTTTTACTCCCATACTTTCATAGAAAGCAACATTGGGTTTGTAAGCCACACACAAATCCTTAGTCGCATCAATAATGGCTTTGTTAAACTCAAAAACAGGGTCGGGATAGGCCAATAGATGTTTTGGAATCAGGGCTATGTCGGTATCAAGGCCTACACACAAAAAGCTCTTTTTCTTCAAAATGAGCTGATAGAGTTCTTTTTTGTTCATGGAGCTAATGTAGAAAGTTGCAATAAAAACCCCCGCCTGCAAACGCAGCGCGGGGGCACACCAAAAACCAAAACTATGGACTAAGAAGCCTTAGAGAGATACTTGTTCAAACGGTATTTAAGCAGAAAAGTTGTTTGCTCCAGCTTTCGGATTTTATCCCGTAAACGATTGCGTAACATCATTTCACCCACGGTCACATGAATGGTGCCTGACTCGGGCGATTTAAACTGTTGAGCTGCGGACTCTACCTCTTCCAGCACTGTTTTCATACAAGCCTTTACCTGTGCTGTTTCTTTTTTCAGGTCGCGGAGAAAAACTTCGTTTTCTCCATATACAACTGTATAAAGCAGCTGGTTAATATTGGCTTCCACGTTGTCTAACTGTTCGGTATATGCTAATAAATTGCTCATCCACTCGTTATACAAACCTCCCAAAAGAACTTCCTGGTTGTTTCTGAACATAAGCACCTCCTTTCTATTTATCTGACTTAATATATAAACGAACGGATGCATGTAATTGATATGCCTTTAACGAAGTTTTAAGTAAAATGACAATTCGGTGACAAAACACCAAAGTTACTTCACCTTTACCTTCATCTGCCGGGAGAAAGATTCCTCCAATGAAATAAGCGTTTCTGTTCTGCTGATGCCTTCTATTTTTTGAATCTTATCATGCAGCACCTCGCGCAGGTGGTTGGTATCGCGACAGACTATCTTGAGAAATAAAGAATAATTTCCGGTGGTATAGTTGCACGAAAGCACTTCATCTATTTTGCGCAACTCTTTCACTACCCGGTCATAGGAATCGCTCCGAATCAGATACACACCAATAAAGGCAGTAATATCCATTCCCAGCTTTGCCAAATCGATTTGCAGCTGTGGATTTTTCACAATTCCCAGTTTCTCCATTTTGTTCATGCGCACATGCACCGTGCCGGGAGAAATGAACAACTTCTTCCCTATTTCTGTATAAGGCATAAAAGCATTTTCCATGAGCAGATTCAAAATCTGCATATCGGTATTGTCAATTTGATAATGCAAGGGCATATTTTAATTATTATTTTATCACAATGATAACAAATAAAACATTTCATTACTATTTACATATATTTAATTACTTTTTATTACATTATTAGCAACATTGTGAGGAAGGTCATTACATTTGCATCAACGTTCTAATCAATACATTGTTGGGTGATGAAATTTGGCAGACATGCCCTCCTGTCTCGGGGGTAAGGAGTCCGGAATAAAGCACCAGGTCAGCAAGATGCGCAAGCATCCTGCTGACTTGATTGTCTAACCGCCTTGTGTAGGTTCGAGTCCTGCTCCAACAGCTTTTTTCTTGCAGACGAATGGCGGCCCGCTAAGCAAGCTGCCCAGATACACAGGCCGATTATTCCTTCTTCTAAATATACTTTCATGATGCGCGCACTGCCTGCAGTTTTTACTTTTTTTGTTTTGCTGGTGTTCAACATCGTTACCCTACCGGTAGATTTACTCGTACGGTTGCTCGCAGTGCTTAGTGATGCAGAAGAATAAACGAACCCGACACCAATCAGGCCTACCAACCTTTTTTATTTTTGCTTGTAAAAAAAGATGGGTAGCTACGTAGACAATAACCTCCTGAAAGATGAACAGGTGATCTATGAAACCAAGTATCATTGGAAGATTTTCTTTACTCTCCAAGGCTTATCACCCTGTTTATTGTGCCGTCACTCAAGCGCTGGAGCGATGAGTTTGTGGTGACCAACAAACGCCTCATTTGCAAAACAGGATTGATTTCGCGCAAAACCCTCGAAATGAATCTTAACAAGATTGAAACAGTCAATGTAGACCAAAGTATCCTCGGTCGCTTGTTGGGATATGGCACTATCACTATTATTGGAACCGGTGGCACCCGCGAGGCATTTGAGGATATTGCCGCTCCGGTGGAGTTCAGAAAAAGATTTCAGGAGGTAGCCGCTTAGTGGTTTCATCGTATGAAAAAGAAAGACGCGGACAAAAATGCCCCCCCTTTAGAGATAGATACGGAGCTACTCCGCAGCTATATGATGGGAGCCGCCAATCCAAAATATAGCAATAAGGTAAATGAACTCACCGAAGCGATTGACCTGCACCTGGAAGAAAAACAAGTAGGCAAAGGAAAAATAGCACCGGAGGATGCCCTGTTTCATCAACTCGAAAAATTTGAAGAAGCCCTGGACAGGGCCATTGCATCGGGGCAACTGGAGCTACGCGTGGTACATGGTTTTGGCAAAGGTAAACTGAAAGCAGAAATAGAAAAGCGACTTCGGCAACATAAGCACGTGCGTTCCTTTACCAACGACTACCACATGCGCTACGGCTACGGCAGCACCCTCATCCTGCTTAAATAATTCCTGTTTGCCATACAACCATTGGTGCGCCCTTGTGAATTGTGGATAACGTGTGGATATATGCCCGTATATTTACCAACACAAAATGAAAATCATGAAGAACAAACAAATGATTACGACACTATGCTGTGCCTTCCTGAGTTTGGGAGCATGGGCACAAAACGAACAAGCCTATAATAAAGCTACGGCTCTGCCCGCAACACCCGATGTGCCTAAAGTGCAAGGAAAAGAAGTGACCATTGTGCTAAAGAACACGGCCGAAAAATCAGTAGCGGTATTTGCAGGACCTAAAGAAGAAATCAGAAATCCGAAGATAACCCCCGTAGGCGGTCTCAGTTCTAACAAATTGTATATACGCGAGAACGATGTAGTGTGCATTATGACTCCGGAGAACACCCCCAAGGCCTGTGCCATTGCCAAGCCGGGGATTACCTCTATAGAGATTAACTCTTCCGCTACCACCTTATCGGGCAAGTAGCCGAAGCACACAAAAAATCTAAAATCCCGATGAACCCCATCGGGATTTTTTTTGAATCAGCCCGATGCTGATACCTTGCAACCCTTAGTATCGCCTGCCGGGGCATTGGCCCATTTGTCAGTTGGCACAGGCATTGATACAAACAAGCCATTCACACAAACAGCGAAACAATGAAAGAGATAGACAGCTTGAATTTTATACAACAACCGGTGAACGATGACGAGATGGATTTTCTGCCTATTCTACCCGATGAAGAAGGGGCCGATGGTAAAAAATTAGACATCCCTGATGCACTTCCGATTCTGCCATTGCGCAACACCATTTTGTTTCCGGGGGTAGTATTGCCCATTACCATTGGGCGCGACAAAAGCATTACGGCTGTCAAAGAGGCATATAAAACCAATAAGCTGCTCGGAGTTGTTGGACAAACTGACGGTAACATAGAGGAACCCGAATTCAACGATTTATTTAAAGTGGGCACCGTGGCGCAAATTATGCGCATGATTAAAATGCCCGATGGCAGCACGACTGCTATCATACAAGGGCGCAACCGCTTTTTGACCAAAGAACTGCTGCAAAATGAGCCGTTTATGAAGGCCACCATTGAGGTGCTTCACGATATTATGCCGGTAAACGACAAAGAGTTTGACGCTACCATGAGCAGCATTAAAGATTTGGCCGGCAATATTATTTCCATGAACCCGCAGATACCCAGCGAGGCAGCCATCGTGCTCAAAAACATCGGCAATCCGGTTACCCTATCGCATTTTATTTCTTCGAACCTGAATATTCCCACTCTTGAGAAACAAAAGCTGCTCGAAATCGGGGATATGAAACACCGCGTTACCGTTATTCTGGAGCACCTGAATAAGGAAATTCAGATGCTGGAAATGAAAAACCAGATACAAGGCAAGGTGCGTCAAGAAATTGACAAACAGCAGCGCGACTACTTTCTGTCGCAGCAGTTGAAGACCATACAAGATGAGCTGGGCATGACCGGTGCCGACAAAGATGTACAGCGCCTGAAAGAAAAACTAGCCAATGTTCAGCTTCCTCAAAAAGCCAAAGAGCAGGTAGATAAAGAACTGGAGAAACTGCAACGAATGAATCCTGCTGCTGCCGACTATTCGGTGGTGCTGAACTATGTGGATGTGATACTCAGCCTGCCATGGGGCGTGTATACCAAAGACAACTTTAATGTGAAGCATGCCAAAAAGGTATTGGACAAAGATCACTACGGCATGGAAAAAGTAAAAGAACGCGTGCTTGAATATCTGGCAGTTTTAAAACTAAAGGGCGATATGAAAAGCCCTATTTTGTGCCTGGTGGGCCCTCCGGGTGTGGGCAAAACCAGTTTAGGACAAAGCATTGCCAATGCGTTGGGGCGCAAATATGTGCGTATAGCTTTGGGTGGACTGCATGATGAAGCCGAGATACGCGGACACCGCAAAACCTACATTGGCGCCATGCCCGGTCGCATTATCCAAAGTCTGAAAAAAGCCGGCACGTCTAACCCCGTGTTTATACTGGACGAGGTGGACAAAGTGGGAGCTGATTACAAAGGTGACCCATCCTCGGCACTGCTGGAGGTGCTGGACCCGGAGCAAAACCATGCCTTCTACGATAATTATCTGGAGCTGGAATACGACCTGAGCAAAGTGCTTTTTGTGGCCACCGCCAACGCTTTGCAAACCATACAACCCGCCCTCCGCGACCGCATGGAGCTAATACCTATAGAAGGCTACAGCGTGGAAGAAAACAGGAGATTGCCCAAAAGCACCTTATCCCTAAGCAGGTGGCCAACCATGGTTTAAAACCCAAACAAGTAGCTATCAGCGACCGTGTGCTGGAGCGGCTTATTGAAGAATATACCAAGGAAAGCGGTGTGCGCGAACTGGACCGTCAACTGGCTTCGCTCATGCGCAACACCGCCAAAAAGGTGGCTATGGGCGAAAAATACAACCCCACCATCAAAGATGAGGACCTGGAGCGCATTTTAGGGCCAGAGAAGTTTGACAAAAGCATTTACACCGAAGAAAATATGCCGGGGGTAGCCGTGGGCCTGGCCTGGACACCCGTTGGAGGCGATATTCTCTTTATTGAATCTACCTTGAGCAAAGGAACCGGCCTCACCACGGTAACGGGCAATCTGGGTGATGTGATGAAGGAATCCACCTCCACTGCATTCACTTACCTGAAAGCCAACGCAGCCCGCTATGGTATTCCGCACGAGGTATTTGCCAAGGTGAATGTGCATCTGCATTTCCCCGAAGGAGCCGTGCCTAAAGATGGCCCCAGTGCGGGAATTACCATTTTATCGTCCCTGGCCTCTCTTTTTACGCAACGAAGAGTGCGCCCATACCTGGCCATGACCGGTGAAATAACCCTCCGCGGAAAAGTGATGCCGGTGGGTGGCATCAAAGAAAAGATATTGGCCGCCAAGCGAGCCGGGATGAAGGAGATTATTATGTGCGAGCGAAACCGCAAAGATGTGCAGCAAATTAACCCCGCTTACATCAAGCACATGAAATTTCATTTTGTAAAAACGATGGACGAGGTAGTGGAACTTGCCCTGCAAAAAATCAGAGTGCGCGATGGCATTCAGCTGCAGACTTTTCTGCAAGACGACAAAAAATAGACCGTGAACATACTCATTATTGGTGCCGGCAACATGGGCAAAACCTACGCCCGCAGTTTGCTTAGCAGCTACTTTACCGCCCCCGAGCATCTTTTTCTGCTTGATGTAAAAGAACTGAACGATGATTTTTTGAAGGAGGTGCCCCTCCAAAACAGGTCCACTACACCTGGTGCCCACCTGAGTCAGGCACACATTATTTTACTGGCTGTGAAGCCGCAGGATTTTGATGCCCTGAGCGAACAGATACGGCCCTTCCTTAGCCCGGAGCAAATAATACT
>JADJZU010000031.1 GCA_016715625.1 Bacteroidota bacterium
AATGCAACATTATATTTGAAGTTCAAATAACTTTTTAAATTAAATGACAAATGAGTAATTCCGCATTGTCGCCAACGAAAATATTTTTGACGCACATCTAATCATGAAGAAGAAACTAACACTGTGGATATTCCTGCTTCCGCTTTTGAGTGTGGCGCAGCAAACTGAATTTAAGAATGGCGCCATTACCATCGACTTCAATAAAAAGAAGGGTAAACAAAACGATACAATCATTACACAGCAAAATACCGAAGAGGAAGAACAGCCTGCCAGAAAGGAACGGAAGAAGTTAAATATGGATGGTGAGCCTGAAGAGTTTAACCCCAAGCGCGATGGATTATTCAAGGCCATCTTTGCAGCCGGTGTCAATTTGAGTCAGATTGATGGCGATGAGCAGGCAGGATATCGGCAGCCGGGCGCGCATGCCGGGGTAGGAGTGATGGTCAAGTTTCACAAAAACATGTCGGTGAGCACAGAGATACTTTATAATATGAAAGGTGCTTACAGACGCCTCAATGCCAATGAGACTCCGCAGTATATGTTTCGCCAAAGCTGGGATTATGTAAGTATACCGCTTCACTTTAATGTGCACGATAAAAAGCTGGTGATTGCCAGTGCCGGCTTGAGTTTTAATTACCTGGTGCGGAACCAACTTCGCTACGATGTCTATGATCTCACAGGCAATATCAGCGACTCGCTCAGCACTTTCGGTCGAAATGCGCTCTCGGTTCCTCCACGCAAGTTTGATTTGTGCGTCAACATCGGATTTCAGTTTTTAATCAAGCAGGTGTTGGGTATTGGTGCCCGCTTTGAATATTCGCTCATTGGCCTGAAGCCATCTTTGGGCGCACAAACAAAAGTGGCCCGCATGTTCAACAATACCATCACCTTCCGGGTGCAATACATTTTGGGGCCTGTGAAAAAGAAGAAGCGATAGCTATTCTACCTTGCCTTTAAACTGCGCCTGAAAGCTATCGAATGAAGTGGTTTTGTAACTATTGGAGTTTACGTAGTTAATAACCCCTTCAAATGTTTTAGCATCCTGGTAGCCCGGCACCGGAAAAATAACATCCAGTTTTTCATCGAGATAGACCGAAGTAGGGTAGCTGAGTTGACCATTGAGCAACTGCGCGGCCAGTTCATTGTATCCTCTGTATCCCGATGGAACAAACTTGTATTCCTTGCCTTTAAACAGGATGTTCTCTTTGGTTTCGGCATCAAACTTCACGGCATAAAAATGCTCGTTGACATATTTGATAATTTCCGGATTCGAAAAGGTGGAAACATCCATCCTTTTGCACCAGCCACACCAATCGGTATAAGCATCTACAAACACTTTTCTGGGCTGCTTAAGCTGGGCTTCCTGTACTTGTTTCCAGGTCATCCATTTTATCTCTGCCGCTTCGGGTGGAGTAAAAGAAGTTAGCGTGGTGTATAGCAATACAACCGCAATGCATAGTTTGAAATTCATGCTGAATAATTTGAAAAGCCAAGGTAGTAAAGGAATAAAAGCAGGCTGTTAATAATTGCAAGAGCCTTACGGCAGATACTCTTTCAATAATGTCTGTTTCGATGCGTTCTTCAAACGGTAGAGTGCTTTGTCTTTAATCTGTCGCACCCGTTCGCGCGTTAAACCATATTCTCTGCCTATATCTTCCAGACTCATCTCAGTACAGGTGCCAATACCAAAGCATTTGCGCAGAATATCGGCCTGCCGCTCCGACAAAAACTGCAACGACCGCTCAATTTCTATTTTAAGTGACTCGTGATGAGTAACCATATCATCGGCTCTTTCTGCATTGTCATTTTCCAGCACATCAATGTAGGTCCCCGCTTCCGAGGCCGAAAGAGGAGCATCCAGCGACACGTGCTTGCCATGCAGACTCATTAAATCCCTCACTTCTTTTAACTCGGAGTTGAGCACATCCGACAACTCTTCTATAGTAGGTTCGCGTTCAAACTCCTGCTCCAAATGCGCAAACGCTTTGTTTACCTTACCCAGTTCATTTATCTTGTTAAGCGGCAAGCGAACAATCCGGGAGTTTTCGGCAATGGCCTGCATAATAGACTGGCGAATCCACCACACGGCATAGGATATAAATTTGAAGCCTTTCGATTCATCAAATTTTTCAGTCGATTTTATCAATCCGATGTTTCCCTCGTTGATTAAATCTGTGAGCGATAAGCCTTGATTTTGGTATTGCTTGGCTACCGACACCACAAAACGCAGGTTAGATTTAATGAGCAAATCCAGAGCATCGGTGTCGCCTTCCTTGATTCTTCTGGCCAAAGCCACTTCCTCATCGGCTGTCAGCAAACTTACTTTGCTGATTTCCTGTAGGTAACGTTCCAACGATTCGCTTTCGCGGTTGGTGATTGTCTTGTTAATTTTCAACTGCCTCATAATGTCAGGTTTAATGAGTTTTAGAAAATCGATTCCGCGACTAAACAAACATTTTTGACTCGTCTAAAAAAGTTTTTTCTGTATTAAATTATCGTGACGCTACGTTTCCTTGCTTTTTTGCACAAAAAAAAGGAAAAGAACCACTGTTGCAGCGGCAAAAGAAAGAGTAGCCGACAGCCCCGCTCCGCTCATTACATAAACTGGAATCAGAAAATAGGCCGCAACAGCGAGTGTCAAAACGCCTACGGTATTGGCAATTAACAGCGGTCCGTATTGCCCGCGCCCCAGGAAAAAAGACGCCATGATGAAATGAAATGAATACAGTAAAATACCCGGATAAAGAAAACGCATACTATGTTTCACATCAGCAAATCCGCTTCCGAAAACCCGCACATACAAGTGGTTGGGCACCATAAAAATGAGCAAGAGCGCCAGCACCACCAAAAGCGTATTCAGTTTTAGCAGAAAAACAGTTCGTTCCGTATCTTGCTTTTTAGCGGTGGAGGTATCTACATAATTAACCGCAGCCATACTTCGGGGGATTATCCAAACAGCTTCCAATACTGAAATGCCGATGGAGAAAACCCCCAGATATTGAGCCCCCTGCTGCAAGCCCAGTTGAAAAAAGTAGTAGCGCAGATTCAGCAATTGCAACACTTCCACCAATTGAAATTTAAGCCCATAACGAAATTGTTCTTGAAGCATTGCAGACAAAGAATGCCCCTGCTGCTCCTTCTTAAAATCCGGTTTTGAAAGCCACAAGCCGTAGAACGAAGTGAATATGTAACCGGCTATGGCACTGTAGATAAAAGCGTCTGCACCATTTATGTCCCATTGATAAAAGCACAGATAAAGCCCACACATCTGAAACAGCAATGGAATAACAGTAAGGGTATTGGCGCTGTAAATCTGCTGGCGCGCCATGAGCAAACTTTGGTGAATGCCTGTTAGCGAACTCAGCAGACCGAGCATAGTTACCGGCAGCACCAATTGTGGAGGGCAAATGGGCGTAATACTCAGCACAATAAAGCCCATCAGTGCTACCACCATGGACCATAGATAAGCGGGCAGAATTATCCATTCGGTATTGCCCTTTGGAATCAGATAAATTAGAACCTGTCCACCAAAAATGTTGCTGAAAAAGCTGTAAAAAGTAACAATGGTCAGTAGCAGCGTCACTTCACCCTTTACCAGCGGACCGGCATGCCGGGCTATTACCAATGCAATAGCAAAATTGAGAACGGTAGAGGTTGCTCTGGTGAGGATAGTATGTACTACGGGGCCTTTCAACTAAATCTGCTTTGGTCGCAATTTAGTGTTCTGAGCGAATAGCTTCTACCGGGCTACGATAAATTTTTGAGTGGCAGTGGCACCAAAGACAGAAGTGCTGAGCAGGTAAACGCCATTTTCTAAACCGGAAGTGTTTACGCGTGTAATGTTCTCGGCAGACTGCGCTTCGGTGAGCAAACGGCCCGATAAATCATAGATACGGAAAGTAGCACCGGTATTGTTAGCTACTAACACATTTAACTCTTCGCGCACCGGATTGGGATATAATACCGGAAGCACCGCCAGTTCCGGATTGGTATTCAACAGGGCAGAAGCCATACTCATATTCTCTACATAAAACTTAATCTTTCCGGTAGTGTTGCCACTATACGAAGTAAATACCAGTTTATAAACCTCTCCGTTTCGGTTGCGTACAAAATAGACCAGCGAATCTTCTACACCATATACATCATTGATGTATTGCAATCCGTCTTTATAGCTCAAATCGGTTTGTGATCTGTAAAATTTCCAATCCCAGCCGATGGCATTCATATTCTCGGAGAAAAAGAGCGAGGCGTAATTGTCCGAAAAAGCATCGTTGCCTTTTGCTTCTGCTACACTGATTCCCTTGTTGCAGAGCACGCCCACCGTTCCGGATACTTTGCCTGATGGCAGGTCAGTAGCGGCATAATTCGTGAATTGCAAATCCCACTCAGGCGATAAGGGCTCTTTATCCAGAATTTGATTCGTAATCATATTGAGATACACGAAGTTTTTGCCCGCATAATCTTTCTTACTGATGGTCACTATCTGCAAATCGCTGTTATCGATATTGGCATAGCGAAACAAGAATGCCGTATCAAACAAAAGTTTCTCTATCCATAGTTTTTTCAATCCGCCATCGGGCAGTTTGATTAAGTAGAGCGAGTCGCCCACCACATGGTGCGATATAGAATTATAGACACCCCATCCAAAGTCATAAATGTTTGCGTCATTCTTATTCTTGTTCAGGCAACCGAAATCCATGGCCGAATCAGAGTCGTGCAGGAGCGTCCACTGGCTATAGCCTGTGGTATCCAGGATGCTGAAATCAGATGCCTTCGCGTTAGGCACGTAATAGGCTTTGCTGCCAAATGCTTCGTTGATACGAATGGTGGTGCCGCCCAGGGGCGCGCCCGGAAACTGAGTGTTTCTAACGGTGAGTGCCAAATGCCAGTCGGTGTTGCTGCTCAGTGTTTTGGTGCCGGAGCTAAGATGGTAAAAGGCAACTTGTGTATTTTGAAATCCAAGAGATACAGAGTCATTGGCTACATAGTTCTGTGCTGTGGCTGAGCCACAAACCGCCATCATCATGATTACTGCCAATAAATTTTTCGTGATGTTTTTCATATCGGGTGCAATTATGCATTGCATAACCCATAAAGTGCACTGAGGTTTGTCATGGAATTGTCATATTCCTGAAAATCATCATTTTCTTAACATGATTTTTATCAACGACAATTCGATTAAATATTCAATTTCGCCTCTCTATTCGCGCTCCTAATGACATACGCCACCATCTATCCTTACACCAATGAGTTAATGCTACAGTTTGATTTTGATGCCTATCCCGACATTGCAAAAAGCCAACAAGCCTTGAGGCAATGGCGACAGAAGAGTGTTGTGGAGCGAGGAGAACAGCTGCAGCAGGTGAGTTACCTGCTGAAAAAAAATGCCGACACCTATGCGCGTCTGATCACCCTCGAAATGGGCAAGCCGATTCGCGAAGCGCAATACGAAATAGCCAAAACCATTACCGCATTTGATTATTACATCGCTCAAGCGCCCGCACTGTTAGCGGATGAACCCATGACGACCCCGGCCAGCAAGAGCTACATAGCCTACGAACCATTGGGCATCATATTCAGCATTATGCCCTGGAACTTCCCCTTCTGGCAGGTGTTCCGCTTTGCGGTTCCTACCCTGATGGCCGGTAATGTTACGATATTGAAACATGCCCCCAATGTGCCCCAGTGCGCCAGAGCCATTCAGCAACTGTTCGAAGAGGCAGGTATAGCACCAGGTGTGTTTTGCAACTACTTTCTGACGAATGAGGATGCTGCCCGGTTGATTGCCGAACCCGCAGTGGCCGGCATCAGTTTTACGGGCAGCGACACCACCGGAAGTTATCTGGCCTCCTTAGCCGGAAAGCACATCAAGAAATCTGTGATGGAACTGGGCGGCAACGATGCCTTTATTGTATTGGAAGATGCCAACCTGGAAGAAACCGTAGCCGCAGCCATTAAGAGCCGGAGCATCAACACCGGACAGGCCTGCAACGGAGCCAAGCGATTTATTGTGCAGCGTGGTATTGCCGAAGCGTTTACACATAAATTGACCAAGGCTGTTTTGGCTTTAAAGGTGGGCGACCCCATGGACGAAGCCACACAGGCCGGACCACTGGCCCGCACCGATTTGGCCGATAAGGTAAGGCAGCAAATCAATATGACGGTGCAGGAAGGCGCGCAAGCGTTCTGTAACGAACTGCCGGACCATTTGAGTCCTAATTTTGTTGCTCCCACGGTGCTTACAGGGGTTACTCCACAAATGACCGCTGCCCGCCAGGAGATATTCGGACCGGTATGGAGTGTAATGATTGCCGATAATCTGGACGAAGCGGTGGCCATGGCCAACGACTCCGACTATGGATTGGCAGCCTCTATCTGGACAAGCCAAACGCAATTGGCCGAACAGGCGGCCCGAAAATTGGAAACCGGAAATGTGTTTATAAATGATATAGTGAAAAGCGACCCTCGAATGCCTTTTGGCGGTGTGAAAAGAAGCGGTTACGGCCGCGAACTTTCTGAAGAAGGCTTAAAGGAATTTGTAAACATTAAAACCGTTTACATCAAATAAATTTTGCGCTAAAAGCTTCGGTGCTCCTTTACCCAGCCCTGTATATAGCCGGAGATATCGGCAGTTGGAGTGCCGGGAGCAAAGAGTTCTCCGCAGCCCAATTGCTTTAGCTGATTCATTTCGTTATCGGGGATGATGCCGCCACCGGTCAGCAGCACATCGTTCATGCCTTTTTCTTTCATGAGCGATAGCACCTTAGGAAACACCGTCATGTGTGCCCCGCTCAGTATACTGATGCCAATAGCATCCACATCTTCCTGCAGCGCGGTGTTCACCACCATTTCAGGGGTTTGGCGCAGTCCGGTATAAATCACCTCCATGCCCGCATCTTTCAAAGCCGAGGCAATCACCTTGGCACCACGGTCGTGTCCATCCAGTCCTACTTTGGCCACCAGTATTCGTATCGGTCTTTTCATTGTTGGGTCATTCAAAAAAGAATGGTGAATAGTTTTGTGTTACTTCCTATTCACCATTCCGGTTGTGTTGTTTACTTAGAAATCGTCATCAAAATCTTTGAAGCCCTTTCCGCCTCCAAAGTCATCATCGTCATCTTCATCCCCAAAGTCGTCAAAGTCTTCAAAATCCTCATCGTCATATTCGTCTTGCTTGGCGGCTTTGCGCCCCTTGCCGGACGAACGTTTGTCAATGATGTCTTCAAACTCTTCCAACCCTTCCATGTTCACTATTTCATCTTCACTGGGTTCTGCTTCTTCCTCGTCCTCATCGGCACTGCCCGATGCATAATCATCACTGTCTTCGTCTTCATCCTCTTCATCATCTTCTTCTTTTCGAGAGCCTTTCTTTTTCGAAGGCTTCACATCCTCATCTTCTTCGGTTGCTTTGGCTTTGCTCTTTTTAGGAGCGCTGTCTGCTGCTTTTTTTTTGGTTGCCATGAGATTTAAGTTTAGTTGTAGGGTTAATTTTTTTTCGGTTGCGTAAAGGTAAGTGTTATGATTTGGTATTCGCAAAGGATTCTTTAAAAAAATTTTTGGCTCACACCGTCTCAAAAAAATCAAGCGACTGCTGCATACGCGCACTTGTTTTTTCTCTGCCCAACAAGGCCGCCATATCAAACACTGCGGGCCCCTGCATAGTGCCCGCCAGTGCCAGGCGCAGCACCGGCATAATCTCACCTATCTTTAAATTCTGCTCCTGCAAATATTGCTTCACTGCTTTTTCGAGCGAGGCAGCAGTATACTCCGGCACATCATTCATTACATTAGCAACGGCTTCTATCGAGCTCCGTTTCTCTTTACTGTATTTCTTCTTTAATGTTTCGGTGTCGTATAGTTTTATGTCTTCAAAAAAATAATAGCCCAGCTCCAGCAACTCATTGGTAAAGTGAGCGCGCTCTTTCATGAGGCGGCAAAACTCTTTCACATAATTTTCATCATAGGCAAAGCCTTTGGCTTCTATCTGCGGTTTGATGGCCTTTGCCAGTTTTAAATCATCGGTGGCTTTTACATATTGATGATTAAACCACTTGGCTTTTTCAAAATCGTAGCGCGCACCGGCTTTGTGTACTTTGCCGAGCGAGAAGAGTTGTATCATCTCGTCCAGGCTCATGATTTCTTTATTGTCGCCCGGATTCCAGCCCAGCAAAGCCAGGAAATTGATAAAGGCCTCGGGGAAAAATCCTTTTTCGCGATAACCCTCGGTCACTTCCTGCGTTTCGTGATTGGTCCAGTTGATGGCATAAAACGGAAAGCCCAGGCGGTCGCCATCGCGCTTGCTCAGTTTGCCATTGCCATCGGGTTTCAGCAGCAAAGGCAAGTGGGCAAACTTCGGCATTACATCCTCTATCCCCAGCGCACGATAGAGCAACACGTGCAGCGGAGCCGAGCTCAACCACTCTTCACCGCGTATCACATGCGTTATCTGCATCATATAATCATCGCTCACATTGGCGAGGTGATAGGTAGGCATGCCATCGCTTTTCATCAATACCTTGTCATCCAGCTGCGAGGTATTAAAGCTTACCCAATCGCGAATCTCATCATGAAACTTCACCTCTTCATTGCGCGGCATTTTAAAGCGAATTACATAGTGGTCGCCCTGCTGCAAGCGCTTCTCCACTTCATCGGATGGCAGCGTGAGCGAGTTCTTCATATACTGCCGGGTCACCGAGTTGTAAGAAGGATTCGGCACGCCCTGCGCCTGCATATTGGTGCGCATTTGCTCCAGGTCGGCTTCGGTATCAAATGCATAATAGGCATGGCCGCTGGCCAATAGCTTGTCGGCAAAATCGCGGTATAAGTGCTTGCGCTCGCTCTGGCGATAAGGTGCATGAGGGCCATCGCCAAAGCCTACGCCTTCGTTGGGCTCTATGCCGCACCATTTCAATGCCTGAATAATAAATTCCTCGGCACCGGGCACAAAACGGTTTTGGTCGGTGTCTTCTATTCTTAATATAAAATCGCCACCGTGCTGCTTTGCCAGCAGGTAGTTATATAGCGCTGTTCTAATGCCACCGGGGTGAAGCGGGCCGGTGGGAGAGGGGGCAAATCGTACGCGTAGTTTTCTTTCCATATTGTATTGGTAGCTATTCCGCGTGCAAAATAAAAACCTGCTGCACACTTACTCCACTCCATTTCAGGAAATATCTTTTGTTGCTAAAAACAGAAAGCCACTTATCATTGTCGTATGACCATTGCCGAACAGTTGCAGTTTTTTAATCATGCTTTATCATCGGTCTATGATGACCGCGACACCCCGGCCATTGCCCGTCTCGTTTTCGAAAAAGTATTCGAGCTTTCTCCTTTGCAGTTTTCGCTGGAGCGCTACCGGGTGGTTACCAAAGCTCAGGAAGAAGTCATCAACCACATACTCCTGCGGCTGCAGCAGTTTGAGCCGGTGCAGTACATTCTGGGCGAAGCCGACTTTTGTGGCTTAAAATTCTCGGTTAATCCGCAGGTGCTCATTCCGCGCCCCGAAACCGAAGAACTGGTGCACTGGGTGAAAGATACCTTTGCCAATGCCACCGGCCCCGTCACCTTGCTGGATATAGGCACCGGCAGCGGCTGCATTGCCATTGCCCTGAGCAAAGCCAATCCGCTCTTTGAGGTAGATGCTATGGATGTGAGCCCCGAGGCAGTGCAAACGGCTACCCAAAACAATAGCCAAAACCAGGCCCGTGTGCAGTTTTATGTGCGCGATATTTTTACCGACCCGCTGCCTCGCAATAACTACCACGGCATCGTGAGCAATCCGCCCTACATATCGCACGAGGAAATGAAAACCATGCACAACAATGTGGTGCTGCACGAGCCCGCCCTTGCTTTATTCACCCCGCCCGATAATCTTATCTTTTATAGAACGATTATTGAAAAAGCTACGTATAACCTGCAGGACCATGGCTGGTTGTTTTTCGAAATCAACGAAACACGAGGCCCCGAGGTAAAGCAACTGCTGCAGCAGGCAGGCTTTGCTGCGGTGGAGGTCAAAAAAGATATTTCGGGCAAAGACAGAATGGCCCGCGGACAGTTTATTAAAAAATAGTTTTTGCAAACCATGAGCGCCAACGCTAACCACCACTACCACCGAACTTTCCTTCCTTTCTGTTTCCTCTTTTTTAGCCTCTTTTCTTTTGCCGGCATTGATATTAAAACCAGTTCGGTGATTGAATATCCGGGGGTGGAAGTGCTGGGCTACCACAACGGCAACTGGTATGCTATCGGGTTTGAGCTGCCGGGCAATCTCAATAAGCCGCCCCGCTTTCAGTTGTTTCGCTATGCTGCGGGTTTCAAAACGGGCAAAACCTCCGTTACCTACAATTCCTTTGGCGAAAAAACCTATTACATCCGCGCGGCCTTTGTTCAAAACAAAGTATCGCTCTTTTATGCTGTGTGCGAGAAGCGCGTGGATGCCGAGTTTATGCTGGAGCAGCGCGAAGGCCACAAACTGCTGCCGGTGATTATGCGGCAGGATTTTGATGCCACCACCCTCGAATCGCTCGGCCTGCCCGAAATGATTTATGACGAAAAAGACGAATACTTTACGGCCTCGGGCATAGATGTGGTGGAAAGTGACGACCAATCCAAAGTGGCTATCGTCATTAAGCCCTACTACAAGCAGTTTAAATACAAAGTAATCATCGTTGACAACAAAACGGGCAGCACTTTTAAAGCCACTTACGACTTTAAATGGCGCAAAGAATATCTGCAATTTATGCAGGCCAGGCTCAGCAACGAAGGCCAGCTCTACCTGTGCACCAAAGTGCGCACCGATGTGCTGAGCATCCACACCCCGCCCAAAAACAAACCCCAAAACACCTTCTATTTCTTTTCGCTCAGCAGCCGGGGCGACACCGCCTCTTATCAGCTTTCTTCGCCCATCAGCAATGGTCAATATCTGGGTGAGCCTACCCTCGAAGTGCTCAAAGACGGGGGCGCCATAGTCGCCTTCGACTTCTATAACGATGCCCGCTGGAAGGCCTGGCAGGGCACCACGGTGCTGCGGCTCGACCGCGAACTGAAAAGCGTGACCCGCTCCAACTTTAGCCCCGACTCTAAATTTTTACCCCAGGTAACGGCCTATCACCCCTTTAAAAAGGGCGCGGAATACACCAACCTGACCACCCGCCAGATTCTCCCCCTCAGCGACAATGGTTTTCTCATCCTTACCGAATATGCCGACACCCTGCCCCCCATCGAGGCCGGTGCCCCGTCCCGCCTCGAGTTTGGCTATATGATAGCTACCCTCGTCAACCAGAATATGCAGGTAGCCGCCCAGCACTTCATTGCCAAAAAGCAGGTGAGCGCCACGGTGGACTATGCCTTCTCGTGCAGGGCCTACGCCCTGGGCACACAGGCCTATGTCTTTTACAATGCCGACTGGCTGGCCGATGAGGAGAACAACATGAACCTCTTTTACACCCGCGTGGCCCCCGATGGCAGCGAGCCGCTCACCCAAAAGGTGGTGAATACCTCCAACGAGTTTTATACCCGCGTGGCCCAGCTCTATGCCGGCCAGGGCAACCATGTGATGTTTCGCGAAGAAAAACAAGTGGACTTTGGCGACATTACCCGGCAGGTAAAGCTGCTGGAGATTACCCTGAAGTAATGCCATAGGCTTGGGGGGTAGAAAACCATTCCCCGGCATCCGACTTTCTCTGCCATCTTACCACGGGCCATTAAAAATTTCAACCATTTCGCTCCAAGCCTTACTTTTGCCGGTAGGTATACACCAATAACCTTTCAGCGATATGTTACACCTTACTCTCCCCATCCATTCCCGCCCGGCCTGCACCCTGGCCGGGGTAGGCGTGCTGCTGTTCTTTTTTGCTTACACACAAGCCCAAACATCCTACTGCTTCCCCAAGCAGCAGGGCAGCAAGTGGGGCGTGCAACAATGGGAGTATGGTTCCGGAGGCCGGGACGACACTTATAAATGGATTCACAAACCCCGTTGGGAGATGGTCCGCACCGATAGCAGCACCTGCTTTGGCGGCAGGGAGTGCACGGGCTTTTTTACCTACAAAGGTGGCAAAATGGGCTATGCCTGGTGCTATGGCGAGCTGCTCGAAAACGATTACGATACCATTTGCCACTACACGGCCCGCAAAGGCGGCAAGTGGGGAGGTATTGATAAAAGCGAAATCATACTGCCCTTTGAGTACGACTCGCTGGTGTATTTAAACTTTGCCAAGCAATACTGGACCAACGCCACCCGCAATGCCTACGGGGCGCTTAAAAACGGAAAGTGGCAAATCGTGGTGGTGCGCCAGGCTTACCAGCAGCCGGCCGTGGTGGAACCGGCTTTTAGCGAACCATACGAGGCCATAGACCGGTTCGATAACGGAGCCGCACTCAAGAAAAACGGCACATGGGTCTTTGCTGATTTGCGCAAACCGGGCAAGCCGGTGTATTCGCAACCCTACGAAGACATTGCCCACATCATGTGGCACCATGCCGTACGGTTGAACGGGCGCTGGTATCCGCTGCGCGATGAAACCATGCTCCCCGGCACCGATATGGGGTGGGACAAACTCGAAAAAACCAACATCGCTTATTTTATACTCGCCTGGGAAAACGGACAGGCGGGCATTATTAAATACGAAAAAGGAAACTTCAAACTGCTGATAGAACCCCGCGCCACAGCCGCCCGCATCTTTGGCGAATACAGCACCGGCTACACCATTGAGCTCACCGAAAACGGACAAAAAGTAACCTACAACGAGCAAGGGCAACTACTTAGCCGCACGGGCGATTTAACCGTTAGCCACTCTGCTGCCAAAGGGCCTTTTAGAATAGACTGGAACAAAAAGAACCAATGTACCATTTACGATGCTGCTACCAACACCGTGCTGGTGCCCGAAAGCGATCTGCAAAACACCTACGAAAAACACCCTCTGCTTGGGGATGTGCTTTGGATAAAAGACGAAACCTACCCGGGCTCGCGCAGGTATCGCTACGGCCTGGTGCACTATGCCTCCAAAACGTATCTAAAACCTGAATTCGAAAACGAATTCCAATTCTTAGACCAGCGCTTTATTTACAACCACCTGCCCAATGGCGAATACAAACTGTGGCACACCGCCCATCTGCAACCGCTCAACGCTCCGTTTTCCATCACAGCCGTAAAGAGCATTTACCAAAACCTGCTGCGCGATTACACCGGCAACTGGCATCAATTGGACGAAGCCTTTACCATAATGCCCAGGGCACAGGTGATAGACACCCGCAAAACTATTTTGGGCGGTATGGAAATAGAAGTGTATGACGATAACTCGCAAAAGCTGCTCGCTTTAAATGGCAAACCGGTCAATAAATACATACAGCGCCAGCGCTGGATAGAAAGCAGTTGGATAGCTGCTGTTACCATAGACGGGGTCGAAAAAGAATTTTTCTTAAACGGCAACCGGGCCGAAGAATGCCGCTACGCATTGGGCAACGGGGTGATAGTAAGGCACCATGCCATGGCCGAAAAGCCCTGGCCGGGAGAGGCGTTTAACACGCCTTTGCTGCTGGCCGATTCGGCCGGCAAACTCCTGCTCATCAACGGTTACAACAATAAGCGGATGTACACCAGCGTGCCGCTTACAGGCGAGCAGGTGCTTTTTGAAGGCCGGCTCTATAAGCTTTTGGATGCCACAGCCGCCAACTCCCTATCCTTCAGTTGTAAGGAAATGGTAAAATGCAATCAATGCACCAACGGCTACAACCCTAAAGTGGTCAAGCGCACCATTAAAGGCGAAACAACCTACGACACCAAAAAGGTAACAACCATGGGCAGTTCAGTAGAATCGAAATGGAACCCCAACACCAACAGCTACCAGTATGTAAAGGTGGATAAACCCAGCACCAGCTACGAAACCATCGAGCACAAGGAACCCGACCGCGAGGTAGAAGAAACGATACAAGTCCGCTGCAAAGTCTGCAACGGAGATGGTAAGGTCGAAATCACCCGTTACATTTACTGGAACGGCACCACCTTAAAACCCTCCGACTTCTAGCCTCACATTATACCCACTCAATTAGTTCGTAAATGGCTACTGTCCTCCGCGGGCGCCTCAACTCGCGCCATTATATAAAGCCTATGCCTCTGCTCCAATACAACACGCCTCCATACCAAACCAACACATTTTCATCTATCAGGAACTCGCGCCTATGTCTATGTTACTCGCGCTTTCTAATACATAGCTCGCCTGTACATAAATAACTGCGATAGCCTTCTTTCGTATTGGGCGTTTCCCAACCCGGGCCGCCTTTTGTCATCCCGTTGTCAAAATATCCCACACTCTCCCAACACCCCTTCGTTTTCCTCAAGCGCACATTGCCCCTTCCGGGCACCTTAAATAAAGGAACATGATCTAAGTAAAGCCGGGGAATCCTGCGGCCCTCTCGTCCGCCTCTGGGTCCCCCCCCCGCGGGTGCCGGCCGCGGCCGGCGGCGCACGCAGCCTTACGCATTCGCTCCTCGTCGGCCCTTCCACTCTGCGCTCGGGCCCCGCGGGGCGCTGCTCCCGATGCCTGTCGGGCTTCTGCGGCCGCGCTTCTCGTCTGGCGCCGGGCACCGCCACCTTTCGCTACTCCTGCCTTCCTCGCTTGGTGCCGCCCGCGGTTTTCCTCGGCAGCGAAAAGCACCCTGAAAACAATCCTCACTGCCCTTACCACTTCGTCGAGCCGTCAATGCCGATGCACAAATCATTTTTTCATCCAAAGAAGAAGAAGCCATCCGCCATCAGTTTGTCTTCGGCCCCGCTTCTCGTTCGCGGGCAGGCGTGCGGGCGCCTTCCACATCCGATGGTCGTGCGGTCCGATGTCCTCTTTCCTGCACTCAATGCCGAGGTCGCGCTCCGGCCCCGTCTCCTCTGGGACTCCGCCGGCTATCTCCGCAAACCATTCTTCTCAGCTGGCCGGTCAGCGTGGTCTTGCTCCTTCAGGCGCCTTCCTTGGTGGGCAGCCTTGGGTAGCGCCATAAATCTTGCGCGCTGTGCAAAAGCAACAATTGAATAGGGGTGGAGCACCGCACCCGCAACCGAAGGGAGCAAGCCAGGCGGCTTTTGCCGCAACATCTCTGATAACATTCCGTTTCTATTCTCCGCGCTCGGATTCATCCGAAGAAAACAGCCAATCTTAAACACTTCCAAAGTCTATAACACAAAAAAAGCGCCCCGACCAAATGGCCGGGGCGCTGTATTTAAAGGTCTTTTAAAACTAAGCCTTCTTTGTTTTTCTGTTCCACAAGTCCACCATTACTGGCGAAGCAATAAATATAGAAGAGTAGGTACCCACCAGCAATCCGATAATCAAAGCAAACGAGAAGCCGCGGATAGGGGTGCCGCCAAACAGGAACAATACCAACGACACCACAAAAACGGTAAACACCGTCATAATGGTTCTGCTCAACGTGGAGTTGATAGAGTCGTTCACGTTCTGCTCCAGCGTGCGGGTAGGGTGCAGGCCGATGAATTCGCGGATACGGTCAAATACCACCACGGTATCGTTCACCGAGTAACCAATCAAGGTCAAAATAGCCGCCACAATGTTTTGGTCAATCTCCAGCGAGAAAGGCATAATGCCCTTGAACAAAGAGAAGATACCCAAAATCAAAATAGGGTCGTGAATCAAGGCCACAATAGCACCGGTCGCATATTCGAACCTGCGGAAACGCAGCAGGATGTATAAGAACACACCGCCCAATCCAAACAGGATGGCCTTCCAGGCACTGCTGCGGATATCATCAGCTACAGAAGCTTCTACCTTAATGGAGCTCTTCACATTCTTCACCCGGAAATCGTCAAACACCGGTGTTTTTCCATAGATGGATTTAACGCCATTATAGATTTTTGCCTCAATAATGCTGTCGGTGTTTTCGCCTGTAGCATCAATCATGTAAGCAGTGGTAATGGAAACGGTGTTGCTGCTGCCGTAGGTTTTCACAATCGGAGCGCCATCCAGTTCCTTCTCCAAAGCGCCACTGATTTGCTCGGTGGTCACATCCTTGTCAAACTGCACCACATAGCTTCTTCCGCCTTTAAAGTCTACCCCGAAATCGAACCCGAGGGTAAAGATAGAAGCCAGCGAAATCAGGAATACTATGATAGAGATGGAATAAGAAATCTTCTTCTTGCCTATAAAATCAATTTGCGTGCCTTTAAACAGGTTCGAAGTAAATTTTTTACCAAACTGAACGTTGTAGCCTTTGTTAAACGCCCAGTCAAAAATCAGGTGCGATACCAGTACGGCTGTAAACAAAGAGGTCAACAGACCCACAAAGAGCGTAAACCCGAAACCATAGATAGGACCCAGACCAAACACCATCAGCACAATACTCACCACCATGGTGGTTAAGTTACCATCCACAATGGCGCTGTAGGAGTGCTGATAACCTTCTTCCACCGCCAGGCGCATGCCCTTGCCGCGGTGAATCTCCTCGCGGATACGCTCATTGATAATTACGTTGGCATCCACCGCCATGGCCAGGGTCAGAATGATACCCGCCATAGCCGGCAGGGTAAACGCTGCACCAAACGAAATGAGGGCACATACCAGAATAAACAAGTTGAGCAACATGGCCGCATTGGCAATAATGCCCGAAGTGCTGTAGTAGCCAATCATGAAGATAAACACCAATAAGAAACCAACCGCCAGCGACAACAGACCCGCACGGATAGACTCTTTACCCAAAGAAGGTCCCACAATCTGCTCTTCAATTACCACGGTTCTGGCTTCCAGCTTACCGCTCTTTAGGATGTTCGAAAGGTCAAGAGCTTCTTCCAGATCATCCAATCCGTTAATCTCCGAAGAACCACCCGAAATCTTCTGCTGCACGGTAGGCGCAGAAATCACCCGGCTATCCAGCACAATGGCCACGCTGCGCTTAAAGTCTTTTCCGTTAATGCTGTTGCCGGTTACGGCTGCTTCGGTCAGTTTTTCCCATTTGCTGGCGCCCATGCTGTTCATGCGCATGTTCACGGTAAAGGTGCCGGTCACGGGGTCGTGTCCCTGGCTGGCATCTTTAATTACGTCTCCGGTGAGCGGAGCTTCAGGCGTGCTCGGGTTGGCTTTAATGGCATACATGGCATACACGCGCGAATCTTTCATAAACGGCTTAATGCCCCACAGCAATTTCAGGTCAGGAGGGAAGGCACTGCGCACCGCCTGGTTCGCCAGAATACGGTTGATGGCAGCGGTATCGTTACCCATCGCCAAACCTACTATAGGACCTTCGGCTACCTCGCCTTCGCGGCTCACGCGCAGTTCCAGCAAGCGGGCCAGCGGGCTCACGGTTTTATCCAGAGAGTCTTTCTTGCCGGTAGAGTCTTTATCGGCAGCCATAGACAGGGAATCAATCAGGCTCATTGGTTGTTTAGCAGAGTCAGCTACGGCTGCTACAGCAGTGGTGTCTTCCACTTTCTTAATAGCATTCAGAGTTTTGGCATTTTCAAAAGCCTGCACCATAAAGTTCACCACCTCGCGGTTGTCGTAGCAATCCCAAAACTCCAACTGCGCTGTTTGCTGCAAGAGTTTGCGTACACGGGTAGGGTCTTCTACACCCGGCAATTCAAGAATAATACGGCCTGAATTTTCCTGTAAAGAGATATTGGGAGAAGCCACACCAAACTGGTCGATACGGGTTTTCAATACCTGGAAGGTATTGCTGATGGCGCTCTTCATATCGGCACGCAACACGGCAATTACTTCCGCATTGGTAGAGTTGAAGTTGATTTTGCCTTGGTAAGCTTCTACCGGAGCAAAGATAGCGGCAATCTTGCCGTCTTTGTTCAGGGCTTCAAATTCCTTTTGAAACAGAGTCAGGAAATCCACATCCGCATTGCTTGACTGAGCTTTCACGGCATTGGTAATAGCCTGGTTAAACACCTGACTGCGGTTGTTATACGACAATTTGCGCAACACCTCGTCCTCACGGATTTCCAGAATAAGGCTCATACCGCCCTTCAGGTCCAATCCCAGTTTCAGGGAGTTATCGCGGCAAAAACGATAGCTCGGTCCGCCTTCCCATCCGGAGATGATAGACAGGCCCTGCACAGAATCCAGATAACCTCTGCGGTAGTAGTTGGTCAGTTTTTCAATAGAGTCAGAATAAGCAACAGCTGCATCACCGGTAAGGGTGTTGGTAACAGTTCCGGTTCTTTTCTGAGCATAAGCCGCAGCATCGGATTCCACCGAGCGGGCTAAAAATGTAAATGACAGTTGAAGAAGACAGGCAAAAATCAGAATGATTGTAAACGCCTTAATAACACCTTTGAGGTTCTGCATCGTTTTGGTTTTAAAAAATGGAGCGCAAATCTATCAGAGTTTTGAAATTATAGAAGCGATTGCGAACCTATCTTGTAAACAAAGTGCTATTTGGGCAGAGAAATTATTTTCGTCCCAAAAAAAGCACGTATGGGATGGATAGCCATGGAGGGTTTGCAGTTTTACGCACATCACGGATACTACAAAGAAGAGCAGGTGCTGGGCGGAAAGTACACCGTAGATATATATATGACCGTAGATACCACCGAAGCCGCTGCCACCGATGATTTAAAAAAGACCATCAACTACGAAGAAGTGTACCGGATAGCCAAAACCGAAATGGAAGTTCACTCCAGGTTAATAGAGCACGTGTGCCAGCGCATATTGCAGCGGGTGCAGCAGGGCTTTCCGCAAATACAGCACTTAAAAGTAAGAGTAAGCAAACACAATCCGCCTCTGAAGGGAAGTGTAGAGCGGGTATCGGTAGAATTAGAAGCATAGCGATTAGGAGAATTTGAAAACTCTCCTACATTTGCGCCTCTCATTACAATAAGGTCGGATGGCCGAGCGGTTAGGCAGAGCTCTGCAAAAGCTCGTACAGCGGTTCAAATCCGCTTCCGACCTCACACAAAAAAGCGCTGAGCACAAAACTCAGCGCTTTTTTTATGCGCCACCGGACAGGAGGGAGGATATAAAAAAGCGAGCCTTACGGAGCTCGCTTTGTAATGGTAGCCTGTTCTAAATCTTTATTCGGTAACCATGCTGTAAGCGGTAGCAAAAGGTGCTTTTGCGCTGGCGATAGGCAAAGTAGTTTCTTCGCCCATAGTGCTGATAGCTTTTACACGGTAGTAAGTAATGTCGCTGTTGATTTTGGTATCGGTATAGTTAAATCCGTTGGCAGTTGCTGAAACCATATCTACTAACTGGAAGTTTTTGCCATCGTTGCTTTTTTCTACGCTGTAAAGAGATACGTTGTTCAATGCTCCGGCTACAGAAAGTTCCACCGCGTTGTTTTTAAGATTAGCGTTCAAAGTAGCTGTAGTAGAAGCAGTAGTAGCGTTCTCGATAGCATTTCCGTAGAAAACTCTCACATCGTTTCCGAATTTTGCAGAAGTAGAATTGCTGATTACGTTGTTTACAAAATAAGCTCCGCTTTTGCCGGCTGCAGTGCCGCTGATGTTGCTGAAGTTGTTTCCGGCAACCATATTGTTGTTGTTGTCAATAGAAGCTCTGTTTTCAATGTTGCCCATAGCTTCCATAATCATATTGTTGTTAACGGTGCCTTCGTTGATGATGTTTTTCAATACGGTGTTTCCGTTGTTTACAAATTTTCCGCCTTTAGCTATCACCAGGTCTTTCATACCTATCAGGCTAGCGCCTTTTTCTACCTGCAATGTTCCTTCCACTACGAGTGAAGTGTTTACAGTCATGTTTCCGGTTACAATCACCACATCATTAGCGTGGATAGTAGCACCTACATATTCGTTGTTCCAAACTTTAGAATCGCTCCATTTGCCGGAACCTACTGTATAAGTTTTAGCGAAAGAAGCGGTGGTAGCGAGGATGGCGAGGATGGTGTAAACTTTTTTCATAACTGCTGTTTTTTTGCGTGTTATGTCTAGGTTTACGGCATCGGTTTCCGAAAGGTTACATCCGGCTCAAAATAATTTTTACATGAAGGGGAATAAGAAGAGTCTTTTGCTGCTAACCAAGATGCTGGAGCAGATAAACGCTGATGGCAAAGCACACAAGAGCCGCCCCCGAAAAAAGAGCGTATTCCCATATCTTTAGATAACTACTCAAATGGATACCATATTTATAGCGCGCTACGAGTATCAAAAAGGCTTTATCTACACAAAAGGCCACCAATGTGCCGGCAGCAATGCCCGGCAGTCCCATGATACCGGATAGGTAAATACTTAAACTTACATTAATGGTAATTTCCAAAATGGACGAAACCACTAGGTATTTACCATGCCCCATTGCTGTGAGGATAGTTTGAGGAAAAACCAAACGAGGAATTACCAGCAGCAGATAAATGTTAAAAATGAGCGAACTGTAGATAAAACTCTCGTTAAAGAGATGCTTGAATAAAACGGGACTCAGCAGCATCAGCAGCATGGAAAGGGGAAAAAACCATCGCATCAGGGAGGTGCTTTTTTGCCTTAGCTGCCCCAAGCCACCGGTTAAGTTACCGGCCAAAGCAGGTATCATAGCCGTACTAAACGTATTAGCAATAATCAGCAAAACCGGCAGTTCTTTAGCGCCATACCGATAAATGGCAAAGTGCATATTATCAAACCGGGCTTTCACAATCAAACCATCTATATACTCCGAAGAGCCACTGATAAGGATAGACAGCACCATTGGAATTGCTGTGAATAATAAAATACTTATCTGCTTAAAATCAATAGAATACAAAGAATATCTCCACAATAACATGAATACAATCAGGAACTTAAGCACGGCAATGGCCAGCAGTCCGTAGAGCGAGTATTCAATGGGCAAATTAAGCCCAACGGGCAACAAAGTAGCCACCATCATACTAAAGGAAAGTAACAGGCCGTAATAGAGCAAGCCCTCGCGTTTGTTCTTGAGCCACAAGATATATTCAATCAAAAAGCCCGGGGTATTAAAAAGAATATAAATGCTGACGAGTCGCAGAATGCTGCTTTCTAATTGAATTCCGGCTAATTCTGTAACGAATGAAGAGAAAAGAAACAAAATGGTTCCCATCAGCACCCCAACTGCACTCAAAACCAGAAATGTGCTAAAAAAAAGTCGGTTTTGAGCTTCTGTATCGGATTTACCATAGTTGGTCATCAGCGCGTTGATGATTCCGCTAACCCAGAAAAATGTAAGCAATCCACTCCACAGAAGAAAGGTTTCAAATCGACCAATATCGGAAGGGATAATTCCAAGTTTTGCCAGACCAACGCCTATCATTATTAGCGTTCCATACCGAATCACCTGAAATATCTGTAAAGAAGAAATATTAGAGCTGCTCAATTGATTTATTCAATTTCTATTCAAAAGTATCCTTTTAACGCGTTTAATACAGTTTTTCCTCTATATGCCAGTTCTATTTACACCTATAATTTATGTTATGTAAAGTATAATTTGGAAAAGAAAGGGTGGTCTTATACCACCCTTTAGAAACTTATTGAGTTTTCAACTCTATCTGTTTCAGGTTACGCTCAATCAGTTGATCTTCCGGAGATAATTCTTTTGCCTTCACAAAGTATGGTTTTGCTTTTAGCAGAAAGTCCTTCTGCTTTAATTTAATCTCGTCATACTTTTTAGAATCAGCAGCACTGTTGCCCAGTTTGTCAATATCCGCATTGAGCTTGTTAGCCTGGCTTACATAGTAAGCACCCAGGTTATTCCAGGCTTTGCTGCTTTTCGGATTTACTTCGATGGTTCTGTTGTAGTAAAAAACTATAGAATCTTCGTTTCTTATTTTCTCGTTTTCATAAGCCAATCCTTTAATAAACAATGCTTCCGCATTGTTTGGATTTACTTCCAAAAGACTATTCAGGTAATTTAAACCCTCTACATATTTCTGCTCATCCAGATAAAAATTCAGCTTCTCAATCAATAAGTTTGCGTCTTTAGAATATTTCTGAAGGCCTTCGTCAATAATCTTCATCGCATCTTCTTTCTTACCGGCTTTCTTCAAAAACGACCCCAACTTTACATAAGTAGCCGTGTCAGCTTTTCCGGCATCCTTCATTTCAGTAAGAATTTTAATGGCCCCTTCGATATTCCCGGCCAAATCTGCACAGGTTGCTGCATTTCTTAAAGAATTTAGTGGCTCTATCGGGCTTTTTTGCGATTTGAACTCAAAAACCTTAGCCAGGTTACCTACTTCGTAAAAGTATTTCTCGGCCTGAGCAAAATTCTTCTGTTCATAACTGTTAATGGCTTCATTATAAAGCTGGCGAATGGCAGCATCGGCAGATTTGAGGGCATCGCTCCAGTCGCGGAACTTCGGGTCGTTCATATCTTTGAGTTTCACAAAAGCTTTGGATGCCTCAAACGCAGCAAACGGATACTTAGGGGCTAAGGTTTTGTCGGTGCTGATGAGCGTATAAAGCTGAGCCCTGTAGTAGAATGTTTTGGACAAAAGAGAAGTCTTTTCATGCACCGCTGCTTCATCGGAACATTTAATAGCCCGCTCCAATTCATTAAAATCACCGCCTTGGGTCATATAATATTGTAGCGCATTGCTTACGCAAATATTATTGCCGTCCTGGGCTTGCAGAACTACGGTTGTAAGCGCTAAACAAAATAGGAAAATTGTTTTGTTCATTTATTTGATATTTAATTGTTTATGATTTATTACTTACTTCCCAAGTTTAATATTTACAGCTTTGCTTTTTATCTGTAAATTATTTCTTATCAATAGTCATTCCACCTTTACTTCCCTTCACTTCCACTCCTTTTTTTATCCACTGAGGCACCATTGCCAGAAGGAGTTTGGCCCTCGCCTTGTTTATCTGCACTTACCCCTGCCCCATTACCATTCTTAATACTGGTTCCAGTCTTATTCACGGTTGCTGCCCCTCCCTTAGTTCCCGTGGCACTGGCCCCGGAACTATTTACTGCTCCTCTCCCTCCTGAGTTTACGACCGAAGCTTCTTTCTTGTTAACGGTTACCGAAGATTGAGCAACGCTTTGCTGAGCGACCAACGTAAAGCAGAAGAAAAGTGCTGTTAATTTCAAAAGATGGCCATTCATAGAAAGCTGGTTTTATGGTGTGAAAATATAAATAGGCAATTAATTCAAAACTGTGCCAAAAATCCAATTTTAAGGTTTTGCCCCTTTTACCCCCAAAAAAAAGCCCGCCTAAATTTTAGGCGGGCTTTAGGATGACCTACTAGTTCGTTTTTACTGAATGACTAGTTTGCCTTTGGCACTGGCTTTTCCGTTTTGAACTACCTGGTAGGTGTAAATACCGGCTGATAGATTATTTCTGTCAAACATGAGGTTATTGCTATCACTGAAATTCTCTGAAACCACTCTTCCGGTCAAGTCGGTTACCACAAATTTGAAACCTTCTTGTAAGCTACTAATCCGAATCTCTGCAAATTGGTTCATTGGATTAGGCGCTACTACAACAGTAGCCGATGAAGCCATGTCATCAATTGCACTTAACCCGATGAGCAATACTTCTGATTCGTTGGTTATAACTGCATCATTATAATCAAAGTAGATAGCTGCATCGTCTGCAATCACAGTTCCTTCGGGCAAATTGGCCAAGGCATTTACAGCAAATTTAACGAATCCATGACTGTTAGGTTCATCGTTGGTGCTATCCGGCAACATGATTTGCGGAAACTGAAAATTCAACATATTGCCTGTTCTGGTTACAAAACAGCCGTGGCTGCTACCCAGAAACTCGAAACTGGTCGGATCTAAATCTGCGGCAATTTCATCGACTATGACAACGTTTACGGCTGGCGCAGTTCCGGTATTCTGAAAGTTCACCACATATTCTATGCGTTGGTTTGGCTCAATAGTTGAAATCCAATGCTGGGCCGGATTAGTTTCTGTATTGGTGGTAAAAGCCAGCTTGTTGTTCGGGTCCCAACTTCCTGTTACGGCCTGGTGAACGGTGTCAACGTTATTAGTGGTGTTCACATCATTGCAACCACTGGCAGGAGTCACATTCACTAACGTGAATACAAACTGATTGAGTTGAATATTGGTTAAAGCATCAAAGTTTATCCAATAGTATTCGCAATCACCGGGCAGTAGGTTATTCAGAGCCCAACTTACAGTTCTAGTAGAAGCGTTAAGCGATGTTTGAACCGGAGAAGCATTGTCAAATACCAAAGTATTATCGTAGAAGAAATTGACGGTGCCACTGCTTACGCTGGTGCCAATGTTGCAAACCTGCACATCATACCAGGCCGGAAATCCGGCTGTTACAGTAGTGTGTGGTGTTACACTGATATATAGATTGCAGATACCCGGTTGGCAATACGTTGCAAAGTTATTGTTGTTATAGCTTTGACCGGCTGTGGTAGCGGCAACAGAAATATTTTGCGGAGTGCTCACGCAGGCCTGGAAGTTACCGTTACTCATCGTGATGGTGTAATTACCAGCCGGAACAGTCACACAATATTGACCGGATTGAGAAGTATAGGCATGATAAACAGTGCCGTTTGATCGGGTAATATACACATGCACACTACCGATTCCCGTTTCTCCATTGTCCTGGACGTTATTGTTGTTAGCATCAAAAAAGATTGTGCCGCAGATGCTCACATTGTTGTTTTGAATACCAAAGTTATAGCCACAATGTGAACCACCGGTGCCTGCAATACTTACAGGATAGGAAGGGCAATTATTTAAAGTACCGGCTGAGCTATAAACAGGAACAGTAACGGAATTTCCTCCTTGTGGGCAATACATTACGTTATAAGTGCCAGCCGGAACAACGGTCACATAGTGACCAAAGCTATCGGTATAGGCCGGATAGTTTCCTACATATATATAGGCTCCGGCAATGCCCGGTTCGCCTGCATCCTGGACGCCATTGCCGTTGAGGTCATTAAAAACTACACCGCAGATAGTGTCAGTAGGTAAAGTGGTCCCCTGTACGGTGTAGCATGCATCTGCCACACAGCCATTCGCATCCACTACTGACATACAATACACGCCCGGAGCAGTAACGGTTAGTATATTGGAAGTAGAAGAACCGTTGCTCCATACATAAGTGTAAGGGGCTGTTCCGCCAGTGGCGTTAGCAATCAAAACATAAGGGGCGCTGGTGCTTTGCGTATACACTACCACATTGAGGTTGCAAGGATTTCCGGCAAAAAAACTGTCGCAGGCAGCAGCAGAACATTGATTATTATCGTACACCGTTACACAGTATATTCCAGTGCTTGTAGGATTAAAGGATTGAGTGGTAACTCCATTGCTCCATGCAAAGGTGAAAGGTTGACTACCTCCGTTTGGCACAGCATACATGGTCGCGATGCCATTAGGGTCAACATTGGTATTCACACTTGCCGAAAAATTCAGGCATGGATTTCCTCCGTTACCCGATACTACCACTGCACTACAGGTGGAATCTATACAAACAGTTCCGGGAATTGATACAACATGGCAAACAGTATAGGTTACAGAAGCCGGACTTGTTGGGAAAGTATAAGAAAAGGTGTTGCCCTGACCCACACTTACACCATTTACCTTCCAAATCAGTTGATTATTAGAATTGGCATTAGTGCCAGTGAAAGTGTAAAGGTTGCCCTGGTTGGTGTATGTAAATTGCGAATTGATACCGGCACAAGGGTTAGAGTTTTGAACCGAGATAGTCTGGCAGGTAGAATCGCACCAAGCCTGGTTGGACGACCAAATGTAAAGACAAACATTATAAGTTCCGGAAGGCAAGTTGTTCCATTGCACCGTCATCATTCCGGCAGAAAGCGGTGTAGAAGCATTGTAAGGTCCTGAAATAAACCATTGATATTGCGCTCCATTGGGAACCCCAGAAGAATTGCTGGTAGCTGTAACGGTTCCATTACCGCTGGTGGCATTGAAGCTTGCATTGGCTGTAGCACATGAATTGGTACCGTTTTGCACATAGTAAGTGATGCACGATGAATCGCAGAAAGTATTGGCGTTAGCATATACATACAAGCAATAGGTGTGATAACCCGTGGAAACGCCAGTTAAAGTATAAGAAGAATTGGGTCCGGGATTGTTGAGTGCAACACCATCAGCATACCATTGATAAAGTGTGTTGGCATTGGTACCGGTAGTAGTGCTGTTTAAGATAACGGCTGTAGCTGTAGGATTTGAAGCCGATAAACCTGCGCTCAAACTACCGCAAAGATTGTTGGTAACGCTAACGTTAGAGCAGTAAGAAGCACTGCAACCATTAGATGAAGTTACAGTGAGGCAAACCTGGTAGGAACCATTTGTAAAAGTGTGAGCCGGGTTTTGACTGGTAGAGGTGCTGCCATCTCCAAAATCCCATGAGTAAGTGAGAGGTGGGTAGTTGGAACTACCATTTCCACTAAATTGAATCTGGCCATTACCCAAATTAGAATATGTAAATGTTGCTACCACTATTCCATTACAATTGCTATAGGTTTTGCAAAATGTATCTACACACGTTATGCTGCTTCCCTGCAATTGTGCGGTCACCGTCATACATACGTTAAACACACCCGGCTGAAACACGTGCGATGGCGATGCCAGATTGGAGCTACTTCCATCGCCAAAGTCCCAAAAATAACTAACCGGTTGCCAACCTTGCGCATAGGTAGTAGTGTCGTGAAACACCGGAACGCCATTCGGGTTATTGGCCGAATAGAAATACGGCTGTAATATGCCGCAGTTGATTTGCGCATTGCCACTAAACACCCCAAGGGCGAATAACACCAGCAGCATTGTTTTGATTGTTTTCATACTGATTGTTTTAAAATGAAAAAAATGAATAGCCTGTTCGTTACTTTGATGATGTAATAATACGTAGACGTTGGCTATGAGTTAGAAAATTGTATGTAAATTATTACCTGCTCAAATGGTATTAAGTTTATACCTATTTATCAGATACTTTCTGCGATAGCCATACTCTGTATTTCAGCACTTCTCCATCTTCTACCGATTCTTTGACCTTCTGATTTACAAACTTTATCATAGCATTCTGATGCTTTTTATTTGATTGCAATCCTGAGTTGTCCTCGGTCTGATAAATTAAATCCAAGACAAACCGCTCCCGTTTAGCTTCCTCGGCCTGCAGTAACTCTTTGAATTGTTTTCTTACTTGTTCAACTCTCTTTTTCGTATCCAACTTATCGCCACTCTCATATTGTATAATACACTCTGCTACGGCAATTTTCATTTTAAACTCCATGTCAGCCTTCTTGTAATGGTCATTGCCATACAAGCGCACCAGATTGCGGATGGCTTCATTATAGCGATGTTGAAAGAAGAGTAAACTCGCCTTATTCAGCAAAATGAAGAACTCGTAATAGGCATTTTGCTTACCCCTGATTTCGCGCTCCATTTCATCCAGTGCCTTCAAACCCCGAACAATATCAATCTGGGCATAGTTTATAACAAGCGAGTTATAGTAGAAGAACAGATACTTGTCATAATACTGATTGTTGTAGCTTGTCATCTCCTGCCCCAGCGTTTCTGCATAGTCCAGGCTTTCCAAAAACTTTCGATTCTTGAAGGTAGAATTGATAATGTAAACGAGCATCTGCAACTTGGACTCATGGTTGCTTTTGTCGAACCACTTTTCCTCTAAAAACCGATTGTAGGTTGTCAATGCATATTTTTCAAGCTCAATAAAATTGTGATTTTGAATAAAAATCTGACAAACCGCCTTAAATACACGAAGTTGAAAAGTCCTGCTGTTGCGTATTTCTTCATTTTTAGCAAACTCCTTAATCGTAGTATCCAGTAGTTTCAATAGGCCGGTATCTCGCTTGCCGTAGTTTTGTGAAAGCTTGAGGCGATAGGTAACAGCCGCCAAGGTCTGGTCTGTTTCTCGTATTTTATTCAATTTATCAGCATTGGCTTTTCTGCGCGCTATGTATGACTCCGGGTTTATCTCGGGTAAATCGGAGCTGAGTTTTACAAAGCTGGCATAGATGATATCCAGCATTTCAAAATTTTCAGAATGAATTGCCTTTTTCTCCGCTTTTCTGAGGTAGTAAGAGGCTAGTTTAGGTTGGTTGCGGTAAATGAAAATGGTATATAAAGAGAGAAGCAAAAACAGATTATTAGACTCGTGCTTATTAAAATGCAGGAGCGACAAGTTATATCCCAAATCTTCCTGTAAGCGATTTTTGAGCCGGTAAAATGAATTTTTGTCCGGACTGCTGTATAACTTTTTGAATATGTAAGATTCATTGTAAGCATCTCCACTCTTTCGGATATAGTCAAAGAGCATAACGTCTTTTCTCTCCCCAGACGAGTTGGTGCTGTTTATCCAAAGCTTAAAGTTGCGCACTTCTTCTTTGGTCATTACATTTATCAGATTATTTAAGATATCCATAGAGGCATTTTGAATAAGTAAGAATCGAATATAAAATAAATAGGTAATTGCAACGAAGCATCTACATTAGCTGTCAAGAAGAATATGATGAACAAACAACTACATCTTTTCTGTTTGGCGGTTTCCATGCTGTTAGCGTCACTGACAGTTAGTGCTCAACCTGCGGGAATAGCGGTTAAACTGCTAAGCTACAACATCACTCCCAACAATGTCGCCAACATTGGTTACACGATTACCATCAATACGGAAGTAACTAACGAGGATTCGTCTACCTACACCGGCACCTTGGATTTTGGCTTGCGTAACAGCAATTTCGTCATTAACGACTCTAACGTATTTAATAAACCCTGGTATAGTGGATTACAGGCAATTACGCTTAGTGGGTTTGAAACGGTTCCTGCCATTTTTAGTGTAGAAATTGATGCGCAGTATTTTGCTCCGGGGCCCGATGTGGTAGTGGTATGGCCAATTTCCAATAAGCCAATAGCCGATTCGGTCCTTATCTTTATAAACGTACAGAACCCCAGTTCCATCGAAGATGAAACAGAACTTCCTTTTGCCTATACAGTTCAAAACAACCGCTTGATATTCAGTTATGACCCGAACGATATTGACTTTAAACAGGTAAGAATATTTGACATTACCGGCCGCATGCCCATAGCCTACATGGGTAGCAATATTGTGGAAGTAGCACTTGGTAATTTACCCCGTGGACTATATCTCTGCGAGATACTTACACGCGACAACCAGCGAAAGACTATAAAGTTTGTGCTGTAAGTCGGATTATTGCACAGCTATAAAGTGTCATTTCTTTTATAGTAATTCGTGCCTCAAATCTTACACTTTCCCCATGAACAAATCTTTACTTCTGCTATTGAGTTTGTTTTCCTTTCTGGCAAACGCACAAACTCCTATTACTTTCAACATTACTGATATTCCCGCAACGGGACAGTCGCAGCGATTAGCCATTGATACATTTCCGCTGCCGGCAGTAAGTTTTGGCAATAAGGGAGCTAATCAGGTCTATGATTTCAGTAATCTTACCCTATTCAAATACGACACAGCGGAATATAGAACTCCCACCAATGGCCAGCTAACCACATGTCCGAATGCAGATGTAGCAACTACGGCAGATGGTGTTAATTTTTTGCTCACAAATACCGACAATGCCAATAACAAGTTGACATTGGAAGGTTTTGAAGGACAATTGGTGCCCGGAACCACTTTGTCTGCGGCCTATGGCACGAAGCCCGATTTGTTTCGATTTCCGACCAACTATTTAAACACTTTTGGAGGCACCGCTTATCTATACAAAAGAGTAACAGGGGCACAGGTGAATCAACCATTGGCCGATTCGGTGGAACTCACCATAAACACCACTTACACAGATACCATAGACGGATGGGGAAAGGTAATTACACCCGTGGGTGGCTACAAATGCCTGCGCAAACAACGGAAAGAAACCACCACCACGCTTATTCGCGCCAAAACTTTTTTTGGTTGGTCCACCATCTCAAATACCACCAACACGACCATACGCTACAGCTATGTAACCAAAGAAGCTAAAGGGAGTGTTATCAATTTCAACTATGATACGGCCAATGTTTTACAATCTGTTAACTGGAGCATGGTCCCTCCTACCGCACCGGCTGCAGACTTTAGCTTCAATAGTGGCGCAGCTGGGGTTATCAATTTTACCGACCTATCTGACGGCTACCCCACTTCGTGGAGTTGGAATTTTGGAGATGGCAGCGCGAACGGAACCACACAAAATCCAAGTCATACATACGCTGCCAATGGGACCTATACCGTTTGTCTAATTGCCTCTAATGCTGGCGGTAGTAGTACGCAGGTTTGTAAACAAATAGTAGTAAGCAATGCGGCTTTAGCACCGGTTGCTGACTTTAGCTGGGTAAACCCAAGTGGTGGCTTAGTGAACTTTACCGATTTGATACTAATACGCCTACCTCGTGGAGTTGGGACTTTGGTGATGGTAGCGCATTGGGCACAACCCAAAACCCTAACCACATCTACACTGCAAACAATACTTACAACGTGTGCCTCATCGCTTCAAACGGAGGAGGCAGCAGTTCACAGGTTTGCAAAAATGTGGTGGTAAGTGGAATCAGCGCAGCGAATAATGCACCCATAGCAGTGGATGATACAGCAAGTGTTTTGCAGCCTAATTCCTTAACTGTAAATGTAGGCCTGAACGACCTGGATCCTGACAATGATAATATTTGCGTGACAGATGTTTATGGCTCACCCGCCTTTAGCATTGCACCTACCGGAAATTGCACCAGCATTCTATACCAGCCCGACTCTACCTTTAGCGGAGCCGACACCTGTTGGTATGTCATTTGTGATAATGGCTCGCCTGTTTTGTGCGACACAGGTATGTTGATTATAAACTCTTTACACAATGCGAGTTTACTACCTACGGCTAGTTTTACAGTTAGTCCCGATTTATTTGATTGTGTATCGGCCGACCCATATTCAGCTTATGCAATACTTAGCACTTCCATAAATTCAAGTAGCCTGGCGTGGACTTTTTCATCATTAGACTCTTCCAAAACCTATAACTCCGTTAGTGTGAATTTTTCACCATGGCAGCTTTGGAATAACTATCCTGATTATGGATTTTTAGAAGTATGTCTCACTGCCTCCAATCAATTTGGCTCGGATACAAAGTGCGACACAGCTTGTTACCTAATTTGGGAGTCCATCAATGAAATCAGCCTGTCCGGCATTTCTATTTCACCCAACCCCGGAAATGATATCATTTTGATTGATATGAGCAAAAATCAAGATGCTCTTACGATGAACTATGCAACTGTTAGCATTGTAAACATAATGGGACAGCAAGTAATAGAATTAGAAAACAATGGGTCACGAATTTTAAATATCAATACTACTTTCCTTACACCCGGAAGTTACTATGCCATACTCCATGCTCGCGATGGTGTACGCAAAACTTTAGGCAGATTTGTAATAGCCCGATAAATGCATGTATTGGTTACAGCAGGCCCTACTCACGAGCCTATAGACCCTGTTCGTTTTATCGGAAATCACTCATCCGGCAAGATGGGGATTGCTATTGCCGAAAAATTTTCAGCCGAAGGGCATGAGGTGAATCTGGTATTAGGCGCTACACATCTGCGTCCTGCAGATAGCAGAATTCAGGTAGCTGCTGTGCAAACGGCAGCAGAAATGTTTGAAGCCTGCAAACAATATTTTCCCAAAGCAGATGTTATTGTGTTTGCCGCTGCGGTGGCGGACTATACACCAAAAGAATTGAGCCCTGTAAAAATCAAAAAGAAAGATAACGAACTCACGATTGAACTGGTGAAAACAAAGGATATTGCTGCTGAGCTCGGGAGATTGAAAAGTGATAAACAACTAATTGTTGGTTTTGCCCTGGAAACAGATAATGAAGAGACCAACGCGCTGGATAAATTGAAAAAGAAAAACTTCGATTTTGTGGTACTTAACTCCATGCGCGATGCAGGTGCTGGCTTTCAGCACGATACCAATCGCATTACTATACTGGATAAATACAATAACGAAACTAAATTTGAGTTAAAGAGTAAGCACGAAGTGGCCAATGATATTTATGATTACACAATGAAACTGATTCAGAAAGAAAAAGACATTACTGCATGAACATTTATTTCTCCTTCCGCGGCTTGGCATTAGTAGCCTTTCTGATAACACTCGCTCCATCTTTATCTGCACAAGAGTTGCGCTGCCAGGTTACGGTGAACGGACAACGAATCAACGGAGTTGACCCGGTTATTTTTACGACACTACAAACTCAACTTAACGACTTCATCAATTCCAGGGTATGGACCACGGACCAGTTTTCGCCCGAAGAAAAGATAGAGTGCAGTTTGTTCCTGAACATTGCTGAAAGTCCATCGCAGGATAATTACAAGGCCAGTGCTACTATTCAGGCCAGCCGCCCGGTGTTCAATAGCTCTTACAATAGCACCACCTTCAATTTTATTGACAATAGCTGGAATTTTACCTACGTGCAAAATGCACCTCTGGAGTTTAATGCCAATCAGTATACCTCTAATATTGTTTCGCTTGTATCATTCTACGTCTATACCATTATCGGCCTGGATTATGAGAGCATGGCAAAAGGCGGAGGAGCAAAATATTTTTCTACTGCCGAACAGATTATGAACTCCACCGTTAATGCTCTTTCGTCAGGCGATGGACAAATTATTGGATGGCGTTCGTTTGACGGTCAAATTAACCGCAATCGTTACCAACTCAATAATAGTATGCTTTCAAGCAAGTATGAATCTTTCCGTCAGGCTATCTATGAATACCACCACTTAGGCATGGATAATTTCTACGAAAAACCGGCTGTGGCTCACCAAAATATTCTGAATGCACTGGATAAGTTGGATAAAATAGCCCGCGAAAATCCAAACAATATTTTATTAGCCGTATTTTTTCAGGCAAAGAGTGATGAGTTACTCAATGTTTTTTCCGGAGCCGATATGGGGGAAAAAGCAAAGGCTCTTTCTTTACTACGAAGGGCCGATGCCAGCAACGCGGCCAAGTATGACAAGCTAATGAAGTAGTTATTCGCTTGGTTTGGCAACGTAGGTCAATACCTGATTGTCGAAAAATTCGTAGTGAACTTCCAGATTTTTCCATTGCACATCGGCATTAACTTCTGCCACAAGCATTCCCTTGTTTTGTAAACAAAAAGGTTGAATCATCAATTGCGTTCGAAACTCCAGTCCACCTTTTGCGTGTAATTTATAAAGTGCCTCTTTAGCACTCCAATAGAGAATCAGTTTTCTTACTTTTTCAGCATCCGGTATCGCTTCAATTTCCGCGTCTTCCATAAATTTTGACGCTATCCGCAATACTTTATCGTTAATGGTTTCCAGGTCTACTCCTACTTCCATCTTTTTGCTATACATAATAGCGGCATAGTGGGCTGTATGTGTAATAGATATGTTACCTAAAGGCGGATGCAAATGAGGCTTTCCGCTTTCTGTCTTTAAAATCTCGACACTGTTTCCAAACATGCTGCAGCAGAGATGTCTGGTAGCATATGATTGCAGTCTTCTTGCTTCTAAAGTGTAATCGGGTGTTGGATAATGCGCTTTAAAAAAAGACTCAGGCTCTGTTATCTCCCAGATAGCTATCGTAAATGAATCGCTGGTGATTTCTTTACAAAGAGGCATTAGCCTTCCAAATTCAGTGTAAGGGTAAATGATCGGGAATACATTCGCTCGATAGTGCGCGAATAGATAAGCCCATCGGTAGGCGAGTGAATATTGATAAAACCATGACTTACACGAATTTCAGGAGAGAGAATGAAATAAGGGAAGTAAATCATAAACCCGATACCATACTCTGCCGCAGCATCATGTCGGCCCAGTTTGATGATGTCTTCTGCTTTTCTGGATTTTACGTTGGAGGCCAAATCAAAAGCATAACGAACACCGGCAATGCCGTAGACTCTAAAATCTTTAATGGGCTCACTCTTAAAACGAAGTAACACCGGAAAATCAAGATAAATAGAGGAGATATTCTTCTTGATGATGTTGTAATCTAAATCTTCGTATTCTATGGTTTTATCTGAAAAGACAAGCGATGGAATAAATCGCAAATCAAAGTATTTGTGAAACTGGTAATTGCAGATAATTCCAAGGTTAAACCCAGGCCCCAACTTCGGTTTAAAATAGCGGATAGAATCCGTTTCTGTCTTTACCGGTTGATGGATGATTTTATGATCTCCCACATTTACACCCAAGGCTATGCCAAAGTAGATGTCTTTTTTACCAAGTTCATGAACATTAAACTGGGCTTGGGTGCTATAAACCCCAAAAACCAACAAAAAGGAAATCAGTTTTTTAATCACCATACAAGATTAAACTTTATCGTGTAATCGCCATATATCAGCCTTAGCGTTCCATCGTATAAAAAGCACAAGCTCCAAATGTCAATGGAGTCCATTGCACCTTCTTAAATCCCAACTTCTCGCAAATGGCTACAAAATTGCGTCCACTCGGAAAAGCAGCGGTACTCTCAGGTAGATAAGAATACGCCCGGGAATCACGCGAAAACACCTTGCCAACCAAGGGGACAATTTTGCCGAAATATAAACTGTGAAATGCTCTGAATATTGTGTTCTGTGGTTCAGATGCTTCCAAAATAGCTACTCTCCCACCCTTGCGCAGCACTCGATACATTTCTGATAAACCGGCTTCCAGATGTTCAAAATTACGCACCCCAAAACCTACCGTAATAGCATCAAACGATTCGTCTTCAAAAGGCATTTTCTCCGAATCGCCTTTGATGAATTTCACCACATCACTTACCCGGAGTTGCTCTGCTTTTTGGCGTCCATACCGCATCATGCCTTCACTCAAATCAAAGCCTATAACCTCTTTAGGAGCCAAAGTAAGCGCTTCAAATGCAAAGTCACCGGTACCGCTGGCAACATCCAAAATTCTCTGAGGTGATATGGGGGCTAAACTTTGAACTGCTTTTTTTCGCCAGCGTATATCAATGCCAAAACTTAATAGATGGTTTAAAAAGTCATATCGGTGGGCGATGTTGTCAAACATTTCTTCCACCTGTTCCTTTTTGGCCCGTTTATCATTGTAGGGTGTAACTGTATTTTTCATAAAGCTGACAAATATATTCATCCATCCGTTTTGTGGCTTTAGCAACACTTCATCACTAAAAGCTTTTCGGCTTTTCTACATTCGCGTCAAATTAAAATGACACATGAAATACGCATTGATTGGATATGGTAAAATGGGGAAAGAAATTGAGCAGGTGATACATTCGCTGTATCCAAACGATGAAATTGTGCTCAAAATATCAGAAGCCAACCTGCGTGAATTCAACACAGAGAATCTTCAAAAAGCGGATGTAGCTATAGAGTTTACAGAGCCGGCTAGTGCCGTTTCCAACATTTACAAATGTTTTGATGCCGGAGTACCGGTTGTAGTAGGAACTACCGCTTGGATGGACAGGCTGGATGAAGTTAAGGAACAATGTGTTGCTAAAAATGGGTCCCTATTCTATTCTCCAAATTATAGTGTGGGCGTAAATGTGTTTTGGGAGATTAACAAAACATTGGCACGTTTAATGGACAAATTTCCGGAATACAATATTTCCATCGAAGAGATTCACCATACTGAAAAGAAGGATGCGCCAAGCGGTACAGCGGTAAAAACGGCTGAGGTAATCTTGAGTGAAATACGTTCAAAAACCGGTTGGCATCTTAAGACAGAAGCAGAGTCTCCACTCCACGAACTCCCAATAATTGCTAAAAGAGAGCCGAATGTGCCCGGAACACATACTGTAACTTACTCTTCGTCCGTTGACCACATCGAAATTAAACACGAGGCAAAAAGCCGAAGAGGATTTGCTGAGGGCGCTGTTTTGGCCGCTCGCTTTTTGCAAGGTAAAAAGGGAGTGTATCAAATGAAAGATCTTTTAGGCTTAGGATAATGAGTCCAGTTTCATGTGATACACTAAATTCTATTTTTACCACACCTCATTCATCTATGAGTTTCAAAAATTGAACAAACCACTAAAATCCAATAAATGATTTTCCTTATTATCGTCCTTGCCTACATGATTGGTATACGAATAGGCACTTATGGCATCTATAAAAAACTAGGGATTGCGCCTTGGAAAGCTTTTGTGCCTGTGGTTTCGTCCATGGAATGGCAAAAGATTATTGACCGCCCCAAGTGGTGGACATGGATGCTTTTTATCCCCGGTGTAAATTTGTTTTATGCAGCCAGCCAGTTAACCGACATGAGTAGTGCGTTTAAGCGCTACAGTTTTTTAGAGCATTTTGCAGCAGTCATATTTTCGATTGTATACATCCCTTATTTAGGGTTTGCTCCTAACGAAAAATTTATTGCTCCGGGCGGTGTAAAGCCGGGTCAAAAACCTCCGGTTCGTTCCCCTTTACGCGAATGGGCCGATGCTATTGTTTTTGCCGTAGTAGCTGCTACGCTTATCCGTATTTTTGTTGCCGAAGCTTATATGATTCCCACCGAGAGTATGGAGAAAACGTTGAACGTGGGCGATTTCCTGTTTGTATCTAAGTTTCATTATGGCGCTAGGGTGCCCAACACTCCTCTGGCAATGCCTTTTGTACATCACACTATACCGGTCTTAAATACTAAAAGCTATGTGGATTGGATAAAATTTCCCTATAAAACATTACCGGGCTTTCAGAAAGTGAAGCGAAACGATATGGTGGTTTTTAACTTTCCGGCAGGCGACACCGTCATAAAAGAATTTGAAAGCGAGCAACCCTATTACGATGTCATCCGACAGATTATGGCAGAACAAAGAACCGATTATAGCACGGCCCGTGAACTTGTATGGCAAAATTTTCATGTTATAGCTCGCCCTGTTGACAAGCGCGAAAATTATATCAAGCGTTGCGTTGCTGTTCCGGGCGATAAAGTAGAGGTTAAAGATGGTCTGCTGTATATCAACGACCAGCTAGCCTACTTTGGAGAAAACGCACAGAATAGCTATGAAGTAGCGCCTAAAGGTGGTGTGCTGCCTTATGACCTGCTTCGCAAATACGACATTACAACTCAAACCCCGGCTATCGGTAACGGAATATTTGATGTAGCACTCACCAAAGAAACGGCAGATGCTTTATCCAAAGAACCAGACATCCTATCTATAAAGCGCAATATTACTCCTGTAGGGGAAGGTGATGGATATAATCGAATTTTCCCGAATGAGCCCAAGTATTACAACTGGAATATCGATCAATTCGGCCCCGTTTTAATTCCAAAAAAAGGGATGACCGTCATTCTTAACGATAGCATCTATCCACAGTATCAGCGTGCCATAAGTGTTTATGAGGGCAATCAGGTGGAAAAGCGAGATGGCCAGTTTTTTATCAATGGCAAGCAGGCAGATAGCTATACATTTACCATGGACTATTATTGGCTCATGGGGGATAATCGTCACCGTTCTCAGGATTCCCGTTTTTGGGGATTTGTTCCTGAAGACCATGTGGTGGGTAAAGCCTGGTTCATATGGATGAGTTATGATAAAAACGCTGAGTTCATTCACAAAATCCGATGGAGCAGATTGTTTTCATCCATTCACAGCCGCTGGGCTCCCAGCGAGGAGAAGTATTTAAAGTAATCGTATGATTACATATAAAAGAGCCGCGCCACATGATGCGGCTCTTTTTTTTGAAATAAATCCTTACAAAAATTTTGCTGATATTTTTTAACGTTTATTTTCAACCTATCAATTGGCTATTGAACACAGCCAGTCTGATAAAGCACTATTTTTTCATTTAAACTCAAGCACATGACAAGAAGACTACTCCTTCTCATCGCATTATTTCTGACCACCGCATCAGAAATTTTTGCACAGGCACCACAAGCCATGAATTATCAGGCTATAGTGGGATGCAGCCGGAAACCCCAAAACCCGAGTATGGTTGGCGTTCGGTTTACGATTCATGATAATACCGCAACGGGTCCTATTGTGTATCAGGAAACCACTACCGCCACTCCTAACCAGTTTGGATTGATTACCACACAGATTGGAAATGGTGGAAATCTGGCTACTGTAAACTGGGGAAACGGTGGTAAGTTCCTTCAGGTAGAACTGGACATCAATAACACAAGCAGCTTTACAGATATGGGCACCTCTCAATTGGTGAGCGTTCCTTATGCGCTCTATGCAGCTAACAGTGCTCCTGGAGCTCAAGGTCCGGCAGGTCCCACAGGTCCGCAAGGTCCGGCAGGAAATGCAGGAGCACAAGGTCCGGCCGGTGTAGCAGGTGCCAGCAGGCCCACAAGGCCCAGCGGGTGCCGATGGGGCAGTTGGTCCACAAGGTCCTGCAGGACCTACTGGTCCACAGGGTCCACAAGGTCTAACGGGTAATGATGGTGCTCAAGGCGCTACCGGTGCGGATGGAGCTCAAGGTCCAGCGGGACCACAAGGGGCTACAGGTGCTGATGGAGCTCAAGGTCCAGCGGGACCACAAGGACCAACAGGAGCAGATGGTGCACAGGGACCAGCGGGACCACAAGGAGCAACAGGTGCTGATGGAGCCCAAGGTCCAGCAGGTCCACAAGGTGCTACGGGCGCTGATGGTGCACAGGGGCCTATTGGTCCTCAAGGTGCAACAGGAGCAGATGGTGCCCAAGGTCCAGCGGGACCACAAGGTGCTACAGGTGCTGATGGTGCCCAAGGCCCAGCAGGACCACAAGGTGCTACAGGTGCTGATGGAGCTCAAGGTCC
>JADJZU010000032.1 GCA_016715625.1 Bacteroidota bacterium
CCACCATTGTTGGTTGCGTACGCGAGCAATGTTGATTGCGCAGTCAAGCTACGAAGGAGGACATCGCGTTTATTGAATGGGGTTTCGTGCCGTTGGGGTTTTCTCCCCGGGCAAAAAATGCTGTTTGTCGCAGAGCATATAGGCTCGGTTGCAAGCGTTGCAACCAATCAGATTTTCACCAAAGCATCATTGGCCTGTATAGCCGCTTCTATAAACTCAAACGTGGTCAGCAGTTCCGGAGCATTCTGCTTCACCCAGATAGTATGTTCAAAATGCGCAGAAGGTTTTCCGTCCTGTGTAACCACTGTCCATTTATCGCGCAGCGTTACTACATTCTTGGTGCCCAGATTCACCATCGGCTCTATCGCTATCACACAGTTTTCGGGCAGTTTAGCGCCTTGCCCTTTGTGCCCATAGTTCGGCACCTGCGGGTCTTCGTGTAGTTCGGTGCCCAATCCATGCCCCACCAGCTCGCGCACGCACTTATAAGGATTTTTCTTTTCGCAAAACTCCTGCACGGCAAAGCCAATATCACCGGTTCGCTTACCGGCAGAAGCCTGTGCTATACCCAGCAGCAAACTCTGCTTGGTTACGCGCAGCAATTGCTGCGTTTCTTCTTTCACGTTACCAATACCAAAGGTATAGGCCATATCTCCGTGATAGTTGTTCATAAACACTCCGCAGTCTACCGATATAATATCGCCCTCCACATAAGGCTTATCGGTAGGCACACCATGCACCACCGCTTCGTTCACCGAAATGCACAGCGAACCCGGAAAACCATCATAGCCCAAAAAGGAAGGAACGCCCCCGTGGTCGCGGATATACGTTTCGGCCAGTTTATCCAGTTGCCAACCGGTAACGCCCGGCTTTACAGCCTTGGCCACCTCTCCCATTGCTTCACTCAGCAAACGGCAACTCTTTCTGATGAGTTCTATCTGCTCCGCTGATTTTATAATTATTGCCATAACATGTTTTAAAAAAATGAACCACATAGAAAGTCTATGTGGTTCCAAATATTTTCAATATATCTTTTACATACCGGTCTGATACATATTGCCCTGTCTTCCTTTGATTCTTCCGGAAGAAGTAAGTCCATCATAGTGACGGTTGAGCAAATAAGTTTCAATCGTTTGCAATGTATCTAAGATTACACCTACCATGATTAAGATAGAGCTACCGCCAAAGAAAATGGCAAAGGCCTGATTCACTCCGAACAGCATCACAAAGGCCGGCATAATGGCTACAAAGCCTAAGAAGATGGCGCCCGGTAAAGTGATTCTGGAAATCACCGCATCAATAAACTCTTCGGTCTTTTTGCCTGGTTTCACACCCGGTATAAAACCACTGTTGCGTTTCAAATCATCGGCAATCTGTGTTGGGTTAATGATTAAGGCGGTGTAGAAATAAGTGAAAGCCACAATCAATACAAAGTAAAGCACGTTATACGACACCGATTTAATATCGCTCAAAGCAATCAATACCGAATTGTTCTGTGCATCATCGCTGAAGAACTGAGCAATGGTAGCCGGCAAAAACATGATTGCCTGTGCAAAGATGATAGGCATTACACCCGAAGCGTTCAATTTCAAAGGAAGGTATTGACGCACACCACCGGCCTGCATCATTTTGCCGCCCTGCACGATGTTGCGCTTCGCATACTGCACCGGAATTCTGCGGGTTCCCTGAATCAACAGGATACAAGCACCGATTACCACAATCAGGAAGGCCATTTCAATAATAAAGGCGATGAAACCACCGGCATTAGCGCGGGAGAACAACTCTTGCAATATAGCCTCCGGAAAACGAGCCAGGATACCCACCATGATAATGATGGAAATACCGTTGCCTATTCCTTTGTCGGTAATTCTTTCGCCCATCCACATCACAAACAAAGTGCCGGCAGTCAAAGTCATTACGGTTGACAACCAGAACAACCAGGCCGGAAGCTGCGGCAATATAGCACCTGCCTCACTGCGCAGATAAATCACATAACCGGCACCCTGAAACAAGGTAACGGCAATGGTGAATAAACGGGTGTATTGATTTAACTGTCTGCGACCGCTTTCGCCTTCTTTCTGCAATTTCTGGAAATAAGGAATAGCGAGGGTGAGCAACTGAATAGCGATGGAAGCAGAGATATAAGGCATGATACCCAATGCAAAAACAGAAGCACGCGAAAATGCACCCCCTGCAAACAGGTTTACGATACCCAGGATGCCTCCCGAACCCTGCTCGGTGATGCGCTCCAGCTGCGTAGGGTCTATACCCGGCAGCACCACATACGTTCCCAAGCGATAAATAAGCACCAGCCCCAGCGTAAGAAGAATGCGCTGACGCAGCTCTTCAATACTCCAAATTTCTTTTAGTTTTTGAAAAAGTTTCATTCTGAATGTTGCTTTCTTCTATGTGAAAAATCCCGATACAATATCGGGACTCTTCGCTGTTATTTTTTAAAACTTTACTTTACGATGTTTACGGTTCCGCCCAGACTTTCAATTTTGCTTTTGGCTGCCTCGCTGATGGCGTGAACGCTCACATTTACTTTCGATTTCAATTCGCCACTGGCCAGCACCTTTACCAAAGCGCGCTTTTTAAGCAAACCGTTCTCGCGCAGGCTGTCTACCGTAATTTCGGTAAGACCATGCTTGTCCACAATCCCTTGAATTTTGCCCAGGTTAAGTGCTGCATACTCCACGGAAAATATTGTTGAAGCCTACTTTAGGCATTCTGCGCTGCAAAGGCATTTGACCGCCCTCAAAACCCAGCTTTTGCTTATATCCTGAACGAGACTTAGCACCTTTATGACCACGTGCAGATGTTCCCCCATCGGTAGATCCCTGTCCACGACCTCTTCTTTTTCTTTTTCCAAGAGCGCCTGCTGCGGGTTTCAGATTGTGTAATTCCATTGTTATCAGTTTACTGTTTTCTTAATTGTAATAATCGGATGCTTATGCGTTTTCCACTTTAATCAGGTGCAGCACCTTGCGCACCATACCTGCCACAGCCGGTGTGTTTTCCAACACATTGCTGGTACCTATTTTACCAAGGCCCAGGGCCTGAATCGTTCTTTTCTGGCGCTCATCTTTTTCGATGGTGCTCTTCACTTTTGTTACTTTAATCTTTGCCATTGTATTCGGTTTTACCTGAAGCTTTAATAAATAGTTTACGATGCAGCTTATCCTTTAAATACTTTCTCCATGCTCAAGCCTCTGTGACGAGACACAGTATAAGGATCGCGCAGTTTGCCCAGTGCATCCAGCGTAGCTTTAATTACGTTGGCCGGGTTGGAACCGCCCTGCGATTTGGCCAATACGTCTTTGATACCGGCACTTTCCAGCACCGCGCGCATAGAACCTCCGGCAATTACACCCGTTCCGTGCGAAGCCGGCTTCAGCATCACCTTAGCGGCACCGAATTTACCATGCTGCACATGGGGAATGGTTCCTTTGAAAACCGGAACAGTCACCAGGTTTTTCTTTGCATCGTCAATCGCTTTCTGGATGGCTTCCTGCACCTCACGTGCCTTACCCAAACCTTCGCCCACAATGCCATTGCCATTGCCCACTACCACGGTAGCCGAGAAGGTGAACGTGCGACCTCCCTTGGTAACCTTGGTTACTCTGCGGATGTTCACCACTTTCTCTTTAAGTTCGAGTTCGCTCGCTTTCAGTTTTTGAACGTTTTCTTTTGCCATTGTCTTTATTTGAACTTTGTTCTTTAGTTATAATTAGAATTTCAATCCACCTTCGCGAGCGCCTTCTGCTACCGCTTTGATTCTGCCGTGATACAAAAATCCACCGCGGTCAAATACCACTGCAGAAATGTTTTTCTCCGCAGCCTTTTTGGCGATAGCGGCACCTACTGCTTTGCTTTGCTCCACTTTGTTGCCACTGCGGGTAAATCCTTTCTCGCGCGAAGAAGCGGCTGCCAGGGTAGTGCCCTGCGTGTCGTCAATCAACTGCACATACATATCCTTGTTGCTGCGGAATACTGCCAGACGCGGACGGCTGGCTGTGCCCAACACTTTAGGACGGATTCTGCTTTTTATCTTCTTTCTTCTTGATTCTTTAGTGGATGCCATAATCTTTATGATATAGGATGAATAAATTATGAATTATTTCTTAGCTGCGCTCTTACCGGCTTTTCTTCTCAATGTTTCGCCTACAAACTTGATACCTTTTCCTTTGTAAGGCTCTGACTTACGGATAGAACGTATCTTGGCGCATACCAGCCCCAGCAATTCTTTATCGAAAGTTTCCAGGGTAACAATCGGGTTTTGTCCTTTGTCCTGCTTGGCAGAGGCTTTAATTTCCTCCGGGAGCAATACCACCACCGGGTGAGAGTAACCTACGCTCAGTGTGAGGGCTTGCTTGGCTACATCGGCACGATATCCCACACCCACCAGCTCCAGCTGTGCGGTGTAACCATCCGATACGCCTTTTACCATATTGTTGATCAAAGCGCGGTAAGTGCCGTGTAAGGCCTTATGACGCTTTTGCTCCGTTGGTCTTTCTACGGTAATCACACCGTTGTCCACCTTTACAGCAATATCCGGGTCCACTGCCTGAAACAGTTCTCCTTTCGGGCCTTTTACCTTCACTACATTGCTACCCGATACTTCGATGGTAACTCCTTTTGGAAGCGAAATGGGTGATTTTCCTATACGTGACATATCTCTTAATTGATGGTTATATTGATATTAATACTGTGTTTTCTCCGGTTGTATCTGATTTAGAATACTTCGCAAAGCACCTCGCCACCTACACCCTGTTCGCGGGCTTCTTTGTCGGTCAGCAATCCTTTAGAAGTAGAAATGATAGCGATTCCCAATCCGTTTAATACGCGGGGCAACTCGTTGGCATGCTTATACTGACGCAGACCCGGAGTAGACACGCGGCTCAGGCTTTTAATCACCGGAGTTTTAGAAGCTGCATCATATTTCAATGCAATCTTGATAACGCCCTGATTGTTTTCAGTTGTATCAAATTTATACTTCAGAATGTATCCTTTGTTGTACAGAATTTCTGTAATTCTTTTCTTGGTGTTCGAAGCGGGAATCTCCACAAAACGGTGGCCGGCCTGCTGCGCGTTACGAATTCTTGTAAGGTAATCTGAAATTGGATCGTTAACCATGATATAATGCGTTAATTGTTATTGTTTATTGATAATAATTACCATGAAGCTTTGGTGATGCCCGGAATTTTTCCTTCGCTGGCCAGGTCGCGGAATTTAATACGACATACTCCGAAATCGCTGATGAATCCACGCGGACGACCGGTTAATGCACAACGGTTGCGCAGACGCACTTTGGAAGTGTTTTTAGGAAGTTTGTCGAGCAGGGTCCACTCTCCGGCTTCTTTAAGGGCCGCACGCTTAGCAGCAAATTTGGCTACTAATGCTTCGCGCTTACGTTGACGGGCTTCAATTGATTTTCTTGCCATGGTAATTTATTTCGAATGTGTTTTTATTGTTTGTTCTCTTTTTTGAAAGGAATGCCCAGTTGCTCCAGCAAAGCATAGGCTTCTTCATCGGTGTTGGCATTGGTGACAAACGTAATGTCCATACCGGTGATTTTGGTAATCTTATCAATCTCCATTTCGGGGAAAATGATTTGCTCTTTTACACCCATGGTGTAGTTGCCACGGCCATCAAAGCCTTTGTTGTTTACGCCTTTGAAATCGCGCACACGAGGCAGGGATACTGAAATCAAACGGTCCAGAAACTCATACATACGCTCCTGACGCAGGGTAACGCGGGAAGCGATGGGCATGTTTTCGCGTAGCTTGAAGTTAGATATCGCCTTTTTGGAACGGGCAGCTACTGCTTTTTGGCCGGCAATAGCGGTCATTTCGTTCACAGCGATATCCACCAGCTTCTTGTCGGAAGTGGCTCCGTTGACACCGTGATTCAAACAAATTTTTTCTAAGCGCGGCACCTGCATTACGCTGGTGTAGTTAAACTGCTTCATTAAAGCAGGGATAATCTGTGACTGGTAGCGCTCGCGCAAGCGCGGGATGTATTTTGTGTTGCTCATTTTAATTTTCTTTAGCACGATTTCCGACCGTGCGTTTACAAATAAGCGTGCCGATTTTCTCGGAACGGGGCGCAAATGTAATCGTAGAATTCAGATTTGCAAATATTTTTAAACAATCGCCTGCCAAAGCCTCTCAATTGGCCGGCAACCCGGTTTAACTTGACAGAAACCCCTGGTGAAGACAAATCCTTGACCCGCTGCTCACCTACGATGTACATGTGTAGCGGATGCATAGCGGGCTTGGTACACTTTCAGCTTTCTGCCCTCCTATCAATCAGATAATTGGCTTAGCTGCGTGTCCAAAAGTGCAGGAAGTAGCTTTTTTTCAGCAATGAATGGAATACCAAATATGCGTTGAGCGTATATTCGTTTTATGGTTTCAATCACTTGAATTTCTGCACTTGCACGGCTTTTTAACAAAGGGTCCGAAATTCCGGGAAGCATCGATAAACTCTGATTGATTAACCATGCATAAGGCTGAATGCCGGCTCTTTTTAAATCGTTTTGCAAGTCGCCCGCTTCGCGCATAGGAGTGGTTTCGGGTAAAGAAACCAAAATGATTTTGGATAATGTCCGGTCTTGCAAATACATATAAGGAGTTCGCAGTCGATCGGCATTTGCATTGTTTCGCATAATGTCCCGGTGATAACTTCCGGCCGTGTCCAATAACAAAAGGGTATGACCCGTGGGTGCGGTATCCATGACCACAAATTTTCTTTTTGCCATATTGATGGCTTTAGAGAAAGCGTGGAAAACGGCCACTTCTTCGGTGCAGGGTGATTTTAAATCTTCCAGTATCAGTTTTTCGCTTCTTCCGATTGGCCTTGTCCTTTATGTTCTACTATTTTTTCTGTGTAGCGCTGTGTTTCCACTTTGGGGTCTATGCGTTCCACGGTTAATGTAGCAGGCAGCTCCCCCAACTGTTCCATAAAATCCTGAATATGAGCCGCTGGGTCGGTGGTGGTTAAAAGAACCTCAAAGCCTTTTTTTGCCAATAAAACCGCAATGGCAGAAGCGGCAATGGTTTTGCCAACACCTCCTTTGCCCATTGTCATAATCAATCCGTTTTGTTGATTTTGACAAAGTTCATCCACCAGTTGGTCTATTCCATCTAACACCTGCCTGGAAGTTTCGGATGGAAGTACATTTTGCTCTGAAATTGATTTTTGAAGTTCTGAGTTAAACAGCGAGCGGAGTTTCTCAATGCCCAAAACGTTATAGGGTAAGAGCGGAAACGTTTTTAAGGGCAAGCTTTTCAAGTTATCGGGAATAGCATGCAGTTGCTCGTTGCCCATCACTTCCATTTTTTGAGCAAGCAGGTCGTTCCTGTCCATGGCTTTAAACACCCCATTGATGTACAACAGTTGATGGCGCATTCCCAATTCGTTCAATTCATTGCTTGTTCTTGATGCTTCTTTCAAGGAAGCTTTGTCTGCCCTAGCTACGATATAGAAACTGGTTAAGGAGGCATCTCGCAGTCTGTCTACTACCGTATGATATCTTTCTTTTCCGCTTTTCAGCGCAGCAGTGGGCCCCAAACAAGATGCACCATCCGGGTTTTCTTCCGTAAAGCTCGACCAGGCAGCAGGTAACTCCAGCAGACGCAAGGTATGGCCGGTGGGTGCGGTATCAAAAATAATTACATCAAACTTTGTCCCTTCGGTTTCCCCCGAGACAAAGCGTGAGAATTCATCAAAGGAAGCAATCTCTGTAGTGCAGGCACCAGAAAGATCTTCCCTTATTTTTTTAATCGCCTCTTTCGAAGCTATTCCCTCGAGGGGTTGCGTTACTCTGGTTCGGTATGCTTCAGCGGCATCTTCGGGGTTGATGTTAACGGCAAATAGCCCGGCAATGCCTTTTGTTTGGGTTATGTGCTCGTTTACCTCACTTTCCAACACATCCTTTAAGTTAGAAGCCGGGTCGGTGCTCACAAGGAGAACAACTTTTCCGGCATCGGCCATCGCAACCGCAGTAGCACATGCCAAAGATGTTTTGCCTACTCCGCCTTTACCGGTAAAGAATAAGTATGCTGTTTTTTTATCCGTCATCATTTTTGGCCCCTTGTTTATCTCTATGCTATAGTGCCCTCCTTTTTCATGGATAGACACATCTCCCGCTCCCCCATACAGTGCCCCTAACCAAGCCTTCGGCACGGTGAGAACACTGCGCTCCAAACAACCATTGCTCATTCATATCCCAGTGACTTATACCTGGTAAACTTAAAAAAATACGAGCGTATGCCGCAGCATCCCTGCCGGCCACAGGCTTTTGCTCAATAGCATGCAGAGGCGATTCACACGCGCGCTAAGCATGGAGGGGGCGTCAACCACCAAGGGCTATTTAATCGTAGAATTCAGATTTACAAATGTTTTTAAACAATCGCCTGCCATAGCCTCCCCAATTGGCCGTCAAGCTGGTTTAATATACAGAAAGCCCCGGTGAAGATGGTCGCATGCACTTGCATCCGCCCGGTGTATATATGTTGTGGATGTTATAGCCTGCTTTGTCATCATTCGCCATGCGGTTATTACATGAATGAATGGGAGATCGGAAGGCGCTCCGGAAATTTAGCTGCGGGCAGGAGAAAAACGAATGGTCACAACTTTTACAGCCAGGATATGTTCTATAGCCATTCATCACTAAAAAATTAAACAAAATGAAAAAGTCAATCATGGCATTCGCCATCTTATTCACCACTCTCTCTTCCTTTGCACAAAGCAGCGATGTAGTTGATATTGCTATCAGCTCTAAAGACCACACCACGCTGGTAGCCGCTGTAAAAGCAGCCGACCTGGTGGGTACCTTAAAAGGCAAAGGTCCGTTTACCGTTTTTGCTCCTACCAATACCGCTTTTGGAAACCTGCCTAAAGGAACCCTGGAAACTTTGCTTAAGCCGGAATCAAAAACGGCTCTGGCGGGTATTTTGACCTACCACGTATTTGCCGGAAACCTGGATGCTGCTGCTGTAGTAGCTGCCATTGAAAAAGGCAAGGGAAAGGCCGAGCTAACCACTGTAAACGGTGCCAAGCTGACCGCCAGCCTGAGTGGTAAAAATGTAATACTCACCGATGCAAAAGGCGGAAAAGCCACTGTAACAGCCACCGACCTGAAAGGAAGCAATGGCGTTGTGCATGTGATAGACGCTGTGCTGCTGCCCTAGTAGATTAACTGCTTATCAAAAAAAGGCTCCCTTATAAGGAGCCTTTTTTCATTCCATGATACCTGCTGCATATCCGGAATACTTATTCCTTTATCTTCTTTTTCGGGCTGCTCTGCACACCGTAAATCTCGGCATCGGGGTAAAAAGCCAGATAGGCAAACGCAAAGTGATGGCTGTGTGGCACCAGGGTTAACTGCTGCCCCTTAAGCTGCCCTTCGCGGCAGAGGCCGGTGATATCCCACATAGACTTTGTCCGGTCATCTATAAAATAGTCTCCCGCTTTGTGAAAGGAATAGCTTACACCATTCAGTTTACTTTCAAAAACGGTGGCACTGCCCACCCGTTTAGATTTGCTTAAATCATCCTTATCGAGCACGGTTACCGTCTCCTGATGATAAAAGATAACGATGGGGGTTTCGCCCACTGTTTCGTTTACCACCTGTGCCTTGGCCAGTGCGTGGAACGGATAAATGCGGTCGTGGCCTTCCAGGCGAATATCCAGCACATGCTCCTGCGGGGGCAGGCGCGGGTCTGTTTTTTCGGGTAAGTAGTATTTGCCGGAGAGAGGACCGCTGTGCTCCAGATGATGGTAAGGGCGGTGGCGATGTGTTTTTATGTAGGTATTCAGCGCATCGGGCGAAAGTATTTTGCCCTCCGGGTAGCGGTCGAAGAAATCTTTGACCGAAATGAGCAGGGCAGGCAACATGCGCAGGGTTTTGCCCGAGTAGTCACCGGCAATGCCGGAGCCCATAAGTTGCTCCCACCAGGTTTCGGTCTGGTGGTCATACATCACCATATCGTTGTGCAGCAGCAGGCCCGACACCCCGAAGGTGAATGTTTTTTCACCGGCAGGTGTTTTTAAAGTGCGGTTGTAGACCAATGCCGCATGGCACATGGGGCAAAAGGTAACCATCACCTGTTTGCCGCCTATGCTGTCGTTGGCCAGTTCGAACAGGGTGAGCACACTTAATGGATAGGCACGCGCCTCGTTACCAAACTGGATGACAATGGCCGGCTCATATTCGTAATAGGTATTCTGTGGATGGTCTTTGGCAATAAAGGAAGGGAAATCGAGTGTGCGGATGGCGTCCTTTTCGGCTGCTATGTGCAGGTCGGCAAAGGCGGAGGTGTGCTTTGCAGTATCGGTTTTCCAGGGGTAAGGTATCTGTTCAGGATTGGGGAGCTGTGCCGCGGCATCGGCCACACACAGCAGCACGAGGCAACAAAAAGCCCATCGTGGTGCCATGGGTAAACGGAAGAAGAGAGAGGTGCAGGGGAGTTCGCGTAAGGTGTGCATAGGGGGGGGTATGGCCTAAAGAAGTGAAAAAGAAATATGGCGGACGCAGCTTAAAATAAAGAAGCGGGTTACAACTTCAAATACTCTAAAATATAATACACCACAAAAGCGGGCCACACACAGGCCTTCAGAAAGCCCAGCACCCCGGCCCAGAAGCCAACGGCATGCTGAATGAAATAAACAGCGGCCCCTATAAAACCCACAAAGTAACCGGCTGAGGAGGAAGACTGATTGATAACAGCTTTGTTGTAATACTCGCGCATGGCAGTTTGATTTAGGTGATAAATCTAACATTTATGCCACTCCCGGCACCTAAACCAACACAACAGCCTCTGCGCCTTGGTGCATTGGGGGATTTATCTTGTGCAGCATCGCCTTGGGGTGACGCGGTGGGGGTAAATAATACAACTACCTCCGCCTGCGGAGGATAAACAGCCACCTTTCTGACCTTGCGTTTAGTTATAATTAAAGTGGCTCACCTGTCCCCCGCCTGCCTTTGCCGAAGCGACATCGCGCAGGCAGGCGACAGCGGAGGACAGCGGGAATGAATGAGTTAAAGGCTAAAAGATGATATTAGCCACCAATCTTATTGCTACATTCCTCGTTACAAAAAAAACAATTATGAAAAAGACACTCCCCTTTCTCTTGCCACTGGCACTTCTGTTTATCGTTGCTTCCTGCACCAAAGAAGGACCGGCAGGTGCCGATGGAAAAGACGGCAACGCCAACGTGATAGTGATTACACACGGACCCGATACATTGTCCGATTCTAAATTGGTGCTTGTGCAACTTCCCGATTCTATTACTCCGGGCATGGTTGACTCCTCGTTAATACTGGTTTATTTTAAAGGCTCACAGGTACAGGCCTGCAACTTCTGGTATCAGTCGCCCGGGCTGGGATGTGGAGGCAGTTACCAGACGCGCTGGGTCTATCGATTTGAACAAAACGTAGTCGCCTTAGAGATAAGAGATGTGGACGGAAGCAGCTACAGCGGAGTGCCGCAATTAGTGTCTGCCGCTAAGGTAGTCATCGCGAAGGGGGATGCCTTCTTCACCGGAAAAAAAGAAGCAGACCTCAGCAGCTACGAAGCCGCCAAAGCCTACTTTGGTTTTAAAGATTAAATCTACGCAGCTACAAACAACCATGCCCAGTGCCGTTCTGCACAGGGCATTTTCCTTACCGGTAGGTGTCTCAACTACCGCAAGATTGTAGGCGGGTGAGACACCCGCCAATAAGGAAAGCTGCTAAGTGCCGGCACACCATAAATGATGTGCCAGCGTACCAAACATGGTTTGCCTTCGTACCAAACGTGGTATGCGGGCATTGTAAACATTATCCACGGGCACTTCCAGTAGGGTAACCCTTAAAATGCAATGCAGAGGCGCGGTAAGGCCGGTGCTTAGTTTTTACGCAGCAGGTCGAGCTGCTGCTGCAGGGCGTCTATCTTCTGCTGCTGCTCTTTAAAGGCGTTTACAAACATAAAGAGCATGGCGTTGTAGTCCACGCTTTTGTATTCGGTTTTGTTGCCTTTGTCGTCTTCTTTAATGTAGGGCTTAATCATGTAAGGGGCCACCTTTTCCAGTTCCTGGGCTACGGTGCCTACACCCTCTTCATCTGTAGGGAGACCTGCTATGCCATTGTAGCGAAACCACACGGGGTTGATTTGCATAATCTCTTTCAGTCCGCCTTCGTAAGGGCGGATGTCTTTTTTCAGGCGCAGGTCGCTGCTGACGGTCCACAGGGTGCTGGTGGGTTTGCCGGCACTGTTGAGGCTCAGCTCCAGCTGGAAGGCCGGTGCACCGGTGTTGCCAATGCCTACATTACCTCCGTCTGCTTGAAAATATAAAGGAGAAATGGCTGTGCCGTTTCGGGCCATGATTTCGTTGTTGTCCATCAATATATTGGTAGCCGTTTCATCGCCCAGCATCAAAAAGCCGCTCTGCACTACGGTGCGCTCGGCATCGGTGCCCATCTACGTGTAGTGTAGTTTGCGGGTCGTTTTCCATGATGCCCACGCGAAGATCTCCGGTTATACTAATTCCTTCAACCATGTAGGCACCCTGCGATACCAAAAAATCCATTCGACTGCGGGGTGGAGTAAAACCAATGGCATCAGCTTCCGTAAGGGCGCGAATCATGGCTGTATTGATGTAGGAAGAACCATTGTATCCGGAGAAATTGATTCTACCTAAAATGTTATTACTAAGTAGTGCAGTGGGTGTGCTTAACGTGCCATTAGCACTTTGAAATGTAAAGTTAGGCCCGGCAGTGCCGCTAAAGCGAAAGAGTAGATTGTTGAGTACACCTTGCGAAGCCACTTCCATGATGCTGGAGGATAAGGTTTTGCCTACGGCAGTCACTCCAATGCCCAGTTTGGTACGGGTAACAGTGTCGCCAAGAATAATGTTGTTGCTGGCACTTACAGCTGCATTATTGCCAATAGCGGTGGAGTTGGTGAGGTTAGTAACCAGTGCATCGGCATCAGCTACAAAGGTATTGCCGGAACCTGGCAGTTGTTCAACTCACACTGGCACCTAGAAAAGTGTTGTCGGAAGCCGTACATTGGTTGAAACCTGTCGAGGCGCCAATAAAAGTATTTCGAAATGCCGATACTATTGGCGTAGCCTGACACATTGCCCATAAAGGTGTTGTTGCCCCCATTGGTGTTGGCAATGCCGGCATCAGCACCAAAAAACTGTTGCCCACGCCTGAGTTATTGGTACCGGCTGTGTGGCCCATAAAGGTATTCTGATTCACATGCTCTATCCGCCCGGCCAACCCTCCGCTGACTCTGAAGGTGAGGGGCACACCATCGGTGGTGCCTAAAAAGTTGGTGCCGTCTATGGTTCCGGCATTTCCGGTAAGCCCCCAGGCATTGGTTTGTGCGGTTGTAAGGGTCTGCCAGCGGCCCACACCGGTAAAATCGCACACCAGCACGCGGTTAGTGCCCTGAAAACCATCTTCTATCCTTACGCTGCCCACCACATGCAGGCGACTAGCAGGTGCAGTTGTGCCAATACCTACGTTGACAGTAGTCAAGGCTCCATTAACACCCCCTATGCTGCCCAGCACCAAGGAGTTGTTGCTGGACACAGCAGCCCTGCAACCGATGGCTGTGGCATTGAAAAGACCAGCGCTGAGTGTGTTGGCGCGGCCACCAATCAGCGTGTTGTTATCTCCACTTATAACAGCGCTGCCGGCCTGAAAACCAACTGCGGTGTTTTCAATTCCATCTGCATTTGATTGCAAACTGTTATACCCCACAGCGGTGTTCAGGCTTCCTGTAGTGCTGTTTTGCATGGCCTGCCCACCCACAGCGGTGTTTTGTGTACCGGTAGCAGGCGTTAAACCGGGCCCCTGCAGTGCATAAGCACCCACTCCTACATTGTAAGCAGAGGAACCTCCGGTGTGAAATACCATGGCACCCCTGCCGATAGCTACCGAGAACCCTGCTCCTGACAACATGGCTCCGTTCCCCACGGCTACACTACTCTCAAATCCTATACTGTTACTCATGGCTTCCATTCCTACTGCCGTATTATAGCTTCCGCTACTATTGTTAGATAAAGCAGAAACTCCGATGGCCGTGTTGTTAACTCCGTTGATATTACTGGACAAGGCACTTGCACCCGTGGCGGTGTTGTATGCCCCCGAAGTGTTCTGGCTCAGGGCCAGGCTGCCCAGGGCGGTGTTGAAACTACCGTTGCTTCTGCGCAGGGCAAAATAACCTAAGGCACTATTCGATGAGCCGTTGGTGTTATACGCCATGGCAGATGCACCAACAGCGGTGTTGTTGGTGGTGGTGTTGCTGTACAGGGCCGAATCACCTACAGCGGTATTTCTTCCGTTTGTAGTAACAGAAAAAAGGGCTCGGCTGCCTACCGCCACATTTCGGCTGCCGGTGGTATTGTTGCGCAGAGCGCTGTCGCCAATGGCCACCAGATAGCTGCCCGTGGAGTTGCCGCTTAATGCAAGGTTACCGATGCCCACATTATTACGGCCATTCAGGTTTACGGCTCCGCTTCTGAAACCCAGAAATGTATTGAACAGGCCTGTGTTGTTTGCCCCGGATTCCACACCCAGGAATGTGTTTTGTGTGCCAATAGATTCCAGCCGGCCGGCTTGCAGATTATTGACGCGGAAGTTCAGCGGTACATTATCGGTGGTGCCCACAAAGTGAGTGCCGTCCACCGTGCTGGTATTGCCGAGTGTTTTCCAATAGATGCCCGCTCCTGTGGGCAGAGTGGCGGGGTTTTGCACTTCGGCCTGCGCAAAAACAAAGACCGGTGTAAGCGACAGAAAAAAACGTAAAAGATATTTCATGAAAAATCAGTTTTGTATGTCGCGGGTCAGCTATCCAACAACAAGGTTGCTAAAGTGCAGAAAAGACTTCACAAATAACACTCCCCGAATTCGGAGGGTGGATGCAATAAAAACAAAGATGAGCGCTGTTTTGTACAAACACTGATGATAAAGATTGGCTGAAACGCAATCTGTAAAAACCTTAATAGGTGCAAATCGGGTGGTGGCTGTTATTGTAATAAAAAATAAGGCTTGTTATGGGCACTGGCAGCTGTATCCCCCGCCAACCATCACCCAAATACCCATCGTGGTCATACCTGCCCCTCCTAAAATCTTTTCTTACCGGTAGGTGTCTCACCTACCGCAAGATTGTAGGCGGGTGAGACATCCGCCAATAAGGAAAGCTGCTAAGGACCGGCTAGCGAGCCAGGCGTTCTAACTCCGTGATGCGCTTTTGCTGCGCCTCTACCATGGCTTTCAGTTCTTGCACGGCCTTTACCAGCGGCACCACAAACTGTGCATAGCCCAGGCCGTAAGTATCCTGCTTGTTTTGCGGTTTATAGATTCCGTCAAAATCATAGCCCAGCGAATCGGCCAGGGCTTCTACTTCCTGTGCCAGAAAACCACTGCTGCGTTTGCCGCTGGCATCCTGTGCCCGAAGCTTGGCCACGTAATCTTCATCTTGCCCTTCGCCTATGTGTAGGCTGTATTTTTCTTTTTGAAACAGATAGGTAACCGGGCGCAGCTTATCAACAAAGCTAAGCCCGGGCACATTATCGGCTACATCAGTTTTAAAACGCGCATCACTGGTGTTGAAGTTGACCGCACCAAAAATGCCCACTACAGCTGTGTTACCTACCCTTACATTGTTATCCGCTGTCGCAATCGCATTATACCCCAGGGCAGTTGCATTATCTGCAGTAGCAGTTGTGCTGCAGTTAAAACCAATACCCGTGCACATTTTGCCGGTGGTGAGGCCGTCTAAAGCCAAACCTCCCACAGCGGTATTGCGCTTACCTGTGCCGGTACTGTTGCCATCGTTAGGGTTGCAAATTGCTAATGCCTCAAAACCTACAGCGGTGTTGTAAGCATTGTAAACCGCACCACTGTTATTAAAACTCATGTTATTTAAAGCACTATTACCAACTGCTACATTTCGGCTGCCATGCAGGCTATTTTCCAATGCCTGTGTGCCCAGCGCGGTATTATTGTTGCCGATGGTATTATCATTCAACGCTGTATATCCGATGGCCACATTGTTATCTCCTGTAGAATTATCGTACATGGCTTTACTGCCGACAGCAGTATTTCTGGTTCCTTTATTGAAGAATAGGGTAGTATTCCCCAGGGCAGTATTATGGCTTGCGGTATCATTTAGATTAAGAGCGTAGGAGCCTACGGCAGTGTTACAATAACCGGACGAGTTATTAACTAAAGAATAACCTCCTATGGCAGTGTTAGCAAACCCAACTGTGTTTAATTTGAGCGATTCATATCCGATTGCAATGTTGTGAATACCCGAGCTATTTGACGATAAAGCGTCAAATCCAATAGCAATCTGGTCAGAACTGCCGGTATCAGCATTTAAAGCGTTTATCCTATAGCGACATTGCCATTACCCGACTTATTTGCTTAAGTGCATTGTTGCCCAGAGCCACATTGTAATCACCTGACGTATTGTTTTTAGATGCATTAAAGCCTACCGCAGTATTCATTATGCCAGTAGTATTGAAATATAAGGACGAGTAGCCCACAGAAGTACTATTATATCCGGTTCTGTTATTAACCATGGCCTTAGAACCGATTGCTGTGTTTCTATTGCTGAGATGAGCGTATGATGCCGTGCCATTGTAAAATAATGCACTATCGCCAATGGCTACCAAATAGTAGTGAGAGCTATCGCTGTATAAAGCATTGTTACCAATGGCAATATTTGTAAAACCGGTGGTGTTGCATTTCATTGCTCTATATCCTATAGCGATATTATTATCACCGGTAGTGTTACTATATAATGCTTCATAACCAATCGCGCTATTATTAAACCCATTTAAACTACTAAACAGTGCACGGCTGCCCAAAGCAACGTTATTGCCTCCTGACGTCCCACTTTGCAAAGCCCATTGACCTATAGCCACATTACCGGTAGCAAAGCTAGTGCTGCCACCTGCTTTGTAACCTAAAAACACATTGTTAGCAGCACTGTCAATACGCCCGGCTGTTACGTTGCCTATTCTAAAGTTAATGGGGCGCATGTCGGTGGTGCCAATAAAATGAGTGCCGTCTGCAGTGTTGGCATTACCGGTAGTTTTCCAAAAAACGCCTGCCCCTGTGGGTAATGTGGCGGGATTTTGCTGCTCAGCCTGCGCAAAAGCAAAGACAGGTGAAAACAACAGAAAAAAACGCAAAAGATATTTCATGGAAATCTGTTTTGTATGTAACGGGTCAGGTTCCTGATAACAAGGTTGCTAAAGTGCATGCAAGGGTTTACAAACTAACCCCCTAATTCGGGGGGTAAGCAATGTGCAGACAATATTATTCTTGCACCATGGCCCCAAAGCCTGAACTACTATCACTGCGCGATGAACTGCTGACACAATTGGATAAGCGCGAAATGGAGAGCGCACAGAAAGTCATTGACAGAGCAAAGGCAATAGCTGCACTGTCTAAGGTTGCCGATGACAAAGGTACCGTATGGCAGATGGAAGCTGAGCTACAACGCACGTTGCTTCAATATACTGCTTCACTTACAGCCTTTGATAAGGCTATTTCCATTTTCAGAAAAAACACATAACCACGCAGCACATATACAGGCACTACTCGGCAAGGCAGGAGTTTACTATACCAAAGGCGAACACAGACCTGCCGTAGCACTTTGTTCCAAGGCTGCAGATTTGTCCCGTGAACATCCAACTCCGGTATTAGTTCAGGCCACCATAGCAAAAATTGCCGGTCTGGCTCGACACAAACAGGTCAGGTTGCCGAGGCAGTAAGACACACAGAAAATGCCATAGAACTTTACTGCTGAAAAAATCAACGACAACTGGCAGGCACTTATCAAAACCTGGCGCTGGCACAACTTGCCATGGGCGATTTCAAAAAAGCTACGGAAACTGCGCTCAATGCAATCATGGTTTGAACAGCTACAGTTGTTTCTTACTGCTGCCAGTGCACTGGAACTGTTAGAACCATTACCAGCGAAAATGGCAATCCCCATAAAGCTTTGGAGTATCTTCAAAAAGCTAAATCCATTCGCGAGCAGCATAATGATCAAAAAGGGTCTTTTTCACATTCAGCAATATCCTCAGGCACTCCGGGCAGCTCAAACAGCAATGCAAATGGTGCAGCAGCAGAACCGCACGGCCGAACTCTGTCGTGTTCACATTTGTATGGCATCGGTGTATATTGAAACAGAAGAATGGGACAGCGCACTGGAACACTGCAATGCAGCACAGTTACTGGCTCATCAAAACCATGACGCCCGAACTGAAGCAGAAGTTAAGAGCATACATGGTAAACTTTGCCTGCGCACAAGACAATACAAAAAGGGCAAACAGCTGCTGGAGGAATCTGCCGCCATGGGCCGCGAAAAAGAACTTTGGCCGCATGCACAAAAATGCGAAGAACTACTGTATGAAATTGCAGGAGCAGAAGGCAACGCTACGGCTGCCTTACACCATTGCCGGCAGGTAACGGCTTTGAGGCAACAACAACTCGACATACAAATTCAGCAACGTATGCTGCTTCTGCAGATGCAGTTTGATACACACCAAAAAGATGCCGAACTGGACCGTCTGCGGGAACAATACAGTGCCATTACCACCATCAAAAGAGAAACGGCCGGTAACTATCGCCTGACTCCACGTGAGCAATCCATTCTGGAATTATTGGCGCAGGGGCTCAGCTACAAGCAAGCAGCTGCAAAGTTGGGCATCTCTTACGAAACCACCCGCGAACATATAGCCAACCTTTATAAAAAACTAAGTGTAGGCACTAATACAGAAGCCGTAGCCAAAGCAGTGAAGGAGGGATTAGTTTAATCCAACCATCACTTAAATATTTGCGCATGCTCTATCGCTCATACAGTTTTTTCAGCATATCACGAATGGATGATTCGTCATTATTCATTGCTCATTTCCTTACAGGTAACTAATGTACCCTATCGCAACAGCTTTGGCAGGCATACACCCACTCACCAGAGGCCAAGCTGCTGCAGGGCAAAACCCATTGAGGGGCTGCATTGACTCCTAAAATCTTTTAGTATTGCGGCCTTAAAATTTTGTGGTATGTGGAGTAAACCAACCAGCCCCCTGCGGGCCTTCTTCTGGGTAATGTGTATGGGTGTGGCTCTGTCGGCATCGGCCCAAAAGACTGCGGCCAACCTGATAGTGGAGGGTTTTAACCAGGGCAACACCGGCTTTGCCGAGCTGATGAAGCAAACCTATGTGGAAAGCAACCTTTGTTTCTTGAATGATTCGGTAGTAAAACAATTCGGTGGCGTAAAACGCCCCTGGTTTTCTTTTCTTCGACAATCGCGAATCGGTGCTGGCTCGGGCGTTAAGTTTACGCAAAACACCATGCGGATAGAAGGTACCACATAGAAACAGGCGATAAAAAAATGGGACGAGGTAAAGGAGTATCTGCTCACCGGCCCCAAGAAGCTGAATGATCTACTTCGACCGTTTGTTTTGGCACCGGCCTGCAGCACACGGTGGTATATGAGTTTGACCCGAACGATGAGCGCAACAACGGATGGACCGCCCCGCGCTTTAAGGTATATTTTTACCCCAAAACACTCACCCTGCCCCAAAGCCGCACGGTGGCTAACATCGAGCAGCAACTGGAAATCGTTCCCTTTACTTCAGCATGGAGATTCACAAGCGCCCCTTTAGCAACTACTACTATATGCTGTATGTGGTGTCGGGCGCCAGCGAGCAGCAGTAGTTTCTCTTCAGGTATCCATCGCCTTCCTGAAAGATACTGTTGCAAACGGTTACAGCAGGGTTGACGAATGTCAGTGCCGGAGATGAGCCTCCTATCTTTGCAACTATCAGCATGTTCATCTTTACACGGTTTAAATCACCCAAAACCGATAACATGAAAAAAACATGCAATGGGCAATCCTTTTCATCACCCCTGATAGGGATGCAGGCCTGCAAAAAGATACGAACAATCATACCACCGATTTAATGAGCGAGCGGTGGGTTCACGGGGCCGTATCCGAGATGGCCGCGGTCAGCTTTACCTATAACAGTCAGCCACAGACAGTCAATGCTTTGGCGGATAATACATCGCTTTTATGCAGGGCACTTCCAGAAACAGATGCCACGCAAGTAATCAATGATAACGAGGCACCATTCTGCTAAAAATACCGGCCCGTGGGTTATTATTTAATTGAAACAACAGTGCCGCTGCATCCACCTTTATGGCCGCTATGCAAAGCAATGGCCTGGTGGATTTAATGGCTCCGCATACGATGATGTATCCCAAAGCGGGGCTTTGTGCTGGACCATTGCCAGATGGACCACGGAATAGCGGTGCAGGCCACCCTTACCAAAGTGCCATGGCACCGTGGAACGATGTGCGAGCATTACTACGGTTAAAAAACAACATCGTGTATGGTTCCGATGCCGCCATCATTCACGGCATTATTGACGAGGGAAACAAAACAAACAGACCTACGTTTATCAACCTGTCCTTTAACGGAGGACTGGAACGCAATACCGACTACGACTATAACACCCTCACCCAGGCAGAGAAAGACACGTTTTTTTTCAACTATTATTGGAACATGACCAATGTGCTGATGAGTGTGGCGGCACTGCGCGATGAATACCGGCAGAACCTGGTGATTACCATCGCAGCGGGAAATGAAAATTTCGACCTCACCGGTATGATGGAGCTACTGCGGCAACGACCGCGCATCGCCAACATTCTGCGCGACAATGTGCTCATTGTATCTACCGAAAAAATACAGGGCATACATGCCAACTATGCCTACAACGACCCGGATGTGGTGGTGCTGAATAACGATTCGGCCTATATGGGCAGTTCACTGGCCACCCCATGTGCCATGGGGTACATTCAGGATATTGTAAACACTCAGGGAGTTAGTCCGCGCGAGGCGCTTCAGGCTATGAAAGCAGCTTCGTGGATGTTGCCCGACAGAGAGGTAACACTCAATAATGCAAAAGGGCTGATTGGCGCCACCGTCTATTACGCAAAAGGCCCCTTTGCGGTAGATTCCCGCAGTAACTATACCCGGCCAGAACTACACGCTTACCGAACACGTGATTAATGAGGTAAAATCACCTACAGTCCCCACTACAACTACCCCTTTATAACATTCGGAGACTGCATGGAGAGCTGGACGTATTACGGCAATGGAACCCTTTACAGCCATAATTATGATTGCGGGATTACGAATTACTATGTAGAAGATTCAGCAGATATAGTCACCTTCGACCCTGGATATACCAAACCCATAATGGCTTGGTGTTTAAGGGTAACAAATCAGCAGACGGCACTAAGATTAGCGGTCACTTCTGGATAGACTGGGACCCTAACAAAAAAGTGTACGTAGAGCTCATTAAACAGTAATCAGGGGTTGTGCTTTGAGAGCTAATGTATGATTAGCGTCAATCATCGGGTTGACGCTGGTCAACTCAGGAGCGAATGTGTCCATGTACCTTTGTCTAAAACTATTCCACGATGAAACACTCATTACTGACCCTATGCCTTTCGCTGTTGATATGCACGACAGCCGATGCGCAACACTTTAAGAGATTAATGGACTTTGACATAAACAATGGCAACGGTCCAAGATCTGCGCTGATACCCGTAAACGGTTTCTTGTATGGTACCGCAGAATACGGGGGCACTTCCCCCAGCGATGGTACTATCTACCGGGTAAAGCCCGATGGCACGCAGGATTCGGCAGTCTACCTCTTTCAACCTCAATTCAGCAGCGTACCGGCCGGTAAACGTGCCACCGGTGGACTTTACTTTGACGGAACCTATCTGCGGAATGACCCAATACGGTGGAGTGAATAATACGAACGGAGGCGTTATTTATAAAGTACTGCCGGATGGAAGTGGATTTACAGTATTGCTTGTTTTTGATGATTACTCCGGTTTTGGTACCACCGGCAAGCGACCGAAAGGCTCTTTGATATCAGACGGCACCTATTTGTATGGCATGACAGAGTATGGCGGTCAGTTTGATAAGGGAACTATCTTTAAAATATTGCCCGATGGTACCGGCTTTACCAAGTTGTTGGATTTTAACGGCAGCAATGGTTATCGTCCCTGGGGCAATTTGATTTATGATGGCAACTATTTATATGGCATGACTCCGTTCGGTGGCGCTTCGTGGAATGGCACAACTGCCTTCAAAACGTGCCCCTATTCAGAATAAAACCGGATGGCACCGATTTCAGCACCTTGATTTCGTTCAATCCAGGTACCGGGCATCAGCCCAATGCTTCTTTGCTGATGCTGAATAATAAGTTGTATGGCACTACGATAACGGACGGCCATCCGCAATCGGGCTGGGGCTTGGGTACCATCTTCAGCATAAATAAAGACGGCAGCAATTTTACCAAGCTCAAAGTGGTTGACGTAACTAATGCTGCAGATGGCTTGCAGCCCATCAGTTCGCTCACCTATGATGGAGTGTATCTCTATGGATTATGCTCCAGCGGCACCAACTCGCTTGGGTTAATGTATAAGTTAAAGCCGGACAGCACCGATTTCAGAGTAGTGCACAACTTTACGGGTGATAGTATGGGCAGCCGACCTTATGCGGATCTATACTTTGATGGCACTTTCCTGTATGGCAGCACGGCTGAAGGTGGTGCGTATAATTACGGTATGGTGTATAAAGGTTTTTCGCTCAGCATTTCAACCGAGCAAACAAGCCCCGCCTCCTGCAGCTATTCGTGCGATGGTATCGCTACGGTGAATGTTGAGCGCGGCTTTGCCCCTTACACTTACTTATGGAGCAACGGGCAAACGACACCTACTGCCACCGGACTATGTGCGGGTCAGTATTCTGTTACCGTTACCGATAGCCTGGGCAGTATTGACTCTTCGCGTGACCATTACAGCGCCCGAAGCGCTAAACACTACTATTAGCAAAGTGCCGTTTAGATGCTCCGGGAGTGCCAATGGTACGGCTACTGTTGTAGCATCGGGTGGCACATCCCCTTATGTTTATGTATGGAGCAACGGTCAGCAAAATTCCACCGCCACAGCCTTAGGACCCGGTTTGTATTCGGTCACCGTTACCGATAGCCACAACTGCACCATCACCAATCAAATTAACCAAAACTATCAACCCGTGTATGATGCACAGGTGTTTTTATCCAATATTGCCGCGGTAGATGAAGCCGAGTAGACCCTTCTTTCGGCACCTACTATGATTATGACTTACCGGGCAGCATACAAGCACTGGCAGACAATCCGTTCAATTTGGTAAACCGGGCAAACACGCCCGCTTCCAAAATACAATCCAAGAATATGAAGTCGAACGGGCAGTCTTATTGTAAGCGGTAACTGTGTTGTCCGTAGCAATAGCGCCTACATCACGATTACAGACAGCCTGTCTAATCTCAACAACATAGCCTGGAATGGCAGTGCGTGGTCCTCCGATGAATTTGAAGTTTACATACATCCCAACGCACGCGGGGTCAATCTTTACTTTGACTTTGTAGTGAACGAAAACAACAACCATTACACCAACACCTGTCTTTCGCTTCCGCTAATGCCGCTGAATACTTTCCTCCTACAGCTAATACGGTGAGTGATGATAACAATGGCGACAGTCAGGGGAATAATGATGGCACCTGCAATGATGGCGAAACGATTGAGTTTTATCCACTCCTTAATAGCATTACAGACCTGAACGCCAAGTATGTAAAAGGCACCTTCAGCAATATGGACAGCCTGCATTTTATTGAAGTATGGGACAATCACCCGGGAGCGAATGGCACCGTATACAATAGCAGTTGGTGGAATTATGCTTTTGGTTTACCCAATACGATACCGGCCGGTGAAACAAATATGTCGCCCGAGTTTGATTTTGTGTTTGACATCAACGATTCTATAGAACACTCCAACTTTTACTTATACACGACTCTCTATGGCGGCTTTAATCTCTTTCCGGATACAACGGTACTTACTCTGGTTAAATGGGCCTTACCCTACCGATTCAATCCCGTTGGTTCCGGTATGGCAACCGCTGTGCCCGAGCTGCAGTTTGGTCTATCTCCCAATCCCACGAATGGAATGCTGATGGTAAACATGCAACAGTTTCAGCCATACAATACGGAGTTAACTATATACAATGTATCGGGTCAGCTACTTAAAAAGACAGCATGTACGAATGCAAAAGAAATCATTGACATGCGTGTTTTCGAGGATGGAGTCTACTTCATTGAACTGAAGAACAGGAATGGCTTGTCTGTAAAAAGACTTGTGTTACAGAAGTAACCCTATTCTACGAACATCCATGATTCAAACCCCTCCGGGAATGGCTTGTATGGTTGCCTGTTATTGCTTACGCTTTGAAAACCTTCTTACACTTATGCCATGATTCCCCATCACATAACATAAAAAAAGCCACCGCTACGCGGTGGCTTTTTTATAAGTAGGTGAAGAGCGATTACTCAAACTTGAGGTCGAGAGCCAAACCGCGCAACTCGTGCATCAACACGTTGAACGATTCAGGAATACCCGGCTCACCGATGTTTTCGCCTTTTACGATTGCTTCATACGCTTTGGCACGGCCCACAATGTCGTCCGACTTCACAGTCAGCAACTCCTGCAGGATATTAGCCGCTCCGTAAGCTTCCAGAGCCCACACCTCCATCTCTCCAAAACGCTGACCTCCGAACTGTGCTTTACCGCCCAGTGGCTGCTGCGTGATGAGGGAGTATGGTCCGATAGAACGTGCGTGCATCTTATCGTCCACCATGTGTATCAGCTTAATCATATAGATGATACCTACGGTAGTAGGCTGGTGGAAACGCTCACCGGTTTCGCCATCATACAGATAAGTGGAACCCAAAGCCGGCACACCTGCTTTCTCGAGGTAAGCAATGATTTCGTCCAGCGAAGCACCATCAAAAATAGGAGTGGCAAACTTCACACCCAGCTTTTGACCGGCCCAGGCCAATACGGTTTCGTAAATCTGACCGAGGTTCATACGCGATGGTACCCCAAGCGGGTTCAACACGATGTCTACCGGAGTGCCATCTTCGAGGAACGGCATATCTTCGGAGCGCACGATACGGGCTACAATACCCTTGTTTCCGTGGCGGCCCGCCATCTTATCACCCACTTTCAGCTTACGCTTTTTGGCTACATATACTTTGGCCAGTTTCAATACACCGCTTGGCAGTTCATCACCGATAGAGATATTGAACTTCTCGCGCTTGTATTTACCAATCTCTTCGTTGTTGCGGATGTTGTAGTTGTGCAGAATCATCTTCACCAGACCGTTCGTTTCTTCGTCTTTGGTCCAGTTGTTTCCGTCAATCACACTGTAATCGAGGTCGGCCAGCACCTTAGAGGTAAACTTGGTTCCTTTGCTGATGATTTCTTCTTTGTAAACCGTAAACACTCCGTTGCTTACTTTACCGCTGAGCACGCTCATCAGTTTGTCAATGAGCACGGCTTTTACAGCAGCTACCTTCTTTTCAAAATCCTTATCTGATTTTTCAATCAAATCCTTCTCTTTCAGCTTAGAGGTTTTATCCTTTTTGGCGCGGGCAAACAAACGCTTGCTGATAACGGTACCTTCTACACTTGGTGGTACTTTCATAGAAGCATCTTTCACATCACCGGCCTTGTCGCCAAAGATAGCGCGGAGGAGTTTCTCTTCCGGAGTAGGATCGGTTTCGCCTTTCGGCGTAATCTTTCCAATCAGGATATCGCCTTCGCCTACCCGGGCACCCACACGGATAATACCGTTTTCGTCCAGGTCTTTGGTGGCTTCCTCACTCACGTTCGGAATATCCGGAGTCAATTCCTCTTCGCCCAGTTTGGTGTCGCGCACTTCCATTTCAAATTCTTCAATGTGAATAGAAGTGAACACATCATCGCGCACCACGCGCTCGTTGATAACGATAGCATCTTCAAAGTTGTAGCCTTTCCATGGCATGAACGCCACTTTCAGGTTGGAACCCAGAGCCAACTCGCCACCCTCGGTCGCAAAACCTTCGCACAATACCTGTCCTTTGCTAACGCGCTGTCCTTTGCGCACCAGTGGTTTCAGGTTAATGCAGGTGCTTTGGTTGGTCTTCAGGAATTTCTGCAATTTGTAAGACACCTTATCATCTTTGAAAGAAACCAGTTTCTCTTCTTCGGTTCTTTCGTATTTAATGATGATTTCGTTGGCGTCTACATATTCCACCACACCTTCTCTTTCGGCATTAATCAGATTGCGCGAATCCTGCGCTACTTTCTTCTCTAAACCGGTACCCACGATAGGGGCCTGTGGTTTCAAGAGTGGCACCGCCTGACGCTGCATGTTCGAACCCATCAGGGCACGGTTGGCATCATCGTGTTCGAGGAACGGAATCAAAGAAGCCGATACACCCACAATCTGGTTAGGAGCCACGTCCATGTATTGCACCTCGCCAGGAGCCAGAATAGGGAAGTCGCCCTGGTAACGGGACTTAATCTTATCGGACTTAAAGTTTCCTTTATCGTCCATTTCAATATTGCTCTGTGCAATTTTTACCGTATCTTCTTCTTCAGCCGACAGGAAAGAAACCTTTCCTTTCAGGTTTACACGGCCGGCCTCTACCTTGCGGTAAGGCGTTTCAATAAAGCCCATTTTGTTCACCTTGGCATGCACACAGAGGGTAGAAATCAAACCGATGTTCGGTCCTTCCGGTGTTTCAATGGTGCACAGACGGCCGTAGTGCGAGTAGTGTACGTCACGCACCTCAAAGCCGGCACGCTCGCGCGACAGACCACCGGGTCCCAGAGCAGATACTCTGCGCTTGTTGGTGATTTCGGCCAGCGGGTTGGTTTGATCCAGGAACTGCGAAAGCTGTGAAGTACCAAAGAAAGAGTTGATTACCGAAGAAAGCGTTCTGGCATTAATCAAATCGATGGGGGTAAACACCTCATTGTCGCGCACGTTCATCCGCTCGCGGATGGTGCGGGCCATACGGGCCAAACCAACACCGAACTGGGTAGACAATTGCTCGCCCACGGTGCGCACTCTACGATTGCTCAAGTGGTCAATATCATCAATCTCTGCACGCTGATTGCTCAGGTTCACCAGATATTTCACGATATGGATGATGTCGGTTTTGGTCAACACGCGGGTATCCATATCAATATCCAGTTGCAGCTTCTTATTCACTTTGTAGCGACCTACTTCGCCTAAATCGTAACGCTTGTCGCTGAAGAACAACTTCTCGATAATGCCACGAGCGGTTTCTTCATCAGGTGGTTCGGAACCACGCAATTGCTTATAGATGTGGTTCAGGGCCTCAATCTCTGAGTTAGACGTATCTTTGTTCAGCGTATTGAAGATGATAGAGTAGTCGGCTGTCTGCTGTTCTTTGTGTGCAAAGATGCTCTTTACACCGCTCTCCATAATAGTGTCGATGTTGGAATCGGCAATAATAGTGTCGCGCTCCAACACTACTTCGTTACGCTCAATGGAAACCACCTCACCGGTATCTTCATCCACAAAATCTTCCATCCAGGTGCGCAATACTCTTGCAGCCAGCTTGCGGCCTACTGCTTTCTCGGCATCTTTACGGGTTTTAATGGCAATTTCATCGGCAATTTCAAATAGTTTCAATATATCCTTATCGGTATCAAAACCAACGGCACGCAGCAACATAGTCACCGGGAATTTCTTCTTCCGGTCAATGTAGGCATACATGACGTTGTTAATATCGGTAGCAAACTCCATCCAGGCTCCTTTGAAAGGAATCACACGGGCAGAGTAAATTTTAGTTCCGTTCGGGTGGAAGCTTTGTCCGAAGAATACTCCGGGGCTTCTGTGCAACTGAGAAACGATAACACGCTCGGCACCGTTTACAATGAAGGTTCCTTTCGGAGTCATGTAAGGAATGTTTCCTAAGAAAACATCCTGCACCACGGTTTTAAAGTCGATGTGCTCAGGGTCGTTACAGGAAAGCTTCAGCTTGGCTTTCAATGGCACACAATAAGTAAGACCACGCTCAATGCACTCATCCATAGAGTAGCGGGGCGGGTCTACAAAGTAATCGATAAACTCGAGCAGGAAGATGCTGCGGGTGTCGGAGATCGGGAAGGTTTCGGAAAACACCGTGTGAAGACCTTCAAACCTGCGGTTTTCAGCAGTGGTTTCCAATTGCACAAACTGCTTGAATGTTTCAAGCTGAATGTCTAACAAATCGGGTTGTTCATCAGGAAGTTTGATCTTACCGAAGTTTACACGTTCGGCACTTTTCTTAAGTGTTTCTGCCATGGCAATGCGGATTAATTAGCCGTTAAAAAATCTACCATAAATACCTATAAATGAGATAGACAGACGCTTGAACTTCTTAAACAATTAAGACGTTAAAACACCTGACAATTCAGCATTTAATAAGATATTTTTGGAGCCGGTTTTGCAAAACGGAGCGCAAAGATAGTTTTCGAACTTATAGTTCCAAATTTTGGCTGAATATTTGTTGTAGGGCCATTTTTGCCCCCATTTCTGTTAAAAACGGACTCCTAGGAGGCTGTTGACCGGAACTCCTTTTTTGCCTCCATCATGGGTAGATAACAGTGAGAAGAGGGCCGATTTCGCCCGAAAGCGGACAAAACTATATTCGCTGCATGCAAATGCGCTGGAATTTTGAACCTGCCGATGCCACCAAGGTGGACCATCTGCAGCAAAGTCTGAAGATAGATAGGGTATTGTGCCAATTGCTGGTAAAGCGGGGTATAGAAACTTTTGAACAGGCCCGGGATTTTTTCCGGCCCTCACTGGACCACCTCCACGACCCCTACTTAATGAAAGATATGGATAAGGCAGTAGCCCGCATCCAAACAGCCATTCAACGAGGTGAAAAAATACTGATTTATGGCGATTATGATGTGGACGGCACCACGGCTGTGGCCACCGTTTACTCGTTTTTGAAGACCTTCTATGATGCCGTAGATTTTTATGTGCCGCATCGCTACCGCGAAGGGTATGGCATTTCCACCCAAGGGATAGACTATGCTGCCGACCATGGATATACTTTAATAATAGCCCTGGACTGTGGCATCAAATCGGTGGACAAGGTGACTTATGCCAATGAGCGTCATATAGACTTTATTATAGCAGACCACCACCTTCCGGGGGCCCAACTCCCCGATGCAGTTGCCGTGCTGGACCCTAAACGGAACGACTGCCCCTATCCTTACAAGGAGTTGTGCGGTTGCGGTATCGGATTTAAATTGATACAGGCTTTAGCGCAGGCATACGATATACCGGAGGAGAACTACCTCAAATATCTGGACCTGGTATGCCTGGCGATTGGTGCCGATATTGTGCCCATCACAGGCGAAAATCGCGTGTTGGCTTATATGGGCTTACAGAAGATTAATACGAATCCGGGACCGGGAATTAAACAACTCATGGAAGTATCCGGCATTAAAGCGTCAATGACGGTGGATGATGTGGTGTTTATGATAGCCCCCCGCATTAATGCCGCAGGCCGAATGGACGATGCCCGGCAGGCCGTTCAGCTCTTAATCAGTGAGCAGGTGGATCCCACAGCGGTGGAGCAGGCCTACCAGCTGCACCGCCTGAATGCGGACCGAAAAGAACTGGACAAAACCATTACGGAACATGCGCTGGGAATGATAGCGGCCGATAGTACACAGCTGCAACGCAAGTCCACTGTTTTGTGTCATGAAAGCTGGAACAAAGGTGTGCTGGGCATTGTGGCCTCGCGCCTCACCGAAAACCACTACCGGCCCACCATTGTGCTCACCGAGAGCGAAGGCATATTAACCGGAAGCGCCCGCTCCGTAAAAGGGTTCGACCTCTATGAAGCCATTTATAAATGCCGGGACTTGCTCATACAGTTTGGCGGACATAAGTATGCGGCCGGACTTACCTTAAAACGCGAAAACCTGGAGGCCTTTGCACAACAGTTTGATAAGGTCGTGCGCGCCAGCATCACCGAGGAACAGTTGATACCTGCATTGGAGGTGGATGCCATTATAGAGCCCGAGATAGTTTCCCCCTCTTTTTACAACATTATCCAGGAAATGGCGCCCTTCGGCCCGGGCAACATGAAGCCGCTCTTTGTGACCCAAAACCTGACCGACACGGGATGGAGCCGAGTGTTAAAAGACGCGCACATTAAATTCTCGGTCCGCAAACAAGGTTCTGCAGTATACGATGGCATTGGATTCAGCATGGCTGACAAGTTTCCGCTTGTAAAAAACGGAGCCTTTGACCTGGCCTATCACATAGACGAAAACGAATGGAACGGGCAGAAGCGCCTGCAATGGATGGTAAAGGATGTGCAAAGCACAAAGCAGGTCTGAAGAGGTGCAAATTATTCGGTATTCACTGTCACCAATTGTGTAAGTGTTTCGTCTATATTAGCGCGCATTTTTTGAGCGTCAAACATTTTACCTTTAAACAGGACGATATATTTCATTGTTATTGAAACCTAAATCATTTCAAATTTTTATGCAAAAAGCATTACTACTGTTGCTAACCGTTTCCACTTTCCTGTTTACAAAGGCGCAATCGCCCACTTGTAACATTGGCAACATCATTCAAACTTACCAGACACAAGGCTTCCAGCAGATTTTTGTAGGTGGACAGCCCTGCAACCTGTATTTCTACAATGCCAATAACACCACCTGGCAAGCCGCGGAAAACATTGCCGTAGGCTTAGGTTCTCACCTGGCATCTATCTCCAGCCAGGCAGAAAATGATTCTATTGTAGCAGCTATGCTGGCCGCGGGTATCCCCAGCAATACCGTGGTGTGGATGGGCTACTCCGATGCAGCCAGCGAGGGCAACTGGTCCTGGCTCGATGGCACCGCCAATGGATTTACCAACTGGAATGCCGGTGAACCCAATAACACTTCGGGCTACCCGAGCATTGGTGAAAATGGCGGACAGCTACAGCTAAGCAATGGCAGATGGAATGATTTAATGACCGAAGACATTGCAGCATTTATTGCTCCTACCGGTAAATCGATTGTGAAAGTAAATCTGTGCCCGCAAGTATCGGTAGCGGGAGGAACCGGCTGTGCCAACCAACCCATTTCGCTGTCTGCCAGCACCATCTTCGGCTCATTGCCTAACCAAACGGCCTGGTTTTTACCGCCCAGCACCACTCCTTTAAGCACAGGCAATACCTACAACGTAACGGTGGCTACCAACACCGTATATGTGGCAGGTGTTCAGGATTTATGGGGATGCACCGATACGGCTCAAGTGTTGGTTTCTGTAACTCCTTGCGTAACCCCTGCCGGTTGCCGTCCCAGCGAAATTGATTCCACTTTTCTTGCCAATGGATACATCAAGTTGAATAACATCAACAACCCATGCAGCATGTATTTCATTAACCCCACCTCGCAGTCGTCAACAGCCAGCGAAGCGCAGGCGCAGTTATTGGGAGCGCACATGGTGTCTATTCAATCGGCTCAGGAAAACGCAGACATTGTTGCTGCGCTGACCGCAGCGGGGTACAACTTCAATACACCCAAAATCTGGATTGGCTTAACGGACGTATCGCAAGAAGGCAATTTTATCTGGCTGGATCAAAACACCAATGCTTTTACGAACTGGTTTGCCGGAGAGCCCAATAATCAAACTCCTTCCGGTTTATTCAGTTGCTGCACACTCGGCAGTTGCCAGAGTTCGATTGTGTGCACCCAGGGCGAAGATTGCGTGCAGTTATACCCCAGCGGTGAATGGAACGATCAGCCTTGCGATTTGCCGGCCATTTCAGTGGTG
>JADJZU010000033.1 GCA_016715625.1 Bacteroidota bacterium
ATGCCCTCGAAACACCGGCACCGGTGGAGTAGGTATACAAGGCTACTGGAACATTGGTATTGGCACAAACGCCCTCCAAGATAACACACTCGGTAATTCCAACGTTACCATAGGCGAACAAAGCCTCAGTAACAACACCACCGGTAACGGTAACCTGGCTCTGGGGCACAATGCATTTATCTTTAACTTTACGGTGGCTAATCATGCAATAGGCTATGCAAGCCTCAACCTCAACACCACCGGCAGCAACAACGTAGCGCTGGGTTTTTTAGCCATGCAAACCAATAGTACATCGAGCAATAACATTGCCATTGGCACCCATGCCATGCTTTCGCACAAAACCAACGGCTACAATATCGCTATAGGCGAAGAAGCCTTAAACAGAGACACAGCAGGTTACGATAACATAGCCTTGGGTTATAGGTCTCTCTATTACAATCTTAGTTATAGAAACACAATTATTGAGTACTGAGGCTATGGGTGTTGCACCGGGCACCCATATAGCCAATCACAATACAGGCACCGGCTATGGTGCTGCATAGCAACACCACCGGCAATAGTAATGTAGCCGTGGGGTACACAGGCGTTGTATAACAACACCACCGCCAGCAATCTGGTAGCTATAGGCGACAGTGCGATGTATAGCAATACTACGGCACTTTTAATAGTGCCGTGGGCAGCAAGGCACTTCAGAGTAACATAAATGGTTCCCGCAATACTGCATTTGGCAACGAAGCGCTTTTTCAGGCAACTTCTGCCAATCGCATGGTAGCTATCGGCCACCGGGCCTTGTATAGTCAGCAAACTGTTACATTGCCCAATATGGCTATCGGGGCATTTGCAGGCTACAGTACCACCACCGGCAGCAGCAATATTTTTATAGGCGATAGTGTAGCCTTTGCCAACACCACCGGCAGCAGCAACCTGGCTGTGGGGCCCTATGCCTTGCGCAGCAATACCACCGGTAACAATAATATAGCCATTGGTAAAAAACGCCCTTAGATTTTCTACCGACCGGTATTCTAACCTGGCTATTGGCGATAGCGCCCTGGCAAACAATGGAGTCGGGTCCGTCAGTTTTGAAGGCACCCTCAACACCGCCATTGGCCACGGCAGCATGCGCAGCAATACCATTGGCTATTGGAATACAGCCGTGGGTTATCAAAGCATGGCCGATAATGTATCGGGCACTTCGAATGTAGCCGTTGGCCAGAGTGCACTCAGCAAAAATACTACGGGCCAGGAGAACACAGTTCTAGGCTACCAGGCGCTTAGCTCGAACACCACCGGTGGCAGGAATGTGGCTATTGGATATAAGAGCAGAGCCTCCGCCACACTCGGTGCCGATAATGTAACCATTGGTCACCGCGCCATGGCAGATGGGGTTGGCGGCAGCTACAATGTAGCAGTAGGTTCCACCACGCTCCGCTATTCCCAAAACGGCAATTGCAATACCGCTGTAGGGCATGAATCATCCCTGGGCGTATCCACCGGCTCCAATTATTTCCATAACACCAGCGTAGGTTTTCAAACATTGTATAGCAAGCACCGGTAGTTACAATACAGCCCTGAGTACATAAGCCCTGTTTGCCAATACCACCGGCAGCAGTAATGTAGGCTTGGGCAAAGCTGCCTTATACAGCAATAGTACCGGCAGCGAATTAGTAGCCATTGGCGACAGCGCCATGTTCAGCAATGCAGGCGCAGGCCAGGGGCTTACGGCCATTGGCGCGCGCGCGCTCCTCTTCAACACCAGTGGCAACTGGAACACCGCCATTGGCGCCCTCAGCATGCGCTCCAACACCACCGGTGGCTGGAACACCGGTGTGGGTTACGGGGCACTCTATCGCAACACCACGGGCAACTATAACACCGCCTTGGGCTCCGATGTATTGTCAAACAATACCACCGGCTATGAGAACACAGCCGTGGGCTTTGGTGCGCTGAACCAAAACACCACCTATTGGAGTAATACAGCCATCGGTTTTCAAGCGCTTTATAATAACACTGCTAATTCAAACACAGGAGTTGGTCACGGTGTTCTCGCAAGCAATATTTTTGGCTTTGGAAACGTGGCAGTTGGCGCTTCAGCGGCTTTGGATAACACTTTTGGCTTCTATATCACCGCTATTGGAACCGGGGTGCTTCAGAATAATACGACCGGTAACGACAACACAGGTGTAGGTGCTCTTGCTCTTGCTGCAAATACCACCGGAGCAGGAAATACAGCTGTAGGTAAGGATGCTTTACGGAATAGCGATGCAAACTACAATAGTGCATTTGGATACAGATCGCTTGAAAGTAACACCGTTGGTGCTGCAAACTCTGCAGTTGGACACAGTTCTCTGAGATTAAACTTGAGCGGCAGCTACAACACCGCAGTGGGCGTGCTTGCCCTCGACAAGAATACCGATGAAGCCAACACAGCCGTAGGCTACCAGGCTCTGGCCGAAAACACCAGCGGCAACTACAACACCGCCATTGGCGAAGAAAGCATGGAGAATAACTCCAGCGGTTATCAGAATGCTGCACTGGGCGGCAGTAGTTTGCTGGCTAACACCACCGGCTTTCGCAACACAGCATTGGGCTATCTGTCTAACACCAGCGGCTCTGCACAAACCAACAGCACTGCACTGGGCTACAATACTGTAGTAAGCGCCAGCAACAAAGTGCGCCTCGGCAACACAGCCGTCACCGTAGTGGAAGGGCAGGTAGGCTACACCACCAGCGATGCCCGCTTTAAAACCAATGTGCAGCCCAATGTGCCCGGCCTCAGCTTCATAAACGGCCTGCGGCCGGTTACTTACAATTTTCAAAAGCAACTGTTCAGCAAACATATTGGCGAAATGCAGGACAGCAGTTATGTCGAGGAACTCAAGCGGCAGGATAATCTGAATCTGCGCAGCACCGGCTTCATTGCCCAGGAAGTGGAGCAGCTCACCAATACCCTCGGCTATCAGTTCGATGGCCTCCACAAACCCGATAATGAACATGATACATACAGCTTAGGCTATGCACAGTTTGTGGTGCCCTTGGTAAAGGCGGTGCAGGAACTTCACACCATCAACAGCGAGCAGGCAAAACTCATTCAGGATTTGCAGCGCAGACTGGACCTGTTGGAAAAAAGCAAATAAGCTATTCCACCTCCAGCTTCATCCGCGGACTGTTGAGGTGCGGAGGGTAGCCATCATTAGAGGTAGAAATAAACAGGGAGTATCGCCCCTTCTGTCGCGGCACCTTCACCTGTATAGTGTTTGTGTGTGGCGGAGGGCCTCCTGCAGGCTGAGTGTGGTAATGGAGTCGTCATAAGGCAGCCGCTGCTCATCAATCAGCTGATAAGAGATAAAGGCTTTAGATGCATCGCGCCCCCGGTATACTTCCGGTATAGAAACGGTGTAAGCAACCTCCACATACTCCTGCGCGGTAGTGGTTTTATAGTTTCGTTTCAGGGGTGTAATCATCACCTTCATCCACGATTGAAAGCTGTCTACCATGCAGCCGGTGTAGTCATCTACCATGGTGTGCACGGCTTCGGTAGATGTGGTATGCGTGGGAGTAATACCATAATGCGAGTAAAAATAAACCGACTGGTTCAGAAGATTCATTTCATCATCGCTCAGGTTAAAATGATCTTTATGGCTCATGACGTTATTGACCGAAAGGGCAGGTTGCCCGGTATAGAAATGATACTTACACGCCTTTTGATACGAGTTCATAAACACCACCGGCCTTCCCTGCGCTTCTTCTTTCACCGTTTCGGCCCACGCTCTCCAGTGATGCAGTTCGGTTTTGGCATGCAGCCGGTCTGCTATAAAATCGGTAGCCATAAACAGCCGGGCTACAGCTACACCGGCAATGGAAACCGGCAACAGATAATACAGCCACTTGCGATAAGGGATGCTGTTTTCCAGCCATTGGTAGCTTAAAATCGTGAGGGGTAAAAAGGCAATAGCCGTCCAGTTCGCCTCGGTGTGTCCTTTTAGCGAGCTGATAAAAAAGAAAAGATAAATGCCCCACAGCACAAACTTCAAACCGCGGTCAAACAGGTTAACGGACTTATTTCTGAAAGCTGCATACAGCAGTAATAAACCCGCAGGTACTCCCGCCATCAGCAGCTGTGAACCGATGTAGTTGAGGGAGTGAATAATGTTATAGGGTTCGGGCGAGCGATCAACAAAATGAAACAGGATAGGAGCAAAGTCATTGTGATACTGCCAAACCAAATGCGGAAGATAGAGTGCGCAGCCCAGGGCCCCTGCCACATAATATTTAAAACGCAGAAGCAATCTGGGGTTTGAAAGCAGCGTAAAAAGAATGGGAAGTATACCATGATACTTCATGTAAATCATAGCAGCCATCAAAACGCCCAGAAGAATGGTATTGGACCACGTTTCTTTTTCCAGAAAGTTTCTGTAAACCAGCAGGAAACAGGCAGTGAAAAACAGCAAGGGTGGGTCGAGCGCAGCTATAAAGCCCGCAATCATAAACGGACTCACCGACAGAACCACCGCCAGAAACAGGAAGTTGTTTTTGGGCTTAATGAGCTGGTAAAGTATATAAACAGTAGCCGCAGAGCTGAGGCAGGATGCCAGCCGAATACCCAATTCGCTCGGCACAAGAGCATAGCCGGCTCCCGTGAGTAATGCAATGAGCGGTGGGCCATGATAATAACCCCACTCCGGTTTTTGGGAGATGAACCAATAGTAGGCTTCATCGTGCAGTAGTCCGGTGTATATACTTTGAATGAGGTTGAACACCAGGAACAAAAGCGAGAATGCAACGATAAACGCCCTGTGCGAACAGATGCTCTCTATACGGGCTATTAACTTTTGCATGCTGCAAAATAAAAAAGGCTGCTTACCTCTTCAAGGTTAGCAGCCCTCTTAATGTATTGGAGGAGGGTTTAGTTTTTCTCTATGATTACACCATCGGCTAAAAACACAATTTCTTTTTTGTCCTCGGTGATTTTGTCTATCTCAGCTTTGCTTTTGCCGGCATCCTCTGCATAATGCTTTAACTGTGCCACCGAAGTGATGCTCCAGGAGGCTACCCCCTCTGCATAGAAGGTTTTTCCGCCACTATCTTTCGGAACAAAAAAGGCATAGTCTTTAAAACGGATGCGCATCGTTTTTCCATCGCCCAAATCTGCGGTCATCCAGCAACCTTTTACCTGACAGGCCGCTGCTATGGTTCCTTTAATTTTCACTTTCACTTCCTTTTGGTCGGCCATTTCCTGTGGCAGTTGCTTCACATCCATGGCACCGTCTTTGGTTATTACAGCGCCATAAGCATTGCCTTTGGTGGGTTTACTGTTTTTCTTGGTTACTTTTTCTTTTGCCGGGTCGCAGGTGCTTCCATTCTGCGCCTGAGTAAACAATAGCAGGGCTACGGAAGCCAATGTCAACATTATTTTTTTCATGATTTTTTATTTGAACTACGAAAATAAAAGTTTGAAATAAAACAGCGGGTCTTTGAGGCGCGAGCGCATATCCAGGTCTTCAAACATGCAGGATATTGTTTCAGAAAGCACCGGGTTGTTGTTGGCCTTTTTAACTACAAAATTGAATAGGCTTGGATAGTTGACCAATTGCTGCATACGATAGGAGAGTTGCAGCTCGCTCCAAAGCCGGTGGTACAATTCCTTATCATATTGCGCCATGAATTTTTCGGTAAAATTATTCGACTCCATGCACCGCTGTATTTGCTGTGCGGCAAACCATCCGCTCATCATAGCATTGCCGATTCCCTCGCCTGTAAACGGATCAATCAATTGTGCGGCATCGCCACACAGCAGGTAATTGCTGCCCGATAGTTTTCTTTTTTTGGAGCCTAAGGGCAAGCCAAACAATTTTACATCGCCTGATCTCTTCGCATTCGCAAACCGGGGAGCAATACGCTCGTTTTCGTGAACTACTTTTTCAAATGCCTTTTTGAGATTTATTTTTTTGTCGGTCAATTTATCGGCACGTATACCGGCCCCTACATTGGCTTGTCCGTTGGGTAAGGGGAAAATCCAGAAATAGCCCGGCAGCATGTCTTTAATAAAATGCAATTCGATAAAGTTTTCATTATCCAATTCCTGAACGCCTTCATAATAGGCGCGCAGGCCAAAACAGTTATGTGCCGGTTCAGTAGTGAGGCCCGCTATTGATTTAGAAAAGCTGGAGTATGCTCCATCGCAGGCCACTACTATCTTGGCCCGTATTGTTTTTCCATCGATTGTTTCTGCCGCAATCTCATTACCTTCTCTTCGGTATTGCCTTATCTCTGTTTCTTCCAGGATGTTGACCAATGGTGAGGCTTTCACCTTTTGAAAGAGATAATTATCAAAGTCTACTCGCTTTGCCAGGAAGCCCGGAGGCATTGCGTTTTCCTTCTTTGTTCTGAATGGCACGCGAAGCCTTTCGCCATTGGGAGCTACAAAACTCACTCCCCAGGAACCCAGAAAATGCGCATCACGATTTAATTCGCTTACATATGTTTTGTCTAACTTGTTGAGAACCTCAACGGCTTTTCCACTCAGCGCATCGCCACAAATCTTATCGCGAGGAAATTTTTCCTTATCCACCAACGTGCTGCTGATTCCCATCTGTGATAGACACAGCGCTACGCTGCAGCCGGCCGGGCCCGCACCCACGATGAGAATTTCTGAGGCTTTATTCACTGGGAGTATTGAATTTGCAAAATAAAAATCCCCTCACGAGTGCAAGGGGATTTTTTCTGCTTTGTGGTGTGTGTATAGCGAGTTAAGAAATGCTCATTTGTATTTTCTTCTGAATATCGGCCACCGCCTCTCTAAACTCCTGATCTGTGTCTATCAGATTTTGAACAGCCTGACAAGAGTGTATCACCGTAGAGTGATCGCGTCCGCCAAAGTGTTTACCTATTACTTTCAGCGAATTCTTGGTGTAGCTTTTGGCTAAAAACATAGAAAGCTGACGGGCCTGCACAATCATACGCTTACGTGTTTTTTCGCGCAGCATATCTACGTTCACACTGAAGTAATCGCAAACTGTTTTTTGTATGTAATCAATAGACACTTCGCGCGAAATGCTTTTTACGAAGTTCTTGATAATCTTCTTCGCTAAATCCAGATCCACATCTTTCTTGTTCAACGATGCCTGGGCTAGTAAGGAAATAAGCGCTGCTTCCAATTCGCGGATGTTGGTGTTGATGTTATAGGCAACAAATTCAACCACTTCTCTGGGCAGTTCAATTCCATCGGCATACATCTTCTTTTCTAAGATGGCAATGCGCGTTTCAAAGTCAGGCACTTGAAGATCGGCACTCAATCCCCATTTAAAGCGCGATAGCAATCGCTCTTCCATTCCTTCCAGGTCGCGCGGTGAGCGGTCGCTGGTAAGCACCAACTGCTTTCCGTTTTGGTGCAGGTGATTGAAGATATGGAAGAAAATATCCTGTGTCTTTTCTTTGTTGCCGAAGAACTGAATGTCGTCCACAATCAATACATCTATCAGTTGATAGAAATGTACGAAGTCGTTTACCGAGTTGTTTTTTACAGCGTCAAAAACTGGTTGGTAAACTTTTCGCTGGATACGTACAGCACCGTCTTGTTGGGGAAATTGGATTTGGTTTCGTTCCCAATGGCTTGTGCAATGTGCGTTTTTCCCAAGCCTACTCCACCGTAAATAACGAGTGGGTTAAAAGCAGTGCCACCCGGTTTTTGAGCCACTGCAAAACCGGCACTTCTGGCCAACCGGTTGCAATCACCTTCTACATACGAGTCGAAGTTGTAATTGGAATTTAACTGCGAATCGATGTTGATTTTTTTGAGGCCCGGTATAATAAACGGGTTCTTGATTTGTTGTCCGGTTAAAAAGTAAGGGAATCCAACTTCCGGATTGTTTTGGTTGCCGGAGTTGTAGTTTGGATAATCCACAGTGGATGGTGTATTCGCGTTTGAGTTTTCCACTACAATACGGTATTCCAAGCGTGCGTTGTTGCCCAATTCGCGCTTAATCGTTTTGCGCAACAGCGAAACATAATGCTCTTCCAACCATTCGTAAAAAAACTGAGACGGTACTTGTATGGTCAGTACTACACCTTGCAAATCCACGGGTCTTATCGGTTCAAACCAGGTTTTGAAACTTTGTGCGCTTACGTTGTCCTTGATGATTTCCAGACAGTTGTTCCAAACGGAGGGGGCCGATTTTTCCTTCATGCTCACGGGGTCATTTTAAAAGTGAATAAAAAAGTGGTGTGTGTTGATTAACGGTGTGAAAATGTAGAAAGGTTTCAGAAAAAAAAATTTTAGTGGTATTGTTTTTCTCAAAAAATATTCATGTGAAATATTTTTTCAAAAAAAGCGGACAAGATTTTTTTCTTTCAAAAAAAAGTCGAGTATCAGGTTACTTTTTCAGCACCGGTATGGGGCCTGAAGAAAGGACCGCTTTTCTGTTTTTTCGCTCGAAAAAGAAGTCTAAGCGCCCAAGGTAAATACCCGCCCAGCCCACTTGGTTGATAAGCACTTTTTTACCCGCTGCATTGACGTATTCTTCGGGCCGGTTAAAAAACGTATGGGTGTGTCCTCCTAAAATCAAATCAATATAGCGCGAAGCATAGGCCAGTTGTTCATCGCTTACTTTTTTGTCATCGTATTTAAAGCCTAAGTGCGACAGGCAAATGACTAAATCGCAGTGATGCTCCTGCTTCAGTTCTGCTGCTATGCGATTGGCAATCGGCAAAGGATCCATATACCGAACCTGATCAAAAGCGGATTTAGGAACTAAGCCCTCTAATTCTATTCCTAAACCAAATACACCAACCTTTATTTCATCTAACTTGAAAATTTTGTAGGGCTTAATTTTTCCGTGTAGTTCAGAGTCAGAGAAATCGTAGTTAGCATTTAAAAATGGAAAGTTCATTAGAGGCATGTGTTTTACCAGCCCTTCGATTCCGGCATCAAAATCATGATTTCCCAAAGTGGAAGCATCGTATTTCATGTCGCTCATTAGCTGATACTCCAAAGCTCCGCCAAACAGGTTAAAATAAGGTGTGCCTTGCCAGATGTCACCACTATCGAGCAATAACACATTTTTTTCTTGCTGCCTTATCTGCTGGATAAGGTGAGAGCGCTGCGCAAATCCGCCTAAGCCCTGATACTTGCTGCCATCCATCGGAAAGGGCTCAATGCGCGAGTGCTGATCGTTGGTGTGCAGAATCGTTATTTTCTGTATATCGCCTTTGGCAAATGCTTCCAACGGAAATCCACCGGCAGCCATTACTAAACCTGCACTCAATGATTTTTGTATGAATTCTTTCCTTCTCATTTTAGTTGTTCAGTATTTGTACGCGTCCGTCCAACACGCTCTTTACATGTTCACCCCGTTTATTCATTTCTACCAGGCCGTCTACAATAGCATCGCGCAAACTTTTATTGAGTATGGTTTTGGGCAGCGCAATCAGCATAGTGCAATTGTCGCCTCCTTGTGCCAGGTAATCAGAAATAGCCAATGTGTAAGTGGCTGTTACATCCAGCGGTTTACCTTGTATTGTAATGTCTACTGCACGTTTGTCTTTTATCTTGTAACGGGCGCCACTTACCTGCCATCCGCCTTTTTGAGCCGCTAATTGAAAAAGCGAATCTGCGCTGCTGCCATCTATAGTTACTATGTCAATCAGGTTTTCAAACGGCATAAGCTCCACTATTTTACCCAGCGTGATATTGCCCTTGGGCAAGTTAGGAATACGAATGCCACCATTGTTTAAGATAGTGAAGTCAACTTGTTGTACGCTATAATCCCGACTTTTTTTAAGAATCAAATCACACATCAGATTTCCCAGATCACCTTCGGGGATAGATTTGGTGAGCATGGTATCGGCAACGGCCAGCACAACATTCATTTGTTTATCGAGTGAGTCTTTGTAGGGTTGAATGTATGCGGCCATCTTTTCATCTCTTACTTCTGTTTGTGTCATTTTCTTTTCTTCAAAAGAATAGTGTGTAGCTACAAATTGCTTGTGGCAGGACGAGAGAAGGAGCGTAAGAAATAGAAGGGCAGTTTTGTTCATTGTTTATCCTTGATATTCTCCATAAATTTCGCGAAGCGAGTCGGCTATTTCACCGAGTGTGGCATATTGCTCAATGGCATCAATCACATGGGGCATTATGTTTTGATTGTTTCGCGTGGCGTCCTGTATTCGCTGTATGGAAATTTTAACCGCTTCGTTGTTTCTTTTGTTTCGCAGTGCCGCCAGCTTTTCGGACTGTATCTTTCTTATGGAATCATCCACGTGGAGCAAGCCGGTTGGTTTTGATTCTTGTTCAACAAATTGATTGACGCCCACTACAATTTTTTCTTTTCGCTCAATATCCTGCTGATAGCTATAGGAGGAACGGGCTATCTCATTTTGCATATAGCTGTTTTCTATAGCGGCTACACTTCCCCCCATTTCATCGATGGTGTCTATGTATTTCCAGGCGGCTGCTTCTATTTCGTTGGTGAGCTCCTCCATAAAATAAGAGCCGGCAAATGGATCTACTGTATCTGTCACTCCACTTTCATATCCAATAATCTGCTGGGTGCGCAAGGCGATTTTGGCGGCTTCTTCGGTGGGCAGTGAGAGCGCTTCGTCAAACCCGTTGGTGTGTAAGGATTGTGTGCCACCCATCACGGCTGCAAGTGCTTGCAGGGTAACTCGGGATATGTTGTTTTTGGGTTGTTGGGCGGTGAGCGTACTGCCTCCCGTTTGGGTGTGGAAGCGCAACATTTGTGCACGGGCATCGGTAGCTCCCATTTGCTGGGTCATTTTGGCCCACATTCTTCTGGCGGCTCTAAACTTGGCTATCTCTTCAAAGAAATTGTTGTGTGCATTAAAAAAGAAAGATAACCGTTGTCCGAATTTATTGATGTCGAGGCCTTTTGCCTGAGCCGCCTGGCAGTAAGATTTTCCATTGCTCAATGTAAAAGCAATTTCCTGCACCGCGGTGGAGCCGGCTTCGCGTATGTGATATCCGGAAATGGAAATGGTGTTCCACTTAGGCACTTCCGAATTGCAGTATTCAAAAATATCGGTGATGATTTTCATGCTTGGCTTGGGCGGATAGATATACGTGCCCCTTGCCGCGTATTCTTTTAGAATATCATTTTGAATGGTACCCGAAATTTTCTTTAGGTCGGCTCCTTGTTTTTTGGCCAGTGCGATGTATAAAGCCAACAAGATGTAGGCCGTGGAGTTAATGGTCATGCTGGTAGACACATCTTCCAGTTTTATTCCGCTAAATAGAATTTCCATATCCTCCAGCGAATCAATCGCTACGCCCACCTTTCCCACTTCGCCTTCCGCCAGGGCATGGTCGCTATCGTAACCTATTTGTGTGGGCAAATCGAAAGCTACGCTTAATCCACTAACCCCTTGGGATAAAAGGTAGTGATATCTCTTGTTGCTTTCTTCCGCAGTGGAAAATCCGGCATATTGTCGCATGGTCCATAACTTACTCCGGTACATCTCCTCGTGTATACCGCGTGTGAAAGGGAACTTGCCGGGTTCTTCCGGTGAAGTGGACGAGGGGGCATATACCCGTTTAATCTCGATGCCGCTATCGGTCGTGAATTTTTTCATGACGGCAATGATAGTCAGATAGCACGACACAGACTAAAAAAATGACAAGGTCACGGGCTCCGTTTTTACACTTTGGTCAAGTTGAATTAACATTCCGAAGGGATTTTTGGATAGATTTGCCGCCTAAAATTTTTTAAATGAAGAAGTTATTACTCTTAGTCGCTATCGCTCTTATGGCAAATGCAAGTTACTCCCAGTGTTCCGATTTGTTTTTTTCGGAATACGTAGAGGGATCTTCCAATAACAAAGCCATCGAAATTTATAATCCTACAGCTATTCCTGTTTCGCTTACCGGATACAAAGTGCAGCTATATTCCAATGGTGGAACAGCCCCCCTCTCCACTTTTAACCTCACCGGAACCTTAAATGCCGGAGAGGTATATGTAATATCCAACAGCGCATCTAATGATTCTATTAAAGCTAAAGCAGATACACTTTCCAATGGGGTTACTAATTTTAATGGTAATGATGCCCTAGCGCTTTTAAAAGGAAACGACACATTGGATGTGATTGGCAAAATTGGTGACAATCCCGGTAATAGTGCCGGCTGGATTGTAGATACGGCAGATACCAGAGATAACACACTCGTGCGATTGTCATCGGTACAGGGCGGAACCAAAGATTGGTCTGTTGGTTCGTTGCAATGGGCTGTTTTAGCGCGCGATACATTTCGTCTTGGTGCGCATATCATGAATAGCTGCGCTGCCATTACAGACACCACAGCTAGGTTTTCTACTTCATCAGATGTAGTAACCGAATCGGTAGGAACTGTAACATTGAATCTACAACTAAATGCGGTGAGTGCCACATCGTCCTTCACTGTAGATGTTGTGCTGGATGGTGGCTCCGGTTCTGCAGCCGATATCGATAATTACACTACGCAAACGGTGACGTTTGCATCGGGTAACGCATTTAGCTCATTGACACTGACGGTGACCGATGATCTTTTACAAGAAGGTGCAGAAACCCTAATTTTTAAATTGAGAAATCCTTCGGCTCCCTTGTTAGTGGGGACAGATTCTACGTTTACATTAACGATTGCTGCAAACGATGCACCACCTGCACCCGTAGTAATCTCACAAATTACCGGCCTCAATGCCAATCAGCAGCCCGATTCTTTGGGTAAAGTTGTGGTTGTAAGCGGCACTGTATACGGTGTAAATATGCGCACCGATAGTTTGCAGTTTACCATTCAGGATGCTACGGATGGAGTGGAAGTAGTATCGTATAACTCTTCGTTTGGCTATACAGTGGTAGAAGGCGACTCGGTAAGTCTGGTGGGTGTGGTTGCTTTCTCTAATGGTATGACTCAAATTGAAATTACCGATACCTTGTTCAAAATCGGCACAGGCACTTTAGTGTCGCCCGTGGTAGTGCAGGATTTAGATGAAACCACCGAAAGCAAATTGGTGCGTTTGAATAATGTGACTTTGGCTACACCTAGCCAGTGGGGAACCGGAGCTAGTGGTTACACTTGCGATATTACAGATGGTGTTGGCACCTGGACGCTTCGCATTGATGCACAAACCAATCTTTTTGGCACGCCTGCACCTGTTGGCAATTTCAATGTAATTGGTATCGGAGGACAGTTTGATAATTCATCACCTTACAATTCCGGCTACCAGATTCTTCCTCGTTATACGCAGGATATTATTCTGATTAGTGGAATTCAAACGGTTCCATCTGCCATCAGAAATGTTTATCCTAATCCAAATAACGGTAGCTTTAATGTGAGTCTGCAGATTACCGATATTGCCAAGCTAAATTTGTTTGATATGGCCGGGCAACTTGTTTATCGCACACAGTCAGATAATTCATCAGTAAATATAGGCACCTCACATTTAGCTAAAGGGGTTTACTTTTTAGAAGTGCACACCAATGGAAGTATTTCGAGAGAGAAGATAGTTGTTGAGTAATAAGTAGAATTAGTTATTAGCGGGTAACAGGGATTGAAAAACTTCAATCCCTGTTACATTTATAGTCATGAAGAAACTTTTAATTACCGGTGCTTCAGGTTTTTTGGGTCATCATCTCCTCCGCCTTTGCGCCTCACAATACGATGTGTATGGGCTGTTCCAGCATCATAAATTGGAGGAGAAAGACGTTACCGCTTTGCGTTGCGACATAAGTAACTATGTGGAAATTGGTAACGTTATGGAAGATGTGGAACCCGATGCAGTTATTCACGCAGCTGCCATTAGCGATGCTAATTTTTGTCAGCAACATCGGCAGGATAGTTACCTTATCAATGTAGAGGCATCAAAAAATATAGCCGGACTCTGTTGCGATTGGCAAATTCCTTTTGTATTTACCTCTACCGATTTGGTGTTTGATGGGAAGCAAGGTATGTATGCCGAGATGGATGAGCGTAACCCATTGAATGTATATGGTGAACAGAAATGTGAGGCCGAAGATGGGATCCTTTCTATTTACCCGGGCGCAAGAATTGCGCGATTACCGCTGATGTTTGGTTTGCCTTTATCAGGTTCCGGTAATTATCTTCAAAACTTCGTAACTACGTTGCAATCGCACAAAGCTGTCAAGCTTTTTGATGATGAATTCCGAAGTGTATGTGGGGCAAAAAGTATTGCGGAGGGTTTGTTGTTATATCTTTTTTATAATGATGCACCGAACATACTTCACTTGGCCGGCAGCCAAAAGCTATCACGTTATGAATTTGGCACTATGGCAGCGGAGGCATTTGGGTTAAATGGTTTATTGATTGAAAAATGCTCTCAAAAAGATGTGCCAATGCCCGCACCGCGACCGGCAGATGTATCACTGGATATTTCTAAGGCAAGGTTGATGGGATACCATCCGATGGGCGTAGCAGAAGAATTGAACTTAATTGCATCCAGAAATTATATATAGAATTATGAAAAAATGGTTCCTTGCTTTTTTTGTGGCCGCCTCCGTTTTGGCTTATGGACAAAAGGCAAATTCCTACAACGAAATAGCTTCAGTCAGTAGACTCGAATTGGCAAGGGTTATTTTTTACAACGTAGAAAATCTGTTCGATACAATTAATGACCCAACGATTAAGGATGAAGATTTTTTGCCGGAGTCTGCCAATAAGTGGGATACTAAGAAGTATATGCGAAAGCAACGAAGCATTGCTAAAGTGTTGTCTGCCTTGTGCGATTCCGTACAGCCTCTAGTAATTGGTTTATGCGAAGTCGAAAACAGAAATGTGTTAGAAGACCTGATTGCTCAGCCGGCATTAAAAAAATTCAAGTTTGGAATCGCACACATAAATTCCGAAGATGAGCGTGGGATTGACGCAGCCTTTTTGTATAGTAAAAATCTGGTTAGTGAATTGGCTACTGAGAAATTGACGGTGAACTTAGGTAGTGATAAAACACGGGATATTGTCTGTTTTAAAGGGAAGGTAAGAGAAGAATGGCCGATTTGGTTTTTTGTAAATCACTGGCCGAGTAGACGAGAAGGCGAAAAGGAAAGTGAGGACAAAAGGATGATTGCCTCCAATGCTTTACGCAGTAAAATCGAAGATGTTTTGGCGGAGGAACCCACAGCGCGTATTTTGATTATGGGTGATTTCAACGACAACCCAAACGACAAGAGTTTATTGAATTTAACTGCGCGAAAAGTAAAAGCGCAAGAACCGCAATCGCTCGTTAATCTCACAAAGCCTTTGTATGAAAGTGGCGCTTACACCCTCAAGCATCAAGGCAGTAATCATGTGTTTGACCAAATGATTGTGTCCGGAAACGTGTTGGGAAAAAAGAATAAATGCTACATCTCTCAAGATGGTGCGCAGATATTCAACGCTCAATGGCTTTTATATAATCATGCTAAGTTTGGGCTTATTCCTAACCGCACCTATGCATCTGGTAAATACGTGGGTGGATACTCAGACCATCTACCCGTGTATTTTGATATAGTATTTAAGTAGTTGTGTGTCAGGCCGGGTATTCAAAGTAATTGCGCTCTGTTTCCCATAATCGAATTTGCAAATCATAGGAAGTGTTCAACCTACTTCTCAGCAGATTATAAATCACTACCGATATATTCTCTCCTGTTGGATTTAAATCCGTAAACTCTGCACAGTCAAGGTTTAAGTTGCGATGATCGAAACGGTCCATCACTTCTTCCTGTAGTATTTTTTTCAGTTCGTTCATGTCAATAACGTATCCAGTCTCCGGATTTATTTCACCGGTAACCTTTACGTCTAAACGATAGTTGTGTCCGTGATAACTCGGATTAGCGCATAAATCGAAAACCTGTTTATTCTTTTCATCGCTCCAATCTTTTCTGTAAAGTCGATGTGCAGCGTTAAATACAATTTTTCTAAACACGGATACTCTTGGCATACTGCTTCAATTTGTTTTTATGTGAATCCATTTCACGAAAGCAAATCGCTTTCTTTTGTTTAAATAGTGTAAATCTTTATCCATCGCAAAGGCTTCCTGCTCAAAAACAATTTGACGATAGGCTTGTTCATGATTTTTGTATCGAAGCAGGTTGAAAACATAATTCAACAAGTAAATCAGATAGAAGGGTAGAATGAGCAACTCCACCTGTTGCCGATGATGAATTTTTTCATGATTCAAAAGTTCGGAATGGGTAGCCAGCGCTTTGTTTTTTACAATCACAAACGGATATATTGCTAATGCAGAGTAAGGAACAAAGCGCGAAACCACTAGGAACATAGCTGATTACTTCGTGTTTTATTAGTTAATGCCGTTTGATTTTGCCCGTCTGAAGAGGAATGTATTTAATGTGTTCCTGCTGCACAAATGCCGAAGTTATTAGAAACCGTATTGCATTGATTGGAACTTATTTTGTAGGTGTCACCAAATTTTCCGTTGTCATAATTTTTAATCAAGGCGCAAACTTTAGCATTTTGTACATTATGAAACGATATCTCAAATAGAAAAGAAAAAATACAGATACCGAAATGCTTTTTGTTGAGGGGTAAAGATTTTCATGTGTTTTATTTTTCATCTAAAGTAATCGTTGAAAACAATTTCGTAGAATTTGCAGCAATTCATTTTTTTAGGATTATGAAAAAGGAACTTAGAAATCACCTGATTGAGAAGTATCGTGAAAGTATTTATAAGCGATACGACTATAAAAAGATTAAGAAAGATCCGATGCTTCCTGAAGGCTTTGATGAAAAGGTGGCCAATGAACTCCGCACCTTTTTTCTCGATAGCTTGTATAGTTCACCACAAGAACGTGAAAAACTGGATGCTGCGTTTTCGCAGTTGGAGAGTTACGTCAACAATCCTTCCAAAATCACCGGGGTGATTGGAAATTTGGCGGCTGCCATTTTCCAGTTTGGCTTCCATTTACCGGCTGCAATCAAAACCGGTATTGATACCTTGCAAACTCACACAGCTGCCCGAAAATTTGAGCAGGCGCTTTACCAAAATGCGCTGGATAGAAAGTATAAAGCTCCTTTGACCGATGAACAATTTAATGAGTGCATGGCCGCCTTGCCCGAGGATCAAGTGGAGCATTTTATTAAAGTTCTGGTCGATCTTTTTAATCACATATCAGACGATGTTATAATGGAAAAGACCATCCATATTCTGGAGGATGTGTTGAAAAGAATGAAAGAAAGAAATGATTTGTATGGAAAAGATGACCTGGATGCAATTCAATTAGGTATTTCCATTTTATCGAGCGGCAGAAACTTGTTGCTGAAATACGACAATAGTTTGAAACAAGGTATCGTGGAATTTGTGAAGCATAGTGAACTGAAATTTATGAGAGAGCTTCGCAGAAAGTAAAGCTTGTGTTCTTTAGAATTGCAACGCTACAAGGTTATCTGCGTCTTTTTTCCGGTTTGTTTTTATTTTCAAAATCGTTACCACAACTATAAGCTTATGACCAATTTATTTACCCGTTTAATTTTCACAGTATTTATCGGTGTCACTACGCTTCAAACGATTGCTCAACAATGTAATGTCATTTACGTAACACCCACCGGAGCATCGGGTGGTGCCGCAGGCACACGTTCCAATCCCGCGAGTCTTACGTACGGTTTGTCTTTGGCAAGTGCTGTTAATAATCGGGTATGGCTGGCACAAGGGCTTTACAACATAGACAACGAAATCCAGATGGTGAGTGATGTTACTCTGGAAGGTGGATTTGATCCGGTAACCTGGATTAAAAGTAATGCGTCAACTTCTGCAACAGTTATTCATCGATCTCCTATTAATCTTTTACCGCCTCCGGCCAATGCCACTGCAGTGATTATTGGCCTTAATATTTCAAATTTTCGGTTGCAGGATTTAACCCTTGAGATGGATAATCCCAATGGAGTTGCCGCAACAGCCTATGGGATTTATCTGAATGGCTGCAGCAACTACAATATAGTGAGATGTAATGTAACGTCAGGTAACGGTGCCCCCGGAGTGAACGGTGCCCCGGGCATTGCGGGAGTTGTCGGTTCACCGGGTTTGCCCGGTCCCAATGGTAATGGTTCTGAAACTGTTTTGCCGGGCGGTGCTGGGGGGGCTGGTGGTAACAGTGGTGGTAATGGAGCGGCCAACGGTAAACACTCCGGCAATACCAATCAGCCGGGTCAAAATGGCGGAGGCGGAGCGGGATGTGGTGGTAATGGTGGCGCAAGCGGAACAGGACCTCAGTGCAATTTGGGTTGTGCTTTTGGTAGTCCTAACTGTAATAGTGCTACACCGGGCCAACCGGGTCAGGCGGGAGGTGCTGGTACGATTGGTGCCAATGGAACTGCAGGAGCGCCAGGAACCGTAACATTTCCAGGATATTTTGTTCCGGGTGCTGCTGCTGCTTCCGGAGCTAACGGAAATCCAGGGTGTGGGGGAGGAGGAGGAGGTGGTGGTGGTGGCCGACAAAATTCAGGAAGTGATGATGTAGGTGGTGCAGGTGGTGGTGGTGGTGGTGGTGGATTTGGTGGTGGTGGCGGTACCGGTGGGACCGGTGGCGGTGGTTCATTTGCTTTATTCCTTTATGCCAATGGTGCAGGCGGCAACATTGTAGATTGTAATTTGATACCCGGTAGCGGAGGAGCAGGTGGTGCTGGAGGAGCAGGCGGTGCAGGCGGAGCCGGTGGTGCAGGCGGAGCCGGTGGTGGCCCGGGTTGCGGTAATACACCGGGTGGTTCGGGCGGAGCCGGTGGTGCCGGTGGTGCGGGCGGAAACGGAGGGAATGGTGCTGCTGGAACTAGCCAAGCCTTATATGAAAATGGCAATCCGGTCGCGCAATCAAACATCACATCAGTTCCGGGTAATCCGCCAGTTATTTCGGTAAATAATTACGGATGTTCCAATGCAGAAGTGGTTTTTACTTCACCAGCTTCCGGCAACTGGAACTTTGGTAACGGAGCCTCCCCATCCACAGCCACCGGCTCCGGGCCTATCAGCGTGGTATATAATACTATTGGACGGAAAACAATTACATTTTCGGGAACTGCTTTCACCGACTTCGTTGATATATTTAGTAATCAAACCACGGCCAATACCATTACGCATACCAACAACCCTGCAGTAAGCGGATGTCCCGATACTTTTTCAACCACGCTCATTGGTTCGTTGTATGAGTGGAATTTTGGCAGCGCTGCATTCCCTTCTATGGTTTCTGGAGCATCTAATCAATCTGCCACTACAGCTTTCACCAGCCCCGGCACTTATACGGTGGAAGTTTGGGTAACTACTACTTGTTGTGGCCGCGTTCGCGATACCTTAGTTGTTACCATTCAGCCTAATAGTATTCCCATTACGCTCACGGCTTCAGACGATTCAGTGTGTGCAGGTCAGGCTATTACTTATTCCGCTGCTCCTTCCAATTATCTTCTCTATAACTTCTTTGTCAACGGTTCCAGCGTTCAAAGTTCTCCGGCTAGTTCATTTAATGCTCCATCCCTCAATCCGGGCGATAGTGTAATGGTATTGGGTTTTAATGGAGTTTGTTTTACCAACCCAAGCTCGGTTTTATATCCTGTGGTTACACCAATTCCGGTTGTTACGCTTACCGATAGCGACCCCAATGATACTATCTGCGGAGGTGATTTTATTTCATTTGCTGCCTCCCCTACAGGGTACGACAGTTATCAATTTGTCAATGGGTCTTCTACTCAACAAACCTCCGCCAGTGATACATGGTCCACAACAGCCTTAGGACAGGGTAATTCCGTCTATGTAGTTGCCTACCAAAACGGTTGTGCCAGCAATCAGAGTAATTTAATACAGATACATGTTAATCCTATTCCGCTGGTTTTTGTTGCGGCATCTGCGACCACTGTATGCGCTGGCGATGCAATTACAGTTACGGCAACTCCTGCAGGATTGACATCGTATGACTTTATTATAAACGGCAACTCTGTACAAAATAATTCCAACGATTCATATACCTCCGGCACATTTATTACTGGTGATGCGGTGACTGTTGTAGCGAGTAACAATGGTTGTTTGAGCAGTCCTAGTAATCCTGTAATTCTCACTGTAAATCCAATCCCCGCTGTATCACTCACAAGTAGTGATGCTGATAATTCCATCTGTCAGGGCGAATCGGTAATTTTCACCGCATCTCCTTCCGGATATGGCAATTATGATTTCTATGATGGAATAGTATCTGTTCAAAACGGACCATCTGCAACTTATACCACCAACGCACTTTTGGCCGGTAATTCAATTTCAGTAATCGCGACCGACTTAAATTGTAGTAGCCCTGCCAGCAATGCTATTACTACTGCTGTTCAGCCTGCACCTGTAACAGATGCCGGAGCCAATCAATTCGCTTGTGTCGATGCTCCTGCACTTACGCTTTCAGGATATTCACCGGTGGGTGGTTTGTGGTCAGGACCCGGAATTACAAATCCTTCCGGTGATTTTGATCCGGCTACAGCCTTGTCAGGGATTCACTCTTTACTCTACACCTATTTGGATGCAAACACTGGTTGCTATGGTTACGACAGTATTAATTTTACGGTTTACAGCCTGCCTTTCATCACCACTCAAGCATCTATTGACATTTGCGAGAATCAAAGTGCGCAACTTTCAGCTAGTGGGGGTATTACTTATTTCTGGAGTCCTCCTGCAGATTTAGATAATGCTTTTGCTGCTAATCCTATTGCTAGTCCTTCCACCACTACTACCTACACGGTTACAGTTACCGATAACAATAGTTGTAGTAATACCGCAAATTCAACAGTTAATGTAAATCCAAATCCTATCGCAGGATTCTCTGCTAATCAGGTTTGCGAAGGACTTCCAACCATTTTCAATAATTCATCTTCACCTTCCACAGGTGTTTCTTTTCAATGGGATTTTGGCGATGGCAATACTTCTTCCTCAAACAGTCCTTTACATACATACTCTACTTCAGGAACATACCAGCCAATATTGATAGCTCAATTAGGTATCTGTTACGATACACTCGTGTCCAATGCGATTGTGCAGCCATCAGCTGTTGCCGATTTTGACGCAACTCCGCTGTCGGGTTACAATGAATCCAATTCTCCTATTCAGTTTAATAATCAGTCGCAGAATGCAGATAGTTATTGGTGGGATTTTGGGGATCAAAATTCATCTTCTGCTGTTGCACCTTCGCATGTATATTCCACACCGGGTAAATACAATATCACTTTAATCGCATCCAATCAATTTGGCTGCGCGGATACGCTGACTAAAACCGATTATATACTCATCAACCAAATTCCCAGAGTTTTTATCCCTAATGCATTTTCTCCCAATGGAGATGGGGCAAATGATGTACTTTTGGTTCAGTCTCAAGGGCTAAAAATATTTGATTGGAAGATTTTTAACCGCTGGGGCGAAATGGTTTTCGAGAGCACCAATATTGGGTTTGGCTGGGATGGAACCTATCAAGGCAAGCCTGCCCTACCCGGGGTTTATACCTACACGCTTGACCTGGTGTTTGATGACAACTCCAATCGTAGCATGAAAGGGGGAATTACGCTGATTAAGTAGCATCCAAACATCAAAATTGTTTTTTTTCAACAGTCGTTTCGCTTACTCATTTCATTTTTTAAATTTGAGTTTGTTTTAGGACGCACTATACCCTTATTAAAATCAAATTCATGAGGAATTTCTCCCTTCTATGCTTGGCATTGCTTGCTTTTTCGTTTAGTTATTCACAAGTACCGCAAGCGGTAAATTACCAGGCAGTAGCTCGCGATGCTTTTGGTAATCCCTACACTAACAAGAATATTTCAGTTAGAATTACTATCAACGAAGGCTTGCCTGGTTTCCCGGAGTATCAGGAAACACACACCGCAATCACGAATCAATTTGGCTTATTTACCCTGAAAATTGGCTTGGGTAATCCTACCATCGGCAGTTTTCCCAACATTGATTGGAGCACAGGCAACAAATATTTGGAAGTAGAGTATGATCCTAACGGTGGTAGCAACTGGTTGAACATGGGTGTAACTCAGTTGTTGAGCGTCCCTTATGCATTGTATGCTGAAACATCGGGAGGTACATCAACTCCGGGTCCTACAGGTCCAACAGGCCCGGCAGGTCCAGCGGGTGTTACTGGATTAAAAGGAGCAACCGGAGCCACGGGTCCTGCAGGCGCGAATGGAGTTACAGGCCCGGCTGGTGCCAATGGCGCAACCGGACCGGCTGGCCCTGCAGGTGCAGTAGGTGCTACCGGAGCGGATGGAACCAATGGCGTTACCGGTGCTACTGGTGATACAGGACCAGCAGGTCCTGCCGGTCCGCAAGGCCCTCAGGGAGTGCAAGGGGCTACAGGTTCAACTGGCGTTGGCATAGTTGGTATTGTAGACAATGGAAACGGTACTATTACAATTACATTATCAGATGGTACCACTTACACTGTTCAATCTGGTGTTACTGGCCCTACAGGCGCCACAGGTTTAGACGGAACCACCGGCCCACAGGGTCCGGCAGGAGTTGATGGAGCTACAGGCCCACAAGGCGATACTGGCCCGCAAGGTCCGGCAGGTGCGGATGGCGCAACCGGTCCACAAGGTCCCGCTGGAGCAGACGGAGTAACTGGTCCACAAGGAGATACAGGTCCGCAGGGTCCAGCCGGAGTTGATGGAGTTACCGGCCCACAGGGTCCCGCTGGAGTTGACGGAGTAACTGGTCCACAAGGAGATACAGGTCCACAAGGTCTCGCTGGAGCAGACGGAGCCACAGGCCCACAAGGTCCGGCAGGTGCGGATGGCGCAACAGGTCCACAAGGTCCAGCTGGAGTAGACGGAGCTACAGGCCCACAAGGTGATACAGGTCCGCAAGGTCCGGCAGGTGCCGATGGCGCAACTGGTCCACAGGGCGATACTGGTCCGCAAGGTCCCGCAGGTGCGGATGGCGCTACTGGTCCACAAGGTCCGACTGGAGTGGGATTAGCATGTTGGGATCTAAATGGAAACGGGGTGTTTGATATAGCTACAGAAGATTTGGATTTGAATGGAGTTCCAAGCTTAGGAGACTGTTCTGGTGTAGGCCCGCAAGGCCCGACAGGAGATACAGGCGCACAAGGTCCCGCTGGAGCAGACG
>JADJZU010000034.1 GCA_016715625.1 Bacteroidota bacterium
TATGACCGAGAGGAATCCTGCCTTTCGCGAATGGGTGGGCAGCACCTACACGTATCGCGAGTATCAGAGCATGGGCTATGTGATGGGCGATTTTAAAATAGCCAGTAAGTTCAATATTGTTACGGGTCTTCGCCTGGAGCATACCGATATACAGGTAGAGAGCGACACCCTGAGCACCAAGTTTGCACTGGATACGGCTACCGGCACCATCTATTATCCCTCCGAAAAAAGGTTTACAGACATAAAATATCTGGCCTGGCTACCGGCTCTTAATTTCAATTATTCCATACGCCCCGATATGATGCTGCGCTTTGCCGTGTCGCGCACTTATCACCGGCAAAATTTTGCCGAAACCAAGCCCGGTTTTGCCGTCATCAAGTACACTGATTTTGAGTTTGTGTTTGGCAATCCAAACCTGAAGCCTGCCTACAGCTACAATTTCGATTTGATGTATGAACTCTATTGGGGCAATAAGGGTATGTTCAGCATAGGCACGTACTACAAATATGTTATCGACCACATCTTTGCTACCGCGCAGGCCGATTTTGATGCCCGCACGGGCATTGTGTTTAAGAGTTTTACCAATGCCGGCAAAAGTTGGGTGTGGGGAGCCGAAGTTAACCTGCAGCGCAAGTTTGATTTTATCCCTTCGTGGGGCAGCGGGTTTGGGGTGAATGCCAATATTACCTACTCCATATCGCGCATGCAGGTGGCGCCCGGCCGCGAGATAAAACAGGCCATGGCGGAGCAAACGCCATTGCTGTATAATGTGGCCTTGTTTTATGAAAAGTATGGGGTGAATGCTCGCATAGCGCTCAACTATACCGGTGCTTATCTCAAAGAATTGAACCTGGCCTCGGTGAAAGGCATTGGCTTGATTCATAAAAATACCGACTTCGATATTTTCAGGGCGAAAACTATTCGCTCGACTTTCAGTGCGCCTATACTTTCAAAAACAATTTTACGGTGTACGTGGAAGCCATCAATTTGCTGGACTGGCCTTTTACCGAATATCGCGGCAAAAAAGAGCGGCCGCTGCGCACAGAGTTTTATCGTCAGCGCGGCCAGATTGGTTTTAAATACGAAATGTAATGCACTCTTATTTCTTTAATATTTCATAACGGCACTTTAACCTACATTACTCATCCACGGCAGATAATTGCCGCTTAACTAAAAACGATGCAAACAAAATTTTACTCTTTTATCCTGCTCACCTTTTTTACACTCACCCTCCAAGCCACCCAAGACCGCAAAGTCTTAATTATAGGCATAGACGGAACCCGAAGCGATGCGCTTCAACAAGCCAACGTCCCTAATCTGGACGCATTAATTGCCAACGGACTTTATACATACGATGCCTGGCATTGTGGTATTACTGTATCGGGCCCATCGTGGAGCACTATCATGACAGGCGTTTGGTGGAACAAACATGGGGGAGCTCCAACGCATACACGGGTAGCAATTACACCGATTATCCTTACTTCCCCACCTTGGCAAAACAGTTGTTGCCCAATTTAAGATGCGTGCAGGTGGTAGAGTGGGCACCTATGAGTGATAACGTTTACAACGATGGCTGGGATTTAAAATTAAAAACCCCCGATGGCGATGGTGCCGCCACAGCAGCGGTGGCTTCCTCTCAATTGGCAGACACCTCGCTCGATTGTATGTTTGTATACTTTGATGCCGTGGACCTGGCCGGACACTCCTCTGGCTTTTCGCCACAAAATCCATCTTACATGCAGGCACTCGAAAACGTAGATGTACATGTTGGCACTGTATTGAATGCACTGTATGCCCGCCCGAACTATGCCAATGAAAACTGGTTGATACTCGTCATCACCGACCACGGTGGCATTGGCACCGGACATGGCGGAATCACTTATGAAGAGCGCCACATCTGGTGGATAGGTAGCGGAAGTGCAGTTGCCAAGCAACAAATAACCGGACCCGACCCGGGCACCTACAATTTGCTGGGCACCGGCATCTTTAATCAAAGTGGAGTAGACCAGGCAAAACTGAAGCAATCACCGGTTCAGGCAGATATTGCTGTAACTGCTTTGCATCATTTAATTTATGAAACAGGGATCAACCCCGAGACTTATCCTTTTTGGGTGGGCCTCGATGGCAAAAGCTGGTTGAGCCAGTTTAGCGGAGTCGACAAAGATATGGAGCGCAATAACATAAAGGTGTTTCCAAATCCAACCACCGGCATTGTTACTGCCTGGTTCGAAAACCCAACCAACGACCATGTAACAGCCACCATGCTCGATGTGAGCGGCAAGGTAGTGGCGCAGCACAACGAATGCAGTTCCACTAACAAGATAACCTTAGATGTAAGCGGCCAACCGAAAGGCATGTATGTATTGCAGATAAAAATTGGAGAGCAATTACTGACCCGAAAAGTGGAATTGAAATAGATTTACAGGCATGAATCTACAAAGTGCCCGGGCTATATCACGTGCAGTCGTAGCGCTGTATGAGCAAAAAGGCGGTGCCAACTATAGTGGCGAAAAGGTGACACAGTTGGAGCATGCCTCCCAAACGGCCCAGTTGGCCATACAGGACGAACAAACAGAGGAAGTTATAATCGCAGCTTTCCTCCATGACATTGGTCATTTGCTGGACGATGCTCCCGAAGCCGAAACCATGGATGAGTTTGGAATAAAAGATCATGAAGCCATGGGGGCCGATTATCTCTTACAGCACGGCTTCAGTACACCACTGGCGGACTTAGTGCGCTCGCATGTAGAAGCCAAGCGCTATCTGTGTGCAGTAAACAAGCGCTACTATGAGCAACTATCCCATGCCAGCAAAATGACTTTGCAACATCAGGGCGGGCCTATGAATGCAGCGGAGGTGGCTGCTTTTGAAACGAAGCCACTCAAAAACCTCATCATTAAAATGCGCACCTGGGATGAAGAAGCTAAACACGAACAGATACCACTGATAGATTTAACCATCCTGAAAGAAATGATGACACATCACTTGCTTCAAAACAAGAATAGCCATGCGGTATAATGTCTTGTTTTTTTTCGTGGCAATAGCCTTTTCGGGACAGGCACAGTGGAAGGTGATGACTTATAATATTCGCAACAGCCGTGCCGATGATGGGGTAAATAATTGGGAGCATAGAAAACACAGATTAATTCATCTCATTCAGCAAGCTAATCCCGACATAGTAGGCACTCAGGAAGTTTTAAAAGACCAGCTCCAGTTTCTGAAGCAATCCTTGCAGGACTATTCAGCCTTTGGAGTGGGAAGAAATAATGGCAAACATGCCGGAGAGCACAGTGCTGTTTTTTATCGCACCGGCCAGTTCGAAAAGCTGGATGGTGGCAACTTTTGGCTGAGCCAAACACCAAAGAAACCCGGCAGTATCGGTTGGGATGCGGCCATCACCCGCATTTGCACTTGGCTGCAACTAAAAGAGCGAAACACCGGACAGGTGTTCTTTGTATTCAACACACACTTTGACCATAAAGGCAAGCAGGCGCGCATCAAGAGTGCCGAATTGCTGCGATATACGATGGATTCCTTAGCCGGCAATATGCCGGTGGTGGTCATAGGCGATTTTAATTTTACGCCAGTCAGCGAAGGCTACCGCACCATGCTGGCTCCTTCCGCTACGGCTACGCTGCGCGATGCCTACACTCCACCTGCTCCCGATTTTACAGCCTGCGGCTTTGAAGTAACGAACAATAACTGCAGCCGTATTGATTACATTTTTTATTCCAGACACTTCAAGTGCACCCGCTATACTTTGCATAACGAAAATGATGGCACTTTCTATCCAAGCGACCATTGTGCAGTAGGTGCCGACTTCGTCATAGAATAGGAGCTTACTGCTTACAAAGTGCCTTGCCGAGAGCTTCCAATCGGGGCAATAGTTGGTGCCAAAGTTGTTGTTCAGTGTTCACGTATTCTGTCCAGAGCGTGGCCTCACCACCAAGAATGTTTTGGTTTTGCTGTGCATTTAGTACCCGACAGCGTGGGTTGAAGCGCTCCACTTTTTTAATGGGCGTGTAGGTCATCCACCAGGCCGGTTTTTTATCTTGTATGGTTGCCGGATAATCAAAATAGCACGTAAAGCGCGGAGCCATGATCACCTGAAGACCTTTTCTGGCAGCCTGGATGCCCGCTCCTCTGCCACGCCAGCTCATGATGATGGTGCTGTCGCTCACGCCACCCCGCAGCGCTTCGCCCCACATGATACATCTTCTTCCTTTTGTTTGGAGATATGATTCTATCCGGCTCATGATGTAATGTTGTACGCTCTCGTAGCTATTCAGTTTTTCTTTCTGCATCAACGCACTTACATCCTTACTTTGTTTCCAGGCCGATTTAGGCACTTCATCGCCTCCGATGTGGATGTAGGGCGAAGGGAACAAGGCACACACTTCATCCATTACGGCATATAAAAACGTAAAGGTGGAATCCCTCGGGCAAAGGATGTCTCGAAAAATACCCCAGCTATTGGGTACGGTCTTTTCGCCTTTAGTGCAACTGAGAAAAGGATAAGAAGCTATAGCCGCAGAAGAGTGGCCGGGTAAATCAATCTCCGGCACTATGGTGATGTTTTTTTGCGCAGCATACTGCACAATTTCTTTCACCTCCTGCTGGGTATAAAAGCCTCCATAACGGGTTCCGTTTTTTTCTGTGCGCCAGGCACCTGTTTCCGTTAGCAACGGATATTGCTTGATTTCAATTCTCCAGCCCTGATCATCGGTTAGGTGCCAATGAAAATAGTTGATGTGGTGTTGTGACATTGTGTCGATATAGCGCAGTATTACTTCTTTATCAAAGAAATGTCTGGCAACATCCAGATGCATACCTCTATACTCAAAACAGGGATTAGCATCTTGCGACCATGCTTGCAGTGTCCGCAATAACAATACATAAATGAATAACCGCTTCATAGGTGCAAAGAAGTAAAAGAAAGCTTATGCCGCTTTTCTGCGACCCTCCACCGGTGCATTCAGGATGGCGTTAATAATCAGGGGAAGGTCATCGTCAAATCGGATTTGAACGGCCTTTTCGTATTCGAGCCAGAAAAGTATTTCCTCGGCATCCAGCTTGTCGGATGTTCGCACTCCCATAGCGGCCAGTTCGCGGGCATTGCTGATTTGCTCACTCTGTTTCTTAATTGGAATCACAAACAGCTTCTTGCCCAGATAGAGCGATTCGCTCACTGTTTGAAATCCTGCTGCTGTTATTACCGATGAACAGTTGGCCAGATCTTTTACAAACGATTCGTTGTTTAATGGCTTTACGGTACAGTTGCCTACCTGCTGAATAGAAGCAGCCGTTTTTGAGTAGATAACGAAACGTTTATGGCTGAAATTTGGATTGCCGAAAAACTGCAACAACTCTGCATCGCTGTAAGAGTTTAAATAAACCAAAGTATGGTCACCATGCCCCACCAGCGCATTTCTTATTTCGGCTCGGATGACCGGGTAGTAGATGAAGTCGTCAAACTTTTGAAAGTGCATGCCTATCTTGTTGTTGGCAGGGCACATAACGTTGGCAAAAAACTTGGTGGTGCGGTTGCCCTTCACTCTCCGTAGTTTTTTAGATGTCACGGAATACATGTTGCCGATACCCACCGATTTTACGCCCGCTATCTTAGCTCCCCACAGACTGATTGGCTCAAAATCGGAAATGATTAAATCATATTCTTTAAAGGGCACATTCCAAAGCCCAACGGCCACAGACAGAAAGTTGGCTTTGCCAATGGATTTAAGAATCGATATTTTACCCTTTTTGCCGTAGTAAAAACTGAGGCCTTTGTATTCGTAGTTTACTTCAAAAGGCAAACTCATCTGCGCTTTGCCCCCGCTGATAAGCACATCGAGTTGCTGTACATCCGGATGCTCTTTCAGCAGTTTGTAAATTTCGGTGGAACGGCTGATGTGGCCATTTCCTGTAGCCTGAATTCCAAACAGAATTTTCATGTTGTTTGTTTTTGGTGAAACGAAATGGAAGGGTAGGTTATTGTACGGATGCTGTGCAAGGCAATGCTTTTAGCAGACGAGGTGTGGTAGTTATAACCTGGAGCGTTAATCAAGCGGTGTGTTTTAAGCGTGCAGATCTTACATTAAGCGACAGGTGTTGCTCCAGCTCCAGATGCATGGCTACAATATCGGGCGACATGTTTTTAATAATCGTTTCTTCTTCCTCTTTATGACTTAGCAGCAGGTTTTTGTAATGCACCAACTTCCAGTCTTGTTCATATTCTAATGCGGTGAGATTCTCAATCCAGTCTCCTGAGTTGAGGTAGGTAACTTCGCCATCGTGGCTTTGATAATTTCTAATGACAGGTTCGTGAATATGGCCGCACACCACATGCGAGTAGGAGTTAGTGATGGCGATGTCAGCAGCAGTTTGTTCAAAGTTACTGATATGTTTAATGGCTGCTTTCACGCTATCCTTCACTCGCTTGGATATCGATATCTTTTCACGCCCCATTTTTTGCAGCATTAAATTCACAAACCGGTTGATGAGGATGAGCAGGTCGTAACCTACTCCCCTATTTTGGCTAACCACTTGCTGTGCTTCATGGTTACATCAAATACATCTCCATGAAAGAACCACATTTTTTGCCCGTTGATTTCCAGTATGAGTTTGTCTTCCAGGTAAAAATTGTCTAAGCGGAAGCCACTGAATTTACGGAGCATTTCATCATGATTGCCTGTGAGGTAATACACCTTAGTGCCGTTCATCATCATTTTAATGACTCGTTGTATCACGCGCCAATGCGAGTCGGGGAAGTAAAATTTGGATAGCTGCCAGATATCTATAAAGTCACCGTTGATGATGAGCACTTCGGGGTCAATGCTTTTGAGATAAGTGTTCAGTTCTTCAGCGTGGCAACCATAAGTGCCCAGATGAACATCGCTAATCACTGCTACTTTCAATGCGCGTTTTTGCATAGCATTTTGTTTTAGCAAATAAGCAGGAGCAGGATGAAGCCGATATGTAGGGGCAGTTATTGTTCCGTCAATTATGTATGGTGCGCAGGTTAATGCGCACAATCCACTTGTGTGCAAGCGTGTTTATGTAGCTAAATAAAGACGAATGGTAGGAGTTGAGTGAGTGCCAAAAAAAATAGCTAACCGCAAAAGCGGTTAGCTAAAAAAGTGCCCAGGAAGGGACTCGAACCCCCACACCTTGCGGCTCTCGCACCTGAAACGAGCGCGTCTACCAGTTTCGCCACCTGGGCTTTTTAGACAATGAGTGCAACAACAGTTGCACCAGGCTCTCTTTTCAGAGGACTGCAAAAGAAAAAAAATTATTGAGCTTTTAACCTGTTTACCCAAAAACCAAATGCGGCAGCCGTAAAAAACATCATCAGGCTATAAATAGCAGCGGGCATGGCCATGCCGGAGTTTTGCAGGGCATTCACAGCAATGTATATGGCGAGTGTGCCGTTGTGGATTCCAATTTCCATGGCAATGGAAATTCTTTGCTTTACGGGTAGCCGAAACAAGGCCGGGAAAAAGAAACCGGTGAGCATGCTAACGATATTGAACGCAAGCGCAGCCACCCCTACTTGTGCAAAGTAAGTGCCCACATTTGCGCGCTCCTTGAGCGTGGCGGCTATAATGATGGAAGCCAGAATAATCACCGAAGCAATTTTTACAGGCTTTTCCATTTTGCGGGCAAAGGCCGGAGCAAAGCGATGGAGCAGCATGCCAATGCTGACGGGTATCAGTACAATCATAAACACCTCTACCACTTTGCGAAACTGCAGCGGAATGTATTGCCCCGAATCCATAAAGTAGCCTAACGAAAAATTGACAATAAGCGGGATGGTAAAAATGGTGAGCAGACTGTTGAAGGCAGTGAGCGTTACATTCAGGGCTACATCGCCTTTGGCCAAATGCGAATAGAGATTGGCCATGGCACCACCGGGCGAAGCCGACAGCAGCATGAGTCCCACGGCCAGCACCGGAGGTAATCCGGCTGCGATGGCAATGCCAAAACACACAGCCGGCAACAAAATCATCTGGCAGAAAAGACCAATAAACACCGCTTTGGGATATTCCACTACTCGCTGAAAGTCGGCAACCGTCAGGCTCAGGCCCAGGCCCAGCATAATAATCCCCAGCGCAAAAGGCATGATAACGGTGGTAATGAAGGTGGCGTCCATCTTAAGTGATTTGTGCTGCTTCCTCGCGGCTGAGTTGCAACGCTTCGGTAATGGAGGCCACAGAGGGGCGCTGCAACGCCAGTATCACCGACATGCCCGCAGCCAGCACAATGGTAAGAAGGCTGCCCGACAAAAAGGTGACGATTAAACAAAACAGAGCCGCAAACTCCAGCATAGCCAGCCGGGCCAGATACGCTACGCGATAGCCGGTGAGCTTATGGCTCAGCGGATATTTTCCGCGATAGGATTCCAGGAATTTTTCAAAAAACATTTTGCTCAGGATAAGACTGAATCCGCACGAAGCCACAGCCACTGCAATGAGCGGGAACCAGGGGCCGCTCCAGTTGGCGTTCAATGGTTGCTGTCCGGCTTGGGTGAGCATGAACACGGTTTACGATAAAGCCCGGAGAGTCTTTGCACACGACTGCTGTTTTGCCAATGCGGCCCACCAGTTGCTCCAGGGTTTTTATCACCTCCGGGTCGGTGTCGGCAGCGGCAATAATTTCCACCAGCTTCATTAAGTGAGCGGGATTAAAAAAGTGCAGGCCGGCTATTCGCTGCGGGTGTGGAATACCCTGTGCTATGCGGGTGATGGGAATGGAGGAGGTGTTGCTTGTGAGCAGCGTATCGGGGGCATTGATAGCCGCCAGAGTTTGAAATAACTCGCGCTTCACTTCTATTTTTTCTACGATGGCTTCCACCACTAAATCGGCCCGCAGTGCCTGCACATCGGTGGTATATTGCACGAGTGATAAGGCATTTGTTTTTTCCGCTTCGGTCATCTTTCCTTTTGCCACCGCAGCACTCAGGTTGTGCGTTATTTGTTGTTGCGCTTTTTCGATTTGTTGTGCTTGCACGTCAAAAAGCAGCACCTTAAACTGATGCTGCGCAAAAACCTGCGCTATGCCCAGTCCCATGGCACCCGCACCGGCTACGCCTATTGTTGCTATCTGTTTCATTTCACCATTTTATCGTGCTGAAAATATCAATTCCCCGGAGGTGTTCCGGTTATTGACTGTGAACTTAAAACATACTTTTGCCCTCCCAATTTTTGCTATGATAAAATTTGAAGAAAAAACACTGGCCAATGGGCTCAAAGTGATTGTGCATGAAGACCACGCCACCAGTATGGCGGTTGTCAACGTGCTGTATAAAGTAGGCTCGCGCGATGAAGAGGAAACGCAAACCGGCTTTGCGCATTTGTTTGAACATTTCATGTTTGAAGGTTCGGTGCATGTTCCGGAGTTTGACACGCCTTTGCAAAATGCCGGAGGCGAAAACAATGCATTCACGTCCACCGACATTACCAATTACTACGACATTCTGCCGGCCAATAATCTGGAAACAGCTTTCTGGTTGGAGAGCGACCGCATGCTTTCGCTGGCCTTTGATGAAGAAAGCCTGAATACGCAAAAGAATGTGGTGATGGAAGAGTTTAAAGAGCATTACATCAATCAACCGTATGGCGATGTGTGGCACAAATTAACGGCCCTGGCCTACACCACACACCCGTATCGCTGGCCGGTGATTGGCTTAACGCTGGACCACATCGAGCAAGTGCAGATGGAGAGTGCCAAGCAGTTTTTCTATAAATATTACCGGCCCAATAATGCGGTGCTGGTGGTAGCCGGACATGTAAAAGCCGGGGAGGTGTTTGCCCTGGCCGAAAAATGGTTTGGCGAAATACCCTCCGGAGAACCGATTGTGAGAAACATACCACAGGAAGCCCCGCAGACAGTTCCCCGATTGCTGGAGGTAACAGCCGATGTGCCGGTGAATGCGATTTACAAGGCTTACAAGATGTGCGCGCGCAATCATGCCGATTATCATGCGGCCGATTTGCTCCGCGATATTTTGAGCACTGGTGATTCTTCGCGCTTGTATAATGAACTGGTAAAAGAGCAAAAACTATTCAGCAGCGTCAGCGCTTATATGACCGAGAGCATAGACGAAGGTCTGTTTATGATAGAAGGAAAACTGCAAGAGCAGGTGTCCATGCAGCAGGCGAGCGATGCCATTGAAGCCGTGTTGCAAAACATGGTGCAGGTGGCCATTGACGAAACAGAGCTTACTAAAGTGAAGAATAAAATAGAGAGTTATCTGCTGTTTGGCGAAGTGAACATACTGAACCGCGCCATGAACCTGGCTTTTTTTGAAATGCTGGGTCATGCTGGCTGGGCCAATGAAGAATTGGATAAATACCGCGCGGTCACTGCACCCCAAATGCAGCGTGTGGCATCCGAAATTTTCAGACCGGAAGTATGTAATACGCTTCACTATTTCGCTGCTGCTAAAAACTAATGGCCTCCTTTTCAAAAATCATTAACGAATAATTCCATGAATAGAACAATAGCCCCGGACATACAAGCGATAGATCATGTGTCTCTACCCAAAGTGGAGAGCATCACTTTAGATAACGGAGTGCCGGTGTATGGCATCAATGCCGGAGAGCAGGACGTAGTAAAGGTGGAGTTGATTTTCAAAGCCGGTAAATGGTATGAAGAAAAAAACTTAGTGGCCGATTACACCAACCGTATGCTCCGCGAAGGCACTACGCGCCACACGGCCCGTCAATTAGCCGATACGTTTGACTATTACGGGGCCAATATTCATTATGGAGCGGGTTTTGAAACCGGAGGCGCTACGCTGTATTCATTGACCAAGCAAACCGAGCATTTGTTACCTCTTTTGTTTGAAGTATTTACAGAATCCACGTTTCCGGAAAATGAACTGGCTACCATCCTCAGCAACCGCAAGCAACGCTTACTCGTTGATTTAAAGAAGAACGAGTTCGTGGCCAACCGACAGTTTGTGCAGGCATTGTTTGGACCCGTGCATCCATATGGACGCGTAACCGAGTTTGCTGATTTTGACCAGTTAACTTTACCGGATTTAAAGGCGTTTTATGAGCATCAGTATAACGCCAGTAACCTCACCATTCTGGTGTCGGGAAAGTTTGACGATGCTCTGTTGAAACAACTGAATCTGTTATTTGGCAGCGCAGCATTTAAGGGCCCCGCAGCCGATGTTACTCTATCGCACGCGGTCTCGCCTGCTGCTGAACTGGTTCATCATATCGAGAAAGCCGACTCGGTGCAAACGGCTATCATTCTGGGCAACCATGCTATTAATAAACATCATCCCGATTTCTTAAAGCTCTCGGTATTGAACACGGTGTTTGGTGGATATTTCGGTTCGCGACTGATGAGCAACATCCGCGAAGAAAAGGGCTACACCTATGGTATTCATTCCTCCTTTGTTTCTTATCCGCATGCCGGCTTTATGGAGATATCGAGCGAAGTAGGCAAAGATGTGAAAGAGGCTACGCTCACCGAAATAGAAAAGGAAATTCAACTGCTGCGCACCGAATTGATAGAGGAGGAAGAACTGCAAGTGGTGAAGAACTATATGAGCGGCAGAATTTTGCGGAGTGTGGACGGCCCCATTAAATATTCCGAGACCTTCAAGGGCTTGTTGCTCTATAACCAAACGCCCGATTACATCCATCAATTACTGCGCACTATCCGCGAGGTAACCGCAGAGGAGTTGCTGCAACTGGCGCAGCAATATCTTGATTACGACAAGATGTATAAAGTTACGGTCGGTTAATTACGGATTCACCGTAATGCTGATAATGTCTTCGGCTGTGTGGCTTTCATGATCTTCAGCCGCTGCTTCCAGCGAATATACCTGCGTGCCGGACACCGGTGGTATCACAATCAACGTATCTATCGTGTAGGTCTTGATGGCATGCACATACGGATAGAGCCCCAGTGCAATATTTGCCCCTTGTCTGATTTCCAGTTTCATTTCGTGCAGGTCATCATTGTCGGAAGCAGTTACTTTTAAAGCCAGCGTATCTCCGGAGTTAAAAACGGCTCCGTCTGCCGGAGATAGAATCTCAATTTTAATGTCTTCCTCATTCTTGTTTTTGTTGCAGGAAGAAATGGTCCATAAGGCAGTGCACAAAGTAAGTGCGGTGAGAAATGTAGTTTTCATAGTAGTATTTTATTGTTCGGCAAATCTTCGGTCGGTGATAAAAGTATCATCTGTCAGGGTTTTTAGAAACAGAATTATTTTTTGCTGTTCGTTAGCCGACAGCGGAATACCTACAACGCCATTTTTGTTTAATAGTGTGTCTAGGGTGGCTGAAACTTTCACTCCGCTGTTATAGTGCTCCAAAACCTGCTCCAGGGTTTGAAAACTACCATCGTGCATATAGGGCTTTGTTTTTTCGAGATTGCGGAGGCTGGGGGTCTTGAACTTTCCTACATCTGCAGCCTGTTGTGATATATGTGCGCGCCCGCTGTCTATGCTAAAGTTGTCTTTGATACCATTGTTATGAAACTTGTAATCGGTAAACAGGTCGGTGCTGTGACAGCTGCTGCATTTTGCCTGAAACAAATTATATCCTTCCAGTTCATCCGCTGATAAGCTACCGCCTTCATTTCTCTTCCATTTGTCGTAGCGGCTATTGGCGCTTACCAGGCAATTCATAAACTGACTCATGGCCTGTAACATTCTGGCACTGGTAATGTCTTCGGTGCCAAATGCAGCTTTAAATAATTTAGGATACGCACTGCTGGTTTTTACTTTCTGCACAGCCTGGGCAAACTCCAAATCCATTTCCACAGGGTTTTCGATGGGGGCAATGGGCAATAAATCCAATTGATTAATACCGCCATCCCACATAAACTCATCGCTCCATGCTACATTCATTACCGGTGGTGAGTTTCGCTTGCCCAGCAAATTGTCAATGCCGTGGCTGACGGCATGCCCATGATGCGTAAACGAGGAGAAAGAGATGTGGCAACTGCCGCAGCTTGTGGAGTTATCGCGCGATAAAATGGGGTCGTAAAACAACTTCCGGCCCAGTTCAAAACCGGCTGTAGTTACGGGGTTGTTGTTGAAATTATACTTAGGTGCCGGAAAGTTGGAGGGCTGATAAAACGAAACATCCTCTTTGGTATTCTCTTTATTGCAACCGGCTACCAACACCATTAGTGCGAGTATAAACTGCCATCTCTTTTTCATAAACCAGATGTTTTAAAAATGAGCCGATGTCGGCCAGCGACATCGGCTCCGGATTCTATAAATTATTAATGCTCGTTGTGCACGTGATCGAGGGTAAACATATCGGCATAGTTATCGGCAATCATAGCGCCCATAGCCGGCATGTGTATCACTGCGCCTGAGGCAATGCTATAGTTCATTGGCGAGGTGAATGCCTGCAATACATCGGCATAAATGTGTGCTTCCGGGCTATGTCCTTCGCCCACTTCCATTGCTTCAGCTGATGTGATAGACACATTGCGGATGTTATTGGTCATAGGGGAAGAATAACCACCGTATCCACCGATGTGATACATAAACACATTACCTACTTCGGTTGACTGCGGAGAGGTGCCCTCTATTTTATAGAAAATGTATCCGCTATTCCAGCTCCAATACATGTCAGCTCCTACACCGGCAGGGTCCAAATCTCCGGTACGCTGCGACACATCCGTGGTGCTGCGCAGGCTGTCTACACCAATAATGTATTTGATACCGGTGTATTTGCCGGCAGGGATGTCAGCCAGGGTAATGGAGTTGCTGCCTGATACCGCTGCATCTACCAAATGATAGGTGCCGGCTTGTGGTACTACATACTCACTGCCATCATCTTTCACCAATACAAAATTGCTGACATAATACTTAAACGTAGAGAAATTGACGGTGTCTCCGCCTGCAGTTACATAATTGGTGCCGAAAGCAAATGGAGCTGAACCCGCACGGTTTTCCAAATCAATGGTCACAGGACCTTTGCCGGTGAGTGCATCATGGTCTTCGGGTTTGCAGGAGGAGATAATAGTTAAAGCGCTCAACAAGGCTGCGAATAAGAAAGACTGTTTCATTGTTTGATTGATTTTTTTGTGGTTGAAAAATTATAGAACACACCTGCTTCGAAATTGAATTTGTTCTTGTTTTCGCCATACCAGTTCAGCCGGTTCATCAGCGCAGGTGTAAAGGCCGATGAGAACGCGAAAGCTTTGTAATAAATATCGATACCGACCGATGTATTCAGAAAATGCCCACCGGTATAGGCCAGCACTTTTCTGTTTAATCGGTTTTGGAATTGATATTCGTAGTTGCATCCTATAGAAGGCATCAGCGAAACATCCTTTACTTCAAAAAGGTAAAAGAGATTTGCGCTGGCCTGTGTTCTATCGCCAAAGCGATATTGCTGTGGGTTAGCGGTGTTCAGACGATACGTGCCCGAAGCATTGAAGCCAAGGCTCTTGTATCGAAGGGTGTAAATGGTATTAAAAACAAAATCAACGCTGCCGGTGCCCAATTGCAGATTGGTCATAAACATCTTGTTTTTATCCATCGCAAAAGCACCACTGGGCAGTTTGGTTCCGGCTCCCAGGCGCAGCTGATGTTTGGTTTCCTGACCGGTGCACAGCAGTGGGTTGATCAACTGATATTGAAGCAGAAAACTGAGGTCGCCCAAGCCGTTGTTATTGGTGAGCGATGGCCCGGTTTGTTGCTGTAAAAAACTGTAGGGCATAAAGACCGACAGTTGCAGCCTCTGCGTCAAATTGAACCGTCCGAACAACTCTACCGTTTGGCTTTGCTGTTCAGTAATGCGGCCATCCAGCTCCGGGTTCAGGCTGTGCTGTTCGCTGTAAAAACTGCGATACGAATAGCGCAAGCCTATCACATGCCGGTTTAAGTTGGGCAGTATGCTGTAGTTGGCGCCCGCTCCCGTGCAGCAGCAGCTTTGCGTGTAAGATTGTGTGCTGACCACCAGTAATACCAGTGCAGCCATCCATGCTCTCATGTTTGAGAATTAGTCTTTAAATAAAGGAGTTCAGCAACCCCAAAGGGCGTTAACGGCTGAATGCGTCCGCGGTAAGCGGCCCTTATGCTGCGGGTGGTTTCAGCAGCGTGTTGCAGGCTTCTGCCGGAATGTGAGAAGCGCTATAGGGTATAAATTGGTAAACTGTGAAATCGGGGAAATAAGTAGCCGGTAACAACGTGTGCTCGTCCGCTATTATCTCTTCTTTTTCTTTAATAATGCCGGACGATTGTTTGCGCTCACCTTCTTCGGCTTTTTTCAATTGCTTGCTCAGGTAGCAATGCCCCTGACAGTTGCTGGCCGGATTGTTTTTGTTTTCGCACAACTGTTGAGCGATGTATTTTTTATTGATGTGGTAATAAGCCACCATCCCCACCGGCACAAAACTCTGTGCGAAAAAACTGAAAGCCAGAAAAAGGGCGAGTATGTTTTTCAATGCAATGCAATGTTACATGTAACGGCCCGAAGCGCCAAATGATTGATATCATTTGTTCGGCAGGCGGTTTTTAAGCCGCCTGCCGAAAAATGTTGTTATTGTATCTGCACCGGGAAGGTGACCTCCACATCCGTGTCGCCCGGGTTGGGGGTTCCGTCTTTGATGCCCGGCTGGTGCCGGAGGGTAATCTGCACCGTGCTGCTGCCTGCAGAGGCGCTGCGCCAATACGATTGCAAGCCGAGCGGCAGCGGTGGTGTGTTATTGTCGTAGTCGGTAATGCGGAAAGTAAGACTGTTGGCTGGTGTGCTGAAAATAATCAAATGGTCGTTGCTTTCGGCTGCAATGTTTGGAGTTATATCCTCTGCGGGGCTCACCGATTCGTTGAGGAACTTCAGTTCTGCCAGGTAGGTGATGTTGGCGGAGAGCCGAAGGGTATCTAACTGTTCGGGTAAGCCATCGCCATCGGCATCTTTAAATTGAAAAGTGCCGGCAGCGGTTCCGGTGGCCGAGTCGGTGAACGTTACCCGAAGCGTGGTAATCAGTTCATTTTCACCGGCACATTCCGGGTCGTTGGGATTTCTTTCGCAAACGGGTTTGCAGGCATGCAGCAAAATAGTCAAGCTCAGCAGGGTGATTGCAGAGAGGCGGTTGAAGGTTGTATTTTTCATGTTGTAAATGGTTTAAATGATTTTTTAAAGAATGAATGGGCATTAATGTTCTGGAGCAAAAAAGCTCCACTGCAGCCTTAGCGCGCCCTGGATGCCACGCGCATCGGCATAATAACGAAACCGGTCTAGGTAATCACGGTAGCGAAAGTTGGCGGCATTCTCCACCGTGATGCTCAGCGACACGCTGTGTATATCGCTTTGCCAGCGAAGGCCGGCTTCCAGGTTCAGCAGCCAATATGCGGGCGGAGGCGGAGCGTAATCGTTGGTGGAGCGCGGCATAAAGGTTTGTTTGAGCACATTCAGGATGGAGGCTCCGGCAAACACCTCTTTCACCCGTTTCGATAAGGTGGCGGTATAGCGAACCCCGTTCTCGAAACGGATGGGCGGCATTTGCTCCAACCAGTCGCGGGTGGCGGTATTGCGGGCAAAGAGCAGCGAAGTCTTGTTGAAGAAATCGAGTCCTTTTTGCGGGTGGAGCGCCAGGTCTATATCGGCACCGCTGAGCCAGGCGTTCTGCTGCCGGTATTCAAACGATGGAAAGGCCCCGCGAATGGTGAGGCGGGCCGGCTGCACCGGCACCAGATTGATAAACCGGAGGACGTAGTTGGTATACACCTCGGCCCGCAGGGTGAGGAAGGGAAGGTCGTAATCCAGCGAGGCGGTCCAGTTCAGGCTTTGCTCGGGTTTCAGGTAGCGATTGCCGGTTTCGAAAGTGGCCGCACCATGATGCACCCCAAAAGCAAAGAGCTCGTTGGGGGCCGGTGCCCGAAAGGCCGAACCCACATTCATCCGCCAGGTAAGGTGGGGGTGTGCGTGATGCTCGAACCCCAGATTGCCGCTGGGGGCGTAAAAGTGCAGCATGGTATCGTATTGCTGCAACGTAGTGCGCACGTAGTATTGCCCCCACTTGTAATCCATCCGGAGGCCGGCCTCCACTTCCCAATCTCCTTTTATCCAGCGCTCCACCGCAAAAAGGCCGGTGCCCACATTGCGGAAGTCGGGAATAAAGTAGGCATACTTAAAGTTGTTGGTTTGTGTGGACACGCTCCAACCCACCGCCCCGCTCAGGACCTCCGACACTCGGTGCTCCCACACGGCATCCAGCTGCAGGGTTTGAATTTGAAAGTAAAACCCAGGGCGGGTTTTGTCCTGTACGGCTGCTCCGGCTATGTCATACTCCTTGCGCACATTATTCTGAAAAGCCAGCGTGAGCGACAAGCTGCCCAGTTGCCTGGTTTGCACATAGGCCCGCACCTTCGCCAGATGATGCACCACCGATTGAAAAGGCCTGGCGATGGCATAGCTGAAAGCGGCATCGTCTGCGGGTTGGGTTCGGGCTATGGCGCGTTGCAGGTCGTTGAGATTGCCGGAGTGGGCAGCCCGCAAAATGCCCAGGCGCGTTTCAAAGCGGGCATAAAATACCTCGGCACCGGCTCTCGGCTTTTTGTAGCCCGCTGCCACCGAAAAGTTCCCCTCCTGCAGGCCGGTGTTCTGCAACCAATAATCGGCCGCCCGCGAATTTCCTCCCCGCTTATACGTGCCGTTCACCCGCCAGCTGAGCGCGGACACCCGATGATGGCAACCCTCCACCGTAGCCGACACATTGGTCTCGGCATTGTTGCTGAACAGGGCTGTGTTCCATTCGCCCGCCACCCCGTGCCGCGTGGGCAGTGGGTTAGGCTCCACCAGAATAACCCCACCCAGGGCATCGCTGCCATAGCGCAGGGAGTTGGCTCCCTTAATGACGGTGATGCGCTGCGCCAGAAAAGGGTCTATCTCAGGTGCGTGTTCGCTGCCCCATTGCTGGCTCTCTAAACGTACTCCGTTATTAAGAATGACAATGCGGGTGCCATACAGCCCATGAATAACGGGCTTGGAAATGGTGGCTCCGGTACGCAGTGCATACACCCCCGGCACCTTTTCCAGCGTTTCGCCCAGCGACAAACCGCGGAGCGCGCTTAGCTTTTCGGCACTTATAGTCACGGCACTTTGAGTGGCGTGGCTCTCGCGCCTGGCCGCGGTAATCTGCACTTCGTTGAGCTCTGCCTCCTGATGGTTGAGTTTTATTTTGAGCAGGGTATCGCGGGTGAGGGTGATTGGCAGCACCAGGGTAGCGCAACCCACGTGCGACACCGCCAGCTGGTAAGCACCGGCACATAACTGCCGAAACTCAAACCGGCCCCGCTCATCGGTGACGGTGCTCTGCTGCAAATGCACCAGGGTAACTGTGGCCCCCTCCAGCGCCTCCACCGAATTTTCATCGGTGATTCTGCCTTTCAGCGTCCATTCGCAGGACTGCGAAAAGCCTGCCGCGTGCAGCAGCATCCCAAAAACAATACTCAGATACTTAGCCATAAAAAACAAATGTAGCGGCACACGCCCGGGGCGCTTGCCATTCAACCAAAAGGAAACAAAAAGAGGAGAGGTGTGCTACCCCTTACAAGGAGGGCCGCGCAGAAAAGCAACGTGCTGCTGTGCAGTGTAAACGTGCTGCACAAGGGGCAAGCACAAGAGCGAAACGTACGATTGGTTCGATACAAAAGCCGGAGGCTGCACCTCATCGGTGAAGGAGGCGATGTCGGCCTTGCAAACCTCGCAATGAAAATGCGCATCGGCTGCATGCAGGTGATTGTGACAATGCTCGTGCTGTCCGCCATGTTCGGTAAACAGGTAGTGCACTTCGCGCACGCTCACCAGCGCCACCACGATGGTGGCCAGCAGCACAGCCAGCATTTGCCTGAATACACGGGGACGATACATACGCGGCAAATATAGACGCGTTTGAATCATGCAGGGAGCTGATTTTTAAAAACAGAATGGTAGCTTAGCCACATGGAAAAAAATCTGCTGCTGATACGCCACACTAAATCGGACTGGGGGCATGCCGGCCTTGCCGATTTTGAGCGGCCCATCAAAACCGAGCGCACCGGGGATGCCCAACGCATGAGCCAAAAACTGAAAGCGCTGAAGGTGCAGCCCGATTTGATTTTATGTTCGCCCGCCAAACGCACCCGGCAAACAGCCGAGTATTTTTGCCACACCCTGCACTACGACTATCACCGCCTGCAGCTGGAGCCGCGGCTCTACGAATCCTCGGCTGAGGATTACCTGGAAGTGATACGCGAAGTGGAAGCGAGCGTGCACACGCTGCTGCTCTTTGGCCACAATCCTTCTATTACCGCTCTGGCACATTATTTCCTGCCCCGGGCCATTGCCCATGTGCCCACCACGGGCGTGGTGTGGCTGCAGTTACAATCAACCGATTGGGACCTTTACAGCACCACTCCGGTGGAGCTGCGCGGTTTTTTTACACCCAGGACAATAGACTAAGCCCTGCCACGTTAAAAAATCATGAAAACAGGGCTGCGTGTCCTCCTCTTACTGATGACCCTGTGCGGTTTGCTGGCACAGCCAGCCTGCACCGTAAAGCGCGATTGCCGCGGGCATGTGAAGCATCGGCTGCCCAATGGCATTTGGATGTAAGCCGATTTGTTAAGCCTGCCTTAAGGGTGGGGGGCTGCTTTTTGGATGTGGTGGCTTTATTTATTTTGCGCGCACCGCTCCGGGTTGTTTATGTCTAAAAAGTATCCATTTATTAATCGCGAGCTCAGCTGGCTGAGCTTTAACCAGCGGGTGCTGCAGGAAGCAGCCGACCCGCAGGTGCCCTTGCTGGAGCGCCTGCGCTTTTTGGGAATATTCTCCAATAATCAGGATGAGTTTTTCAGGGTGCGCGTGGCCACCGTCAAGCGCCTGAGCGAGCTGGGCAAAAAAGCCAATACCCTGCTGCAGGGCAAGCCCCGCAAGGTGCTGGAAGAAGTGCACGATGAAGTGGTGCGGCAGGGCAAGCTCTTTGATGCCATTTATACCGAAGTGCAGCAGGCCCTCAAAAAGAACGGCATCCATATTATTAACGAAACCCAGCTGAGTAAACAGCAGGGCGCCTTTGTCAATAAATATTTTGACGAGCACGTGCGCCCCGCGCTGGTGCCCATCATGCTCAACCAGGTAAAGCAGTTCCCTTACCTGCGCGATAAGGTGATTTACCTGGCCATCAAGCTCACCGGCAGCCACAAAAAACAATATGCCCTGGTGGAGGTGCCGGCCGAAACCACCCCCCGGTTTGTCACCCTTCCCTCTCAAAACAAGCAGCAGTACATTATTCTGCTCGATGATATTATCCGCTACAATCTGCCGGAGGTGTTTTCTACTTTTCAGTTCAGCAAGATTGAGGCCTTTACCATCAAAGTAACCCGCGATGCCGAGCTGGATATCGACAACGATATTTCGCAGAGTTTTATTGATAAGATATCGAAAGGGGTGAAGGCCCGGCAAAAGGGCAACCCGGTGCGGTTTGTGTATGACAACCACATTGCCAAAGACCTGCTCGATTTTCTGAAATCGAAAATGAAGCTCGATGATTTAAACAATCTGATACCCGGTGGGCGCTATCATAACTTTAAGGACTTTATGAACTTTCCGGTGGTGGGGGCCACAGACCTGCTCTACGATAAGCACGTGCCGCTGGTGCATCCGCTCTTGCCCATCAACAAGAGCTACTTTCCGGTGCTGCGCAGGCAGGATGTGATGCTGCATTATCCGTATCAGCAGTTTTCGCATTTTATAGAACTGCTGCGCGAGGCCGCTATCGACCCCGATGTCAAGAGCATTAAGATGACCCTGTACCGTGTGGCGCGCAACTCCAAGGTGATTAACGCCCTCATCAATGCCGCCAAAAACGGCAAGCAGGTGACCACCGTGGTGGAGGTGCAGGCCCGCTTTGACGAAGAAGCCAACATCCGCTGGGCCAAAAAACTGCAGGAAGAAGGCATCCATGTGATTTATGGCGTGCCGGGCCTCAAGGTGCACAGCAAGCTGTGCCTGATTACCCGCCTGGAAAACGGCAAGCCCGTCCGCTATGCCAACATTACCACCGGCAACTACAACGAAAGCACCTCGCAGGTGTATGCCGATGATGCGCTGCTGACAGCCGACCCCCGCCTCACCAATGAGGTGGAACACATCTTCGAGTTTTTTGAGCGCAACTACAAGGTGCACGCCTTTAAGCATTTTATACTGTCGCCCCTGAGCACCCGCAAGCGGCTGCTCAAGCTGATAGATGCCGAGGCCGAAACCGCCCGCAAGGGCAAGCCCGCCCGCATCTTTTTAAAGATGAACAGCCTGGTGGACGAAGAAATGATTACCCACCTCTACGAAGCCGGACAGGCCGGGGTCAAAATCAACATTATTGTGCGCGGCATTTGTGCCCTGGTGCCGGGCCTGCCGGGCATCAGCGACAACATCGAGGCCATCAGCATTATAGATAAGTATCTGGAGCATTCGCGCATTTTCATTTTTGAGAACGATGGCGACCCGCTCTACTATTTTTCGTCTGCCGACTGGATGACCCGCAACCTCGACCACCGCATAGAGGCCACCTGCCCCATTTACGACAAAAAAATACAGCGCGAACTGCTCGACATGATGCAGATACAGTGGAGCGATAATGTAAAAGCCCGCATCCTGAACGGGGAACAGAAAAACATGCACCGCACCGCCACCGGCACCAAACGGGTGCGCGCCCAGGAAGCCATCTACGCCTACTTTAAAAAACACAGCGAACGCAAGGCATAGGCCTGCTTTCCTTCGGCCTGCCTCGGCTAAAGCCAAAGGCGGGGGCAGGATAAGCGGAAGATTATCTGTCTATAGGCGGCTGAAGCCGCCCGACAAGGAGCCATGAACAATCAGGGTGTGTAGCAATACTGATGGCCACAAAAGTCTAATTGCCCGAAAAAAAATGACAGCTGTGTAGTGCTGTATAGACACTGAACGCCATTCGGCAGGGTCTGCACTACCATTTACTGCTATTGAAGAAGTCACATCCGCTATTGAAGCAGTCGCATCCGCTAATGAAGCAGTAGCTACTGCTAATACGGCAGTAGCTACCGCTAATTTGGACGTAGCATCCGCTAATTGGGAAGTTGTTGCCGCTAATATGGCTGTAGCTACTGCTAATGTGGCTGTAGCTTCCGCTAATACGGCTGTAGTTTCCGCTAATGTGGCTGTAGCTACTGCTAATAAGGAAGTTGCAACAGGGTGTTTGTATAACGCAATGGACATTTAGCTCGGTTCAAAGGGTGTTTTACCTGCTGCAATCCATTTTTTGTGTAAGGCAATTGATTTTTTGAGCGGTAAAATTTGCAGAAAATGTTTTGCAGCCCTGTTTTTAGTCAGCTATATGCACAGCGAGAGCCTTGCAAAGCTCCTTTCGGGTTACACCACCAACATTGCCTATGACGCAACTCCGTATATGCGTTCCATAATCCCCCCCCTTATGCATCGTAAACACACGCTCCTGAAAACCCTTAAGTCACGCTGGAGTCTCCCGAAGCAGAGCAGTAGGCCAAGCGGGATTCCCGATTAAAATTGACCCAGGCGGTCACCCGCCTGGGTTGGGTTTATATAAGCTATCGCCAGCCGCCCCCCAATGCCGGATGAATGTTTAATTGCGTTAAGCCCCGCCACAGGTGGTGGCAATTGGCATAATTTATTCTCTTTGCAGCGAAATAAATCAGCTATGAACCGATTCCTTTTTGCCATTGCCCTCTTACTCTCTGTTACCCTATTCCCCGCCACCGCCACAGCCGATGGTATCAATTTTGAGCACGACAAAACCTTTCAGCAACTGCTGGACATGGCTAAGTCGCAGAACAAACTCATCTTTATAGACTGCTACACCACCTGGTGCGGTCCCTGCAAAAGGCTGGCGGCACAGGTATTTCCCGATTCAGCCGTAGGGGCCTATTTCAACGAGCGATTCATCAACACCAAATTTGATATGGAAAAAGGCGAGGGCATCGACCTTTCGGCCCGCTTTGGCATCCGCGCTTACCCCACCCTGCTGTGGATAGACGGAGCCGGCAACGTGGTGCACAAACTGGTGGGCGGCACCGATGCAGCCGGGCTTATTGCACAAGGCCAGAAAGCCGTAGACCCCACCCCCGGCATCCTCAGCGGCATGCGCAAGCAATACAACGAAGGCAACCGCGATGTCAACTTCCTCTCCGACTTTCTGAATACCCTCAGCAACTCGGGCGATAACTACGACCCTTTCTTTAAAGAATATCTCGATAAACTGACCGAAAAAGATTTGCAGGAGCCAAAGCACACCCGCACCATTTTCAACCTCACCAAAGACATTAAATCGCCCGGCCTCTCTTATCTCGTAAAAAACAAAGAGAGCTACGGCACCCTCATGGGCTCCGATGTTTACAATGCCAAGATAAATACCATTGCTGCCAAGGCCGTGGCCGAAGCCCCCAAAGCCAACGATGCGGCTATGTTCAACGCGGCTATTGATATGATAAAAGCCAACAAAGCAGCCGATGCTGCCGAAAAGGTGCTCACCCTCAGCATGACTTACTACAGCAAGATGAACGACTGGATTAACTACGATAAAAACGCCAGCGCCTACATCAAAAAATATGCTGCCAAAAAATATGACGTGCTCAACGATGTAGCCTGGACCTATTACCTCAATATCAACGACCGCACGCAATTGCAGAAAGCCGCCAAATGGGCACAGGAGGCAGTGAACAACGACAACAAATACACCTACAACCTTACCTACGCTTATCTGTTATATAAACTGGAAGATTTTAAGGAAGCAGAAAAAGCCTGCGACTATGCTATTCTGCGCGCCAAAGACGAGGGGGCCAACCCATCGTCTGCATCGTTCTTAAAAGAGGCCATCAAAAAAACATTAGAGAAGCAACCGTAAACCGCCTCTGCGCTTAGTATTGCATTTTAATCACCTAACATAAAAATCAAACACAATGGCTTTCACACTACCGGCTCTGCCTTATGCGTTCGATGCGCTGGAACCGCACATCGATGCCCGCACCATGGAAATTCACCATGGCAAACATCACAATGCTTACGTTACCAATTTGAATGCGGCCGTGGCCGGCACCGAATGGGAGAGTAAGTCGCTCGAAGAAATTCTGGCCAACATCTCTAAACTGTCGCCTGCTGTGCGCAACAATGGCGGAGGCCACTGGAACCACAGTTTCTTTTGGCAAATCATGGGTCCTCATGCCGAGTCGCAAGGCTCGCCTTCGGGTGCCCTGGCCGATGCCATCAATGGTGCCTTTGGTTCATTCGACAAATTCAAAGAAGAGTTTTCTAAAGCAGGTGCTACCCGCTTTGGCTCCGGCTGGGCTTGGTTAGTAGTGAGCGAAGGAAAACTGAAAGTATGCTCCACCGCCAATCAGGATAATCCCTTAATGGATATTGCCGAAGTAAAAGGCACTCCAATTTTGGGAGTTGATGTGTGGGAACATGCTTACTACCTGCACTACCAAAACCGCAGACCGGATTATCTTTCAGCTTTCTATAACGTAATTAACTGGAGCGAAGTAGCCAAGCGGTTTGCCGCAGCGAAATAAGCCCTGATGCATCGCATAAAAAAAGCCCCGCTGTTATGGCGGGGCTTTTCTTTTTAAGGCCTATGCCTTTTATTCCTGAATGGTGAGGGCAGCGGTTTGCACCGTGTTGCTTTGGTGTCCGGCCCGGTCGGTCACATAAATAGAAAAGGTAGTGGTTTCGCTGGTGTTGTTATCATCTACAAATCCTTGCGGAGTTAAGGTAATCTTCAAGGTGCCGGTGATGATAATGGAAGAACCCGTAGGAGCCAGTTGATTGATACGAAACGCGCTCACCACATTGTTTCGGCTATCGGTCACAAACAGGTTTTTGACATCGGGTGTATTTTCACCCAGGTCGCCATCGCCATCGGTATATTCAATTTCAATGGACACTTCATCCTGATACTTCACAGCAGGATTGGGAGAGATGGAAAGAAACTTAATAGCGGGTGTTTCGCTGATGGGCAGCTCTTCTTTTTTGCAGCCGCTGACAGCCGTCAGCAGCAGCAGCGAAAAAGAATAAACAAGGAAAGGGATGGTCTTCTTCATGTTATTGTCTTATGAAACTCCAGTATGACTTGTATGCAAAAGGAAGCTCGTTGCGCGGAAACTCGGTATTGGGCACATGGTCGCCATCATTCACAAAATAGCGCATAAACAAAGTATCTCCCAGCGGCAAAGCCGAAGCATTCACATTCGCTATCCAGGCCGACTGACCGCCTGCACTCAGGAATGTGGCCGTGTAAGTATTGGCTCCGTTAAAGTTGTCGGCATTCGTGGAAATTTTCAACTTATTAAACTGCAGTTGATTCACGGGGGTGCTGTCATCCACTACGGCCACTCCGATATAAAAGGAGTTAACGCTCGCGGGTAACACAAAAGGATTGTAGTAGATAGAATCGAGCCGGGTGTTGGAATACACGGTTTGAAAATCGCTGCTCACCCCCAGATAACCCTGTATGGTGGGCTGGCTGTTGGGAAACTGCGGAATGTTGCCGAAGATGTCGCGCGCGCCACTCATAATCCATTTGGCTACCAGTTCTATATCTGCATCGGGCAGCTTCTGGCCAATGTTGTCCTGCGGCATGCGGTCGTTGTTGTTTACAAAACAACAATTAGTAATGCGCTCATACAAAACCGAGCGCGCGGTGTCGTAAGGGATCACCCGATAGGTAAACTCGTTCAGGGCATTGTTTTTCAAAACCGGAGCATACACCAGGTTGGAGAAAGAGGACTGCACACTGCGAAAGTCCGGCTCAAAATTTCCATCGTGGCAACCGGGCAAGGCGCACTTTGCCTGTAGCACTTTCTTGTGCACATAGGTAATGTTGAGCGAGTCGATGGGAATGTCATAGGTTACCGTATCGCGGTTGATGCTGTCGTAGGGGTTGTCGGGCAGTTTGTCGTCTTTCTTGCAACTCTGGTAGCTCAGCAGCAAAAAGGCACATGCCGATACAGCTACAAAAAAACGCAGGCTGTAATTCAATTTATTTTTCATTCTCCGGTGTTGTTTTATGAATTAGTTGAATGCTTCGTTGAGCACCCGTCCTTCGAGCAGACCGGCCGGTATGTCATTATCAAAGCCCAGAATATTAGCGATGGTGGGCACGATGTCTATACTCTCGCCCTGCGCGTTGCTGAACACCTGTCCTTGTTTCACCACACTGGACGGACCGGCAATCAGCCCGAAAATTCTGCGGCTCATTTCATCGTTGTTATGGTCGAGCGCATAGCGGCCATAAATATCAATCACACTATTCGGTTGCAAATTTCGGCCGTGTTCGGGTATGGCAATCAGCACGGTGTCGTTGGCCATGCCGGGGGTGCTTTGGATGGCTTCCCAGAGTTTATAGAGTGCATAGTCGGCCTTGCGCATGTTGTTCACATAGCTGGTAAACTCAAAGTGTCCGATGTCTACCCCTTGCATATTAATCACCATGAGTTCGGGCTTAAATTGTTGCATCACTTTGGTGCCGAAATAAACGTTGTACATATCGCCATTCATGGGTATGCCCCAGGGATTGTTGTGTAGCCCTTGCGCTACTTCCTGCATCATGTTCCGAATAAACGTTTGCACCAGTTCAGCATCTTCCGGAGTGTTTTGGATGCCGGGCGAAAGCAACTGGGTGCCCGTTTTAAATTGCCCGTTCATAAAATCGCGCATCAGGTCGCACTTGGCTTTCTCGGTGTTGGACAAAGGCAAAGAATTGCCCAGCACGCTATTCGCATTCGCAGAAAAGATGGACCCCGGCTGAATGGAATTGGCACCATAGAGCGCGCCATAGCCATCGTAGTTGCTGTAGTTTAAAAACGGGTAAGGCCCCAACGAATCCGAAATCCACCAGGCATTCAGCGCACTCATGGAGGGTGAATTGTGTTTGCGGTAGTATTCAAAAATGGTGGGATACTTGGGTGGCTCTTTCAGTTTGATGGCTTCATCGGAATATTTTCCGGTAATGGCGGTGGTATGGCCATTGTAGTGGCCGGTGGGGCCGCTCACATAGCGCATCTCTTTAAACAAAGTGCCCAGGTTCTGCAACCGAGTGCCCGATGGGCCGGGTATGGCCGACATGCCTGCTGCAATATCGGGTGAAATGCTTTCATTGCCATTGAGCATATAGGGCATAATATTGCCTTCTGCTTTCTGCATGCTTTCCAGATTGCGCACACCACCGGCAAAAAGGCAGAATACCACATGATTCGCTTTGCGCGCACCCGAAGCGGCAAACAATCTGCCGCTGGGTAAAATGTAAGGCATCACAATGCTTCCGGCTGTTACCGCGGCTGCATTTTTTATAAACTGTTTTCTTTTCATGCTCTATGGTTATCTGTTCTGGAAAAAAAGAATGAATGGCTTAGTAGTATCGGTATTCGTCACTGGTCATCAGGCTGTAATACACCATTTTGGGGGTAATGTCTGCGTTCTTCTCTATCAGGTCTTTTAGTTTCCATGCTTCAAATTCTGTAGGCTTTCGGTTGAAAAAACGCAGATAGGTATTCTCGCAAAACGCAGCAATATCTGCCCGCATGGTGGTGTTGTCCACGATTTGTACCCCGCCTCTGTTTATCAGGCTTTTTACAATCATATCCTGCAGCACGGCCTTGTCGCCAAAGGCCTGCAGGGTAATGTCAAATTTATTGAGCTCTTCGGTGGTAATACTGCTGCCGAACAAATCATTGTAAGCAATGGAGATAAACTGCGTAGTGGATTTCAGGTTCCTTTTCTCCGAAGCGTTTTGATACAACTCTTGCTGTTCCACTTCATAGATATAGCGCTTTTCGCGGTTGCAGCCCGATAGCAGCAGCCAGGCCAGAGCAAAAAGAATCGGTAGCTTTTTCATGTAGAGGTTTTGTTAGGGGTTATTGGATTCCGGCATATTCGTCCATCGAAAAAACGGCCGATTGCAAATCGTTATAGTTACCGGTGGTTTTGTAAATGTCGGCATAGAAGGCTGTTTCTGCCGAGCTGGGTTCTCTGAAAAGAAAACGGTTAAACATTAAGCGAACCTGCCCTTCGTAAAAATCATTGCTGTCAAAAAAAATATTGATGTAATCGGTCTTCGTTTGTCCCAACTCCAGAAACACAACTGCGGTGTTGCCGTCCACCATGGTTTTGCCGGCTGCCAGTTCTGCATCCGATGGGTAGCGGAACAAAAAGTTCTGGTAAGTGCTCACCACAAAATTCTCGGTCCCCATGTTTATCTGGTCATAGAAATAATTGAAGGTGCATCGCTTCAGCATGCCTTTATAATCGAGCGTGCCGGCAGCCATGTCGTTGTTGATGCTTAGTAAAAGTTCCAATCGGGCTATTTCCCCGCTTAGCAAATCATAAAACGGAGCATACTGCGGCTGGGTAATCAGGTTCTCAAAGATGAATTTTTGATAATAAATTTCCACGGAATCTACGTTGCGCAAATAATCGTTGCGGGTAACATTGTACTGGTTGCGTTTATATTCTGTGGTGCTATAGAAGGTCTGCAAAAATTGCTGACGGTCGGCCACCGAAAAATTATGCTGATTCAATATCGCTTTGGCTGTAGTTTTTTCGTTCCCCACCGGCTCGCGGCCCAGAATATTGATGTAGCATTTGTTGATGTAGATGTCAATCGTAGTGGAATCAATTGTGCTGTCGGGTGGCGGCACATTGTCTTTAATGGTAATGTCTTCGGTTTTGCTGCACGATGCAATAGTGAGCAAGATCACAAAAAATAACATGGATAAATAGCGCATGCAGAGGGTTAGTTGTTTCAATGCAATAAACTTAGAAATAAAATTCAAAACGCTCATAGAACCCCATTTCTTCAGCATCAAAAGCCAATGAAGCTTTAATCTGATATTTTTTATCTGAAAAAGTGTGTGCAATAGTAGGTAACTGATGTATTCGTTTCTATTCAATCAGCCCTGAGTTCTTCTAAAAACAGACCCAATTGCATTTTTTTAAACATCTGTTTATCAATGATATAGGGTTCATTTTTAGATTTATTTGCATATGGGCATGGTGTTTGGTATTAACCCCTTATCTGGGCTTGAACTATCATCCGATTTAGTCAGGTGATGTTTTTTCAAGTTGAGGGTTATATTCACGTTTTTGTTTTGGTGTCTAAAATTTATTTATGAAGAAAATTGTTTACTCACTGTTTGTCCTACTTTTTCTGGTATCATCACACCAAGAAGCGGAGGCGCAATGTAAATGGAAAGGTGTTCTCGATAACCAGAACAGTCACTGCGGCTGCGGGGCTTTTGGAGACAGTAAGTGTTCCTTCAACATCCTTGCGGAAACTGCTGTGGTTAGCAGATCAATTACTCTGTTTCATC
>JADJZU010000035.1 GCA_016715625.1 Bacteroidota bacterium
ACCATCACCATTCTCTATACTTTAAATAACACCTCCCATCCTGCTTGGCTCCGCCATTTTTTTATGTTTGGCGGCTAATTTTTAAAGTATGGAAAAGATAAAATTCGGAACAGACGGCTGGAGAGGCATTATTGCCAAAGATTTTACCGTGAGCAATGTGAAGCGCGTGGCCAGGGCCACTGCCGATTGGGCACAGCAACAGAATAAAGATGCCACCATTATCATCGGCTACGATTGCCGCTTTGGCGGAAGTTTGTTTTCAGCCGCAGCCATCAATGTGCTGTGTGGCCAGGGCATCAAGGTCTATTACGATAAGCATTTTGTGAGCACACCCATGATTTCGCTGGGCGCCAAGCATTACGGCTGCGAGCTGGGGATTATCCTCACGGCCAGCCATAATCCGCCTTCTTACAACGGCTATAAACTGAAATCAAAACATGGCGGACCACTGATTCAGCAATACATTACCGAGGTGGAAAATCTGATACCCGATGTGTATGAAACCGAAGACCTTTCTCCCGAAGAATGGGAAGCCAAAGGGTTTGCTGGAGTTTGTGGACCTGGAGACTTTGTATTTTGAGCATGTAAGTCAATCGTCTGACCTGGTAGCTGAACGACAGCAGCGAGGTGGTGGTGGCGTATGATGCCATGTATGGTGCAGGACAGAGCATTTTCCCGCGCATTATGCCCCATGCCGATTTTCTGCACTGCGAGTATAATCCTTCGTTTTACGGACAGGCCCCGGAGCCTATTTCCAAAAATCTGAAAGAACTGGAAACCTATATGCAGGGCATGCCGCATGTGGATGTGGCCCTGGCCACCGATGGCGATGCCGACCGCATTGGTTTGTATAACCGGGGCGGACGATTTGTGGATGCGCATCATATTATTCTGCTGCTGATTCACATTCTGCATAAGTATAAAGAGATGAACGGCAAAGTGGTGATTGCCTTTTCGGTGAGCAACAAAGGGAAAAAGCTGTGCGAGGCCTACGGCATCCCTTACGAGGTGACCAAGATTGGGTTTAAATACATCTGCGAAATAATGCAGAACGAAGATGTGCTGGTGGGTGGCGAAGAAAGCGGTGGCATTGCCGTGAAGGGGCACATACCCGAGCGCGATGGCATCTGGGACGGGCTGGTGATTATTGAGCACCTGATTAAGAATGGTCAGTCGCTCGATGAACTGATTGATGAAGTGTATGAAGTGGTGGGTAAATTCTCCTACAACCGCCTCGACCTGCATTTAAAGGAAGAGCAGAAACTACAGATTATAGACAACTGCAAAAACGGAGTGTATAAAGACTTTGGCGGTATAGCCGTCTCCGGCCTGGAAGACCTGGACGGATTTAAGTTTTATCTGGAAGGGGAAGAAACCTGCATGATCCGCGCCAGCGGCACCGAGCCTTTGCTGCGCGTGTATGTAGAAGCCTCTTCGCCTGAGCGGGTACAGGTGATTATGGATAAAGTGAAAACGACACTTGTGGGCTAGTTTGCGCATCTTTACCGTATGCGCGTATACTGTCTGTGGTTATTTATCTTTTCTTTTTGTGCCTGCACGCGCGCGCAGGACTCTTTGGTTACAGCTATACCTGACTCGTCTACGCAGCTACAAGTAATCCTGCCCGATACTTCCCCTGTTTTTAAAGTGGAAGCAGCTAAGCGCCTGCATCCGCTGGAGTGGTCGCCCGGCATTCATAAAAAAAGACTGATAGGGGTCACCGTTGGTGCCACAGCGGCTTACTCGGCTATTATGGTGGGGGTGGGCACCGCCTGGTATGGCAAACAAAAACTGGAAGGCTTCCGCTGGTTTGACGATAGCCGCGAGTGGAATCAGATAGACAAGACTGGGCATTTCTTTGCGCCCTACTTTATTACAACCTGGAGCTACAACATGCTGCGATGGAGCGGCATGAAGAATACACCTGCGGCCCTCATTGCAGGAGCCTTCGGCTTTGTTAGTTTATCTGCCATTGAAATACCCGATGGCATGAGCCCCAAATATGGCGCCAGCTGGAGCGACCTGGTATTTAACTTTGGTGGTGCCGCCTTAGCCACTACGCAATATCTACTTTGGAAAGAACAGCGCATCACCTGCAAATATTCTTTTCATATCATCAACTACCCACGGGGCGAGCTGCGCGACCGCGCCAACGAGCTATATGGAAAGGGGTTTGGAGAGCGGATACTGAAGGACTATAATGGAGTTACCATGTGGCTCTCTTTCAATCTTCATTCGTTCAATCATAAAATAAAGCCAAGCTGGTTAAACATTGCTTTTGGATATGGTGCAGGTAACATGTATGGTGGATTCGAGAATAAATGGATTGATAAAAACGGAGTGGCACACGACCGCACCGACCTCAAGCGCTACCGCAGTTTCTTTATATCGCTGGATGCCGATTACACGCGCATAAAAACAAAATCGCGCATCGGTAAAATGATACTCGGCATTTTAAACATTGTGAAGTTGCCGATGCCTGCGCTGGAGGTAAACACTTTGGGGCAGGTGGTGTTTCACCCTATGTATTTCCTCAACTTTGAGGTGCCGGTTTATTTGAAGAAATAATCAATACCGAACAGCCACAAGAAGAAAGTGATTGAACAACCATTCTTTTTTGATATGCACTATTTTTAAAACGTCAGTGACTACTGCTTGATTCATTTCTCTTCTTCATAGGCTCTTGCATACCACCCTTCGGAAACTGAAATGCCGGCAATAAAATAAAAGCCGTATTGGTAACAGAGAGGGGCTTTTTAATTCCGTAGCTTAAGAAGTATATTTGCTGTAAAACAGAAAGGCATGAACGAATTTCTTCAATACATCTCCATCAACCCCGAAATACGGTTTGGTAAACCTTGTATTAAAGGTACTCGGATAGCAGTACTTGACATTCTTCAATGGTTGGCATCAGGGATGCAAATACAGGAAATTCTGGAAGATTTCCCTTCACTTAAAGAAGAGCACATTAGAGCTGCTCTGGCATTTGCAGCACACCGCGAAATGCACACTAAACTTTCAGCCGCTTAACTATGAAGTTATTGATAGATGCAAACTTGTCGTGGCGTTTAGTTGATCTGCTCAGAAACGAGTTTACTGAAATCACTCACGTTATTCATACCGGCTTAGCGGAAAACGCATCTGATACCACCATTTGGAATCATGCTCACCAAAACAACTATTCCATTATTACCAACGATGATGATTTTTATCTTCTTTCGTTAAGCAAAGGATTTCCACCTAAAATCATCTTGCTGCGAACCGGAAACCAAAGCACCAGATACATTGCTGAAATATTGACTAAGCACAAAGTTGAAATCAATCATTTTTTAAGCACTAAGGATTATGGTGTTTTGGAAATTTATTGATTCCACCGCCATGAGTTATTCTGTTCTTAGCCATGTTCCTCATGGGAAGGTGAACGAATAGACAAAAACTGCTTTTATAAGGAGTTAAAAACCTCTGTTGATTATACCGGTTGGGATGTTTATTTACTCGCTACCACCACCCAATGCCCAAAGAAAAACTCCTTCTTCAGTAATTCTGTTTTCAAAATTTTAAACCCCTGCTTTTCTAAAAAGGTTTGATATCCGGCTAAATCATATTGATGCGGATGCAATACATCTCCGGGTATAAACCGGAAGAGATGTTTAAAAAAAGAATAGTTGTGCGCATCAATAGAAAGAATAAGGGTGCCACCATCGGCACAAACTGCTTTCAGTTGCTCAAAACCCTTTTCCATATCCTGCACATGGTTAATGCAGTTCATGCAAAACACAAGGTCAAAAGGGGTAGCGGTCGTAAACTCTTCCAGCGTGTTGCACACAAAGCGGGTATTGGGATAATCTGCCGGCAAAAAAAATCCGGTTTGTTTTTCATAGACTTCCAACAACGGATCCACAGCCGTGATGCTGTTATCGGGTAAAGCAATAAAAATGCCTGCGGGTCCACAGCCTAAATCGCACACTTTCAAATCAGGATGAATGACCAAAACATCCGCTACCATTTTCAACAGCTGCTGCCAATAGTTTCGCTTCCAGTCCAGATACTGCGCCTTGTCTTTCTTTTTCAAGTAACGTTTCCACCAGCGCAATTCAAACCACTGTGCTATTTTCCAACGATAAATGGAATACGCATTTTGCAAGGGCTTCATCATAGAATCAGATACTTTTCCACAGGTGCGAAACTAATCTTCATGCACAAATGCATTCTTCTATTTTCGCGGTACAGCTGCTTGCTGCTCTATCGTTCTTTACATGATAAAGAGAGGAAAGTCCGGACAACACAGAGTGCCGCACCACCTAACGGGTGGGTTCTGCCGTAAGGCAGAAACAGACAGTGCCGCAGAAAATAACCGCTACGGAGCAATCCGGAGTAAGGGTGAAAATGTAGTGTAAGAGACTACGGTCAGCAGTGGCAACATCGCTGGCGGGTAAACCTTGCGGGTTGAAAGCTCATGTATATCAGCGCTGAAGTGCTACTCGCACGATTGTTCGCTGAGGGGTTGAGTGCTACAGGTTTCGTGTGAGCGAAATCGCAGATAAATGATAGGGGCCCGTCTTTGGATGGGAACAGAATCCGGCTTACAGGCAAGCAGTCTTTTTTTATTAAATCTACCGGAGGCAGTAGCAAGCTGCATGAACTCTTTTAAAAAACAATGGAGCGCTGGCAAACAGAAAGCGCCCATTTAAAACAAACACGATGGCCAATATCCTGATTGCCGATGATGAGAAAAGTATCCGCAAAACACTGCGGGAGATACTGGAATACGAAAGCTACAAAGTAGATGAAGCATCCGATGGCGCTCAGGCTTTGGCGATGTTGACCGATGGCGACTATGACTGCGCCCTGCTCGACATTAAGATGCCGAAAATGGATGGCATGGAAGTGCTCGAAAAAATCAAAACCACCGATTGCGACACACCCATCATTATGATTTCGGGGCACGGCACCGTAGAGAATGCGGTGGAGGCCACCAAAAAAGGGGCGTATGATTTTATTCAAAAGCCGCCTGATTTAAACCGCTTGCTGGTAACCGTGAGAAATGCACTGGAGAAGGCGAACCTGGTTACCGAAACAAAAGTATTGAAACGCAAGGTGGGCAAAACGCGGGAGATGATTGGCGAGAGTCCTGCTATTCAAAAAATTAAAGATACCATTGAGCGGGTGGCTCCCACCGAAGCCCGTGTATTGATTACCGGAGAAAACGGAACCGGAAAAGAATTGGTGGCCCGATGGATACACGAACGAAGCAAACGTGCGAGCGGACCATTGGTAGAAGTCAACTGTGCGGCCATCCCTACCGATTTAATTGAAAGCGAATTGTTCGGGCACGAGAAAGGAGCTTTTACCTCCGCCATAAAACAGCGCATCGGTAAGTTTGAATCGGCCAACGGTGGCACCTTGTTTCTGGATGAAATAGGCGACATGAGCCTGAGTGCACAAGCCAAAGTACTGCGCGCTTTGCAGGAAAGCAGAATCACCCGCGTGGGCAGTGATAAAGACATTATGGTAGATGTGCGGGTGGTGGCTGCTACCAATAAAGATTTATTGCAGGAAGTAGAAGAAGGAAGATTTCGCGTGGATTTGTATCACCGCTTAAGTGTTATCCTGGTTCACGTTCCCTCGCTGAACGAGCGCGCAGATGATGTGCCGTTATTAGCCGAAAAATTCGTAAAAGAGATTTGCGAAGACTATGGTGTGCCTAAAAAAATACTGACGCCCAAAGCCATTGAAGAACTGCGCACCATGAACTGGCAGGGCAATATCCGCGAATTGAGAAACGTGATGGAGCGTTTGGTTATTCTATCGGACCAGAAGATAACGGATTGGAGAAGTGACGCACCTTTGTTACCAATACACAAGCCAAGGACACGCCTACCGATTTGTTTGAGCAGTACGACAAGTTTCAGGACTTTAAAGAACACATTGAAAAGTTGTTCATTGAACACAAACTGAAAAAGTTTGCCTGGAATGTTTCTAAAACAGCGGAAGTGCTCGACATTCAACGAAGCCACCTATACAACAAGATTGAGAAATACGATTTGCGCAGACAAAACTAGCGCCTCCTCTCTTCAAAAGCCCGGCATTTTGCCGGGCTTTTGCTTATACACCGGCTGCTGTGTATTCTATTTGCAGGCCGCCATGGCTACAGCACTTTCAATTGCTTAACTTAGCGCGGCTAAATGCACCCATGAAATACTTTTTGCTGCTATTGTGTTGTGTTTTTATTCAGGAAAGCTTCTCGCAGGATACCTTGTTTCTGGCTACTACCAAGGACCCGCGCTATACCCGCTATCTCGATTCATTGCAGGCCTATGAAATTGGCTACTCCGTAGCCAAAAACATTTGCAATAAACTGAAGGAGATCAACCCTGAGCAGTCGCTAGACAATTATTTTCTGAGCAAATACGAAGGGCGCACCGACACTTCGAAGGGCTATTTTTACACCTACAACCAGAATGTAGCCGTGGAGCCCGGCCACATGAATATTGAATATCGATACATGAAAAGCGATTCTACCTTTCCGTGGGAGTATCTGGAATCGCAGTATAAGCGGCTAAACGCCATCAAGATTAAACCCACCGGGGTGATGCAAGGGGGCGAGTTACCGGATGTATACATTTATGCCAAGCCCTCCACGGTTGTTGCCTTTAAGGTGCTCAAACGCTTTGTGGTAGTAGGGCAAACCATCAAGTTTTCGGTATCTAACGATGGAAAGACTAAAACTCCCTACATAGAAAAAGTATACTATATACAGGATGCGCAAAACCGCCCGGTGATAGATAGTATTGAAAAACTGGATCCGGTTACCAAAAAACACGTAGACTAAAGCACGGCAATAAACTAGCTCCAACCTATGAAATACCTCTCCATCAACAGTAAGTTCAGCAAATATGCTTTCCTACTGGTTCCGCTGTTCCTATCTGCCTCGCTGGTGGCCCAATCGCCAGCGCAGCAGAGGTGTGCCGCATTCGGTAAAGGACAAAATATCAGCAACTGGCTGGAAGCTTACTGGAATGGCAATTGGCCCAGCGCAAACGGTTACACCAAGAAAGACCTGGAAGACATGAAGGCTGCCGGTACGAGCAGTATTCGACTACCTGTTTCATTCTCAGCGATTGTGGACACGACTGCACCCTATAATGTAGATACAACACACGTTTTGTTCAGCCGAATAGATAGTGTGATAAAATGGTGCGATGAACTGGGCTTGAATCTGATTATTGACAATCACCACGGATGGACCTTGAATAATCAGGCGTGGCGTCCGCAGTTATACAGGTTTGCTCACCTGTGGAGTGTCGTATCGGCTCGCTATAGCTATCTGGACCCGGAGCGGTTTACCTTTGAACTGCTGAATGAACCGGCTATCGGGTTTGACCTGGACTCGCTGAACATCATGTTCAATACCGCGATTGACTCTATCCGGCAGCACACCACCGCTCACAGTATTATTGTGTCGCCCCATTTTGGGAGTGTAGGGCTGGCCTTCAGCAATTATGTGCCTCTGGCCGATACCAATTTGATTTACACCTTTCATTGCTACGACCCGCAGAATTTTACCCATCAGGGTTTTTCGTGGACCTCCCCTCCTTTCCCTGCCGGGCAAGTGTTTCCCGATTTTGCCAACTTCTTTGAGCCCCCTTTGTATCAATCATGGAATATTGTGCGCGACTGGAAAGCGCAATACAATCTGCCCGTATTTTTAGGTGAGTTTGGCGTGAGCCATCATGCAGATGCCACCAGCAAATGTAAGTGGATAGAATATATAGCAACGAACCTGAAGCAAATGGACATGCCCTGGTTTTATTGGGATTGGCGCTATGATTTTGCCATGTTTAATTCAAGCGTGCCGAATGCCGATAGCATCGTGCCTTGCATCGGTTACTACTTAGGTTTGTATGGCGACACCTCCTTCACGGCTCTGGCTCCGGCTATACAAAAGCCCGAAGGGTTTGCCCAGGTGTTGCCGACATTGTTAGCCTCCGGAGAATCCTGCAAAGTGCAGTTGACTACAGCCGGCACGTATCAATTGGAAATACTGGATGCACATGGCAGGCTCGTGCACCTACAAGTGGTTACCGAAGCGGAACAGTATATCCCGATGCCTTATCCCCGCGGGCTATACTTTATACATCTGCGAAATGGGAATGAAGTGCACACCCGAAAAGTGTTGATTTACGATTGAACCGACTCCTGTTCATGATTGCCCTGCGGAGCAGGTAACAACATAAAATACACCATCACCAACAAGGTGACCACCCCGGTGGCAATAAAGGCCGTGGTGGCTCCCCAATAATGCCAGATGAGCCCGGTGAGTGCGCTCGCCATCATGGTGCAAATACTTTGCAATCCGGCAAAATTACCAATGGCGGTTGCCGTGTCTTTCTTATGGGTAATACTGCTAATCCATGCCTTGGAAATGCCCTCGGTGGCAGCTGCATACAAGCCATACAACATAAACAAAACCATATACAGACCGATACCGTGTCCAGTTGCCATGCCTAAATACACAGCCGCAAAGAGTGCCAGCCCGACCACTATTATTTTTTGTAGTCCCACGCGGTCGGCCAGTTTGCCCATCGGGAAAGCAAAGAGCGCATATACCAGATTGTAAAAAATATAGACTCCTATTACCATGCTATCGCTGAGGCCGGCCTGACGCGCTTGCAGCAGCAAAAACACATCGCTGCTATTGAACAATGCAAACACCAGTAAGCCCATGACCACCTGTCGATAAGCCACCGGACTCTGTTTCCAATAGCCCAGAAAGAAAAGAGCGAAACACGACTCGCAGCCTTGACAGGTGCCCGGTTGTTTTCTTTCAAAAGAAACGATGCAAACACAGCCAACAGACCCGGCACGAAGGCGATATAAAAAAGTGTTTTGTAATCGTTTGGGTAAAAATAGAGATACAACAAAGCCAGCGAAGGGCCGAACACCGCCCCCAGCGTATCCATGCTGCGATGAAAACCGAACACCTCGCCTTTGGTAGCAGGCGTGGCTTCGGCAGAGAGCATGGCATCGCGTGCCCCGGTACGGATGCCTTTACCAAAACGGTCGAGGGTGCGGGCGCTAAAGATCCAAAGCGGATACACCAGCACGGCCATCATTGGTCGCGACAGGGAGCTGAGGGCATAACCCAGCTGCACAAAGGGAACCCGCTTGCCACTAGCATCGGACCAGCGGCCAAAATAGCCTTTGCTTAAACCCGCAGTGGCTTCGGCTACGCCTTCGAGTATACCAATGAGCACTATCGAAAACCCAATGGTTTTTAAATACAAGGGCATGATGGGATAAAGCATTTCGCTGGCGGTGTCGGTGAAGAGACTTACCAGCGATAATATCCAAACGGTGCGGCTGATATTTTTCAAGGCAATTCGGAAAAAGTAGAGATTACTTTGCGCCCACTTCAATCACCTCATCGGGTATCAGATTGTAGGCATACTCTATCACTTTCAGCTCAGTGAAAGCACTATTCAGGCTGATTTTCATCCAACCGTAGTTGTATTTGCTGCCAGTGGTAAATCTAAATGCAATGTACGCATCGCCACTTAAGAGGCCTTCGCGAAAGCCGGAAGCTTTATACGTAGGATAAGCAGTGCTCATATATGCCGAAGCAGAGAGCGGTGTAGTTTCGCCATCGTTCAAAACTCTGATAATAGGTATAGGAGCCAGAGTGCCAACTGCAAAGCCCGATGGTTGGCTATTGCTATTGAGCAATATAATACCGGTATCGGCACCCAAATTCTGTATAACAAAATACATTTCTGACAACCCATCATTATTTACATCAATAGTATCTGTTGCGGATAGACCGGGAATACAAGTGATGGTTTTATTCACCGTTCTGTACACAATATTAGGGTTATCTGATTCTTCTTTTTTGCAGGAAGAAAAAGTAAGTAAGAGTGTAGTTAAAACGGCTAGTGGGAAGATTGGCAAGGAGTAGTTTTTCATATTTAATTTTTATGGATAACAGTAGAGCAATAGCAACCTTATATTGACCAAAACGGATGAATGAAGTTTGTCATTAAAATGCATCCGGCTGCTTAAACGCTAAGCAATGTAATGATTTTTTTACCACTTGTAACCGCTTGCGCATTCAATGGTGAAGCGGCCGTTTTTTAATCATTCCACCCCGGGTATCTTTTACGCTGCTCATGACCACAAAGGCGTGCGGGTCTATCTTTTCAATCTCGGTATTCAGCTTATTGAGCTCGAGGCGGGTGAGAACAGTATATACAATATCTACTTCGCTTTTCTCGCCCTGCTTACCAAATCCGCGTTGCCCTTTATACACCGTTACACCCCGTCCCATTACGCCAATAATCATCTGCCTGATTTCTTCGTGGTGCGATGAAATAATAGTAGCGCCCATATACTCTTCAATTCCTTCTACCACAAAGTCGAGCGTTTTGGATGCTGCCAGATAAGTAATCATAGAATAGAGTGCCACCTCTACTCCCAACAAATAAGCCGCCACCGAAAAAATGATGACATTAATAACAATGATAATATCGCCAATGGTAGCACTCCACTTGCGGCTGAGAAAAATAGCCAGCACCTCGGTGCCATCAATAACGGCTCCACCGCGCACGGCCAGCCCAATGCCGGCTCCTAAAAAGAATCCCCCAAATACAGCTACCAGCAGATTATCGTTGGTTACATTAGGAAAAGTGACCGTAGCCAGGCAGAGTGCCAGACCGCTAATAGCAAGCGCTGTTTTTACAGCAAACTGCTTGCCCATGATTTTGTAGGCTAAAGCGATAAAAGGGATGTTAACGCCTATAATCCACACATACAGGGGCAGGGATGTGACCGCAGATAACAAGAGCGAAATGCCGGTGGCCCCGCCATCAATAAAGTTGTTGGTGAGCAGAAATCCTTTGAAACCGAAAGCCGCTGAAAATATGCCGGCTGTAATAAGCAATACATCTTTGACGTGGCGCTTCAGCATAATGACAAACTCACGGTAACCTTTGGCCAGCCGGTAGTTGGAATAATCGTTATCCCTGCCGGCATTTTTCTTTTGCCGCAGGGTGGTTTTAATTATAATCTGTGTCCAGAGTGGATTCATTCGAATTGTTTAAAAAGTGCCGCGTGGCTCAAAATAATCAATCCTCCGACAATCATGAATAGCCCTTAAAACTATTCTTACACTAATAGTGAAGCACCTTATGCGTGGTGGTATAACCATTTGCCTTCAGATGCAGGAGATAAACACCAGCGGGATACGCTTGCACATCGATGGCTGCTTCGCCTGACAGCGGAGCAGTATATAATAACTGCCCACTCAAGTCGGTGAGTTGCAAAACAGCATCCGCCAGCGGCTGTGCCGGCCGCACCTGCAATACCTGCGACACAGGGTTAGGGGCTATGGAATACTGTGTTGACTCCCGCCCGGGTAATCCATTGGGAGCTGCTGCAGCAATATGGAGCGTGTCGCAGGCAATGCAAAAGAACCCGGAATTAAAGAACATGGTTTGCACACATACCGGCACATCGTAGCCGGCAGCATTATACACCGGAGGGTTATAATTCAAAAAGCCCATACCATCTATGAGGGGGGCCGACTGTTGACCCCCGAGGTCGTTCCAGGTGATGATGCTGAAGCCCACATGCTGCGGCACATAGTTGGGGAGCATAATCAACAGCTGTCCGGGTTGAGTTTGTATGGTATCAAAAGCGGAATAACACACAATCGCATTGGTGTAGGCCGTATCGCTGAGGCAGGTGGTGCAGCCGGTGGAATCCTGCATGCAGAGCGAAATAATAACACAGCCATAGTTGGCGAACAAATCGGAAGCACCAATGAGTATGGTATCATTGGCACTGCTGCTATATACGGGCGCAATGTTTCCTCCGATGCTGCCTTGTATGGTCCACGTGTAAGTAAAAGGCGGCACACCCGACAAAGGCGTAGCCGTCAATTGCAGATTAAAACCGGGCAACAGCGTGTCGGAGACGGCTGCGCTGCATTGCGCCTCCGCTATGGATGGTGCCAAAACAAAGGAACCGATAAACAAAACAAGGGCGTAAAAGGTATGCTGCATGATATGGGGTTTTAAACGAGAGCGAAGAGAAAGGGGAAAGGTTGCAAAATACTAATTTGATGATGTGATGATTTGGTAATGGGCTGCGGCAATTAGACAATGTGGCAATGAGCGAAATCGTAATTCGTACATCGTAAATCGCACATTATAAATTGAAGTCAGGATGCTTCCCTCCGCAAAGCCTCCGTTCTGCATGACAGCACAAATGAAAAGCTTGACTAAAGAAACTTCTTCATCTGCTTATATATAAACTCCGCAGCAAAGCGCGGGTGCAGGCGATACAAAAAATCGAGAAAGCGGGCATCGCTGCCGATGAGCACCCGGTAGCTTTTCTTTTCGATACCGGCTATAATCATTTCCGCGGCTTTTTGCGGTGTGGTGAGCTTGACAGGGGCGTTTTCGATATTGACACCGGCTTTAAGTTTAGCACCGGAATTAGCCGCTATGTCTGTGGCGAGGGCTCCCGGAAAAACAATAGTAACACCCACCGATGTATCGAGCAGTTCCGGAGCGCAGGCCTTCGGTCATTAGTTTGACCGCTGCCTTAGAAGCGCCATAAATGCTTTGGCCCGGCACGGGCAGAAAACCGCCCATGCTGGAGACATTGACAATATGTGCCTCGGGGCGCTGCAGAAAGTGCGGCAGGAATGCTTTCGTTAAATAGAGCGTGCCGTAAAAGTTGACCTGCATCACGCGGTCAATGGCGGCATAGTCCAGCTCCGCTACAGGAACAAAGGGCTGAATGATGCCGGCATTATTGATTAATCCATCTACGGAACCATGTATTGCGAGCAACTGTGCGGGCAAGGCTTCTACGGCTGCACGCTCGGTAATGTTGAGCGTGTGGCAACTAAGGCGGTCGCCCTGCGCCCCTGCCAGGCGGGCGGTTTCGGCCAGAGCCGCAGCGCTCAGGTCTATAGCCGCTACGCGGGCCCCTTTGTGCAGGAGTGCTAATACGAGTTGACGGCCTACTCCGTTTCCTCCGCCCGTTACTATAATCGTTTTGTTATTTACTTTCATGATTGCCAGTTAAGTGGTGATAGTATCTGCAGCAGTTTATAAGCCCACACGCTTTAGTGAAAGTAGTCATACAGGTATTTTAACAGCAGAAAGAGCAAGCTGAGCAGGATAGTCCAACCTATCATCAGCTTCACAATTTCCCTGGTGCTGTATTCTTCACCCCCTTTCTTTGGAAAAGCTTTGGAGTATATATCTGAAATCTTTTTTCGCATAGCCTTATTGTTTAGATGTAGATTTTTGTACGCACGATTTATTTGCCCAGCTTCTTCTTCTCTTCCTTTTCTTTATTCTTAAAATACCTGCTGAAAGAAAATTATGCTTCAGCGCCTCCAGGTCTTCGTTGAATTTTATGGTAATCACTTCCACGTTCAATAAACTGCGTTTCAGGCTATTGGCCGATGCCGTATCGTTGATTAATGTGCCTATGGTGCCTTTGCCATCATTTACCTTTTCGAGCACCTGCTTTAAATCCATAGCGGAGCTGTTAATTCGTTCCCCGGCTGATTTCACCTCCTGTATTGCCTTTACCAAATCGTTGCTCATAGCCGTATCGTTCACCAGTTTCCCCACGGTGCCTTTACCTTGTTGTACATCGGCTATCATTTCATTCAAATCTTCGGATACCAGTTTTATGTTGTCGCTGATTGTAGCAATGTTATCGAGTGAGTGATGGATTTTAGGAGCAATAGTAGTGTCCATCAGCACCGTATACAAGGTGCCTCTGCTGCTGTTAATGTTATCGGTTAGTGTTTTTAAATTGGCTGAAATAGCCAGCACATTCCTGTTAGTAACCGAAAGCGTGCGCAGCATTTCTTCCATATTAACAGCAGGCGTACTCGCCAGTTCATCGCCCTCTTTCACCAGCTCCCCCTCTGATGAAACGGGGTCTATATTTATCAATTTATTGCCCATGAGGCCATCGGTTCCCAGTGTAGCCAGCGCATTTTTTCGAATCACTTTCTGCAAATCTGCCTTTACATTCATTTTAACCCGAATGGTTGTGTCGTTCACTATCTCTATATCCTCCACTGTTCCCACATCAATACCCGCATAGCGAATATTGTTGCCGGCTTTTAAGCCGCTCACATTTTTGAACGTAACATACAGCGTTATGGTCTTGCTGAACATGTTGGTATTGCTCCCAATGAAATATAAACCCGTAATCAGGAGCAGGATGCCGGCCATTACAAAAATGCCCAGCCGAATGTTGTGAAGTGTTTCTTTACTCATTTACTTATGATTTAAAAAAAATGCGTGCACCTTCGGATCGTTTAGCTGTTGAAGTTCCTCAAATGTACCCTGTGCGTAATCTATGCCATCCATCATCACCACGAGCCGGTTGGCCGTTAACTCGGCACAATGCATATCGTGCGAAATAATAATGGAAGAGGTGTTATACATCTGCTGCATGGCCAGCATCAATTTACTGATTTCCTCGGCAGTGATGGGGTCCAGGCCGGTGGTGGGTTCGTCATAGAGCATCAACTCGGGTTTTAAAACCAAAGAACGGGCCAGCCCGATTCGCTTCCGCATGCCTCCCGATAGTTCAGCCGGCATTAAATGGATGGCGTGCGCCAGGCCTACATGTTCTAATGTTTCCTCTATCAATTGCTGCACTTCTTCCTTCGATTTCTTTTTACCATGCCTGCGCAAGGGAAACTCCAGATTTTCGCGCACGGTCATACTGTCGTATAGCGCGCTGCTTTGAAAAACAAAACCAATACGCGCCCGCATGGTATCCAGCTCGTGCTGTTTTAAACTGCTTACCTCTTTGCCAAACAGTTTTATAGAACCTGCGTCATACTTGATTAATCCTACAATACATTTAATGAGCACCGATTTGCCGCAGCCCGACTTGCCCAGCACCACTACGTTTTCTCCCTGGCGAACAGTTAAATTAAAATCGGTGAGCACTGCGTTATCGCCAAAGGATTTCTGCAGATGAGTAATCTCTATGATAGGTTCGCCATAAGCGCGCATGCCTTCCTGTTGTTGTTTATCGTTGCTCACGGTCTGGTTTAGATGTATCCGAAAAACTCTGTTATCTGCACGGCTATTAAATCGAGCACAAACACCAACAGCGATGCCACTACCACGGCCGAGTTGGCCGATTCGCCCACCCCTTCGGTTCCCTTTTTGGAATTATACCCTTTGTAGCAGCCAATGAGCCCAATAGCAAAACCAAAGAAAAAAGACTTGATAAAGGCCGGTAAAAAATCGCTGAACTCTGTGCTCTCGAACACCTGATTAAAGAATAAGGTGAAACTAACCGATGATTTTATCCGCACCGCTATAAACGAGCCGCACAGGGCAATGGTATCGCCCATGATGGTAAGAACAGGAATCATCAGCGTAGTGGCTATCATGCGCGACACCACAATATATTTGAACGGATTGGTGCCGCTTACCTCCATAGCATCTATCTGTTCGGTTACCTTCATGGAACCCAGCTCGGCACCAATGCTGGAACCTATTTTACCGGCACATATCAAGGCTACAATCACGGGTCCTATTTCGCGAATGATACTGATGCCCACCATAGCCGGCAACCACGACTCGGCACCAAACTTTGCCAGGGTGGGGCGCGACTGCAACGTAAGCACCAGACCGATAATAAAGGCCGTGAGCCCCACCAGGGTGAGCGAGCGATATCCTACTTCGTAGCATTGATGAATAACCTCACGCATTTCGTACGGAGGGACAAACACCTCGCGGAAGAAACGCATGGCAAAACGAGTGATGTCGCCTGCCTCGTTTAAAAAATCGCGCAGGTCGTCCGGTATTATACTGAGCCATGCCGGGTCTGCTTTTTTAGGGACAGGAGGTCCGGGCTGCTTTGTTGACTCCATACGGGGTGGTTTCTTACAAAGGTAAACGATATTCATGCCCAAGGACTTAATTAAATCATAAGGGGATATGACTATCGTCAGAAGACGTACACCACTCTATCGGCCCGGGAGCCTTGGTTTGCCGAATAGCGAGCGGGTTGTGAGCGTAGTTGGCCAATGTCAATTTGATGATTTGATGATTTGGTAATGTGCTGCGGCAATTAGACAAAGTGACAATTAGCCGGTGAGCGAGATTGTAAATCGTAAATCCTACATCGTAAATTGAAGTCAGGATGCTTTACTGCGCAAAGGGAGGTGCGAATGCTCTCTGTGGCCGTTTGGATAATTAATTACCTTTAGTAAACTAAAAACCATTACACATGAAAAACGTTCCCCACTTTTGGATGATGGCTATGGCAGCCACCCTGTTGATGTTTTCTTGCGGTTCTAAGCCTGAAGCCGCAGGCGATGCAGCCGCTACCACGGAGGCAGCCATCGCGGCAGCAGCCGAAGCAGCCCCCCCGGCCAAGCCTGTGTTTGCAGCCGGAGCCCGCCCCGCAAAAGGCAGCAAGGTCTATATAGCCCCGGCCGGCAAGGCCAATAAAGTAGGGGCCCACCTGTCAAATGCCATTAACACCGAAGGCTATTGGAGCATAAGCGGCAGCCAGGACGAAGCTGACTTTATTCTGCAACCGGTGATACAGGAAAAAGGTATGGCCGTAAACGGTTATGTATTGCTTAAAAATCAGGATGGTTCCACCATTATGCAGTCGCCCAATTTTAAAGCAATCAGTTTTGCCGGCAACGGCTTTAGTGCCTGGCGCGGGTTTGGTGTGCAGGTGGGCAAGTGGCTGAAGAGCAATTAGACCATGTGACAATTCCGATTTGATGATGTGGTGATACATCGATTAGACCATATGCCGATTAGATAATTACGCATCGCCCTGCTCTGCTACCGGAGTCAGGTAGAAACTTTTCGTCTTTTTCACCTTCTAAAAAAATAACACATGACTACTTCTGCCAAATCTGTATTTGTGTTTGGGGTTTATCTCACAGGCATGGGCGCTACATTGCTTTTGGTGCCCAATTTGTTTTTATCGCTTATTGGCGTGCCTGCCACCAGTGAGGTATGGATACGACTATCGGGCATTTTGCTGATGGCCCTTTCGGTGTATTACATAGTAGCTGCCCGGCATAACCTGAACGTTATTTTTAAAGTAACAGCTTACATCCGCTGCACAATCATTTTCTATTTCGGGGCTTTTGTGTGGCTACAGTGGATGGCTCCGGCCTTGTTGCCGTTTGCATTACTGGATTTTGCCGGTGGCGCATGGACTTACTTCGCTATGAAGAAAGAAGGGGTGTGGTAGCGGAGCAATTAGACCATGTGACAATTCCGATTCAATGATTGAACAATTCGCTCCTTAGCAGATGAGGAGGAGGCGGGTGAGGCCGCTGTGCTCGCGGGGGGCGCGGTGGATGCAGGGCAGCACGGGGCTGCCGGGATAGTCTACCGCCAGGCGGCAGAGGTGCCCCAGGCCCAGCCGGGTGGGTAAGGCCTGTGGCTTTGCCCGGTAATGCAGGTCATAAAAATGCTCCGCTAAATACGCCTCAAAATCCTGTGGGGCTCCGGTGTATTGCTCCCACAAGGCGGCCCGTATCTCCGGCACCAGCACCTTTTGCTCGGCCTGTGCATGGGGCAGCAACTCACTGGCATCGCCATAATAGGTGCACAAAATAGTATCGGTAGGTACCGGTGAGCGGTCTACATGGTAGGAATACACATCCGTAGGGAAAAGTGATTCCGGTTCCTCTTCTTCGTAATACTGAATGAGATTGAGTACGGGCTGCGCCCCATGGGCTTGCAACAGGTGCAGGTCCTGCAGCAGGATGTCGCGGGCCTGCTGCCCGGCAGGGCTCAGCGCCATAGAAAGCAGTTGCGCCTCGCTCAGTTCCTCTATCGGTTGATGCAGGTGCACCTGCTGCACTATTTCGGCAAAGTTGCCCGGCAGCACACGCGGCCAGCAGATAGCATTGATTTCTCCCTGAAAAGGTGTGTTGACCAGCTCCTGAAAACTGCTCACCTGCTGCAGCGGATAAGGGGCGGTGGTGCGGTGTGGCATAGGTACAAATATAAGGTTACCCGGAAAGGATTGTGGGTGCACATGGATGGCCATGTTTTTACACCAAGGTATCTTTTACGCTCACCAACATCTCTTCCGAACATCGAGGGCCGGCTTACTGCTTACCCGCTTCGGCAGATTTACATTCCCAAACGTTGAAATTCCGGTACTGAAATTGTGTCCATTTCATTTGCCGGAAACCTATTTTACCGCCCTGCAAAATCTTGCCCCATTTCTGTCCGTCATCGATCCAGTCAATAACCCTTCGTGCATCAATCGAGAGTTGAATGCTGCCTCCATACTTCACCAATTGTATTTTATGTATCGCCTGCGACTGCGTTGGAATGCCCGGATGCAGCGACTGCACTTTGTGGAATCCTTTGTTCTTGCGCAAATGAGCCGTTTCCCTTTCCGGTTCATTTTCTCCATTGGCATAATACGAGATGTGGTAATTATGGATTGCTCCGTTGGTATATCCTTTAAAAGTGCCATCCCGTACGGGCAATGAAGCATCAAAGATATCCTCCCCTTTTAATCCTTTTGCCGCAAAAAAAACGATACACAATCCGGCCTGCGGATGCAGATTCTGCACTTCCCATTCTGCTATAAAACTTTCGGGAAACTCCTGCGGGCACCAAAACACATGATGCCCCTTTTCGTTCGGTGAATACAGCTTCATCCATCCATTCATCAACTCAACCTGCCCATCTCCTTCCATTCGCCAATCGACTGTGTCTGCTTTGCCCGCCAGCGCATTCGCATACAAAAGTTCCCCTTTCAAAAAGGATTGCGCTGCAAGCTCTGCGCAAGCGAGTTGCAGAAAGGCAATCATCAAGAGCGATAAATGTGCTTTCATATCCGGGTTGATTCAGGCGTGGGGAGGGCTGCCTCTTTTTTGCGCAACAGATAAATCATGTCTCCTGAAACTGTCAAAATCCAGGAACCAATCATAAAACAATACATCCATTCCAGCACGGTAAGCCCCCACAGTTCGGGGCGAACAAAATTGGCCGGGTCGTTGACCGACTGGTTCAGTAATTCTTTGGGCCAGATTAAAGCCAACAAAAAAAGGATGGCGATGATGAATCCCTGCAAACTGATGAAATGGTGCATTCTTCTCCGTTCGTTTTGCCACATACAATAACTAAACAACACAATTGAAATCATGGCTCCGGAGAAAAAGACCATGGCGGCCATGCGGTGAGCGGCCCAACTATCGGCTGTAAAATAGCCAATAGCCGAAAAGCTGAGCGTAGCCCCCATGCCGATGTAAGAAGCGTACCAGGCTAAGGGATGGGCACGCAGAAAAATACCCAAACCATTGGTGAACATCATCAGCAATAAACCACCAATACCCAGGCAGCTATTAAAAACGAAAGAATATTCGCTGGCGGTGGCCAAACCGAGTTCGGATATAAAATGGTTTTGCGGAGAATAAGGCATGGAACGGGTGTAGTGCGAGGCGGATGCTATAAGGCCAAATGCAATGACAGCACAACCGGCTATGCCGGAGGCCGCAGTGCTGTAATGCAACAGATGATTATTGAGTTTAATCCGCATTTGCAACGATCGTTTTCATTTTCTTAAGAGCCGGCAGGTTCCGAATCCACTACAACCTGCCTGGTGTTATTGAAGAGATAATATACCCAACCAATCATCCCCACATGCAACACATCATTTTCGGTGAACCAGATTCCGTGTTGCCATAGCGTAGCCGCAAAGCCCGAAAGAAGATACACACCATAAGCAATGCCCACCGCCATAAAGATAAGCCAGGTATTCAGCAGCACCCGGTTCCTGTTGTCTTTGTGTTTAGCATAGCCGCTTCCGTGCAAGCACAATAAGAAAAGCACACCGGGAGCCGATACCAATGCCATACACTCAAACGATAGCCCAAACTGAAAAGCACACGCGGCACTATACAAGAGCAGGAGGCTATAGCCCACCGTGTTGAGCACCGCATATCGCACGATTCCGTTTCGGAGCCTGCCGCTGGCGCTGGTGTATGCCGTAGCCACTAAAAAGGCATTCATAGCGGGAACAGATAGCCACAGATAAACAATTTCCCACCAGCTGGTCCAGGTGCAGCTTTCTCTTCCGCTGCATTTAATTTCGTATCCGAATGCCTGATAACTGGTGCCGGCCAGCAAAGCCCCCAAGCCGCTGAGCAAGAGACCGATGCCCCACCATAACCTGGCCTGTTGGTTATTCCGGTGATGCAGCAAAGTATAGCCTGCATACATGGTAAATAAACCCACAAAATAAACGATGAGTGTAGAGCTTGGCTGACTCCAGATAAAACTGAGCCGGCCTGCTTCTACTTTTATCCAGTGCTGCTGCTGCAGAAATTCGCGGGGGGTCACCGGAGGAACCCCGGCTATGCCGGAATAGGCCCCGCAACCCGACAGCCCTACAAGCAACAGCCAGGCAAACAGGAATAGTGGAAATGTTTTTTGAAGGATGTGCAGCATAGGGAACGACCGGCAATAAAGATGCGCAATTTTATTCAACCCTGATACCGGATGTGCCGATAGGGATGCTGCTCCGATGCACTCGCTGCTTCGGATATCCGGGTGGTGTTGCCTTAAACATTCACCCCAAAGATGTAGCCCACCAGAGCCGATAGCCCCATGGCTAAAGTTCCCCAGATGGTAATGCGCACGATCGCTACTCTTACATTTGAGCCGCCTGTTTTAGCCGCTGTGGCGCCCAGAATAACCAGGAAAAGAATGGTGAAGCCGTATAACCAATACTCCAATCCCCGGAGCGGGGCCAGCAGGATAACCAACAGCGGCAACACGCCCCCCACCGTAAAGGCTGCGCCCGAGGCCAGTGCTGCCTGAATCGGATTGGCCTGACTTATTTCGTTGATGCCTAATTCATCGCGCATGTGCGTGCCCAGGGCATCTTTGGCGGTCAATTCAATGGCTACCTGCCTGGCGGTTTCTTTTTGCAGGCCTCGCTGTTCGTAAATCTGGGCCAGGATGTTCAGCTCTGCTTCCGGCATTTCTTTGAGCTCTTTTTTTTCTCGTTCGATGTCGGCCTTTTCGGTGTCGGTTTGTGAACTGACCGACACATACTCGCCTGCAGCCATCGATAAGGCCCCGGCCACCAAACCGGCTACGGTAGCCAATACAATGGGCTGGCGGGTGGCACTGGCAGCTGCCACGCCTATCGCTAAACTGGAAACCGAAATGATACCATCATTGGCCCCCAGCACAGCGGCCCTCAGCCAGTTGCTGCGGTGTATGTAGTGGCTGTCTAAATAGTTGTCGATGGTGACGGTGGATGGGGCGTGCGGAGCTTGATTCATGATGCGATTGCGAAGGCTTTAGAAGGCACCTTCTTTTTTTCAAAGGTAATGCATTCACACCAACCCGGGCATCCGGGCTACTCTTTTTCCAATGAAACTTTTCGCGCAGCGCGAGCTGCTGTGCAGGCAATCAGGCCGCTTTGGGATTACACTTTACGCATTTGCAGCCGTAGGGCTTAATGTAGGCATCAAACATTTCTTTGCCATAGTCATACGTGAGCTCGGCACCGGCCGGTATGTTTTTGCGGGCTATAATCCAGATGCGGCCGGCTATAATATCCACGGTGCAGTTGGCCCCCGACCCGCAGGTATGGTTAATGTAGCGCGCTTTGTTTTGGCGGTTTTTGCCATCAATAAACCATTTGGGGTTTATCTCAAACAGATACATGCCTCCTCTGCGGTTGGCTTCGTCCAGGTTAATTTTGTCGCCTTTGTATTCTATAATCCGGGTGCCTTTGGCAATGGGGGCTGTGGCAAAGAGGCCCAGGCCGGTCACCGACCTTTTTACTTTCAAACTCAACTCCGCATTTTTCATGGGCGCGAACGTAAAAAAAAATGCAAGATGCTTCACTCCGCAAAGCTCCGTTCTGCAACTCTCTCTTTAAGCGGAGGACAAACAGCCACCTCCGCCCGATTGCCGGTGAGGCTACAGCATTCGCTCGTGATTTAAAGTGACGATAGATAGTCTTGTTGTTCTTCCTCGGTGAGTGCCTGGGTATTCCACCAGGTAACACTTTCTACAGGGGTGCTATCCCCGCAATAGGGACAGGTAAGGGGCTCCATTAACTTATAAGCCGGCACATCCAGTTTTTGTTCCCACGCCATAAAGGGTTTGGTGCAGGTGGAACATACATGAATAGTCATAATCTGTTGATGTATTTTGTTCCAAAATTAAAAAAGATAATTATTTCTGCCACTCCGGCTGGGTAACAATTGCCCCCCGCAGAGTCTCCCGAAGCCAAGCCTGCCTGCCTATTGGCAGGGCCATTGCGTAGCGGGGACTCTGCGAATGGAGATATGGCTGAAGATGGCGTACCGGCATAATGTCAAATCAAGATAATTTTAAGCAAATCAGTAAAGTGTATGCTCGGAAGGCGCAGAGTCCTCGCTCCGCTATATGCCCACCTGAGAGACTCTGCGGGGGTAGGAGATGATACATTAAAATTGTTTCGATGGGTGGGGACACCCACCGATAAGAAAAAACAAACTATGTTCGTCTACTAATCAACAGCAAAAGTTTAAACCTTAAAGAAACCATACGGCCTTTTAAAAAACAACACCAAATGAAGAAATTTTTCCTCGCTATGCTTAGTGTTACCCTGCTCAGTCTTCCTTCCACGGCACAATATGTAAACATACCCGATGCCAATTTTAAAGCAGCGCTGCTGGCAAACGCTGTTCTCAATGCCAATGTTGACGGAGAAATATCGGTGGCCGAAGCAGCGGCTTATACAGGACCTCTGGATGTTGGGAATAAAAGTATTGCTGATTTAACCGGAATAGAAGCGTTTACCAGTTTAACTACTTTGTACGTTTACCAGAATTTACTGACCGGTGTAGTATATATCCGCCAATGTGGCTTTAACCGAATTTGATTGTGAAAACAATGCGGTTACCAGCCTGGATATTTCTGCCAACACGGCTTTAGTTAACTTATACTGTTCGCACAATGCACTTACAAGTTTGAATGTGCGCAACGGGAACAACCTCAATTTCAGTACCTTTTATGCTATTGATAATCCGAACCTGCTGTGTATAGCGGTGGACAGTGTGGCCTGGGCAAGCACCAACTGGACGGTGGGAATGGCAATATTGATGCCGCGGCAAGTTTCAGTATAGAATGCGGACCTTTTGTAACCCATACCCGATAGCAGTTTCAGAGTTAACCTGCTGGACAACGCAGCTATCAACACCCTTAATGACGGCCAAATATCGGTGGCCGAGGCAGCCGCTTTTTCAGGAACACTGATTGTATCCAATAAGGGTATTCATGATTTAACGGGAATTGAAGCGTTTACCTCTTTAACCAACCTGAATTGCAGCAACAATTCCCTGACCCATTTGAATCTTTCGGCCAATACGGCCTTAACTACTTTGCAATGTGCCAACAACGATCTGGACAGTTTGAATGTTTCCAACAATACCGCTTTAACTAACCTAAATTGTGCTGACAATTTACTTACCAGCCTGGATATTTCCGCCAATACGGCCTTAACTACTTTGCAATGTACCTCCAATAACATTGACAGTTTGGATGTTTCAAACAATACCGCTTTAACCTCGCTAACTTGTCATTTCAATTACCTTACAAGCCTGGATGTTTCTGCCAACACGGCCTTAACCAGTTTGCAATGCACCAATAATTCCCTTACAAGCCTGGATGTTTCCGGCAATACGGCCTTAATAACGTTGAGTTGTTCCAAAAATCCTCTTGACAGTGTAGATGTTTCCAACAATGCCGCTTTAACCTCGCTAACTTGTACCGACATTTTTCTTACAAGTCTGGATGTTTCAAACAATCCCGCTTTAATCACGCTAAATTGTAACAACAATTCCCTTACCGGTTTGAATGTTTCCGCTAATGTGGCTTTAAAATACCTGAGTTGCAGCAACAACTCCCTTACCGGTTTGGATATTTCCGCCAATACCGCTTTAACAAGTTTGACTTACAACAACAATTCCATTCCAAACCTGGATTTTTCCAACAATATGGCCTTAACGAGTTTGAGTTGTAACGATAATAATATTGACAGTTTGAATGTTTCTGCCCATACAGCTTTAATCACTTTGAGTTGTAGCCAGAATCCAATTACAAGTTTAAATCTTTCAAACAATCCTGTATTGGAACTTTTAATTTGTTCGGCCGACTCACTTACCAGTTTAGATCTTTCCGGTAATCCGCTCTTAACTTTTTTGTATTGTGATTCTAATACACTTACCAGTTTAAATCTGCGAAACGGACACAATACCACGTTGTATAACTTTAAAGCGCAGGGGAATCCTAATCTGCCCTGCATAGAGGTGGACGATGTGGCCTGGTCTACCGCCAACTGGACCGTGGGGAATGGCAATATTGATGCCGCAGCAAGTTTCAGTTTAGATTGCATCAGCACCGTGGGCATTGCTGAACCGGAACAGAAGTTTGTTGTTTACCCTAACCCGGCAAAAGGCAGTCTTACAATAGAGCAGCGATTGACCACAGGCAATAGCCCGCAGGCCTTTACACTCCTCAATGCACAAGGGCAGCCTGTTCTATTCGGTGCATTGCAAAAGCAAACATCTACCGTGGATATAAGCGCACTAAGCAGCGGAATTTATTTCCTCCGCCTTTCAGAGGGCGAGCAGGTGGTAAACCGGAAAATTGTAATAGAGTAAGGAATACGACCGGTTTCCGCAAGGTCTTTGGCTTGGCGAAACCTTTGTGATCAGCAGGGTGTTTTGGTTTGGCGAAGAAACTGCGCACGTTTAGTGCTTATCTTCCGCATTCCGATAGCTATCGGAACGTGGCGGAGACTGTGCGAAGGCTAAATTCAAATTTAAAAATCCCAGTCGGGGTTTAGGCTGGGTTCTATCCAGTCATCAAAACTATCGTCATCCTCTTCGTCTTCTGCTGGAGGTTTGGTAAGGGGAGTTTGGGTGCCGGGTTTTGGTTTAGTTACCGACTTTATAAAAGCAGCCATACCCGAAGTATGCGCAGTTTTAATTTCCCATAGCCGGGCTTTTTGCTCGGGAGTAATGTATTTGTAAAAGGCAGTTTTGCAAACGTTGGCCAGGTCTACCGCTTCGCTGATAGTCCATTTATCTTCTACCAGCTGAACGATATAAGCAAAACTTTCCTGCACCCCCTTGGCATCGCGCCCACCTGGGCCTTTGCTTGCTTTAACTCTGAGTTTTTTTGCGCATCGACATACAACTGTTTTTTGCGTTTACCGGTTACTCAACCATCCAGGCTATAAAACTAAATAATAGCCCGCAAATTTTAAAATTCTGTATCAGCAGGGTCTTTTGGCTTGGCGAAGACCCTGCGCACGGTTAGTGCTTAGCCTCCGTATGCCAATAGCTGTGGGAACAGGGCGGTGACTCTGCGGGGCCAGGAATAACACCAACCCGGACGAATGATTACGACCCGCTTTTATTTTTGCGAAATGTGCCTATAAGTATAACGGCCGTTATTGCGGGCAGGGTCAGTTTGTATAATTGCGAATTATCGCGGCTATAAGACCAGGAAATGAAAATGGCGATGACCGACAATACACAGCACACCAGGCCAATAATCTGCAAGGTTTTTCTGAACTGCTGTATAGGCACTGTTTTTTTT
>JADJZU010000036.1 GCA_016715625.1 Bacteroidota bacterium
CTGAAAGCACATGGCAAAACCACGGCTCGTAATTACCGAAAAGCCACCGTGCTGTTTGCAGACATAAAAGATTTTACCATCATCAGCGAGCAGCTTTCGCCCGATGAACTCATTGAAGCACTGGATGCTTATTTTGAACGCTTTGATCGGGTGATACAGAAGTATGACATTGAAAAAATAAAAACCATTGGCGATGCGTATGTATGCGCAGGAGGCATTCCGGTTAAGAGTGAAGACAACCCGCACGTAGTGGTGCAGGCTGCCTTAGGCTTCATTGAAGAAATCGAAAATTTAAAACGGGAAAGAACAGCTGTGGGTAAGCGTTATTTCGAGTTTAGGATTGGTATTCACACGGGTCACTTGGTGGCGGGGGTTATTGGCATTCGTAAGTTTGCATACGATATTTGGGGCGACACCGTAAACATGGCAGCGCGCATGCAGCAATCAAGCGAACCCAATAAGATTAACATATCGGGAACTACATATGATTTAGTAAAAGATAAGTTTGCCTGCATCTATCGCGGAAAACTGGAGGCGAAGAATAAAGGAGAAATAGACATGTACTTCGTTGAAAAAGCAATCAATTAATTCAGGCGTAAGAATAATTTCACATTTGGGATGAAGAATTTCAAAGAGGTAGAACAACACATCATAGGCATCTTAAAAAGAGAGTTACCCAACAATCTCTACTATCATGGTTTGCACCATACCATGGATGTATTGCGTTCGGCTGAAATTATTGGCAAGCAGGAAAAGATAACCGAAAAAGAAATGCTGCTGTTAAAGGTGGCTGTGCTCTATCATGATGCGGGCTTCACAAAAGTTTACAGAGACCATGAGCGCGTGGGGTGCGAAATGGCCAAGGCCGATTTGCCTGCTTTTGGATTTTCGGAGGAAGAAATTGAAGAAATATGCGGCATGATAATGGCTACCAAAATTCCTCAGAACCCTAACAAAAAACTGGAATACATTATAGCCGATGCTGACCTCGAATATCTGGGAACGGATGATTTTGTGCGCATCGGCAACTCGCTTTTTGAAGAAATCAAAATTTATCTGGGGGTAGAGAGCGAACGGCAGTGGAATATCATACAGCAGAATTTTTTGCGCTCGCACCAGTATTACACCAACTTTTGTAAAAAGAACCGCGAGCAGAAAAAGCAGCAGAATCTGAAGGCAATAGAGAAAATTGTAGAATCCTACGCTTAAGTTATCTTTATACACAATTAATCATTATCAAAACAAAAACCATTCGCATGAAAAAGTTTTCTCTCGTAGTATTTACAGCCACTTTATTTGCCGCCATTGTTGGCATTTCATCCTGCAATAAGGCATTGGAATTAGGTCTCAAACTGGACGCTGAACAGATTTGCATTCCTGCACAGCAGTTTGTAGTAGCAGCAGGGGTACCACAAACATTTTCCATTCCTGTTACAAAAATTCAATCAGAGTTTGCCGCTAATGGAGTGACATTCGATTTAAACAAGATTAAAACGGCTACCTTTAAGAATTACAAAATCAAAGTAAATACATCGTCTGCCAATTTTAATTACGTAGGGGGTGTATCTGTTTATGCCAAGGCGGAAGGAGCTGCCGGCAATGGTGAGCAAATTGCCTATACCAACCTCACCGGTTCAAATGTAACAGAGGTGGATCTCCTCTCTAATGGAGTTAACCTGAAGAGCCTGTTGAATGGCAATATCGTTGTTACCGTACTTACTTTCAACAATGCAAACAACTCACCTGAGACTTGTTTCTCTTTAGAAAATGGAACTATTCTGGTAGAAACATCGAAGTAAAACGAAGATTATCAGCAATAAAAAAGAGGCGAACCATTGGTTCGCCTCTTTGTATTATGGGACAATCCCAGCGTGGGAATTAGCCTTTAATTTCGCTGTTGTCTTCTTTGGCTACAAAGAAGAAAGTGAGACCAATCGTAAGCAGCAAAATGCCGATAACGAGTGGCATCAGATGCCCGGTTTGAAACATGCTTTGTTTCAGTTTGGGGTCGTTGTAATCCAGGGCCCAAGAAGTGTTGGCCATTACAAAAGAGAAATAGAGTGTCAAAAGTCCCCCAACGATGGTAGTGATGCCTGCGATTACTTTGCTCATAATGAATTGTTTTAGCGAGGGCGAATGTAAAGCAAAACAGGAAAAAGCAAAATCCATGTAATGTCATTTTCTGCCCATTATATTCGCGCCCTCATTTAAAAAGCATGATAGCTGTATCCAATATTGAACTTCACTTCAGCGGCCGGGTGATGTTTGACCAGATTTCTTTTCTGATTAACGAAAACGACAAAATAGGGCTTACGGGCCGAAACGGTGCCGGCAAATCCACCCTGCTCAAGGTGCTGAAAGGCCTGCAACCCATAGACGGGGGCGATATTATGTATCCCAAAGGCACTATTATCGGTTATTTGCCCCAGGAGCTGCACTCGCAGAGCCAGCTAACCGTGATGGACGAAACCCGCAAGGCATTTGAAAGCGTGATGAAGCTGGTGGAGGAGAAGGAAAAAATCATGCACGACATGGAAATCCGCACCGACTATGAAAGTGACGATTACATGCAGCTGATAGAACGGATGGGTGAGGTGGAACACCAGATTGAGATACATGACGGGTATAGTATAGATGAACAAACGGAGCGGGTGCTCAAAGGCCTGGGATTTGACCCGGCCGATTTTGAAAAACCCATGAAAACCCTCAGCGGAGGATGGCAGATGCGCGTGGAGCTGGCCAAAATTCTACTGGCCAAGCCCGATCTGGTATTGCTGGATGAGCCTACCAACCACCTGGATATTGAATCGGTTATCTGGCTGGAGAAATTTTTGAAAGAGTATCCCGGGGCCATTATTATGGTGAGCCACGACCGCAGTTTCTTAGACAATATTACCAACCGCACCATTGAAGTGGTGGCGGGTGATATTGAAGACTATAATGCCCCCTACACCAAATACGTGGAACTGCGCAAAGAGCGGAGAGAGCAACTGATAAATGCGCAGAAAAATCAGCAGCGCGACATTGCCCAGATAGAGCGCAACATTGAGCGCTTCCGCGCCAAGGCCAGCAAAGCCACCTTTGCCCAATCGCTGATTAAAAAGCTGGATAAAATGGACCGCATTGAGGTGGAGGAAGAAGATGTGAGCGGCATGAACCTCCGTTTTCCGGCTGCGCAGGCCTCGGGCAAAACGGTGCTGGTGGCCAAAAACATTGTTAAGCGCTACAACGATAAACCGGTGATCAATAACCAGAGTGTGCAGATAGACCGGGGCGACAAAATTGCTTTTGTGGGCAAAAACGGAATGGGTAAAACCACCTTTAGCCGAATGCTGGTAAACGACCTGAAGATGGACAGCGGAACGGTGGAACTGGGGCACAATGTAACCATCGGCTACTATGCCCAGCACGCTGCCGACAGCATGGACGGTAACGACACCGTGCTGGATGTGGTGGACCGTGTGGCCGTGGGCGACATACGCACCAAACTGCGCGACCTGTTGGGTTGCTTCCTCTTTAAAGGAGATGATGTATTTAAGAAAGTGAAAGTGCTGAGCGGGGGCGAAAAAGGACGATTGGCCCTCTGCAAAATGATTCTGGAGCCGCGCAACTTTTTGGTGATGGACGAGCCGACCAATCACCTGGATATGCTCTCGAAAGAAATTTTGAAAAATGCCTTGAATGCGTTTGAAGGCACCATCATTATCGTGAGCCACGACCGCGATTTTCTACATGGCCTCACCACCAAAACATTTGAGTTTACCCCCGAGGGCATCCGCGAACACATTGGCGACATCAACGAGTTTTTGGAAAAGAAAGCGCTGGACAATATGCGTGCACTGGAAAAACAGGACACCAAAAAGCCTGCCGCAGAGGTGAAGAAAAACAGCAGCCCTGCCCCCGCCAAACAGGAAGCCCCCAAGGCCGATGAAAAGGCGCAGAAAAAACGCAAAGCCGATTTGGATAAATGCGAGCAGCGCATTGCCGAACTGGAGCAGAAGATAGCCCGCACCGAGCAGGAACTGGCCGACCCCGCCCGCTTTCAGGAGCTGAGCAAAGACCCCGGATTTTTTGCTGCTTACGAAGCCCTCAAAAAAGAACTGGATGCCGAAATGGTAAAATGGGAAACCCTGAGCTAAACAATGGCTCAACTATACGCGCGGCAGATTGTTTTACGGGCAGCCGGCTACAGTGAGCGAAATATTTACTTTCGCCCCGCGTTTTACAAGGCTTAAAAAGAACACATGAGAAATATACTACTGCTTGGTTTACTGCTTTTGGCCGCTTCGGCTTTTGCCTCGGAGCCCATGGCCGATTCCACCAAAGTGAAAAAGAAAAAACAACTGACCCAGGAGCAGATTAACAAGCGCAACGCGGTAGAAAAAAAGTTTCAGAAATTCAGCAAAGACCGCTTTGCCATTGACCTGCTGGGCACCAACTGGATTTACAATAAAAACGGTGCCGGCTTTAACGGTATGCAAACCAAATGGTGGAGCCGCGGCATCAACATTTATTTTTATTATGATTTCCGCATCAAAAAATCGCGCTTCAGCATAGCCCCCGGCATTGGCTACAGCGCCTCCAACATCTACAGCCGCCACGGACTGGTGGAAGATTCGCTGGGCACGCATTTCGACCCGCTGACCAGCATCAACCCCACCGTGAACGAAGCCAGCTATAAGGTGAACAAGCTCACGCTGCAATACCTGGATATACCGGTAGAGTTCAGGATAAAAACCAACCCCGATAAGCTGGACAACTGCTGGAAATTTGCCGTGGGTTTTAAAGCCGGCATCCGCGTGGACGCCCACACCAAAATAAAAACCAAGATAGGCAGCGAGGTAAAGGTGAATGTAGAAAGACGGTTTCCGGATTTTAATCTCTTCCGCTTTGGCCCCACGCTGCGCATCGGCTACAGCAGTTTTAATATAACCGCCTACTATGGCGTGTTGGGCGTGTTTAAGAAAGACCGCGGGCCCAAGGCCAACGAATTTGCAGTGGGCATTTCGTTTAACGGATTGTAAACCCGACTTCCCTTACTTTATAACCTCCTGATTTATTTCGCCCTCGGCCAGCTTGCTCAGTTCGGTATCCAACTGAGCCTCGAAGGTGAGGGGCATCCCCGCTGCCTGCAGCTGCACCAGATAATCTTCCATAATGCTATACATGGTGTAGGCATTCACCACAAAGCGGGCACCGTTGGCCACATAGGTTAGGCAAAACCAAACCCGCAAGATGCGTTCATCGTCCGGAAAGGCCTTGCGCACATAAACTCCGAAGTCCATTGGCCAGGCCGAGCACCACTTTGCGCTGCCGGTTTGTGTAAATCTGTTTTTCACCCAGATAATCCATCATTCACTTCGTCCGATTCAAAGGCACCTAGGCAATGAAGCCGGAGGCAAAGGCGGCCAGGGCAGGGTCTTTGCTCTGGAACAAAGCCATGTCTTCTACAAACTTATGCTGCCAAACGCGGCTTTGTTCGCAATATTCACTCACATTGACGATGCGCCCCAGCATTTCGGGGCGGTTAACTTTGGGCTTTCTGGCCTTTTTATCCGTTGATTCCGGTAAATTATCCATCTTTTATCCGTTTTGTGTAAAATAAAGAGAAAACACACCTTAGCATAAAGATGGTCAACACAACTTTGAAAAAAATCAGTGTTGAGCTACTAAAAATCAGTGTTGAGTTGCAAAATGTCCGTGTTGATTTAATAAATATCAGTGTTGACCTGTCCTAAATCAGTGTTGACTTAACATTATTGCGTGTTGACTTACTTATTTTCAGTGTTGACATGCTTTTAATCTGTGTTGATTTACTTTTACAAAACAGGGATAATGGTAGATTTTTCGCATGCTCCGCTTCGGGAGGCCCCCTGCGGGACGAAGCATAGCCCGGGCGACAGCGGCACTTGTTTATTTTTCGCTAAAATCTAAAACACATGAAAAACACCATGCTCCTCTTATTGGCGTGTGCCGCGCTGAATGGTACTGCCCAGTTTTCAAAAACACTGATTCTGCAACCCGACTCCTGCCAGGGCAAAGATGCCGTTATTGGCGACTGTGTTTCCTGTGGCAATCCCAACGCTAATTTTGGTAATCATGACGATTTTCTGGCCGCCTCGTGGACCGTGGGCGGCAACCCCTCCAACACCCGCGCGCTGCTGGAGTTTGATTTGTCAGCCATCCCCGCAGGGGCACAAATCATCAGCGCACAATTATCGCTTTATCACAACCCCAGCTCGCTGAGTGGTAATATCGGCCACTCGCAGAATGGCGGCTCCAATGCCGGCTGGCTCAAGCGCATTTCCACCGCATGGGACGAAATGACCGTAACCTGGAATAACCAACCTTCTACTACTACACAAAATCAGGTGAGCCTGTCGGCCAGCAGCAGCAATACGCAAGACTACCTGAATATAGATGTGCAGGCACTGATACAAGACATGGTCAATGCTCCGGGCCAAAACAATGGTTTCATGCTGCAGTTGCAAACGGAATCTCCTTTGCGCAGTTTACTCTTTGCCAGCAGCGACCACGCTAACAGCGCCCTGCACCCCCGCTTAGAAGTAGTGTATGAGGATACTACTGCATCGGAATGTTTAAGCCTGCAACCCCACAACACCTCCTGCGACAACGGGATAGATGCCGTGATTGGCGATTGCGTATCGTGCGGCAACCCGAATTCCAACTTTGGCTCACACGATGATATGATTATAGCCTCGTGGACAGTCGGTGGCAACCCCTCTAATACCCGTGCTTTGCTGAACTTTGATTTATCTGCAGTTCCAGCCAATGCGGTGATTACCAGTGCATCGCTGTCGTTATACCACAACCCCAACTCGCTGAGCGGCAACATTGGCCACTCGCAAAATGGTGGTTCCAATGCTGCCTGGCTGCGCAGAATTACCTCCGCCTGGACCGAGTATGGTGTTACCTGGAACTCGCAACCCACCACCAGCACCCAAAACCAGGTAGTGCTGCCGGCCAGCAACAGCACAACTGAAGATTACCTGAATATAGATGTAGCTGCATTGGTGCAGGATATAGTGAGCAATCCGGCTCAAAGTTTCGGCATGATGATTCAGTTACAAACCGAATCGCCACAGCGCAGCCTCCTGTTTGCCAGCAGCGACCATGCCAACCCTGCCCGTCATCCCCAATTGGATGTATGCTATACTTTTTCTACAGGCACCCCGGAGATTTCATCATCATCTGCATTTGCGATGTATCCCAACCCAACGAAAGGGAGTTTTCGGCTGAAATTTTCAGCGATACACGGTAAGCATATACAACGCTTACAGTGCACTGGTCTATGAAACGGAATTGCAAACCGGGGAAGCTACCATTCAAACCCCACTTTCGGCCGGTCTATATACCGTTCGGGCGGTGGGTGCCGGCACCCGCTATTTACAAAAGCTGGTTGTGGAGTAAGTTTTTTGTCGCATTGGTGTCTCCCGCAGAGGACCCCTGAAGCAAAGTGAAAAGCAAGAGCCGCTCATCGAGCGGCTCTTGCTTTTTTAAGTCCCTCCTTCGGAGGGATTCAGAGAGGTGCTTTACTTACATGTTTTTATCATCGTAACTTTCGAGGTAGTTTTTTATTTCGCTGAAGAGCGGGGCAAACACGCCCGGGTCAAAAGGCGACTGCAAGCCCGCCAGCTTTACCAAACCCAAAAATGAATCGCTGCCACCGGCCTTGCACAAGCGCAGGTAGTCGGCCCAGGCCGTGGCAAAATCTTTGCGCGATTTGCTCCAAAACTGGAAGGCACAAATCTGCGCCAGGCAGTAGTCAATGTAATAAAACGGACTGCGGAAAATATGCGCCTGACGGTGCCACACGCCTCCGCGCTCCAGATAATCTACGCCATCATAATCTACCCACGGGCGATATTTCTTGTCTACCTCCACCCACAGGGCCTTGCGCTCTTCGGGCGTCATGTCGGGGTTTTCGTATACGCGGTGCTGAAACTCGTCTACCGCCACACCATAAGGCAAAAACAAAACGTTGGAAGCCAGGTGCACAAACCGGTATTTATCGGTGTCTTTACCAAAGAACAGCGGCATCCATTGGTAAGTCAGCTGCTCCATGCTCATGCTGTGAATTTCGCAGGCCTCCATGGTGGGGAAGTAGTATTCTTCCACTTCATGAAAACGGCTTTCGTAGCACTGAAAAGCATGGCCCGCCTCGTGCGTAAGCACATCCACATCGTGTGTGGTGCCGTTAAAGTTGGCAAATATGAAAGGGGCTTTGTAATCCTGAAACATGGTGCAATAGCCCCCGGCTGCCTTTCCTTTTTTGTTCTCCAGGTCCAGCAAATCGTTTTTCACCATAAAGTCGAAAAACGCTTTGGTTTCGTCCGATAGCTCGGCATACATTTTAAGGCCGTTGGCCACTATCTCTTCGGGCGTGCCAATCGGCTTGGGATTGCCCGAATTAAAATTGTGTCCCCAGTCGTAGGCATACAGTTTATCGAGGCCGGTGCGCTCGCGCTGTCTTTCGCGCAGGGCGGCTGCCAGTGGTGCAGCATGTTTTAAAATCTGCTCGCGAAATACCGCTACCATCTCCGGATTATAATCCGTGCGCGACATGCGGTTGTAGCCCAGCTCCACAAAGTTTTTGTAGCCCAGCTTGTGTGCTATGCGGGTGCGCACTTTCACCAGCTTGTCGTAAATGTCGTCAAATGTTTTTTCGTTTTTGGCAAAGAAACTCTGCTTGGCCAAAAAGGCTTTTTTGCGGATAGCGCGGTCGGTGTTTTCCGAAAAAGCCTCGAGGGCCGTCAGATTCATTTTTTGTCCTTCGTATTCCACCTCGGCACTGGCCACCAGTTTGGTATATTCGGTGCCTAATCTGTTTTCTTCTTTCAGGTCTTCAATAATGCTTGGGTCAAATGTTTTGGTGCTCACCTCGGCCAGGCTGAAAAGCTGATGGCCGAATTTCTTGCGCAGCTCTTCTTTAAAAGGACTATTGCCCAGTGCCTTGTAGAGCTGAATGTTCAGGTCTTTGATGGCGGGTTCGTTGGCATCAAAAAAATCCTGCTCGGCTTCGTAGTAAGCGTCTTGTGTATTAATAGAATTGCGCACCGATGCAATGGAAGCCATGGTTTGAAAATGGCTGCGCAATACATTAATGCGCTGCAATACTTCCACCTGTTCGGTAGCCGAACCGGCCTGCTCAAACGATTGTATTAACTGCCGCATGTCCGATTCAATCACCCGCATATCGGGACGGGTATAGGTCATTTCCGAAAACTTCATGTTTGCTCTTTTTTTGAAGGCGCAAACGTAAAATATTTAGCGGGTCGCGCAGGCCTAAAATGGAACGGGAATGGCGCTGGTCTTACTAGTCGATAAACCGATCGGACTTGTATTTGTAAAACTGCCACCACGACACCACCAGCCGCAGATTAAGCGCTACCAGCATGAGCAGGCTGCCCGTGCCGCAAAACACTACCAAGATACGCAGGTGGCTGAACAGCTCCTCTTTCAGGTGGTCGTAGAGAATTATTTTGGGGAAACCGAAATCTTCGGTGTAAAAATTGTCGAGATACTCCAGCAGTTTCTGCTCTTCGCGCATCAGGTAAAAGAACAACACAATGTTGAGCGTAAACAATAAAAAACGAATCCAGGCCGGACGGAAGAACGGCAGGGAACTCAGGGTCACTGTCCACCGGAAATACGTGAGCATGATAAAGACAAACGCAAAAGAAATGTTGTAGTAGATAAACAGAATCTTTTGCGTAATAGGATACAGGGCCGCTACGGTTAGTAGGGCTGTGATGCTGAGCCAAAGCAGTTCCTGAACGGCCGTTAAAATATTTTCGCGGGTGAATAACTGTTGCATGAGCATGTTTTAGTAACCATTCTTTTTATAAAAACTGTCTATACGCACCGTGCCGCGGAGCACTTCGGTGAAAAGAAGTGTGTCTTTTAAACCAAGTTCTTTGGCCAGTTGCAGCAGCATGGCGCTGGTTTTGGCCTCGCCCAGTTGATGATTTACAAAACTTAAACCTGCATACACCGCAGCCGATGAATCTCCGGTGAGGATGGTGGAATCGACATAAGCCAGGGCCTCGGCCTTATGGTTGGTTTTCATATTCAGCAGCGCCAGATTCAAAAAAGTGTAAGCCGAAGAATCGCGCAGCGCTACGGCCTGCTCCAGATAAAAGGCTGCGGAGTCGTTCATGTCCAGTTGGTTAAAAATGGAACCCAGGCCGGCATAGCCCACGGTGTAGCGCGGGTTAAGGGTAATGGCTTTTCGGTAGGCCGCCATGGCTTCGCTCATTTCCTGACGGTCGTAGCGCAGGCGTGCCAGCAAGCTCCAGGCGCGTGCATCTTCGGGGAAGCCCGCTAAATACTGTTCTATCTGCAGCAGGGTGCTATCGCTGGGCAATTGGCCATAGCCGGCATATATTTTTTCGTAGGCCACATACTGGTCGTACTGCTTGTCCGATTCAGACTTCACTTTTTCCTTGCAGCCATACAAACTCCAAAGCAGCAGGAAGAGGCAGGTGAGTTGTTTCATAAAGTTTGTTTTTGACCTGGTGGTTTATTTTAATTCCTCTCTTAAAAATGCGGCTGTAAAGCTGCTTTCTACCTGCGCTACTTCTTCCGGTGTACCTTCGGCAATAATTTGTCCGCCCCGGAAACCACCCTCGGGACCCATGTCTACCAGATAGTCGGCCACTTTTATGACATCCAGGTTGTGTTCTATCACCAGCACGGTGTTACCTTTGTTCACCAGTTTGTTGAGCACATCAAGCAATACGCGGATGTCTTCAAAGTGCAAACCCGTGGTGGGTTCATCGAGGATGTAAAATGTTTTGCCGGTATCTTTTTTAGAGAGTTCGGCTGCCAGCTTCACGCGTTGCGCTTCGCCACCACTCAGGGTGGTAGATGATTGGCCCAGCCGCAGATAACCCAGCCCCACATCGCTCAGCGTTTTCAGTTTGGGATAAATGGCCGGCACCGCCTCAAAAAACGGCAGGGAATCTTCCACCGTCATGTTGAGCACATCGCTGATGCTTTTGCCTTTGTAGCGCACTTCGAGCGTTTCGCGGTTGTAGCGTTTGCCATTGCATTTTTCGCAGAGCACTTCTACATCCGGCAAAAAATTCATTTCAATAATTTTCATGCCTCCGCCTCCGCATTCCTCGCAGCGTCCTCCCTTTACATTAAACGAAAAGCGACCCGGAGCATAGCCACGGATTTTGGCCTCGGGCAGCATGGCATACAGCTTTCTGATTTCGTCAAATACTTTAATGTAAGTCACGGGGTTGCTCCGTGGCGTTCTGCCAATGGGGCTCTGGTCAATGTCAATTACTTTATCAATATGCTCCAGCCCTTCAATTTTTTGGTGCGGCAGTGGTTTATAGCGTCCGCTGTAAACGTAATTGTGCAGCAAGGGGTAAAGCGTTTCGTTGATGAGGGAGCTTTTGCCACTACCCGACACCCCCGTAATGCCAATAAAAAGCCCGAGCGGCAATCGGATGCTTACATTTTTAAGGTTGTTGCCGGTGGCGTTTTTAAGTTCTATGAATTGGCCGTTGCCGGTTCTGCGTTCTTTGGGAATTTCGATACGCAGTTTATTGGCCAGAAAGCCCGCGGTGGTGCTGCCTTTATCGGCATTTTTCAAAAAATCCTGCGGGGTGCCCTGGGCAATTATCCTGCCGCCATGTTCGCCCGCTCTGGGTCCCACATCAATAATGTAGTCGCTCTCGAGCATAATGTCTTTATCATGCTCCACCACGATTACCGTGTTGGGATTGGCCGCCAGTTGTTTTAAGGCCGATATCAGTTTTCGGTTGTCGCGCTGGTGCAGGCCAATGCTGGGCTCGTCCAGTATATAGGTAATGCCCGAAAGTTGCGAGCCGATTTGGGTGGCCAGTCGTATCCGCTGACTTTCGCCACCGCTCAGGCTTTTGGAAGGGCGGTCGAGGGCCAGATAATCCAGCCCCACATCCAATATAAAATTGATGCGCGTGCGTATTTCTTTCAATAGTTCTTTGGCAATGGTGCGCTGCTTCTCGCTCATGCGGTCTTCCAGCCCTTCAAACCAGCGGTGCAGGTCGGTTAAATCCATTTGCGCCAGTTCGCCAATATTTTTCTCATCTATTTTAAACCACAGACTTTCCTTTTTTAAGCGGGTGCCCTGGCACGATGGGCAAGTGTGTGTTTCCATGTAACCTTCGGCCCAGCTGCGAATGCTTTCGGAAGTGGTAAACCGGTAGCAGCGCTTCAGCAGGCCCACCAGCCCGCCTTTGCTCAGCGTATACCAGCGGTCGTCAAAATCTTCTATCACCAACTCTTCGTCCTCGTCAACAGGGGCTTCTTCGGCATCGCCATACAAAATGTAGCTGAGGGCTGCATCCGGAATTTTTGAAATGGGATCGTTCAGGTTGAATTTATGCTGACGGGCAATGCCTGCCAGCTCGCGGAAAAGAAAATTGTCGCGCGCCTCGCCCAGTGGCAAAATGCCTCCTTGGTTAATTGATTTTTTCTCGTCACCTATTATCACTTTGCGGCTCACCTCATAGGTTACCCCCAATCCGTTGCAGGTATTGCAGGCGCCATAAGGCGAGTTAAACGAAAACGTGTTGGGCGAAGGCTCTTCGTAGCTGATGCCACTTTCAATACACATCAGGTGCTTGCTGAAATTGAAAAGCGCTTTGCTGTCGGCATCCAGCAATTGAATAAGCCCTTTGCCGGCCTTGAAGGCCTGGCTCACTGCTGCCCGCAAGCGGTCGCGCGATTCATTTTCTATCACCAGCCGGTCTATAATCAGCTCTACGTTGTGCACCACATAGCGGTCGAGCTGCATCTTGGGTTTTACATCCACCATTTCGCCATCTACCCGTATTTTCAGATAACCTTGCTTACGCACCTGCTCAAAGAGTTCGCGATAATGCCCTTTGCGCCCGCGCACCACGGGTGCCAGTATCACAATTTTTTTTCCGGAATGGTGGGTCAGGATGTTTTCTATCACCTGGTCTTCGGTGAATTTTACCATCTTTTGACCGGTTACATACGAATAGGCTTCACCGGTACGGGCAAAGAGCAAGCGCAGAAAATCGTATATCTCGGTCACCGTGCCCACCGTGGAGCGCGGATTGCGGTTCACCGACTTTTGTTCAATAGAAATAACGGGCGATAGTCCGGTTACCTTATCTACATCGGGCCGTTCGCCTCCGCCAATAAACTGCCGGGCATAAGCCGAAAAGGAATCCAGATAACGTCTTTGTCCTTCGTTATATATGGTGTCAAAAGCCAGCGATGATTTTCCGCTGCCCGATATGCCGGTAATCACCACCAATTGATTGCGCGGAATGCTTACATCAATATTTTTGAGATTATGGGTACGCGCCCCAAACACATCAATGGAGGTGGGCTCCATCACCGCCTCCATATCAGGAGCAGTAACTGGTTTTGGAGCGGATACTTTAACAGAAGATTTTTTAGTGGCCATGCGGAGGGCGCGAATCTATACAAATGCCACTTTAAAATGGAGGAGAGTTTCAGGAACGCAACAGCGCCCTGTCACGTATAGGCTGGTGGTAACGCAAAGGGAGCTGGTAGTTCAGGCCATTTTTCGGAGGTCGGTTCGCACTTGCTTTATTTTGCTCCAGCTTTCCAGAAACCTTCGCTCGCTGCCCACGGTTTTTTCGTGCATAGCTGCCACCAGATGTTTCAAATCGATTTTGCTCCAGGCAGCAAAATCGCTGAACACAAAAACAAGACCGCAGAGATGGGCTGCCAGGTGGTTTTGCTGCAAATCTTTCGGCAGGACCAGGCTGTGTTTTTTACATGCTTTAGCGAAAGCTTGTATGGAAACGGCAAAGTAGGAGGCATAGTTTCCTTGATGGCTTTTTGCTACCAAAAGATTCATCATTTCGACCACCTGCTTGTGCGATAGGTGTACATTCCCAGATAGGTTCAGCAACATTTCGGCTTGCGCAAACTGGCGTAGCACAGCCGCACTGCTCCTGTATTTTTTGTCGGCTTTGCGCAGGTTATCTTCTTTCTGCGCCAGCTGCATCAGTACATTATCATCCGGCCTAAAGCCCAACCGGTGATAAAACCAAAAGGCCCCGGAGCGAATGGCGTCCTCGTTTTTTTGCCCTATCTGATAAGGGTCTACCTGAAAGCAGGTGGCACCAAAGCGCAAATGATACAGGCGATACAATTGTGCAAACAGCAGCCCCGACTCGCCTCCTCTGAAAGCCGGAAACACATTGCCGGCCAGCTTGGCCCGTTCCAAAAATAGCCAGCCACCGCCATAGGAAAGCGGCACTCCGTTTCTAAACGCCATATAGGACACGTAACTTTCGCAGGGCAAGCGCCAGCCCGGCAATAGGTAATAGAGCGCTATGGTAATGCCCCGCCCCATATCATAAAGCTCCGTTTCCTGTTCATCGGCATAGGTGATAGGGTCAATTTCGCGATAATGCGAGCAGAGAACACCCTTAGCCACATCGCACAGTTGTTTTTTTTCGGATGGGAGGAGCGGAATGGGTTTCAGGGTTTTATGGGCAAATACTTTGGCGCGTTGGGCGTGATGAACCAAAGGTGTTTTCTGGAAATAAAACTTTTTGCCTTTGCTGCACCGCCCAAATGTTTTGGTGGGCGATTCGGCATCCGTGTGCCAGGTGATGTAGATGTCCAGCATTTCAAATAGCTGCTCCTTTGATTTGTTAGGGATGGCAGATGCTTCAAATTGTGCCAGGGTCCAGTGCAATACATCTACAGGGGCTTGTGGTCCACAGGCTTTTTTGGCCAGCTGCTCCAGCGTGTATTCATGATTATCGAACAGAGAGTCGCTTACTGCGGCCGGCATCACCTGCGAAAACACACGGGTAATCATGTCTTTGGACGCCCAGCAGCCCGAAAAGGTAATCTGGTTCGGAAAGGTGTATACCAACCATCTGCTCAGTTCGTAACTGAAGGTGCTGTTAATGGCCGAATGTGCTATAGCCGACTCGGTGAGTTTCCATTGGGCAGTAGCTCCGGCCTCCTCCGAAAACGCTTTTATTTTGGCCGCCAGATTTTTCAAAGCCTTGTCGGCTGCTTCATATACCTGCGCTTGGTCGGCATAGGCCAGCAAACACAAGAGGCGATCGTGGAGGGCAATAGCCTCTTCCGCTTTTGAAATGGGCAGGGCATCTGCCAACTGAATCAAAGCCAGCTTACGCTTGGCGGGCAGGGGTCCATATTGAAACTGCCAATGGGCCAACTCCTTTAGTATCTCCGAAAAAACCATAGCGATATTCCTTTTTGTAAAAGTAAAAATGATTCATGCGCCCGAGCGAGCTGGCCGTATGATTTTTGATAGCTCAGCAACTTGAATCAAAATCATCTACATTAGCGTTATAATGAATATGAGACTTAAAACTATAGCGATGTTATGGATGTCGGCCGTGTTGCTATCGGCCCTGCCTTCCTGTAATGCCAACAAAGTAACCTGCCCTACTTACAAAGACAGTTTTCCGGATAACCCGAAGAAAAAGAAGAAGCCCGAGCCACAGATACCCAAGGTGACCAAGCCAAAGAGTGGACTGCTTCCCAAGTAAAAATAGCTGACAAAAAGAGCGATGTTTTAAGCTGACCTGACAATTGGTGCTGCCATTTTTGCCTCTCATTTTTGCCACAAAAAATGCTCAAAAAAAATTGAACACAAGATGCTATCGGGCTGAAATGCTTGACTGCATTGGGTTTTGGCTGATGAAACTCATCTTTGGGATGACTGCAATTAGCCCCGGGACGAATATATTTGCTCTGTGCATTTTAAAACTGGCACTGATTGTGACCAATGCACACCAAACATTTATCTCACAATTAAAAAACCATTTATCATGGCAAACAACAACATTCAGGAAACTCTGAAGAAATATTTCTACAGCGGAGTTGGCCTTGCAGCAAGCACTGCAGAAGTAGTAAACAAATCGGTAAACGAACTCGTTCGCAAAGGAAAAGTAAGCGAAGAGGACGGAAAGAAACTGGTAGCAGAAGCAATTAAAAAAGCAGAAGCACAGCGTCCGGTGATTGAAGCAAAATACAACGAAGCGGTTCACAAGTTTGTGAAAATGTCTGCTGCTGAAGTAGGCAAACTGCAGAAAAAAGTAGAGCAGTTGGAAAAGCAACTGACTCTTAAGAAGCACGGTGCTGCTGCCCCTAAAGCGGCTGCAAAACCAGCGGCTAAGAAAGCAGTAGCTAAAAAGAAGTAAGCAATCCGGCAGTTTATAGCTGCTGTAGATAGATTACAAATTACAACCCAAAGGGAAGCGAACCATCGCTTCCCTTTTTTTGTTTTTACCTACCTATGGTCGAAACTTTTAGATTAGCCCTTATGAAGCAGCTTTTTACATTCCTTACTCTGTTTTTTTGGTGCAGCATTTCGATAGCTCAAAACATTTCGGGCATTTTGCTTGATAAGCAAAACGGAGAACCTTTGATAGGGGCTACGGTGTCGGTGAAGGGCACTACCAATGGCACCGTGACCGATATTGATGGAAAATTTGAGTTGAAGATAACCGAGAAACCACCACTCACGCTTTCTTTTTCCTACATCGGTTACGAAACGCAGGAAATGGCCATCAACACTCCGGATGATTTAAAACGCAGCTTCAACATTAAAATGGGCGGTGCCGAAAATATTCTGAAAGATGTGGAGATTGTAGACACCCGCATTACACAAAAGCAGCAGGAAAATCCCTTGACCATAGAAAGTATGGGCCTGGGAGCAATTAAGCAAACAGCCTCTTCTACTTTTTATGAAGGGCTGGGTGCGCTGAAAGGGGTAGATATGACAGCCGCATCGCTGGGTTTTGTGGTGATTAATACACGCGGTTTTAACTCTACTTCTCCGGTTCGCTCTTTGCAGTTGCTGGATGGTGCCGATAACCAGGCACCGGGGCTCAACTTTTCAGTGGGCAACTTTGCTGGCGCTACCGAAATTGATATTCAGAAAGTGGATTTGATTGTGGGGGCTTCCTCTCCGCTGTATGGACCTAATGCTTTTAATGGCGTTATCAATCTGCAAACCAAAAATCCGTTTTACTATCCGGGGCTTACCCTGTTTGTGAAAGGGGCTGAGCGCAATTTGTTTGAAGGGGCTTTTCGCTATGCCCGTGTTTTTAAAAATAAGCTGGGGGCCGATAAATTTGCCTTTAAAGTCAATTTCAGTTACCTGCGTGCCAGCGACTGGGCCGCTAACAATCTGGCTGCTGCCACCGATAGCTGGCAACCGGCCACCAACTTTGGCGGTTACGATGCCGTGAACCGCTATGGCGATGAACTCCTACCCGAAACTCGTTCAACTTTAATGATTTTCTGAGCCGCAGAAACTACCCTGGGCTTGGGCAGATTTTCCGAACCGGATATGAAGAAAGAGATGTGCTCAACTATAATGTGCGCAATCTCAAGACTAATGCGGCCCTGCACTACAAAATCACCGATAAAATTGAAGCCCGCGTGGCCTATAATTTTGGCACCGGCACCACGGTGTATCAGGGCGACAATCGCTACAGTATTAATGGCATTATGTTTCACCATCTGCGGGCCGAAATTATTCAGCCCGATAAGTTTTACATCCGCGCCTACACCACCATGGAAGATGCCGGCAATAGTTACGATGCGGTGTTTACGGCTCTTAAAATGCAGGATGCACAAAAAGGAATTGTGCAGTGGATGAGCGACTACCAGTTTTTCTGGAACAACGGTCGACCGGCTGAAGGTATTCCATCCCCGAAGGGTAGAGTCAATCAATTGTTGGGCGACTATTCACCAACAGCCGATATTTCTTCTGCCCCGGGATTTCAAAACTACTGGTTCCCCAATACGATCACCAGCGATAGTTCGCAATGGGCAGCGATACGTGCACAGACGACCGCAGTGTACGATTCTATTTTAAACTTGTATAGCGATTCACTATCCGCCTGGCACGACCTTACGCGCTATTATGCCGATACGAGCACCGGCACAGGAGGTAAAGCGCGATTGATTCCGGGAACCCAGGAATTTGAAGATTCGCTCAAAGCCATTACCCGCAGAACCACGTTTGAAGAAGGCGGCACCCGCTTCTTTGACCGTTCCAAGATGTTTCATGTGCAGGGCGAATACAAATTTGAACCTAAGCTGAAAAATCAGGAAAAGCCTTTCATGGAAATACTCACGGGTGCCAGCTTCAGAATGTATTTTCCGGATTCGCGCGGAACCATCTTCAGCGATACCATCATCAGCTATGAGGTGCGCAATGTGAATGATGGCAGTTTGCAGTCGGTGTCGGTGAATGAATACAATGCGCTGAACAAAGACAGCTTTGAGGTTACCAATCAGGTGCGCAAGCGGATTACCAACTGGGAGGTGGGCATGTATCTGAGCGCCAACAAAAAATTTGAATTTGGTGCCGCCAGGAAACACGCAATTATTTTAACGGCCACTGTCCGCGTAGATAAGAATCAAAACTTCCCGTTTATTGCCACTCCGGCTGCTTCGGTGGTGTGGTCTTATAAAAACGAACACACGGTGCGCTTTTCGTTCTCTTCGGGCATTCGCAACCCCACCCTGCAGGACCAGTTTTTGTATTACAACGTAGGTCGCGCTTTGCTTATTGGTAACCTGACCGGGGTAGACTCGCTGGTAACCATCGATTCGTATCGCGATTATCTGGGCAGTAACCCATACGACACCACACTGCTGAACTATTTCAGCGTGCCGAAGGTGCGTCCGGAGCGGGTGCAGAGTCTGGAGCTGGGCTACAAAGGCATTATTGCCAAAAAAGTGTACCTGGACGGTTCTGCGTATGTGAGCTGGTATCAATATTTCCTGGGTTACAAGATTGGTGGCCGAATCCGCAATCAGGGCGGCATTTATAATTTGCAGCAGGTATATCGGGTGGCGGCCAATTCGTACGACCGCATTATGACCTATGGTGTGTCGGTGGGGTTGAACTACTATTTTATAAAGAACTACGCTTTCAATGCCAACTACAGCTGGAACAAACTAAACCTGCTGGGCAGCACCGATCCTATTATTCCGGCCTTCAACACTCCGGAGCATAAGTTTAATGTGGGCTTTAGCGGCAAAGACATTCAAATTGGTAAAGTGAAGGGTTTTGCCTTTAATGTGAATTATAAATGGATCCAGGGCTTTTTGTTTGAGGGTTCGCCACAGTTTACGGGCTCTATCCCCAGCTATATGCTCCTTGATGCGCAAATCAGCTGGGAGTGGCAAAAGATTTACACCACCTTTAAATTCGGAGGGTCTAACCTGATATCAAAACTGAACTACCAAACCTATGGCGGACCGGCTGTAGGCCGTATGCTCTACGGCTCTGTATTGGTAAACCTGGACCAGGATGTGCTGGAGAAGAAGCGCGATAAAAAGCAGAAGGATTTTTAATCTGAAGCACGCAGCCGCTCGTTGCGGGCAGCTATCAAAATGCTGAGTTCATACAGCAGATAGATTGGTATGGCTACCATCGATTGCGTAAACACATCGGGCGAAGGAGTGATAACGCCCGCGGCAATAATGATAAACACAATGGCATAGCGCCTCACATTGCGCATGATACCCGCACCCAAAATGCCGATGCGCGATAAGAAGTAAACAATCATCGGCAGCTCAAACACCGCCCCAATGGCCAGCAGCATCACGGTAAAAAAGTCGATGTAATTATCAATGGTAAAGTTGTTCTTGATTTTATCGCTGATGGTAAAGCTCACCGCAAAATTGACCGAAAACGGAATGATGATGAAGTAACAAAACAGCACACCTACAAAGAAAAACAGGGAACTGGCCAAAATGATGCGGCTTGTTTTTTTCTGCTGTTCGGCACTGAGCGCGGGTGCCACAAAGCGCCATAACTCATACACAATGTAGGGAAACGCCATCACAAAGCCGATAATAATGCTGTATTGAAACAGCAGGGTAATTTGCCCGAAGAGCGAAGTGTTTTGCAGCTGAATAGGAATGTCCCGGTCTATACAAATAGCGTCTTTCAGATTCAGTTTTTCGCCCACCAGGCACATGAGTTTATAAGTCGGAAAATCCTTGGAGCAGATACCCAGAATAATGGTATCGAACACGAAATCGTAGAAAATTCCCACCAACGAAGCACAAACCGCCACTGCAATAACGGAGCGCAGAATGTGCCAGCGCAAGGTCTCCACATGGTCAAAAAAGCCCATTTCGGCTTCCGGATTGTCGCTGCCGGTGGTTTTAAAAATCATGGGGCGAATGTAAGCAGGCGGCAAAGCCCTGCAAGTATTGTATAAAAAAGACACCCCCAACAGGCCTCCCTTCGCCTCGCCTTCCTGGTAAGCTTTATCTTCTTTGCCGCTTTCCGAAATTGCGGAAGGCACCGCGACAAGGTTCTCTCTACTCCTTTTTTCCTCCAAAAGGCTTTAAAACATTAAAAAACCACGCTTTTCACTAAATGCCATCCAATAAGGCCACCCAAGGCCGGATACCCCCCGTATTTTGGCAAATATTTCTCGGAAACTTAACGCGGAATACCATAATTTAAGGAGCCTAATTTTACTTTTGCCGTTCTCAAATTCTAAAACGCTAATTTTTCTGTATGAAAAATACATACTTCAAATTGCTGACGCTATTATTGGCACTCTGCATAACTACCTTTGGTGCTTGGGCACAAGCAGTGGTTGTTTTTGGCCCTCAAAATTTTGGAACCGGCACCACGGTACCCGCTGGATGGACGGCATCGGGGGCCAGTTGGACGATAGTACAGCATCGGTTTCTACTACTTACTCAGGTGCCAGCGGTGGTAGCAATGCCACCGTAAGTCTTGGTGGATTGACAACGCATTTTTTGTCAACCCCAACAATTGATTTCAGTGGCCACACAGATGGTGTACTCATTTTTGGTGTTAGAAGATCTTCAACCACATTTACAGCAGACTTATTGATAGATGTTAGTACCGATAATGGCAGTACCTGGACAGCCTTCAATACCACTGTAACCAATGCAAATGTTCCTACAGCATGGATAGCTAGCAGTTTAAAAACAATTAGTCTAGGCACATCTATTGATGCACAGAGTCAGGTGAAAGTGAGATTCAGATCAGGCGGAGGCTCGGGCACATCCAATTTACGAATAGACGATGTAAGACTGGAAGGCACCGCAGCAGTTGCCGCCTGCACCGCTCCCGCTACTCAGGCATCGGGCATCACGTTCCCAACTGTAAACTCCGGAAACATAGATGTAGACTGGACCGATGGCTCTGGTGCGGGCCGAGTGGTTATCATGAACTCCACCAACTCTTTTACTACACCCACCACCGGTGCCAATCCCACGGCAGATGTAACGTGGAATAATGCCGGAGAGCAGGTAATCTACAACGGTACCGGCAATGGCCCCATCAGCGTATCTAACCTTGACCCATCCACTACCTACCACTTTAGAGTTTACGAATATTGCAGCCCCGACCGCGTGTATCAAGCCGCTACAGCCACCGACAACCCTAAAAGCCAAGCCACTACCGCAGCAGCCGCCAATACCATTACCACTCCAGCAGCCTCATTCGGTCCGTTCTGCGATAATGCCGCCAGCAGCAGCTTCAACGTAGCCTTTACCTCCACCGGCAGCTATATCGGAGACTTTCTGGTGCAAATATCGGATGCATCCGGTGTGTTTACCGATGGTGTATTCACCGGTCCCACCATTATTGGCAACAATTCCACATCGCCTATATCAGCCACCTGGCCATCGGGCACAGCAGCAGGTACAGGCTACCGACTGCGCGTAATACACGAAACCCCCGCCACCTATGGCACCAACAATGGCAGTAATATTATAGTAAACACCCCACCGGCTGCGGTTACCTTCACCACAGCCACAGCTACCAACAATAATTTAACGCCTTGCCTGGTGGCTAATAACTACACTATCGATGCTCAACCCGGCTACAGCTATAGCTGGTCGGTGCCGGCAGGATGGAGCGCTGTAACAGGCGGCACTACCAACCAGATTACCGTTACCCCCAGTTTGGCCACAGGAGATGTATCGGCTACTGTAAGCATAGCCGGCTGTGCACCTGCTTCTGCTTTGCTGAGCATTACGCCCAACGATATACCGGCAGCACCCGTAGTAAACGGAGGTGTGTCGCCACAAACCACCAATGTGAACTTCACCGATTTTTTTGCCACCTGGAGTGCAGTGCCCGGAGCCACCGGCTACTACATGGAGCTAAGCACTTCGCCTACCTTTACGGCAACCACCTTAGCACCCGACCTCTTTATATCGGAATATGTAGAAGGCAGCGGCAGCGAAAAGTATATTGAAATTTACAACGGCACCGGCAGCTCGGTCAACTTAAGCGACTATGAATTGCGCACCTATGCCAATGGAAATGCTACACCCTTTGCCACAGTTGCCTTGAGTGGCACACTGGCAAACGGAGCCGTAGCCGTCTATAAAAATTCAGCGGCCACATTGTATCCATCGGCAACTGCCAACAATGCTGTCGACTTCAATGGTGACGATGCCGTGGTGCTTTACAATACATCTACTGCAGCAGCCGTAGATATTTTTGGCAGAATAGGGCAGGACCCCGGCACCGCCTGGACAGTCTCTACATTCACCACTCTGAATAAAACCCTGGTGCGCAAACCTTCTATCAGTGCCGGCAATACTTCCAACACTATGGGATTTCCGGCATTGGGCACCGAATGGAACCAATCAAATATCGATGTCGTTTCAGATTTAGGCTCACATACTTTCAGTGCTACCAGTCCATCGTTTTTCAATAGTTATGATGGCACCATTGCCATGGGCACTGCCACCACCGAGGGCGTAATAGGCCTCAGTGCCGGCACCACCTATTACTACCGCATACGCACCATCAACGATTGTGGCGTATCGGTATACTCCAACGTAGTATCTTTCACTACCCTCAGCAGTAATTTTGACATAGAAGCCACAGCGGGGGCCAATGGCAACATATCGCCATCAGGCACTGTGAGCGTAAGCGCAGGCAACAACCAAAGCTTTACGATTACAGCGGATCCGGGTTATGTAATAGCGGATGTGGAAGTAGATGGCAGTTCGGTGGGCGCAGTAGGTTCTTATACATTCAACATTGTAAGCGCTCCTCATACCATACACGCCACGTTTGCTTTATCGCATTCTTTTGCCAGCGTTATTGCCGGAAATGCAGGCGAGGCTACCACCATTTCATCGCTTTCCAATGGCACTATTACCAATAATACAGAAGGCACTCAGGTATGGAAATTTCGTCTGTATGATGGTGACGGCACCAATGATGATGCCGATAGCAAACCTACCATCTATACACAGTTTACCATTCGTGCCGGAGCAGGCAACACAGTGCCAAGCTGGTCTACCGTCATTAATAACGTCAAGTTTTTCCAAGGCCCGGCCAGCAGCCCAATCTCCGGCTCATTCCTGGTAAGCCCCACTACTATATCCTTTACCCCGAGCACCCCTATTTCTGTGGCTGATGGTGCCGGCAATGCTGCCGAAATCACCATGCGCCTTACCCTCGACAATCCAATGGCTGCCGGTACAGACGGTCAACGCCTGGTGTTTGAATTAGCTACAGCCGATGTAACCGTAGGGCTCAGTAGCGCCAGTTCACAGTTGGCGAGCTTCAATGCCATCAGCGATAACACTAAAAACATCATTGATGTAGATGCTACCCTCCAATTTATCAATGCACCGGTGTCCGTGCCGCTGGGTAGCAACTTCTCCGTTACCGTAAGTGCCATTGATGCTAATGGTAATATAGATTTGAACGAAACCACCCCTATCACTTTAGCGCTATCAGCCGGAGCAGGCACCTTGACCGGTGGCGCTACACAGAGTTTAGTGAATGGCACCACCTCCTTTACCGCACTCAGCTACAATACAGCAGGTAGCTTTGATGTGACTGCCAGCGGAGGCAGTTTCGCGCCCATTACAGCCACTATCCTCAGCACCACAGACCCTTACCAGTTGTTTGATGATTTTGATAGAGCTGATAATGCTGCTATAGGCATACCAAGCAGCGGTGGTACCACTGCCTGGACTGAAACAGAAACCGGTGATGGCACCAAAGTACGCCTGGTAAGTAATAGACTTACTTTAAACAACTGTATCATATCTGACCCTACAGGCTCTTCAGGAGGCACACTTATAGAGCGCATTAGCTTTGATGGTTCATCGAAGTATGCCACCACGTTTAACACAGCATCGGATGTACTGACTTGGGTGTTTAACATGAAGCAAAGCAGATCAAACCCTTCGGGATTCAGCTCGGGTGGTTATGGTGCTGCGTATGTGTTGGGTTGCAATATGGCAGATTTTACAGACCCTGCTGCCAATGGCTATGCAGTAGTATTAGGCGATGCAGCAGCCGACAATATTAAATTGATAAGGTTTGCCGGTGGCCTCGATGATAATGCCAACGTGACCAATATAGCTTTGTCAGGGGTGGCTCCGGGTTCTAACTATGCCAGTGTGAAAGTGACATATAACCCTTGTGGTGGAGAGTGGAGTATACAGGCACGCAATGATGGAAGTTCTAACTTTAACGCACCACAGGTAAGCACACCGGCCTTTGCTGCAGCCGTAACCGCTACCAATACCACTTATGCGGCTACTGATCTTAAATATTTTGGAGCGCTTTGGAATCATAACTCATCCTGCACTGAAACGGCCATGTTCGACAATCTGTATATTCCTACAGCAGTAACATTGCCGGCCAACACCAAAATTTGGAAAGGTATTACATCCGATTGGAGCGATGACAATAACTGGACTCCGTGTGCAGAGCCGGTATCTACTGATAACGTAACTATACCTGCCACAGCTAACAATCCGGTGGTATCTGCCACTGCTTTTTGTAGAGATTTAACCATACAAACCGGTGCCGGCCTCACTATCAATGCCGGCCAATTCTTGAATGTGCACAATAACCTGACCAACAACGGTAGTGCAAACTTGGGCAATGGTACATTGTCTATTCAAGGTGGCGGTGCTGCAGTCATTCAAGGAACTATAACGGTGGGTAATGTGGACATTGACAAAAACACCTCTTTTGTATCAGGATCTGTTTTAAACATCAAAGAAAGCCTGGAGTTAGAGAGCGGAAACTTCAATGCCGCAGATGCCACGGTAACCCTCAAATCAGATGCATCGCAAACTGCCTATCTGGATAATTTTACAACGACCAATTCAGGCACCTACAGCGGCAACCTCACTGTAGAGCGTCATGTGAGCAACACGGCAGATGGTTACAGAGATATCAGCTCACCGGTAAGTACTACTGTTGCAGATTTAGCAGATGATGTATCAGTGTTCGGACAAAACGGTGTGAACTGCTGGTATAGCTACAACCCCTACCCGAACGTGCAGGTATATGACGAAGCCCTTAGCATAGTGAACGGAAACTACTACGAAGGATGGAAGAGCTATACGGGCTTAAGCAATCCTCTTTCGGCAATGAAAGGCGTAGCCATCAGAACTTATGCAGGCGCACCTTATACCATTGACCTGAGGGGAACACCATACAACGGTCCTCAAAGTATTGGCATTACACACACAAGTACCGGCACCCTCAACGCTGACGGCTGGAACCTTGTAGGTAATCCGTATCCATCACCCATTGACTGGAACGATGTTTTTACAGCCAACACAGGCATAGGCACATCGTATTATGCATTCAACACCACTGGCGAATACACAGGCAACTATAGCAGCTGGAACGGTAGCACTGGCGCGAACGGTGGAACAAGAAATATTGCTGTTGGGCAGGGCTTCTTTGTTTACAAAAATGCTCCTGGAACCGGCAATTTGAGCATGACCAATGCTATACGCGAGGCAGATGCAACTACGGTGTTTCATAAGTCGAGCGTTGTTATGCCCGATGAAATTCGACTGCAGTTGACTGGTAGCGGCAACTCAGATGAAATAGTAGCCTACACCGATGGCACTGCTACCTGGAACTATGATGTAAATCACGATGCACAAAAGATAGCAGCGGGTAGCACTGTTTATATGAGCTACAAGCAACTCGGTAAAGAATACGCCATCAACGTAATCGATGAGATTACTGAAACTACCGAACTGCCATTGGTGTTGTGGGTAACAGACACCGGCACCTACACCTTGGAGGCCACAGAGTTGAATGTAGACGGCTACATCACCTACCTCAAAGATGCAGAGCTAAACACACTCACAGACCTCACTACCACCGCCAGTGTAACACTCCCTTTGAACGGTGGGCAAGTTTACGAAGGCAGATACAGCATAGTCTTTGAAGCCGTGGAAATTCCAAGTGGTATTGTAACAGTGAAAGACCAAAACATCAAAATCTACAGCCACCAGAACATAGTAGTGGTAGAAAGAAACAACGACCAATCGGCTACCATCACCATCAGCAACACCTTGGGTCAAACGATAAAAGAAGTATCTACCGACAGCAAACGTACAGAGGTTACTTTAGATAACACCAACCCTTGGTATGCAATTGTGAAAGTGAAAGAAGCGAATGCCACCCAAACCGGAAAAGTCTTGATTAAGTAAAAATGCATCAAACAAGAAAAATGAAAAAGAACACGATTCTATCCATAGCAGTAACAGTAGTTTTAGTCATAATCACCTTAGCCCTCGAAGCCCAACCGGGCGGAGGAGGTGGAGGCCAGGGCCAGGGTGGCCCGCCTCCGGGCAGCGGTGCTGTGCCTATTGATGGTGGCGCTATTTTGTTGGCTATAGGTGCAGCGGTGTATGGCCGCAGAGCATTAAAGGCAAACTCCGATACCGTATAATTCTTACCACTAGCAGGCTGGCAGGAGCAAAGGATTCTTTCCTTTGCTCCTGCTTATTTTTTAGAGCAACCATGCGAGAAATCAATAGCCTTAAAAAAACACTCCACCACAAGTCCAATCTGTTTTTATTGCAGATGGCCTTGGTCTATCTCAGTTGGAAACTGCTCTACTATGGCATAGAACACGCAGAAGGCAAGTGGCGCGAAGGTTGGTTGTCGCTGGTGCATCAGCTGAGTTTGTTTTATGCCGATGTTTCGGTGCTGGTGCTTCGCTTTATGGGCGAAGCGGTGAAACGCGAGGGTATTGGCATTCACTTTTATGAGTTATCGCGGATAGTAGATGTGGAAGAGCATTGCCTGGCCATTCCGGCCATGTATATCTTCATTTTCTCCATTGCTCTTTTCAGCGGCAGTTGGAAAAATAAACTGTGGTTTATCCCTTTGGGTTTGCTGGGTATTGCCTTTATTAATGTGATGCGACTGGTGCCACTCGCTTTCGTGTTTGCTCACCTGCCAGACAAGTATTTTATTTTTCATCATTCGTTTTTGTTTGTCGCCATTACTTATGGTCTTATCTTGGCTATGGTTCGTATCTGGATGAAGTATTTCAGTAATATTGAAGCATCGCAAAACATATAATTGAATGGACATATGAATGCAAGCGCATCTAATTATGAAATGGGAAGAGTCAATGATTCCCTGGTAAACAAACTGAAGAGGATAGTCAGTTCTGCCACTATGTTGTTGACGGCCTATGCATTGGTGCAGTTATTAGTGCAGGCCTGTATCTTTTGTGTCAGCTTGTTGCTGGGCTATACGGTAAAATTCGGTTATCACTGGGTGATGGTAAAACCCTACGAATATGAATATTGGGGAAATATCCGGGTGATGCTCATTTATTTATTACCACCTATACTTTGTTTGATCGGTGCTTATGCCATTCAGTTTACCAGGTTGGGCAAAGACGGAAGCGTATTGCGTATCCGAATGTTTTGGTTTTGGCTGCATGCCTGCTTTATCAATGTGTTTCTTACTCAGCTGTTCATCATGCCGGTGGGTATTAATGGCGGGCTTACCGGTTTATATCAAACATTCTCCATTGTAGCTTCGTGGTTTAGAATGAACCCTACGCTGTTCGTTCCTGCCACGGTTATTGCCGGTAGTCTGGCTATTGTTTGGGGATTGTTGTCTTCGCCTCAACTGCTCAAATTTTCATTTTCGGCAAGGCTCATTACTTCACTATCAGGCAAAGATGCCATTGTACGTCAGGTGTATTTGTTTCCGATAATACTAGCTGCGCCTGTGATAGCAGTGGTGAGCAATCAATATTCATTTTTGATGCACCTGGTGTCAATTATGCTTTTGATTTTGCCGGTATTGGGCACCATTATCCGACACCGTACCGATGCAGGAGTGGTGATGTGCAGCAGAGAAGATGTGCTGAATCAATGGCCGGTAGCTGAGTTATTAATGGCTGCTGTTATTTGGGCCGCTGTAATTCTGCTGTTTAATCACTAAGTCTAGCCTAAGTATTTTCCCTCAATATTCATTCTGCGTCCCATGCCAAACGCTTTGGGCGATACCCGCAGGATGGGGGGTGTTTGAAAACGTTTCCACTCGTTGCCGTTCACCATTTTGAGCACACGGTCTACCAAAGGCTTATCAAAGCCCAAGGCGACCAGCTCCTTCGGCCCTTTTCTTTTTTCGATGTACTGATACAGTAGTTTATCGAGCAGATCGTATTCCGGAAGCGAGTCGGAATCTTTTTGATTATGACGAAGCTCTGCTGAGGGGGCTTTGGTAATTATGTGGGTGGGTATGATTTCCCTGTTTCGGTTGATGTATTGCGCCAGTTCATACACCTGCGTTTTATACACATCACCCAGCACCGCCAATCCTCCACACATGTCGCCATACAATGTGCCATAGCCAACTGCTGCTTCACTTTTATTGGTGGTGTTCAGCAGTATGTAGCCAAACTTATTACTAAAAGCCATGAGCAACACACCGCGTACGCGCGCTTGCAGATTTTCTTCGGCTACACTAAACGGCAGGTCTTTAAAATGTGGCTTTAAGGTTTGAAGAAATGCCTGATAGTTGGCTTCAATAGGCACCGTTTCATAAGCGGTACCGAGGTTCTCGGACAATGCTTTGGCATCTGCCAGCGAGTGATCGGTAGAAAATCCGGAGGGCAAAAGCAAGGAAAGAACATTTTCTTTTCCTAATGCTTCGGCAGCCAGATAGAGTACAATGGCTGAATCTATACCACCACTCAATCCTAAAATGGCCTTTTTGAAACCCAGTTTATGGAAGTAATCGCGTATGCCCAGTATTAATGCATCGTGAATAAGCGAAACGGTCGATGTCTCCGGCACTGTACCAGAACGCTCCATATCTGTTGACGTGTCAATGAAAGACAAAGACTCTTCAAAAAAAGGAGACTGATGCATAATAGTTCCTTGTGAATTCATCGCCACACTGCCGCCATCAAAAATCAATTCTGTTTGTGCGCCTACTTGATTTACATACACCATCGGTATTTTATAGCGCAGCACATTGGCCCGAATGACCTGTAACCTTTCGGTATGTTGCGCATAACTGAAGGGGGAGGCCGACAGATTCAGTATCATATCCGGTTGAAGGCCGGCTATTTCATCCAGCGGACAAACGGTGTAGAGCGGATTGTCATTGCCTACATTCCATATGTCCTCGCAAATGGTAACAGCCAGTTTTCCCCCTTTGAAAGATACCAGTTCAAATTTTTGATTGGGTTCAAAATACCGGTATTCATCAAACACATCGTAGGTGGGTAATAGCGTTTTATCAGTGATGTGTTTCACTTCGCCCTCATACAGCAAAAAGGCGGAGTTGTAGAGGTCTTTGCCTTCCCTGACCGGATTTTTGCGCGGACAACCCACGAGTGCAGCTACACGTTGTGTATGTGTGGCAATTTCACGAAGTGCGTTTTCACACTGCTGAATAAAATCTTCAAATTCTAAAAAATCGCGGGCTGGGTAACCGCTGATGCATAGCTCACTGAACACTACCAGCTCGGCCCCTTGCGTTTCTGCTTCTTGCAAGGCGGCAATTATTTTAGCGGTGTTGGCCGAAAAATTTCCAACATGGTAGTTGAGTTGGGCTAATCCAATTTTCATGATGTGCGAATCTAAAATTTCTGTGTGCTGCCCGGCAAGGAACCGAAGTTTTTAAAGCCTGCAGCAGCCTCTTTTTCGATTCACTCGCCTAAAAAGGACAAGCCGGGGAACGCTGTGAAATACTTTAACAGATACCTTATCTTTTTGCTACCGTAACCGTATAATATTAGGGTTTAATAATAGCTGATTACGGCTGTCTGTTATTTATGAAAACGCCTATCAAAATATTTCTGTTGATGACTGCGCTATTCCTGGCACAGGTGGCTGCTGCATCAACTGCCGCAGACAGCTCGGGCAGCGATATTTTTGAAATAGAACGCAAAGCCGAAATTCAGCGAATCAATTTTGAGAAAACAAGAATCGCCAACGATTTTAAAAGTGCCGATGCGCGATTGTTTAATCTGATAGATAGTCTGGTGAGGTTTGTAGAGGAGCTACCGGTTTCAAAGTCCAGGAGAAACGTATACCTCAAGCGGCTGGAGGTGTATCTCACCAATATCGACCGTTATTACAGCGATAGTTATCTCAAAAACGGAACGTACCTTGCCGTGCTCAGTTACTACCCCACCTTGATAGACTGGGACCAGAAAGATGAATTGCTGCGCAATCTTAAACGCTACTCTACCTTTTCAATCAAGGCCATACGACTAGTGCCCAGCGACACGGTGGCCGAAGAATTTCTGACCGATTATCTGAATGAACACCCTGACGAAACATTCCGCTATGCTGAAGAGTTTGACGACCGTCCCTTTGCCACCACACTACTCGATAAATCTCTAAGGCTGGCACCGGAATCGGCTAAGCGATATTTTACGAATGTTAATCCTGTTAATGTGTTGCTTTCGAAAAGTAGAGACCCTTATGTGAAAGCCAGCTACGCCATCTACAATCAATACGGAATACGCAGTCGCGCTTATCTTTTACTCGATGCCATTGTAAAAGAGAAGATGAGTATCGAAACAGCAGATTCGCTTGGCAATCATCCCAACCAAATGTTCACAGAACTGGTGGCTCGCTCCATGCGATACGATGCCAATGTCACCTACTCCATTTACCGGTACATGGATATTTACTGCATTGATGCCATGCGAAAAATAAATCAGAGCGCATTGGATCCGGCTTATGCCTTTACCGATTTCACCGGCTATTCTTCGGAGGAAATGTTTGTGCTCATCAGCTACGGCTTTCGTGAAACGACCGAACGCGCCTTACAAAAAATGCTGGTGTTGCTTCGGCAGAAATCTTCAGCTATCCCCGTAAGCAGTGCGATGATTGCATCCCTGGATAAGGCCAAGCTGAAAGATTTAGTCATTTACTGCGATCGCAATCACTTGCTTAGTGAATTGCTGGCCTTGGTGGATGATGAGAAGAAAGATTACATGCTGGCACTGACCACGATTGAAGAACGTGAGAATTATTTTCCTCCGTTTAAAACCTTTGTTCGCGAAAGTGCTTTGACCAACACCGACCCGGTAGATCTCAGCATGAACGAGATTACAAAGGCTAAGCCCACTGCTCCGCTTTCGCCCGATACCCTTTCTGAAATGATGCCCGTCAAGCCGGAGAAAGAAAAGATAACAGAAGCCGCCCCGCCCAGTAGTTCTGCTACGGTGTCGGTGGCCGATGTAGTGCCGGTACCGCTACCGGAGCCAGAGCCGGTGATACCACCGATACAGATATCACTCGATGAGCGAACAAAAGCAGTGATGCTGCTCAAAAAAAATGTATTGCAGTCGCTGCAGCGCATTCCCGAGTTTATCGATAAGCCCTATGCCGAAGAGTTTTTGTTGTATGCCGCGGAAAAAGAACCCGATGAGTTATTTAAACGGGTAGAGCTGTTTAAGTCCAAATTCTTTGTCAAAAAAGTGTTGGATAAATGTGCCTTTAATGCTCCGGTGTCGGTGAAGCGGTATTTGTATAATCCACATCATCCGGTCAATTTTATATTGCAGTACAGCACCGACCCGGTGGTTAAAAAAATTCTGGAGATAAATCCACAGTTGGGGTATCACAGTAAGCCATTGCTACTGCTCGAAGAAATTGCAGCCGGTAAATATACAGCCGCGCAGGCCGTTCAGATTTCTACCGATCCGCTCAAGCTTTTTGCTGCAGTAACCGATATCATATCTAAGCCCAACTATGTAGGGCGCTATAGTATCGACCATGAAATGCGCGATTATAGCCTTCGCTTTGTTCGCGAGATTAACGATAAAATTGCCAGTGGAAGCAGTCAGCCATTTTATACTGTAGAAGGCTTTAATGCTACGCAATTGTATTTTCTGATGTTATATGGTCGCGATGAAGTGTTTGCCTCTACATTCAATGGCCTTTTCAATCGATTTCTGCAAAAAATACCGGCACAAAACGGCAAAAGCTTTTTGCAATCGGTGAACTATAATCGATTCAGAGATTTTATGTCGCTCTGTTCTTCTTATGATTTGCTGGAGCAGTTGCTTTTAAAATTTGATGATGCCTCCAAGAAGGAACTGGTGTATCGTTACATCTCCGATTTAGAAAAAGCACAGGATGATTTAACTACGATTGTGCTCATCGCCGAAACGGTTTCTAATTTAAGAGATGCCGAATTGTTATCGGCCATCGAAAAAAATATTCGGAAAGAATATGAGCGGGTGTCGCTGGATAGCAATCAGGTAGGCATTTCTATTTATGGCGTATTGTCCAGCATTATATCAGACAAGGCGCGCAGCGAAACGAAATGGTATAAGCAGGTATCGCGACAGTTTGAAGTAACACCGGCCGGTTCGCTGAGCATTGCTGCGCTATTTGCCGGAGGCAATATCTGTGTAGAACAGATGTATTTTTATAACGATGACGATGGCCGAAGTTCTTATATCAACTTTTTGAACACCTACAAAAATCAACCCAATTGGGTAGTGGAAGATAAGAGCAGCTTTGTGCGCATCTATTCAGTGACCGGCAAGCAAGTGGAAATTTTTGCCAACAAGCCCGACTATGAAGAAAATGGTAGCACAGCTATCGCGGCTTACTTAGCCGAGCGAAAAATATATCCATCGGTGATTGTTCATCGTGGGCATAGTTTTCATACCGAATCTACGCTGGAGAAAGTGCCGGCCACCGCCAAACTTATTTTTGTGGGTTCGTGTGGCGGATTTTACAAGTTGTCAATGGCCATAGAAAATGCTCCGGATGCGCACCTGATAGCCACTCGCCAGGTGGGCACCAAAACAATAAACGATGTCATGATATTTGCCTTGAACGAAAACATAAGAGAGGGGCGAGACATTATCTGGAACGATTTTTGGCAAAAGATGGAAACCAGACTTGGAAGCAATCAATACTTTGGAGACTATATTCCACCGAATAAAAATTTGGAATCCATATTTATAAAGGCGTATTACAAAATTCTTGGCGTGTGAGTTGGAAGGAGTCTGCAAACCGATATATACATGGCACAGCACCACTAAGGCAGGTGGCTCTGTTGTTATGCTTGTTCGTAAGCCTGTATTCAATGGCTGGCGATTCGCTGTCGGTGGGTAGAAATGTAAAAGGCCCCGACTATTATATTGATGATGAGCAAAGCCGGATTGATTGGCTGGATGGTTCATTAGACAAAAAACTGGATGTGGGCGATGCAGATGAAACAAGAGCCGCTACATCTGTTTTTTTTCCACTGATTGACTCTATTCAGCGGTTAATCACTGCTGCTCCTTTCGACAATGGAAAGAAAAAAATATACCGGGAACATGTTTATTACCAATTGAAACGCGTCAATGATTTCAACTACCATAATGTAAAGCGTTTTGAAACCGTATTTCGTTTTATCCTGTCCGAATTGAACGCTATTAAGCAAAATCGTTTACTGCCTTTACTTACTTCCAATATTTCGTTTTCCTTTCACACCCTCGGGCTGGTGAAGAACGAAGCTTGCGCAGACTCCTTTTTAATTTTTGCGGCACGCTACAAACCGGAAATGGTTTTTAAAAACTACGATGCGTTTTACACCAAAGACTACACGCTTCATGTGCTGGAAGAGGCTGCAAAAGTAGCTCCTGTTACCCTAAAGCGATATTTCAATAAAGGCAACGGCATCTTTGAAACATTGAAACAAAGTAACGATACGGTTATTAAAACCCTGTTGAAAATTCGCGAACTCCACACCATTAAAAGCAATGCGTTTACCTTGATAGATGAAATAGTGCAGGGTAAACTATCTATAGATGAAGCTAACAATATCGGCAATCAGCCGCAAAAATACCTGCGGGCAATGCTCAAAATCAGAGCCGGAAAAAACCCGTTGGCAGTTTATTCATTGGATCAGGAGTTGGAAATTTACGCTCTGAAGTTTACACGCGTGCTCAATGACCTGCACAACGAAAAAGATGAAGTGCGCTTTGCCTCCGTTGAAAATTTTTCACCCGAAGAAATTTATACGCTGATTGTTTATAGCGAAGAAGAAATATTTACCAGCACATTCAATGGACTCTTTAACCGGCTGATGATAAAAATGGGCCCGGTGTCCGGATTGGAATTTTTGGAATCGCTGGGGAATAATCGGTTTCGAACGTTTATTAAAATGAGTGCCGGCTTTGGAAAGCTGCGCACCTATATGCAAACCATGACGCCTACCCATCAGCAAATGTTGATGATCAACTTTGCCAGCGGACTTGAAAAGTATAATGATTTATCGCAGGCGGTGGAAGTGGCCGATGCCTTTGGCAGTATTACCGATACGCTGGTGCTTAAAATTTTGAGAGGAGTCATTCGCCTGGAATATTTTAAACTGAAAACAGCCGGAAATGTGAAGGGCGCTACCATTTATGGTTTGTTGTCAAACTTGTTTGTAGAAAGAAATGTGAAGAGCGAAGATTGGTTTGCTGCGGTAGCTAAACAATACAAGCTACCGAGTTTCGATAAAATTGAAAAGCAAAAACTGTTTGCATTTGACAGTACTAACCGATGGCTTATTTACTTCTACGATGATGAGGATGGCGATGCCTCCTTCGCCTCGTTTATTAAATCTTTCACAGACCCGGCTTGGAGCATCACCGATTCGGGCAGTTATGTTATTCTACGCACCAAGGTGGGAAGGTCGGTTCATATTTACGCCAACAAACCGAAGCATGAATATGACGGGCAAGAACGGTTAGAGAAAATATTTGCTGACAACAATTACGAACCGAATGTCATGGTACATCGCGGCCATAGCTACTACGCCTCCAAAACTATTGACAAGATTAAAGACAACACCAAAATATTTGTGCTGGGTAGTTGTGGCGGTTATCACAGTATATCCGGTATTATTGAACGCTCGCCTGAAATCAGCATTATTTCATCCAAGCAGATAGGAACCATGTTTGTCAATAATCCCATGCTGAAATTGATGGCCGATAATATTCGAAACGATAACGATATTCAATGGCAAAATCTGTGGGCCGATCTCGATAAGGAGGTAAAACTGAAAGCACAAAAGGAAAATGCCAAGGCCTACGAACGTTTTCTGGATTACATTCCACCGCACAAAAACCTGGGTGCCATTTTTATTAAAACATACAACAGCATCATGGAAGCTGCCCAGTAGTCAGGGACTCATTTCCTATTCGTGTATGCATTCTTATTTTTAGCCTGTAATGATTTTTAATCAGACATTTAGAAATATCAATCGCACCCGCGAAATCCTCGGCATCCTCATTAAGTACGGTTTCGAAGATTTTATTGCCAACAGTACGCTGCGCAATCTGGTAACAGAAAGCATGCGGCTAAAATGGCTGCGCGATGAAAAACCGGCATTGGAATATACCCGATGGGAGCGCGTAAGAATGGCGTGCGAAGAGTTAGGGCCCACGTTTGTAAAACTGGCACAGATACTCAGCAACCGACCCGATATTATTCCGGAAGAATTGGTGAAGGAGTTGGAAAAGTTACAGGACCGTGTTGCGCCATTTCCGTTTGCCCAGGCCAAACCAATTATTGAACAGTCTCTGGGACGAAAGATGGAGGACGTTTTTGAATCTTTCAACGAAACCCCGCTTGCTTCTGCGTCCATTGGGCAGGTGCACCGAGCCACACTCAAGAATGGCGAAGAGGTCGTTATTAAAATTCAGCGGCCGGGTGTAAAAGAAACGATTGAACAAGATTTGAGCATTATCGTGGAAGCGGTTCGAAGGATGGACCGCTATCTGAAAAAGCAGGGAGTGCTCAATGCCGAAGAAGTGGTGCGCGTATTTGATCGTGCCATTATGAAGGAGCTGGATTATCAGAACGAGGCCAGAAATATTGAACGCTTTCGCACGACCTATCGCCACCGCACCGATTTTTATGTGCCCAAAGCCATGCGCGAATTCAGCAACGACAAAGTGCTGGTAATGGAGTTTGTAAAGGGATGCAAAATTACAGATGTGCAACAGTTGCGTGAGTGGGGTATTAGCCCGGCACGTATCGTGGAGAAGGGCATGGATATTTACCTGTCGCAGATTTTTGAGTTTGGATATTTCCATGGCGACCCACATCCGGGAAACGTATTGGTCAACGAAGACGGAAAAATTATTCTGCTC
>JADJZU010000037.1 GCA_016715625.1 Bacteroidota bacterium
ATCGGCAAATGACTGAAAGTTGGACCCTAAAGTGGCTGATGCTGAGTTAATGGTGTAAGAACCGGATAACCCGAGATTAATCACTGCGATTGCCGTGTCGTTATTATAATCAGAATCTGCAAATCCGTTTGGAAGTGAAGTATATGCAAGAATGCTATAGGGTGAACCAGATACAAAATTATAGGAACCCATATTCAAAACGGTGTCTTCACCACTGGGGAGGTTCAAAGCAAACACGCCATTGCCACTCAATGGATTTCCATCCACAAAAGCAGAGACCGTAACCGTATTAAGTGCCGCAGCACCAAAATTTTGTACCGTAACAAACACATCATTACTTCCCGGACAATTGGCAGTGCTGACGGCAGTGAGCCCGGCATTGTCTAACTGTGGAGTAAATTCAAATGCTCCCGGATCGGGTGTGGCAGTACGAGCGTTGCCAAGAATATCTGCAGGAACCACACTTAAAAGATCAATACCAATGTCATTAATGGAGGGTGAAGATGGAGTTAGGTCACCGGTATTGATATTTGAAAATAAAGGATTCACATTTACGGTAAAAGAGTCTATACCACCGGAAGTAGCTAGCCAGTCAGCATAGGTGAGCTGAGGGGTTCCATTGTATCCAAAGTAACTGGCTGCAGAAGCAGTGTTAACATAGACTGCGTTGTTATTGGATATGAGAGCTGCAGGCAAAGTTGTATAATACAAACCATACATGGCCCCCGACCCTCCACGCGTTACTGATACTACGTTGTTATAAATATTAATACTGTCAGTTGTTCCCAAAATGTATATACCACGTGAGTTGGTGCCTGTGCCAGTAGCTGATGTATTGTCTAGCGAAATGGAATTATGATAATAATTACCATACAACACTCCGCTGCTATAAAGGGCATACGCAGTACCATTGCCGTTAATATCATATACAGCATTGTTAAACACGTTAATTGCCTGATTTACACCGCCCCCATCACTGGAAATATCTATACCATATACCGTTCCGGTGTTGGCGTTATTACCGCCATGTGTGTTGTGGACTCTGTTGTTAGAGACCGTAGATTTAGGATTAGAGGCCCCCAATAGATAAATGGCCTCCACGGTAGTGCCTATAGTAATTGTAGGTCTGCTAACATCATTTCTATCGATCAAAGTTGCTGAGGTAAGACTGGCACGGATACCCGTGTTCTGAAAATCAGTAATGGTATTGCCGGATACAAGGTTAGATGCACAACCCACCGCACCGGTATTACCGTAGAGCGAAATGCCGTGGTAAGGTCCGCCTGCGTTTGATCCCAAAATGCTGTTGCCGGTAAACGCGCAATTGCTGGCTGTAACACCGGCTGTAGTTGGCGAAGTAATACTGCCTGAGGCAGCAATACCAGCTGAGTTGGTGGATGTGGTAGATGTAACTGCGCTTAGATCAATCCTGCAATTGCGTATGGTATCATTTTGTGCATCGTTGGACAACAAAACGCCAATGCCGTAAGTAGCATCCGTTCCTTTTATGTGGAGACTGTCAATTGTCATGTAATCGGTACCATTCATATACAACACATATTTGGCAGTAGAAGGAGGTGCAAATTGTAGCATTTCTCCATTTCCATTAATGGTCACCGTATTGATAGGTGATGAGCCGGTAAACTGACCGAAGGCAATCTGCTCTGTATATGGACCGCTACCCGGCACTACATCAACCACAACAGCACCGCACACTCCACTTGTGTTAAGTGCGGAAGCAAGTGCTCCGAATGTTTGAAAATTGGATCCGGAAGTAGCGACTGCGCTGTTTATAGTGTAGTTGCCTACCAGTCCGGTTATCAGATTGTTCAGATTTACGGTGTCGTTGGTCTGCGAAAGATCAATACCAGCACCATTAACATCAGCTATATATGCCTGAATGTTATAAGTATTTCCGGCCATAAAATTATATGAACCCAGTACCACTGCAGCTGATTCTCCTTGCAATAATGTGTCACTGAAAGTATATGGAGCTTGAGGCACGCCATTTACAGTCCAGTTTACAACTGCTGAGGTTACATCCGAAGCACCGGCATTTTGCAGGTTCACGTTTACGTTACTTCCACCCGGGCAAATGGTGCCGGTGGAGAGCGAATTTATACCCAGATTTAACCCTACTGCAGCATTGTAAGTTATCTGTATATTAGGACGGTGTTTGTAGGTCGCCACTGCGCCATTAAGTGTAGCGGGTGCAGTTGTGGATGCCGCCCCAACTATATGACCGGCAAAGCCGGCTGTATAGTGCCATTGAAATGGCCCGGTAGCGGGATTGCCGGCAACACCGCTGATATTAAAATCAAAAGCTATTTCCAGACTACCTCCGGTATATAAAAAGGGAGTGTTCAAAACGAATGTCTTCCAACCGCTATCGCTGATAGTTTGTGTAGGGTTATTGTAAACCTCTGTAAAACTGCCTGTAATGCTCGCCCATGTGGTGGTGGTGGCAAGTGGGGGTACAGCAGATGAGTTGTTCATCCAAATGGAATAAGTAGCTGGCCCTACTGTTGAAAAAGTATCTGCCTTATAAAAAGCTATTTGTGTGATAGTAGCCCCTGAAGTAATGCCTGCACCTGACAATTCTGCATCGGTGTAAACTATATTTGCACGTGCATAGTCAGAAGTGGAACTTGCACTAAACCTGTAGATAGGCGCATACAAGGTACTTGCCGGAAACAATGTTCCTGTGCCAATCTGAGCAGTTGACTGTGAATTTAACTCAAGCAACGATGCTATAGACAGCACAGTTAGAAGTAATAATTTTTTCATTTTTCAATGAGATTTAGTTAATAAACGGGCGCAAATATACAATCTATCTGCTCCTGTCGATGTTTAATTCCTACGTTAAAAATCCGGTTGTATCAACCACGAATTTAATGTATCGAAAAACAAAGACTACCGTATTGACAGATAAAGACTTACTGTTTAAAGTCGCTGGCTTTATTGTTTCAAGGGTTCCAGCAGATACTCCAACCCGTTCAGTTTAATTTCGTAGAGTATTTCTAACTGCATCCCCAATTTACCCTTTGGAAATCCTTTTTGCCTGAACCAAAGCAGGTAATGCTCTGGCACATCGCACAGAAGCCTGTCTTTATATTTTCCAAACGGCATTTTGGTGCTTACTAAACTTAATAAAAGCGCTCTGTCCGGTGCATCATTCATGCTCTTTCTCCTTCATTTTTTTCTCCAGCCAAAAAGTGCCAAACGGAAGCAAGGATGCCACAAAGGCTACAGCGGCCTCTTTAAATGACCAATTTAACTTTTGCATACCGAGCAATATCATATACATAAATGCAATGAACAATACACCATGTGCCCATCCGGTATATTTAACCGCTTCGGGGATGTGCCAAATGTATTTGAGCGGCATAGCCACCAGTAATAAAAAAAGGTAGGAGAGGCCCTCGGCAATACCGACCTGTCTGATTTGTTTAGAAACTTTTATTTGCTGTGTATTCATGCTTTTATTTTCCTATGCAAAAACGACTAAAAATGGACCCCAGTACTTCTTCATTACTCACCTCACCGGTTATGCTCCCCAAATGCTGCAGGGCATCGCGCAAATCAAAAGCGACCAGTTCACCTCCCTGTTGCTGTTGCAATCCGTGAGCGGCTCGGCTAAGTGCCTCGCTGGACTTTATCAATGCTTCGTAATGACGGATATTAGTAACCAAAACACTTCTGCCGGATATCGGTTCATTGTCAGTAACCAGGGCGTATAGTTTTTGCCGGAGCAGGGGTAAATTAAAGTGAGTATCAGCTGAAATAAACAACAACTCGGGATGCTGTTCTGAAGCTTGATGCGCCTCCAGCACTTTATAAAACGGAGCGGTCTGTTTCCATCCGGCCCGGTCAATCTTATTACCGCAAATGATTCCTCTGAAGCCCAACAGATTTAACTCCTGAATATCGTTATGCAGTTCTTCGGGTGTCAGGCTATTGACATCAAACAGATAAATGTAGACCGCGCTTTGCTTCAGCTTTTCCAATGTTTTCTCCACGCCTTTTTTCTCAATCACATCTTCGGTATTTCTGATTCCCGCAGTGTCGATGAACCGAAACTGAATGCCCTGAATGTTGATGACTTCTTCAATAGTATCGCGGGTAGTTCCGGGTATATCGGAAACGATGGCGCGGTCTTCGTTTAGCAGTGCATTCAACAATGTCGATTTGCCGGCATTGGGCCTTCCGGCAATAACCGTGTTTACCCCGTGTTTTATCACATTGCCCAGCTTAAAAGAGTGAATGAGCTGAGTGAGTTTGGCTTGCACTTCGGCTATCAGGTGGAGCAGTTTATCGCGATTGGCAAACTCTACATCTTCTTCGCCAAAATCAAGTTCCAATTCAATGAGCGCGGCATAATCAATGAGTTGCTGCCGCAGGTTTTTTAAATCGTGGGCAAAACCACCGCGCATTTGATTGATAGCAATATCGTGCGAGGCGGCACTATCGCTGGCAATTAAATCGGCCACAGCTTCGGCTTGCGTTAAATCAATACGGCCATTCATGAATGCACGCAAGGTAAACTCGCCAGGGCGGGCCGCTCGTGCGCCTTGTTTAATCAGCACCTGTAAAATTTGCTCTGCAATAAACTGAGAGCCATGGCAACTGATTTCCACCACATCTTCGGTGGTGAAACTTTTGGGAGACCGAAACAGAGAGACCATTACTTCGTCCAGTATTTTTTCGCCCTCTACAATATGCCCATAATGGATTGTGTGAGAGGCTTGTTTCTGCAGGTTTTTCCCCTTAAAAACCCGATCGGTAATGGCGATAGCCTCTTGGCCCGACAAGCGGATGACGCCTATCGCACCCACGCCCTGTGGAGTAGCCAACGCTGCTATGGTGTCTTGAAGCATCACTGAGGCAAATAAACAATTATAAGGCAAAGGTTAAGCGCCTAATTCGCGCACTTCCACCAAATCGCCCTGCGTATAGGTTGGGCACGTTTTGGCTACTTCAATCGCATTTTCCAGGTTATCCGCTTCAATAATGTAATACCCACCCACCGCTTCATTTACATCGCGCAGCGGCTGTACCACCACTTCTCCGTTTATCAATTCCAGCAATCGACCCTCGCTTTTAATTCCATTGCCATCCTTAAATATACCTTGAGCCGAAAGCGCCCGGGCCCAGCCAACATGCGCCTCAATGATGGCATTCATTTCTTCGGCAGGCCGCGGATACTTGGTTAAGTCTTCGCGGATAAGTAAGATGAACTGAGGCATGATTTGAAGTTTAAGTTTTAAAGTTAGAGATTGCCGCCATAAAGCAAAACCGCCTACACCATGGCCAAATATTTCCTCTTTGCACTTTTATTGGCCGCCCAATGGGCCTCTTCACAAGATTTGCCCAACTACTATTCGCCTCAGGAGCTTCTGCAACTACCCGATTTGCAGCAATCCATTTTCGAAAATCGGAGCGCCAATGCGCTTACCTCGCCCCCTGCACTACCGGTGCGCACAGCAGCGGAGTGGGAAGAGATGCAGGGCTACCTCATAACCTGGACTTCGTTTCCATCCATGCTGCGCGAAATTGTGCGGTTTGGAAAGCAGGAATGCCGCATGTATATCGTCACCAACAATGCTTCCAGCGTAATCAGCGATTTGCAAAACAACGGGATGGACACCACGAACATTACCTTTCTGAATTTGCCTTACAATTCAGTATGGATGCGCGACTACGGGCAAAACAGCGTGTATTACAATGATGTGGATTCGCTGGCGTTTGTGGATTGGATTTATAACCGCCTCACCCGCAAAAAGGACGACACGATTCCCGCTGGGGTGGCCCGCCACCTGGGACTTACGCTCTACACCACGACCGATGCGCCTTACAATCTGGTGAACACCGGAGGCAACTGGATGACGGATGGCTTGGGTACTGCCTTTGCCTCTAAATTGATTTTTGACGACAACGTAACGAGCGCAGGATTCGGCACCAACCACAACGAAGCAGAGATAGACAGCATCATGAAAAAATTTATGGGGATTGACCGATACATTAAAATGGAAAAACTGCCGTATGATGGCATCCACCATATCGACATGCACATGAAACTGCTGGACGAAGAAACGCTTCTGGTAGGCGAATATCCTGCCGGAATAGCGGATGGACCACAGATAGAAGCAAACATACAATATGTGTTGTCCGGTTTTCAAACTTCCTTTGGCACCCCTTATCGCATTATCCGGATACCCATGCCCGATGACAACGGACAATGGCCCAGCGGCAATGGCGATTATCTGACCTATACCAATGCCTCGTTCATCAACAAAACAATTATAGTTCCCACCTACAATATTCCCGAAGATTCCACCGCTTTGCGTATCTGGCGCGAAAGCTGCCCCGGCTACAAAGTGGTAGGCATCAACTCCACCTCCAGTATTCCGGCCAGCGGTGCCTTGCATTGTATTACACACGAGATTGGGGCAGCAGAGCCACTATGGATTACCCACCAACGCCTGCGCGATACGTACGAAACACAAAGCGACTACATGGTGACCGCCCGAGCTTACCACCGCGCTGGCATCGACAGCGTGGCCCTTTACTACACCACCGACACGAATGTGGCGTATCAACGTTTGCCGATGTATGATGTGTTTGGCGATCATTACGAAGCCTACATACCGGCCAAACCCGCAGGCACCGAAGTATTTTATTACCTCCATGCCTACGCAAAAGACGGCAAACAACAAGTGCGCCCCATTACAGCACCGGAAGGATTTTACCAATTCAAAGTATTGGGCACCACGGCTGCACACACCGAAAACGCCTCTCCTGCGCTGGAGATATTTCATCCGTTTCCGAATCCTTCTAAAGGCATTACCTGTTTGCCAGTTAGTACCTCGCAAGCACAAGCCATCAGCATTGACTGCGTGAATGTGTTGGGTGAACAAGTGAGCCTCCTTTTTGAAGGGACCCAACCGACCGGCAAGAGCCAATACTTTATGAACACCGAGCACTTTTCATCGGGTGTTTATTTTATTCGCTACAAAACAAACGGAGCCACCTATATTCAGCGATTAATAGTGAAATGATACTTAGCTCCCCTTTTTAAAATCTGTATGGAAGCATGAAAATATTAATGGTATGCCTCGGCAACATCTGCCGCTCCCCGATTGCACACGGCTTATTAAAACACAAAGCGGATAAACTGGGGCTGAGCTGGGTCGTGGATTCAGCCGGCACATCCGACTGGCATGCCGGTGAGTTGCCTAATGAAAAATCTATCCGGGTAATGAAGGAGCATGGCATCGATATTACCTATCAGCGCAGCCGGCTGCTCACCCGACAAGACCTGCAAGACTTTGAACTCATTTATGTCATGGATGAAAGCAACCTGGCCAATGTGGTGAACATGGCATCGTCTGAAGCGGAGATAAACAAGATAAAAATGATAATGAACGAGGTGCGAGAAGGCCAAAATGAGCCCGTGCCCGACCCCTGGGGGCTTTCGCAGCAGCACTATGAGGAGGTTTATGCCATGCTGGATGAGGCCACCGATAAAATTATTGAACGCCTTCGCTAAATTGCGCCCATGAGTGATTTGAAAAAAATAAAGCCCGCATTGAGTAAGGGCACCCGCGATTTTTTGCCGGGCGAGGTAGCGAAACGCAATTACATTTTTGACACCATCAAGGGAGTGTTTCGCAAATATGGTTTTGAGCAGATTGAAACGCCCGCCATTGAACGATTGGAAACACTGACCGGTAAGTACGGAGAAGAAGGCGATAAATTGCTGTTTAAGATTTTGAATAGCGGAGATTATTTGAAGGATGTTCCGGCAGAAGAATTGAACAAGGAAAACGCTTCTGCCATCACTAAACATATAGCTGAAAAAGGCCTCCGCTACGACCTCACAGTACCGCTCGCCCGCTATGTGGTGCAGCATCAGGATAATTTAGCCTTTCCGTTCAAGCGCTTTCACATTGGACCTGTATGGCGAGCCGACCGCCCGCAAAAGGGACGCTATCAGGAATTTTATCAATGCGATGCGGATGTGATTGGGAGCAATTCGCTGCTGAATGAGGTGGAGTTGACCAAGATTTATGCTGAAGCGTTCAAAGCGCTGCGATTGCCTGTAGTGATCAAGGTAAATAACCGTAAACTGATTGATGAGATTTTTTCAAAAGTTGGAATTACGGACAAAAAAAGCGAGGTAATAACCCTGATAGATAAAGAAGATAAAATAGGCTGGGATGGCGTAAAAGAACAACTGCTAAAGCTTGAGCTAAGCGAGGATTTAGTTAATGAGTTACACGGATACCTTTTCAATACACCCTATTCTGATTTTAAAGATTCAGCAGCTGCTCAAGAAGTAAAGGAAGTTATGAAGCACTTTACAGATGATACATCTGTAGTTTTTTCAGCTTCCCTGATGCGAGGCTTAGATTATTACACCGGTACTATCTGGGAGATAAAATGTCCATCCTCTTCAATCGGTTCCCTGGGTGGTGGTGGCCGCTACGACAACCTCACCGAAATGTTTGGCGGGCAAAATATGAGCGGAGTGGGCATCAGTTTTGGCATTGAGCGGATCTATGATGTAATGGAAGAACTGAATCTGTTTCCGGATACCATTAGCCAGGGTGTAAAAGTGCTTTTTGTGCCGCGCGATAGCGCTTGCGAATTGTTTGCCTTTGAGCAAGTGCAGCAGTTGAGAAGCCAAAACCTGCCGGCCGAAATATTTTTGGGCAATGTGAAAAAGCAAAAGCACTTCGGCTACGTTGAACAAAAAAACATACCGTTTATGGTAGAGGTTGGAGCAAATGAGCTACAGTCGGGCCTGTTTATCCTTCGCAACACAAAAACAAGAACCACAACTCCAGATCTGGACTTGTCGGGCATAGCGGCTATCCTTACTGCCCAATAAACCAGAGCCGTGGGCTTTGGCACAATTTTAGTCCTGATGGAACCGTTGCCCCATTTTTGTTGTTTACCTTTGCTTGCAACGGAAGAAGCCTAGAGAACCTCTTCCCGATAAGCACTAAACCGGACCCTGATATGCGATTTTATTTACTCCTCGGACTTATGCTATGGGCTATGGTGGGTCAAGCCGCTGCCAAAAAAACATTGGCCCTGCGCATTACCAATGCGCAAACTAACCTGCTGGATGAAACTACCGTCTATCTGGACTACGGCACCACCGCGCTTTACAGCTGGCAGGAAGACGCCAAAAAAATATTCAATAGCTCTCCGCTTGTTCCGCAGATTTATTCATTGACCTCCGATAATCAGGCCTGCTTCATCAATGGATTTGGCCCCTTTCTCAATACTACCGTTATCACTTTGGGTGTAAAAACGGATAGTGCCGGAAGTTTTCGCATTAGTGCCAGTCTGATTGAAAAATTCGACCCCACCTCTGTCATTCGTTTAGAGGACCGCGAACTCGGTCTTTTTCACGACCTGCGGCAGGGCAATTACAGCTTTTCGCTTTCTACCGGCCAAAACAATCAAAGCCGTTTTTTTATTCATGTATCGTATCCTGTGCAAATTTTTGACACCCCTGCCGGTTGTCAGAATAACGATGGCATCTTTCAGTTTCAGCAAGACACTACCGTAAAATGGAGCCAATGCCTGCTCTATGATGCCTCTAACACGCTGGTGGCATCGCTCAATAATATTACCGGAAATTTCAGTTTCGGCAATCTGGCCGAGGGCAATTATCTGATAGCCTTTGTGTATGGTGCCTATGTAGCCACTATCAGTCGTTCGCTCGAAGGAAACTCCATTGAGCTCAACGCGATGGCCCTACCGGTGTCTGCCTCCATCAATCAAACTATTTCGTTCTACACCACCGGAAGAAATATTGATGACTACCTCTGGCAATTTGGCGATGGCTCCACCATCACCGGCATTGCCAACCCGGAATATGCTTATGAGGAAGCCGGCACCTACACAGTGACCGTTACCGCCACCAACAATTATGGCTGCCAGCAATCCAACACGTTCACCATTACAGTAGCCGAGCCTTTGTCCATTGCCGACAACCCTTCGCAGGAACTTTCTTACGCGGTGCTGGATAAGCGGCTATACCTCTCCGGAGTAGATGGATACGCTTACACCATTTGCCGATTAAACGGACAAACCGTTTTAAACGGCCGGTGGAATGAGGCTGCCCCCGTTTCGTTATCGGAATATGCCACGGGCATCTACCTGGTGGCGGTTTCGGGTCCGGCTTTCTATGCCGCCTCTACCTTTTACCTGCGCTAAGCAGCCCCGGCCCGGCTACCGGTGGAGTTTTTAAAGATGATACATTCGCCTCCTATTTAGCCATGTCATGAAGAACAAAATTACGATCAGCGACAGCGAGCTTACGCTGGAAGATGTGCGGGGTTTTCTTGCGGAGCCGCAGCAGATTGAATTAAGCGAAACAGCACGCCTTAAAATAAAAGCCAACCGGGCTTATCTGGAAAAGAAAATATCCGTGCCCGGAGCGCGCCATTATGGAATCAATACCGGCTTTGGTGCCCTGTGCGATGTGGAAATACCATTGGACCAACTGGAACAGCTGCAGGAAAATCTGCTTATGAGCCATGCCTGCGGTATGGGCGATGAGGTGAAGCCGGAAGTAGTAAAACTGATGATGCTCCTGAAGATAAAAGCGCTGGCGCAGGGCTATTCGGGGGTATCGCTGGAAACAGTGGAGCAACTGGTTCACTTGTATAATAAGGGGATTCTGCCGGTGGTGTGGGAAGTGGGTTCGCTGGGGGCCAGTGGCGATTTGGCTCCGCTCTCGCACTTGTGTCTCCCCTTGCTGGGCAAGGGAACCGTTCGGGTAAACGGTGAAAAATGCGCAGCAGAAACAGCGCTTAAAAATGCCGGATTGCAACCCATCAAATTAAAATCGAAAGAAGGTCTGGCACTCATTAACGGCACACAGTTTATGTGCTCGTGGGGTTGCTATTCCATTTTAGAGGCAGAGCGGGTAGCCAAACTGGCCGACCTCACCGCGGCCATTTCAGTGGATGCGTTTGATGCGCAAACCAGTCCTTTTCATCCGGCTATTCAAAAAATCAGAAACCATCGGGGGCAAATTGAAAGCGCGGCCAACGTGCTTCACTTTTTGAAGGGAAGTGAAATAGCCGCCCGACCCAAACACAATGTGCAGGACCCGTATTCGTTCCGGTGTGTGCCGCAGGTACACGGGGCGGTAAAATATGCGGTGTCGCAGGTGCGCGATGTGTTTGAAAAGGAGATGAATGCCGTGACCGATAATCCATTGATTTTTGAGGCAGAAGATTTAATTCTTAGCGGAGGAAATTTTCATGGAGAACCCCTCGCCATTGCACTCGATTATTTAACCATTGCCATGAGCGAGCTTGCGAGTATTTCGGAGCGCAGAACTTTTCAGCTCATTTCGGGCAAACAGGGCTTACCGAAATTTCTGGTAAACGACTCCGGTTTAAATTCGGGCCTCATGATACCCCAATACACCGCTGCGGCTATTGTATCCATGAATAAACAATTGGCCACACCCGCCAGCGTAGATACCATTACCAGCAGCGATGGACAAGAAGACCACGTGAGCATGGGCGCGAATGCCGCGGTGAAATGCTATAAAGTAGTGTATAATATTGAGAAGGTGCTGGCCATTGAGTTTATGACAGCTATGCAGGCGCTCGACTTTCGCCAACCCCTGCGAAGCTCTCCAATCATTGAGCAGATAAAATCGGATTACCGAAAGCTGGTGCCTTTTTACGACAAAGACCGCATTATCTATGACGACATTCAAGTGACCGTAGACTTCATGCGTACGCTATCGTTGCATTAGTGCATTTCACCGATAATATTTCCGTAAGATTTCGGCATGGTGGCCGTTGTGATAGATGGTGAAATAAGCCAACTCGCGAAGGGTGAGCAAACCCAGAATGGGATGCGCCACCTGATAGGCATCTAACTGTTCATCGCTCCATTTGGTGGTAATCAGCCGCACCAGTCGCTCGCCTTCTTTGGTGAGCTGATGCTGTAGTTGGGCCTGCTCATAGTTTATTTTCTTTGGCACATAAGCCCCGGAGGCTTGGGCTCCCTGATTTAACTTCCGCTGATAGTTATCGACCACTTTGGAGTAGCCGTGCGAGGTGCGTTTAGGTTTGCCATACAAGAGGCGCGGCATTAACTTCGGCAGCGAAAAAGCAAGCGATGTCATTCTTGTGGCGGTTACCAGGTGCTGAAAATTTTCGGCCGGGGTCCATTTACCTTCTTTCGATACGTTGAACAGTGGCCGGTCTATCGACCCGCACAAAAGGTCCAGCTGCTGAAACGACTCGGTGAGGGCCGCTACTATCTCTTCTTTGGATTTACGCATAGCGCTACTTTTTTTTGAAGATAACTATTCTGTTGCTGTTAGTCCCCTTATCGTTGTTGCTCACATTCCAGATATTGGAAGTTTTGGTGAACACCTGCTGATTAATCATAATGGCTTCGCATTGAAAACCGACCGACAGGCCTATCTCCACCACCGGCTCCTCCAGTTTTATTTTGCCTCCGCGCACCTCCCCCACCTCAAAGGCCAGCAAGCCCCCGCTTTGGGTCACCCGATAAATTTCGGCAATCACCGCGGTCATTTTGCGGTTCCAGTCGGGCAGGGTTTTAGCCATGGTAATGCCGGCCTCTATCTGTGCGGCATCAATATGATTAAACCAGCAGCGCATCCAGTTATCGGCTGCGTATTGCACTACATCCAAAAACGGAGGAGAGGTCACCGTGAGGGCTACCGTATTGTCTTTAATTCCTTTTAGGTGGGCGGCATCACCTGTCAGGAAACAACTATGGACCGCTGCCTGCTGCAGATGATGCACTTCCTGTTCGTTGAGATTTTTTATCAGCTGCCTGCTTTTGCGCAGAATGATATCGCGCGTGTTTCGGTAGGGAGGCTGCTGCTGTTTGTCGGCATTAATCTTTTTTTGGCGGGCAGGCGATGCGGCTTGATTGGGTGGCAAGGTATAAACCGAGAAAAAGCCGGGCGAATGACCCGTTAAGCGATTGGTGGCCACCATGCGTATCCAGGCATCTATGGAATCAAAGGCTCTATTCTGCAGGCGCTGCTGCAAGTAGGCCCGTATTGATAAAATTTCGGCCAGGGTTTTTTTTTCAAAAAACATACTTAAGTCCATTTCCGGCTTTAGCTGCTGCTGCATAGGGATGCTATCCAGCCTTTTTTTCAGCAAAGCAAGGTCGGGCGGGGAGAGCCGGGGCTCGCACAGCATACGGCTGAGCGGGTTTACATCGTTGGCGGCTACCCTGCGGCCCGATAGGGCGGCCTGCAAGGCGGTGGTTCCCCGGCCCGAAAAAGGGTCGAGCACGAGTTCGCCCGGTTGTGTAAAGTTTTCGATAAAGAAAGCCGGGAGTTGGGGTTTAAAACAAGCCCGGTACGAGACTTCATGCAGTGCATTTGCCTGCCGCTGTTTGGCCGTCCAATATTCGTTTACAAACACCGGTATTTTTTTGCCGGCAGCCGATACCCACTCTGCCTGCTTAGTCGCCACCGGCTTGGCAGCCGGGGGGTAGGTAAACTGCTTTAAAAATTTTCGGATGTTTTTCATGATGCCGTTTGGTGGTGGCTGGCCAATGTTTTTTCGCACGATGCCCACAATAAATCTGCCGTGCTGCTCCAACTAAAGTGGGCCGCGCGTATCTTCCCTTTTGCTATCAACTGTTGCCGCAGCGAAGGCGAATCGTATAGCTGTTGTATTTTATCCGCAATGTCATCGGGTTGGTCGGGCCGGGCTAATAAAGCCGCACCAGCTGTTATTTCGGGCATGGAAGAAGTGGTGGAAGTAATGCAGGGCACCTCGCATTTCATAGCCTCGAGCGGTGGCACACCAAAACCCTCAAACAGCGACACATACATCACGGCAAAACTGCTGCCGATGACCCGCACCAAATCTGCCTCGCTCAGTCGCCCGGTAAAAATAACCTCGGAGCGATGCTCCATCTGCTGCAGCACCTCCTTCATTTCGTCATTACTCCAGCCCATGCTGCCGGCAATCAAAAATTTAAGCGAAGACTCTTTTCGGCTTTTAAACAAATCAAAAGCGCGGAGCATATTCTTCACATTCTTTCGGCCATTAACAGAGCCCACATACAATAAATAATCATTGCCGGCACTGTATTCGGCTTTGGTATCGGCCTGAACGGCTGCGCTCACGGGAGCAAAGAAGTCTTTGGCGGCACTAAACACCACATCTATTTTATCGGGCGAAAGGTGGTATTGCTGCGCTATGTCCTGTTTGGAATATTCCGACACGGTGGCAATGCGCGTGGCATGCCGGGCAAATCGCGGAAAGAAAAACCGACAATAGAGGCGAGTCAACCAAGGCACATACTGCGGGTAATGCTCAAAGGCAATATCGTGAATAACCGCCACGGTGGGCACCCGCGAGAGCAGCGAGCAAAAACCATCGGCCGATAAAAACAAATCTACCTTGTGCAGGCGGAGCCACAGCGCCACAGAAACCTCGAACCACCACAGCCATAAAAACGGATGGCGGGCGGGCGGGAACAACACTACCGGCTTTACATTGGCGGCATAAATGAACTCGGGGCTGCAGGGCCTGTCGAACAGAAAGTAAAAGTCTATCTCGGGGTGCGAGCGCACAATATTCCGCAATGTTTCATGCTTAAAATACCCAATGCCTTCCAGTTTATTGCTAAGCAGGAAACGGGCATTCACCGCAATTTTTCGTCTGGCATCCACCGAACAATAATAGGAAGTCGCAGGTATATTCTTTAACCGCTCACCCGATTGTTTCCAACAAATTGATATTCTTGATGGCATGAATCATCTGCTCCTTTGCTGTGCTCTTTTGTGGTGCTGTCCTGTTTATCTGCTTGGCCAAAAGCCGCTGCAGCGCATCGATGATTTTGGCGATAACCCGCGCGGCCTGCGTATGTATGTACATGCGCCCAAAAGCGCAAAGCCGGGCATGCCGCTGGTAGTGGTGATGCATGGCTGCATTCAAAATGCCAAACAATGTGCCCGCCTCACCGATTGGAATAAACTGGCCGATGAAAATGGTTTTGTGGTGGTGTATCCGCAGCAGCCGCTCAAAAACAATCCGGTGCGGTGCTTTAACTGGTATACCGAAAACAATCAGCAGCGCGACAAAGGTGAACCGCGCTCTATTCGCTCTATGGTCGATTATGCCATTGCCCATTACGGTATTGACACCCAAAAAATATATGTCACCGGCCTGTCGGCCGGTGCCGCCATGACCACCACGATGCTGGCCTTGTATCCCGATTTGTTTAAAGCCGGGGCGGTGTTTTCGGGTGGGGCGTATGCCAGTGCTTCCAATTTTTTTCTGGGTGGCTTGGCCATGCGGGGTTGGATTATCCGCGGGGCCGATAATCTGGGCAACAAAGTGCGAAACGCCTACCCGGGCTATGCAGGACCCTACCCCACGGTGTCGGTGTTTCATGGCAAGGCCGATGTGGTGGTGAACCGCAGAAATGCCGGAGAAATTATTAAGCAATGGACGAATCTGTACGGAGGCGATAACAAAGCCGACAGCACCGTGCTTCGCTTTCAAAACAATAAACGCATAAGACTTTACCTATATAAAGGTGCCGATGGTGAAGTAGCCGTGCAGTATTTTTCGATTAAAGGCATGGGCCATGCGGTGGCCACCGACCCCGGCAAATGCCCCTGCAATGGCGGCAAGCGGGTGCCTTTCAGCAGAGACATGAATTTCTTTTCTACCTATTATGCAGCCGATTTTTTTGGGCTGATAACCACGCTGTGTACAGAACAAACAAGCCTGAAAAAAAACTGTAACCGGTAGGCTGTTTTTTTGTAATTGAGCTTTGTAGTGTTTAATTAAATTAGAACTTAGAATAATACCCTTTCCTGTTATGATGCATACATTACGTTACCTGATTACAGTAATCATATCGCTGGCCGGCTTTCATCATTTGATTGCACAGGCGGAAACCACCAACCCCAACAGCGCTGCCGGCCTTTTCTGGAAAGTGAAGGGCAATAGTGGCACCAATAGTGGTATACATTTTATTGGCACAACAGACAACGTAAGCCTGAGATTCAGAACCAATAACCAGGAGCGGATGATTATAGACAGCAATGGAAGGGTAGGCATTGGCACCATTGTCCCAAAATTCAGATTTAACGTAGCCGGTGGTGGTCCCGATACGGTTTTAGCTGACTTTAGGCATATTCCTATTTATTCAGAAATGATGAACCTTTCATCGGTGCGGGTAAAATCGGGCCCTGTTGGGTTTACCTCAACGCTGAACAGTGCCAATGCGCTGGAACTACTGCTCGGATATGAAGACAACACCAACATTACAAGGGGAATCAAAATTGAAAATACATCTTCCAGTCTTGTCAATTATGGGATACTCAATCTGGCTAAAGGCGGAGGTATTTCTGTTACGGATAGCACGATTGGCATTACCTCCTTTGCTACAGACGGGGCGCAAAACATGGCCATACGAGGCGGAGCTGTAACCACCGGAGCGGCAAACACTTTAAATATCGGGGTGCAAGGATATGCATCAGGCGCTACGGATAATTGGGCGGGATACTTTGGTAACAATACAACAGGTGATGGTTTAGTGTTTATAAAAGATGCACTCTCTATCGGTGCTGCAACCCCGGTGGCTGAGCTGTATGTAGGTGGTATAAATGCGAATGTAGTGGTAGATGCCGTAGGTACCGGAGGCGCGTCAGTGGCTGCCCCTTCTGCAACTACTGACCGATTGCTGTATGCCAGTACCAACGGTTATGTCCGCGCCATACCTGCCGGCAGCACCGGGCAGGTGCTGTCTTTTACGGCTAGTGGCCCGGCATGGGGTGCGGCTTCTGCTAATGCGTGGAGTATTACAGGTAATGGAGGCACAAACAGCAACATCAATTTTATAGGCACCACCGATAATGTGCCGTTCAATGTGCGCATTAATAACCAAAAAGCCGGGCGAGTAGATACTACCGGTAATTCCATATGGGGTTTTCGCGCGGGTAAAACTTTAACTACCGTGTCGGTAATGTTCTGGTCGGTCGCGATGCCGGTTCTGCGATAACTACGGCTAATAGTGTTATTGCTATAGGCGACTCGGCCTTTGCACAAACCACGCCCGGCACCTCAGGTATTGCCATTGGAACTAAAGCAGGTAGAAAATCTACTACCGGAATAGCGAACATTCTGATTGGTACTAATGCAGGATATTCCAACACAACCGGTGCCAGAAATTTATTTATCGGGCATTCCACCGGGTTAGATAACTCTACCACGGCCCGATAACACTGCGGTGGGTCACGGTGCGCTCGCCAACTCCACCGCTTCGAGGTTTCAACACGGCCCCTGGGGCAATATGGCGAAGTTGGTTTTAGCCAGCAGTACTTTTAACGTTTTTGTAGGACACTACACCGGTGAATGGGACACGAGCGGCTCCAACAATACTATCGTGGGCACCTTTGCAGCGGCTGCCAGTGTGCTTACAAAAGGTAAGGGCAGTAGTAATGCCGTGCTGGGTTACAATGCATTGAAAGGGATTGTAGATGCCTCGGAAAATGCATTGGTAGGTGCCAATGCGGGCGAAGACATTACCACCGGTGACAGAAACAATGCGCTGGGAACACAAGCCTTGGCGAACGTAACTACCGGAAGCAGCAACACAGGCATAGGGTATCAGGCGGGTAATACCATTACAACAGGCAGCAACAATTTGCTGATAGGCGACAACAGCGATGTGAGCAGCAATGCTTTGGTCAATGCTACGGCTATTGGTGATAAAGCCTTGGTATCCGGCAGCAACCGTATGGTTTTGGGGGCTACTTACCTTCTCAATGGCTCCACGAGCAATACAGAAGTAGGTATCAGCACGCCACTGCCCAACACCCGCCTGGATGTAAACGGGGACTTTGCTTTGCGAAGAAGAAATCTGTTAATCACCAATGCCGTCAATCATAACCTGTTGCTGGAGGACAGCATGAGCAGCTACGAAATTCCGATTGGCGTAATGACGACCGATTTTTTTATCACCGGATTTGCCGGAGGGGAGAATGGCAAACTGGTATACATTACCAACAACAGCGGCTTTAACTGCAAAATCATCAACAATTCTTTCCTATCGCTTTCCGGTAACAGGATGAGCATGGCTCAGGATACGCTGGTGGTGAAGCAAGGCGGGTCTGTAACCTTACACTACAGCACGTTGATGGGAACCGGGCACTGGAGGGTAGTGGCTTTCACCGAAGCGTATTACAAACTTGGTTTAATCAGCAGTTATAGTGGCGAAGATTGGGCGACCAGCGGTAACAGCGGCACCGTAGACGGCACCAACTTTATTGGCACCACCGATAATGTGGCGTTAAGTTTCAGAGTCAACAACGAAAAAGCCGGCCGGATAGGTACCACCACGGATGGTAGTGTTTTTCTGGGTTACCAGGCCGGGTTGAACGACATACTGACCAACAACTTCAACACCTATATAGGTTATCAGGCCGGCAGAACCAACACAAGCGGCTACGAGAATACCGCTACGGGGTTTCAGGCGCTCTATGCAAACACCGCGTATGGAAACACTGCTACGGGCTATAGTGCGCTTTATAACAACACGGGTGGCACTTACAATACCGCTATGGGCGATGAGGCGCTTTTTTCAAACACCACCGGTTTAGATAACACCGCAGTAGGAAATACAGCACTTTATGCTAACACGACCGGAGCCTATAACACTGCTATAGGCAAGGCAGCACTGAGCGCGAACAACACAGGTTATAGAAACACCGCTTCGGGCTACAATGCCCTTGGAGCAAATACCACAGGCTATTTAAACACTGCCTCAGGATTTAATGCTTTGTCCGCGAACACCAGCGGTTACGAAAATGCAGCGGTAGGCAGCTATACCTTGAGTTTCAACTCCACCGGCCAGGAAAACTCGGCACTGGGGGACAATAGCCTGGGTGCAAATACCAGCGGCTCGGGCAATACTGCAGCGGGCAAGAACGCCCTTAGACTCAACACCACCGGCTACAGCAACGTGGCCGTGGGCTCACGGGCTTTGTTCAGCAATACCACCAGGAGCAATCTGGTAGCCATAGGTGATAGTGCTTTATTTAATAATGGCACCGGAGCCACGCTGGCCAGCCAGGCGGTAAACAATGTGGCGGTGGGTTCCAAAGCCTTATTTTCTAATACCACTTCATCCGACAATACAGCCGTAGGGTTTGAGGCCCTGCAATCGGTGACCACGGCTTTCAGAAACACCGCGGTGGGTAGCAAAGCACTGAAAGACAATACGGGCGGTGGCAATACGGCCGTGGGTACCTGGACGCTGGAAAACAACACCACCGGAAACAGCAACACCGCCATGGGCATACAAAGCATGCAGGGCAACACCACCGGTTCAGAGAATGTGGCCATGGGCCTGTCTGCGCTCTTTTCGGGTAGTAGCGGAAACGCCAATACCGGCATTGGCGCTTATGCACTCAACTCAACCAGCAGCTACGGAAATACGGCATTGGGCCATAAAGCCGGATTCAGCAACACCACCGGCTATCGCAACACCCTCCTTGGCGACAGTGCCGATGTATTGGTGAACAGCCTGAATGCGGCCACGGCTCTGGGTTATCTTGCTAAGGTAAGTGCTTCCAACACTATCATTTTAGGCGACACCATAGACCGCCCGCAGGTGGGCATTGGCGTAACGGCTGTGGGCAAAACGCTTACCGGTACACGGTTTGAAATTGCCAGCGAAGGCACGCTGGACAATATGCTATTCAGATATCAAGGACCCGGTGACCCCTACCTTTAATTTTCAGCGAAGCGTGGGTACCTTAGCCAGCCCCACTGCTGTTTTTCCTGGAGCCAACTTAGGCAGACTCGATTTTTGGGGCTACGAAGGCGCTAACTGGGATGTGGGCGCAAGAATCGCTGTACACGTAGATAGTAACATTACCCCCGGTATCGTTCCTTCCAGAATTGTTTTCTATACCCAGAATAGTGCAGGTGTTTTGGATGATCGCATGTATATAGACCGCAACGGAAATGTAGGTATCAACTACAATCTGCCTGCTGTAAAACTGCATGTGGACGGTGGAGTGGCCATAGCGCCCCGGGGTATCACCTTTACAGCCACTGCCGACAATTTTGCAGTGACTATCGACAACGAAGAGTTATATCCGTATTGCGCAAACGGGAGGCACGCTGAGCACCGACCGCACGATTGTGCTGACCAACGGACTCGCTACCGGGACAATTGCTCTATATAGAATGCACTGCAGGTCACATCGGGTTGTTAGAGGCACCAGCAATGTGCAGTGTGGTGCTGCAGTAACGATGGGCGCCAATGATATCGCCCATTTTATATGGAACGGCACCGATTGGCTGCTGGTGAGTGTAAGAGCTAACTAAACGGCCTTCTCCTTTCATTTTTTACCGAAAACAGCGTTTAAGGCGTCTGCTTAGCCATTATATTTTTCAATAATGGCCTTGGGAACCTTCGTTTGACCATTATATTTTTCAATAATGGCTTTGGGAACCTTCGTTTGCCCATTATATTTTTCGATAATGGCCTTGGGAACCTTCGTTTGACCATTACATTTTC
>JADJZU010000038.1 GCA_016715625.1 Bacteroidota bacterium
TCGGCTAAAGCCGATGGCGGGGGCAGGATAAGCGGAATATTATCTGTTGATGGGCGGCTAAAGCCGTCTGTGCTGCTTTTTCAACACATTTTTCAGTTACGGCATTCGGGGAATCATTCCCCGGCTTCGGGGCGTGTGTCCCAGTATGCGGGGCGTGGCAATCGGGATGCGCGGAGGCGCTCCGCTTATTCGGGGCGTGGCTCCCCGGCTCGGGGGCCAATGTCCCCGCGTTCGGGGAATCATTCCCCAAGGGCGTTTTTGCTTGTTTTTTATCAAATCCTCATTTTTTAACCAAAAAACCAATTTTTATGGCAAGAGTTATTATTCCTGAGAATGTTGATCAATTCATCACACTGGCAAGCAACAAACAGGAAAAGCGTAAGGTCTTTTTGATGCTAGGCTGAAGCCCTGTGCAGGTACGGATGGTTTATGAATTGTTTGGATGCGGGGCGGATGGGGCGTAAGCAGGTCGCTATGCAGTAGCCGGGTTTGCCGCCCTCAATTTTTCCATCGCATTTGCCCTGTTTATATACATTCGAACCTAAATACCACCGCATGAAACAGCTCCTTCTTTTTATTGGCATTTTATTGATTGCAGCCGTGATGTATGTAGGCGGCATGTTGCTGCTGGGGGTGGTTACCAAATTTAAACCCGCAGCCGTAGAAAAAGTGGATACCCAAAATCCGCAGGCGGCTACGGCAGCCAAGGCCCTGCCCAGCGATTCCACCTTTAGCTTCCTGATATGGAACATTGGCTATGGCGGACTGGGCAAAGACGTTGACTTTTTTTACGATGGAGGCAAAACCGTCACCTCGCCTCAGGCACTAGTGGCCGGCTACAATGAGGGCATCCTTAAAAACTGCGCGGGCAACTATCGCGATATTGATTTTGTGATGCTGCAGGAGGTGGACCGCAGCAGCAAGCGCAGCTACAAAATAGACCAGGCCGCCAACATAGCGGCTGCGCTGCCGGCCCATTATTCCACCTTTACGCCCAACTACGATGTGGTGTATCTCCCCTTTCCCTTCACCGACCCTATCGGCAAGGTGTATGGAGGTTTGCAAACCTTATCGCGCTATAAACCCGAATCCAGCGAGCGCGTGGCCCTGCCGGGCATTTCCGATTTTCCCAAAAAGATTTTTTATCTGGAGCGTTGCCTCCTGGTGCAGCGCTATAAGTTGCCGGTGGGCAAAGACCTCATCGTCATCAACACCCACTTTGAAGCCTATGACGATGGCTCGGTCAAAAAACAGCAAATGGCCCTGGCCAAAGAGCTGATGGAGGCCGAGTATGCCAAAGGAAACTATGTGGTAATAGGGGGCGATTGGAACATTGCTCCTCCGGGCTTTGATGTGCACACCTTTGAAAAAGAAACCGAAGACGACCCGCTCTACCTCATGAACAACGACCCCAATTACATGAGCACCTGGAGCTATGCCTACGACCCCACGGTGGCCACCAACCGCAAAAACAAAACGGCTTTTGATGCCGCTAAAACCTTTACCACCGTGATTGATTACTATTTGGTGTCGCCCAATCTGAGCATAGAAGAAGTAAAAGGACAAGACATGGGCTTTGCTTACAGCGACCACCAGCCGGTGCGCTTAAAAGTAAAACTGAAGTAAACCTACAGCACGTATTCCACTTCCTTAAACATAAAGCGGTGTTCCTTTCCTCCGCTTTCCACCAGCAGCTTACCGTCTTTGGCCACGCCCGTAATTTCGCCTTTGAAGCGCTTGTCTTTGTGAATAAACTCGCTCGTTTGCTGATAGCGATACAGCGCTACGGTGTAGGCCTTGTCTAAGAAGTTGTAATGCCCCTGCCGCAGCTGCAGGTAATATTTTTCGAGATAATTATGGAGCAGGGGCTGCAGTTCCTCCAGCGAATGGTGTTGCTGCGTAATTTGAACAAACGATACAGGATTGGGCAGCGCAGGGCTAAACGATTCCTGATTTATGTTGATGCCGATACCCGCTATAGAGGAACTGAGCGAACTGCCGCTGATGCTGTTCTCTATTAAAATGCCCGCCAGCTTTTTATTGCCATAATAAATGTCGTTGGGCCACTTAATGCGCACTTCTTCTTTCAGCACTTCTTCACAAAAATCCTTAACGCCCAGGCTGATGGCCATGTTTAAAAAAAACTGTTTGTCGGCCGCTAAAAACACCGGATACAGAATAAGGCTGATGGTCAGGTTTTTTCCGGGCGCTGCCTCCCAGCCATTGCCCATTTGCCCTCTGCCGCTTCTTTGTTCCGTGGCTGAAATCACCGTTCCCTCAGTCGGTTTTTGGCTGCTCAACAATTCCCTGGCATAGTTGTTTGTAGAGTCGGTGGAATCAAGTTGTATGTGATGGGTGCCGATGAAAAGGGCCATTGGGATTGTTTTTTTAGAGCGCAGCGGCAAAGAAACGCGAAACTTTCTTCTCTACAGAAACTAATTACTTTTGATTTGACACACACACGTATTTTATCAACAAAAACGGAACGTTTGGCGAAAAAGAAATCTAGTAAAGTGAGTTTGAAGAAGGTGGTGATTGATGCTATCCTCGACAAGAAAGGCAACGATGTAGTCAGCCTTGACCTACGGAAAATAAAAGATACCCCCTCCGAGTTTTTAATTATCACTCATGGCGATTCCAACACCCATGTAAAAGCCATTTGCGATAATGTGATAGAGGAAACCCGCAACGCAGGCTTTCCGGTGTATCACAGCGAAGGCCAGAAAAACGGAGAGTGGATTATTGTAGATTATGTGGATGTAACGGTTCACATTTTCTATCGCGATAAGCGCGACTTTTATGCCCTCGAAGAATTGTGGAACGATGCAAAAGCGACTAAGCACCAGGAGTAGTTTACAATATAAAAACAACAGGCCCGTCTAAAGAGAACATTGAAAAAAAAGAGCATTGATTATGGATACGCAGAACAACAAAGAACAGAAACCCAATAAAAAATTTCAGCATGATAATTTTCCGTTTGGTGACGGAGGCAAACGCAAAGAGGACGAACCTAAGTTTAACTACTTCTGGGTGTATGCCATCATCTTTGCGTTTATCGTTATCAGCGTCAACCTTTCGTTTTTTCAGGAGAACGTAAAAGAGAGCAACTTCACCGAACTGCGCGAAATGCTCACCGAGGGCGATGTGGACCACATATCGGTGGTCAACGAAAAAGTGGCCGAGGTGTATGTAAAAGAAAGTGTGCTTACCAAAGCGCGCTACACTTCCAAGAAGGTGGACAAAAACCGATTCGGCTCACCCAACAAAGGGCCGCACTTTTTCTTCACGGTTTCTTCGGGCGATAAGTTTACCGACCAGGTGAATGAATTTTATAAGGCCAATCCTACACTGGCTCCGGTGAACATCAAGTTTGAAACCCGCACCGATTGGGTGCGCGATACCATTCCATGGTTGCTGCCCATTATTCTGCTTATCGGGTTCTGGATTTTTATGCTGCGCAGAGCCGGTGGTGGCATTGGCGGTGCCGGGGGCAACATTTTTAATATCGGAAAGTCAAAAGCGATTCTGTTTGATAAAGACGAAAAAATAAACATCACGTTTGATGATGTGGCCGGTTTAGATGAAGCAAAAGTGGAGGTGCAGGAAATTGTATCGTTCCTCAAAAACCCTAAGAAGTATACTAACCTCGGAGGTAAAATCCCTAAAGGGGCTTTGCTGATTGGCCCTCCGGGCACCGGCAAAACGCTCATTGCAAAAGCCATGGCCGGTGAGGCGAAAGTGCCGTTTTTCTCGATCTCCGGCTCCGATTTTGTGGAGATGTTTGTGGGAGTGGGTGCCAGCCGTGTGCGCGATTTATTCCGTCAGGCGCGGGAGAAAGCCCCTTGTATCATCTTCATTGATGAGATAGATGCCATTGGTCGTGCTCGTGGCAAAACGCTGGTGCAGGGCAACGATGAACGCGAGAACACCCTCAATCAGTTGCTGGTAGAAATGGATGGCTTTAGCTCCGAGAAAGGCGTAATAATGGTAGCTGCTACCAACCGCCCCGATGTATTGGATACGGCTCTGTTGCGTCCGGGTCGTTTTGACCGTCAGATATCTATCGACAAGCCCGATATGAAAGGGCGCGAACAGATTTTTAAAGTGCACCTTAAGTCTATCAAGATTGGTGCTGCTGTCAACGCTGAAAAACTCGCCTCGCTCACGCCCGGTTTTGTGGGTGCAGACATCGCCAATATTTGCAACGAAGCGGCATTGATAGCCGCCCGCCAGGATAAAGCGGAGGTGGATATGCAGGACTTTAATGATGCAATTGACCGCAGCATTGGTGGTTTAGAAAAAAAGAACAAACTCATTTCACCGGAAGAGAAAAAAGTAATTGCATACCACGAAGCCGGACATGCCATTGCCGGTTGGTTTTTAGAATATGCGCATCCATTACTCAAAGTTTCCATTATCCCTCGTGGGGTGGCTGCCTTGGGTTATGCCCAGTATTTGCCCAAAGAGAAATATCTGGAAACATCTCCCGAAATGCTGGATAGAATGTGTATGACATTAGCCGGACGTGCAGCCGAGCGCATTGTGTTTGATGAAATATCAACCGGTGCACAAAACGACTTAGATCATGTAACCCGTATTGCCTACGCAATGGTCACGGTGTTTGGTATGAACGAAAAGGTAGGCAATGTATCGTTCTACGATATGATGAACCAGAACAATTTCACTAAACCATATAGTGAAGAAACCGGAACCATCATTGATGAAGAAGCACGAAAAATTATTGAAGGACAGTATAGCCGCGCTAAACAATTGCTCACTGATAAACGCAAAGAGCTGGATGCCTTAGCTAAGTTGCTCCTGGAGAAAGAAGTGTTGTTCAAGAGTGATTTGGAAGAGTTGATTGGCAAAAGACCTTTTGAAAAACAGGAGCCGGTGAATCCGGCAAATGCTAACAACGAAGGCCAGTTCACCGTGTCTACAAACACAGACGTGACTAGTACGACTGTTGAGAATAACCAGTAACAAAACTTCATTTACCTCGCGCTGAACATACCTTTGAGGCTCAGTATATAACATTACTGGCGAAACCAAAAGCGTATGTTTACAGAAGATAACTCCACCGGATTTTTTTCAAAGTTTAAAACCATTTTCTCCACCCAGGAGAAAAATGAAACCACCGAGGTGATGGATAGCGGTGTAACTGCGGAAGAAACCAATTCAGATGAGGCTACTGTGAAGCCAACCGATGCTCCCGTTTATTCCAATTCCGGATTCAACATGAACGAAAGCGTAACCGAGAAAGAAATTTCGTTGCGCACTGTAGAAGTTTCGGCTCCTCCGGTGACCATGCCTACCGAAAAAGATCTGGACATTCGTTTTGCCACCAAATTTCTGGAAGCAGGCGGCAAGTTTATTTACTGCGAAACCATACGGGATGCTGTAGAAAATATTGCCATGCTGAAAGCAGAACACAAATGGAGCCATGTGTTTGCCTGGGAAAATGAAATCAAAGATGCCTTCTGCAGCCACAATTTTCAGCGGGGTGCCATTGGTTTCACAATCGAAAATTCCGATGCCGCTATTTCGCTCTGCGAAAGTTTAATTGCCGATGAAGGCACTATCCTGCTGAATCCTAAACAGGCATCGCGCAGACGCTTACCCTGCTTTCCTAAAACGCATATTTTAATTACGGATGTGGCGCATTTGATTGGCTCGGAAAGCGAAGGGCTTGAAAAGTTTTACCAGAAAAATAAAGGGGAACTGCCGGCCATTATCAAAATGGGCTTTTGCAACAATGGTCATTTTTACGATAAGGCTCGCCTCATTCTCAATGCTGAAGGCACCGAAGACATTTATGTGTTTTTGGTAGACGAGCTGATACCGGTAAGTCTGCGTCCCTGATTCTTTGCCTCAATAATTTACATTTACCCGATGCATCTGTCGGGCAAAATCTACTTCGCTTCTGATCTTCATTTGGGAACTCCGGATGAAGCTACCAGTGCCATTCGCGAAAAGTTATTTGTTCGCTGGCTCGAGGAAATCAAAAAAGATGCAGCAGCCATCTATATCATTGGCGACATATTCGATTTCTGGCATGAGTATGACACAGTCATCCCCAAAGGCTTTGTTCGCCTGCAGGGTAAGTTGGCCGAGTTAACCGATGCCGGAATTCCGGTTCATGTGTTTACCGGAAATCATGATTTGTGGATGTTTGGTTATCTGCAAAAAGAGTTGGGGGTGCAGCTTCATTATGCGCCTATTCAGCAAGAGTTTGCAGGCAAAAAATTTTACATAGGGCATGGTGATGGCTTGGGCCCCGGAGACCATGGCTACAAGTTTATCAAACGTGTTTTTTCAAATCCGGTGTGTCAGTTTTTGTTTAAGTGGCTGCATCCGGATATAGGCGTTCGGTTAGCTTTATATTTCTCGCGCAAAAGCCGCTATGCTGCGGGCAGTAATGAAAAAATGCTGGAAGAGTTTAAAGGAGAGGAGCAGGAATGGCTGGTGCAGTTTTCAAAATCGGAGTTAAGAAAAACGCATTACGATTATTTTGTATTTGGTCATCGGCATCTGCCGCTGGATATTGCCTTGAGCGGTGAGTCGCGCTACATCAACACCGGTGACTGGCTCGACTATAACAGCTATGCTGTATTTGATGGCACACATCTTGAATTGAAATATTACAAACCGGCAAATTGAAACCAATAAGCGCCTCTCTATTTTCATTTCATCGCACTGCGGTTATGGGTGTCGTGTTGTTCGCTATTGGTCTTGTATTTTGCTCTTTTTCCTTTATCGTTTCGGTGCCGGAGAAAGCGGATTTAATAGCCGTTGATAATTTCAGCAACTTCTACCTCGTAGCCGACAAAAAAATTCAGAAGTATAATCCGGATGGAAAATATCTGTTCCCCTACGAAGAGTTTCGCTACGGAAAGATTGGCGCAGTGGATGTATCCAACCCCATGAAGATTCTTGTTTTTTATCCTGATTTTTCCACCGTGGTTACGCTCGATAAATTTCTGTCGCCCTTGACCACCTACAACTTTTTTACCATGGGTTACCAGAACATTACAGCGGTGGCCTCCTCCATCGATGGACGGGTCTGGTTTTACGACAATGTAGATTTCAAACTCAAAAAGATAGACGAATCTGGAAAGGTTTTTCGCGAAAGCCAACCGGTTAATGTGTTATTGGAAGAAGCCCTGAACCCCAATTTTATTTTGGAGCGCGACACCAAAGTGTATGTCAATGACCCGGAGATTGGGGTCTTGGTTTTTGATATGTATGGCAGCTATTCCAAAACAATTCCTTTAAAGGGGTTGAAGAAATTTCAGGTGCTGCAGGACCAGATTGTTTTTTTTGATGACGCACACTTGAAGTCTTACAACACGTTTACGCTGGAAACAAAGTCGCTGACTTTGCCCGATACAAGCGATGTAAAACTGGCTGTGATAGAAAAAGACCGACTGGGAATTTTGAAAACGGATAAAGCAGATTTTTACCGCTACTAATGGTTTTGATTACCGGTGCCACAGGCTTATTGGGTTCTTACCTTGCCCGATTACTCTTGAATAAAGGGGAGCAGGTGCGCGCCATTAAACGAAGTACCTCCGACACTTCGCTGCTGGGTGCCTGGGCAGAGAAAATAGAATGGGTGGAAGCCGATGTGCTGGATATTCCCGCCCTGCAAGACGCCATGACGGGCGTTACGCAACTCTATCATTGCGCTGCGGTTATTTCGCACATCGCCTCCGAGGCCGACTATATGATGAAGATAAATGTGGAAGGCACTGCTAACGTGATGAATGTAGCACTCAGTGCCGGTGTAAAAAAGGTCGTACATGTGAGCTCCATTGCCGCGTTTGGCATAGCGCCTGAAGGAAAAGTGACAGATGAAAACTACAGCGACCCTAATATCAATAAGTGTTTTTGGTATTATAAAAGCAAGCATTACAGTGAGCGCGAAGTGTGGCGTGCACAAGCCGAAGGATTGCCGGTAGTAGTGGTGAATCCCGCTACCATTTTAGGGGCCGGCCATTGGAATGCTTTACCGAACTCGTTATTCAGGGAAGTCTATCATGGTTTGAAATTTTATAACGATTCTTTGAATGGTTTTGTCGATGTGCGCGATGTGGCCCGGTGTATGTATGCGCTCATGAACAGCCACATTGTGAATGAGCGGTTTATTGTCAGTGCCGAAAATCTTTCGTTTCGCGAGGTGCTGTGGATGATGGCCGATGCGCTGCACGTGAAGCGCCCCGGTATTAAAGCCGGCCGTTTTTTGTTACAAATAGCCTGGATGATGGAAGCGGTAAAAGGCCTTGTCACCGGTACTAAACCCACTATTACCAAAGAGAGCGTTGCCATAGCGGCTGTTCCTTTTCGCTACAGCAACCAAAAAATCTGCGAGGCACTTCCCTATCAGTTTTATCCCGTAAAAAAGACCATTGAAGATACGGCTGCTGCCTTTCTGGAATCTGAGAGGAAGGGGTTGAAATTTGGAATTCTTCCTATTTAAAATTCATAGCGCTTTCACCGGCTTTTTTGGCCGGAAAGTAAGCGGCAATCAGGCTGATGGAAATAATGATGGCCGCGGTGACAAGCGGGTCTATCCATTTTAGTTTTACCGGATAATAATCTATCACAAAGCTGCTGTCGGCACCACCTAGTTTTAAAAAGTGAAACTTCATTTGTGCTGCACACACCAGATAGCCCAACAGCAAACCCGTAGCAGCACCAATCAGCGAGCCTAAAATTCCATTCAGCAGATAAATTTTTTGTATGAGGGCCGCATCGGCCCCCATTGCTTTCAGAATAGAAATGTCTTTGGTCTTTTCGAGTACCAGCATGCTGAGCGAGCCGATGATATTGAACGATATAATGAGAATGATAAATGCCAGTATAGCGGTGGTTACCCAGCGTTCTATCAGCATCACGCGGTAAGTTTCTGCTTTCTGCTCATAGCGGGTTTTAACGGTAAACCGCTCACCCAGCAGTTGAGCTATTTCTTCTCGTGTGTCTTCGAGCCGTGTGTTGTCTTTTAATTTAATCTCCAGTGCCGAAATATTGTTTTCGCCACCGAGCAATTGTTTGGTAAAATCAAGCGACACAAATACATACCTGGAATCAAATTCCTGTTGGATAGAAAATAAACCCACCGGCAGCGCCTGCATCATACTGAATTCGCCTGTCGGAGAAAAGGAAGAAGCGCTGCCTTTTCGAGGCACTGTTATGCTCAACGCTTCAAATCCCTGTTCAACATCCACACCCAGTTGGTAACCAATGTTGGCACCCACAACAGCATAGCTCAAATCAGAATCGCCCAGCGAAAATTTACCTCTGCGCACATAATTTTTAACCAGTGCTACATCGTTGTATTTATCATCCACTCCTTTCACGGTAGCCAGATGCGACTGCTCTCCATATTCCAGATAGGCGTTTTCGCTGAGGGTTCGCGATATGCTTGACACATTGGTTATGGTGTAAATTTTGCTCAGCAAGGCAGGGTCATCCTCAAATGTTTTTCCCTGTGCAGCCCGCACTTCTATATCCGGGTAGAACGAACTATACAGCGACAGGACTAAACCCTCAAAACCATTAAACACACTAAGCACCACAATGAGCGCAAAGGCGCCCACCGCCATGCCCGCCATACTTACCCATGATATCAGGTTGATAGCGTTGGTTGATTTTTTTGAAAACAGATAGCGAAAGGCTATGCGAAACGCCAGTGTCATTTCGTTTTTTTTGCTGCTCGCTTGGCGGGTGCTTTTTTTGTTTTTATGGCTTTTGCCACCGGCTCGCCCTGAGCAATGCGCTCATCCTCTTCTTTTATCTTCTTGAAAACATCTTCCATGTGATACACATAATCCAGGGTGTCATCTCTGAAAAATTCTATTTCAGGTATTCTGCGCAAATCGTGACGGAGTTTTTCGGCCAGCATTCTTTTAATCTCAAACTTCTTTTCATTGAACACATCAATGACCGAATCGGGAGTATCGGTATTGTAAATGCTGAGATAAAAACGTGCCAGCGTCAGGTCGCTGGTTACTTTCACATTCGTAACGGTGACTAACGCTTTTCCATATAGATTTTTGCCTTCGCGCAAAAGCACCTGCGAAAAAATCTCTTTTATCAGCGAACCGATTTTCAATTGTCTTCTGCTATCCATATTTGTTTTTTGACAGGGCTAAAATAGGAAGTTTGACTCAGCAGCTGGGCGGTTGTGCCCGGTTGGACTTACTTATCAAACCATACTTCGCGGAAATTGCGATACTCCATTCCGTTGTTCGGAAAGTTTTTCACGTATGGCTGCAGTAGCCTTCTATTCATCGAATAATAGATGAGCAATACCGGGGCATCGTCCACGATCATTTGATCTAACTGGGCATACAGTTTATTGCGCAATTCCATATCTGTAGTCGTCAATGCTTTCTCATACAAGGCATCATAGGCGGCATTTTTATAGCGCGTTGGATTGGTGTAAGATGCTTCCTCCATGGTGGCCGGAACATTTTTACCATAAAACAGATTCAGGAAATTATTGGGGTCCGGATAATCGGCCACCCAACCAAAACGCCAGAAATTGACTTTGCCGGTTTCTACGTTGTTGGTGTGCTGCGCCCAAATAACTTGTGCAATTTCTACTTCAATATTCAGGTTGTCGCTCAGCATGGTCTTAATGGCTTCGGCCACATCCTGGTTGCGCCCACCGCCACTATTTATTTCCAGCGTTACTTTCGGAAATCCCTTTCCGTTGGGATAGCCGGCCTTGGCTAAATAGGCTTGCGCTTTTTTCACGTCAAAGCTATACCCTTTTACGCTGGCATTATCATAGCCGGGTATGCCCAGCGGCACAAAGCCATTGAAAGCCGGCACTCCTTCTCCTTTGGCCGTAAAGTCGGCAATCTTAGCACGGTCAATGGCATGATTGAATGCTAATCGCACCTCTTTATTGGCAAATAATTTGTCGGGAATTAAAAAGCCATAAAACTGTATGGCATACTCTGAAGCTATCTGTAACTGAAATTTTTTGTAATCGCCTTTGAGGGTTTTGTTTTCATCAAGAATTTCTTCAATCATGGAAAAGGGCAAGCGATATTTCATGTCTAAGTTGCCTTTCACCAGTTCCATCATTTCTGTTTTATCTTCTTTGATGAAACTGACTTTTATACCATCTAAATAGGGCAGTTGATTGCCAAATTCATCGTGTCCCCAGTAGCCTTCGTTGCGAGCCAGTAACACAGCTTCGTCTGCCTTCATGTTCTTTAAAACAAACGGACCGGTACCCACTGTGCGGTTCAGCATTTCACCTTTGTATTTTTCAACGGCCTCGCGCGGAAATACAGTGGCAAAAGGAAGCGCAAGTCGGTTCAGAAAGTCAGCGTATGGTTTTTCTAACGTGATTTGCAGGGTGCTGTCGTTGAGTGCACGCACGCCAAAACCAGCCAGTTCATCAGCATCATGTTGTTTTTTTTCGCGGGCGATGTAGAGGGCCGCTGCGCCTTTTATGATATCGCGATAAAAAGTGAAGCCACTGTTTTTGGCATCGGGAGTCATCAGCAGGTGAAAACAATATTCAAAATCGGAGGCTGTAACCAAGCGACCTTTGCCATCGGCAAAACAGGCATCGTCATGAAAGTGAATTCCGCTTTGTAGGTGAAAAGTATACACGGTGGCGGAGCTGTCTACTTCCCAGCTTTTAGCCAGCAGCGGCTCCACGGTCAAATCTTTTTGGTTGAAGTGTACCAATCCTTCATACACCTGATTGGTAATGCGATGACCCACTACCTCGGTAATACCCAATGGATACAGGCTTTTAAAAAACTCGGTTTCGTTATAGCGCATCACGCCTCCGTATTTCACACCGCCTTTTGCGCGAGTTTTTTCAGTATCCGATTTTTTGCTTCCGCCCTGGCAGGAAGCCAACAGAAGAGGGAATAATAAGAGTAGGTAGTGCATGCGCATATAAACTGTGTTTAGCGCGAAGAAGAAAAAAATATCCTTAACGAAGCCAGTTGGTCTTCAATTGCCAGTAAGTTTCAGTTTGCGCGCCAAAGCCCTCGTAGAAGCGGGCAATGCCTGCTACGGAGGAACCCTCAAAATCAAGCCATAGATTTTGGCCGGCATAGTGTTTAATCACTTCACTAAAAACAAAATGCGAGGCTCCGTTTTTCTTCCCCTCCGCATTGGAAGTATTTACGATAGCACATAGCCGTCCTTGAAAAGGCACCACAAAAACAGCAGCCACGGGCATTCCCTCCTTATTCAATGCCGCAAATATCCGGCTCATTCGATGTGTGGTTAGTGCTACCATCAATCGTTTAAAAAGCTGTTCATGTTTGGGTTTAAAATGCTCTACCTTCCGATTTATGTTTTTGAGATAAAACGCTTCAAAAGCTTTCAATTCTAAATTTTCAGTGAATGTATATCCGGACCTTTGTGCCCGTGCAATATTGCGACCGTGGTTTTGGCTAAACTTACTTAATAAGATGGAGTAATCCGGCAGCAAGTGCAGCAGTAAGTTTTTGCGTGGCTTTAGTTTAAAATCGCTAGCGGCTACTGTCGATGTACTGTTCAATTGAATGTTGACGTAAACATGCTTGGTCGCTTCGCTTAGTAGCGCAAGTTGCCTGTTGCGATCCTTTGCCTGCGCGCCAAATAAGCCTAATTGTTGGCAGTAATACGGCTGATACAACAGCTTTACGCCCAGTTTGCTCATCCACACAAGTGGCAATACGGTTTCATAATCACCGGCTACTACAGCGCCCCAGTTTTCGGCTACTGCATCCAGGTAGAAAGAAAGCGCATACGGCAGAGCGGGGTGGCTTTGCGCAATGCAACTATTCCATCGCGCATCGTCAATTTGTTTTCGTTGCAAGAATCGGATATCAGACATGCTCCGGGCTATTGGGTGCGGCTTCCAGGGCCACGGTTTCAAACACATGGGTCCATCCTTTCCATTCGCGCTGATTGCTCAGCGAGGAATTGTGCCATAAGCCCACCAACAATCCATCAACCGCTTTCACATTGGATATAATAGTTCGAATGCGTTCCAGTGATTCCTCAGCATTCTCACGATTGTAGTGCACAAAGGTGGTATCCATAAACGCAATGGGATAAATAACCAGTGGGGTAACTTCGTTTGTTTTCAAACTAAAGTAGTGGAACGGAGTGCAGATGCCGGCCCGGAAACCCGCCCGCGCGGCATAGCCCATACTGTAATCTTCATAGATTTCTTTTTCAATCAAGCGTAGATAAGAACCAGAAATATGAAAACGTAGATAATGGTAGCGGTTGCGCAGGGTGCGTTGCCCGGTAATTTCTTCCAGCCGTGCAATTTCATCCGATTCTATCTGCGATGCCTTATGCGAACGGAAAGAGAGATGAATGCCGGTGGCAGTTTTTTGAGCAATATCTTTTACAAGCTTACGAAAGACTTCTACCCGGGGCGATATGTTTTTATCAAATCGCGATTCATTACCCAATAAAAAGAAGAAAATAGAAGGTAACCGATGCCTGTTTAAAATCTGAAATATGTAATCGAAGGTATCGTAGGGGTCTTTCTTTCTGTGCATCAGAACGGCAATCCGATCGCGCACTTCGCGCAACTCTGAAAATAAAAAAGCCCGCACCAGTCCACCGATTGTTCGCTTTGTGCTTTTGTGTAAGTAAGCATAGGCCATGTCAATATCAAAGGTGGGTAAATAGCGGTAGGTATTTTTTTTAAAAACCAGTTCCGGGAAACGCTCACTCAGCAAGCGCTTCAGCTCCAGTGCATACATATTAATCATCGGTTTTTCCAGAAAACCTGACTTGCAGATCATGCTTTGGCTGCCGCGATAGCGGTCGTACTTATCCTTTTTGGAAGGGAGATACTCTTCGTATCGCGACACCATAAAAAAAGCAGAAGCAAAAAGATCGAAAGGCATAATGGCATTACCGGGCGTGCCATAAAATCCTTTCAGATTACCATGTTCGCAAAACAGAATGGGCTGATGATGCACATTTAACTCGAAGAGCAGTTTCACACTTTGGAAGAAGAGCTCATCACCCACACTTGTTTTTGCGTAGGAGAATTTGGGCCGCTGCTCGCGCAAGAAAAAATCCTTGTCATGTGTCAATTCATAGGATAGTCCAAGCAGTTCGGTCAGCAGTAAATCAAATGTGTAAGTGAGGCGGTTGCTACTGGCCTCGGTATATATCAGCACACTGTTCATTTTTTACTTGGCCTGTTTTGTTCTGTAAAATGTTTCTCCCTTCAAATATTTTGTTTTCAGCAAGGGACATATTTTGTAGCGCTCCTCTTTGGTGTCCTCATAGAGGGCGGCCAGGGTTTCAAACACATGCGCCACCCCTATTTTGTCGCACCATTCAAACGGGCCAAAGGGATAATTGGTGCCTAGTTTCATGGAGGTATCTATGGCTTCGATGCTAGCAGTGCCTTCTTGCAGGGTGTAGCAGGCCTCATTAATAATCATGAAAATGATACGAGGCTTCAGCAGACCCACTCGATCTTCTACTGGTAGAAACGGAATCTGTAAACGGTTCAGGATTTTTTCCAACTCCGGAGTTTCAAACTTTCTGTATAGACTCACTTCCCATAATGCTTGCTCCATGAAACCAGGTAATGCATTCATTCCAAACAATCGGCACTTGATTTTTGTGTCGGTTGCATACACCGCCTCGGCCAAGCTCAGCTTTACCGCATTCACAAAAACCGGCTTTTCTTTTAATGGCGCATAGTGTGCCAGCGCTTCGGGATAGTCGTCAAAGTTGAAATCAAAAATGGCATCATAGGCTTTGTAATCTTCGTCTTCATCGCCATCTGTAAAGTCAATCTCAATATCTTGTACGGGAAGCAGTTTCGTTCTAAATTCGTCTGCGCGCGACTTTTCTCCGGTTATCAAAATCCTCATATACTTACTTTGATTTGCAAAATAGTTTTTTCAAAAAAAGTAAACGAACATGAACAAAGAAATAATCGCCACTTCGGATGCGCCTTCGGCCATTGGACCCTATTCGCAGGCCGTGCAATCGGGGAACTTCATTTTTTTGAGCGGGCAAATTGCTTTAGATATTACCGGACAAATAGTGAGCGATGAGGTGCAGGCACAAACGCACCAGGTAATGAAAAATATAGCTGCCATATTGAAGGCTGCAAAAACCGATTTCAATGCTATTGTAAAAACCACCATCTTCCTGAAAGACATGAATGACTTTGCGGCAGTCAATACGGTTTATGCTTCTTATTTTGAGGGCAACTTTCCGGCCCGCGAAACCGTGGAGGTTTCGCGCCTACCCAAAGAGGTACGCGTAGAAATCTCAGTTATAGCAGCTGTTTAAACAGCGGAAATGAGTTGAGCAAAACGCCAAACATCTTCAAAAGAATTGTAAAGCGGTGCAGGTGCTACACGTATCACATCCGGCTCGCGCCAATCGGCTATAACACCCGCCTTGGTTATTTTATCAAAAAGTTTTTTTCCGTTTCGCTCGGTTTGAATCGAGAGTTGTGCCCCTCGCTGTTTTTTATCGGTGGGGGTAATGATTCTGAAATGCACTTTTGCATCGGCACTTTGCAGGGCTGATTGCAACAGCCACTCAAGATAGCCGGTCAGCAGTTCGCTCTTTTGGCGCAGCGCTCTCATTCCCACCTGGTCAAAAATTTCGAGCGAGGCTTTGTGTGCCGCCATGCTCAATACGGGTGCATTGGATAGTTGCCATCCGGCAGCACCGGCTTGCGGCACAAAATGTTTATGCATCCGGAATCTCGTTTTTTCATCGTTTCCCCACCAGCCGGCCAGCCGCGGCAGGTCAAAGTTTTTAGCATGGTGGTTATTTACAAACACACCGCTCACACCACCAGGCCCGCTGTTCAAGTATTTATAACTACACCAGGTGGCAAAATCAATATGCCAGTCATGTAGCTGCAATGGCACGTTGCCTATGGCATGGGCCAAATCAAGCCCAAACACAATCTTGTGTTTGCAGCACGCTTCACTGATGGTTTTGATATCATAAAACTGACCGGTGTAGTAGTTGACAGCGCTAAACATGACCAGCGCAAGTTCATCTTTCAGTTCAGCGACCTTTGCTACAATGTCTTCGGTGCGTAGTGTTACTTCGCCTTCTCTGGGCAACACTTCTACGATGCATTCCTTGGGGTTTAAGCCATGCAAACGCACCTGCTGCTCCACGGCATAATAGTCGCTTGGAAACTCATTGGCCTGCATTAAAATTTTCACTCGTTTACCCTTGGGCCGATAAAATGAAATCAACATCAGATTCAGGTTAACCGACAACTGATTCATGACCACCACTTCACCCGCTTTAGCTCCAATTAATCTGGCTACTGACTTCGAAAAAAAGTGGTGGTAATACAACCATGGATGCCTGGCATGTACATGACCTTCTACTCCCAGATTTTTCCAGTCTTCCAGTTCAGTCTGAATGTGTTTTTGAACCGACCTGGGTTGCAGCCCCAGCGAATTGCCACACAAATAGATAGACTCTTTGCCGTTTACTTTGGGAATGAAAAATTCTTTACGGTAGGCACGGAGCGCGTCATTTTTATCCAGCTGCCGCGCAAAGGCGAGCGAGTTTTCGTATTGCATAGCGCAAGTATAGCGATAGCCCTCAAAATATTGTTATGAGTTTCGGCAGCTTTGATTGTAGAACGCTGCACGAATGCAAGGATTATGTAAACTGCTTTTTGCTAAGACCTAACCACTCGAGGGCATTTTTATGAAGCAGTTTGTCTTTAACTGATTTAGAAGCAGAAAGCGAGTTGATTTCTTCACCGGGCACATGTTCCCCCAGTGGAAACGGGTAATCGCTGCCCAGGCACACTTTGTCGTTTCCCAGCAGATTCATCACGTATTGTAGAAACGATGTATCGTGAATAAGCGAGTCTACCCAAAAGTGTCCGAGGTAATCGCGCGGGTTCACATCATTATCCAGCGCAGTTAAATCGGGCCGCACTTTGAAACCCTGTTCTATACGGCCAATCGTGGAAGGAAAAGAACCGCCACCATGGGCAAAGGCTACTCTTAGCTTTGGGAATTTTTCAAACACCCCTCCGAAAATCATGGAGCAAATGGCTCGGCTGGTTTCGGCAGGCATGCCCACCAACCACGGCAACCAATATTTGCTCATTTGCTTGGTGCCCATCATGTTCCACGGATGAACAAAAATGGCCATGTTCAGTTCTTGTGCAGCTGCATAAATCGGAAAAAACTGGGGTTCGTTCAGATTGATATCATTGACGTTGCTGCCTATTTCAATACCCACCAACCCCAACTTTTTGCAGCGTTCCATTTCTTTTACGGCAATATCGGCATGTTGCATCGGGATTGTTCCCAGCCCGATAAATTTTTTGGGATATCGCTCGACTACTTCGGCAATGTGGTCATTAAAAAATCGCGAAGTGTCATAGGCGTGTTCCGGTTTGGCCCAGTAGTGAAACAGCACCGGAATGGTCGATAACACCTGAACGTCTACGTGGGTGTGCTTGCATTCTGTAATTCGCACCTCCGGGTCCCAGCAGTTGTCTTGTATCTCACGAAAGAACTCATCGTCTTTCATCATACGGGCACAGCAGGGTTTGTGGTGCTCCAGGTGAATAAATCCGCCATAGCCAAATTTCTCGCTCCAGCGCGGCAGATGTTCGGGTATAATATGCGTGTGGATGTCGATTTTCACCGGTGGCTAAAATAGAATTATAGCCGATTTAAACTTCGGCACAATTTTCACCAAATATGCGTTTGAATTAAAATAACGAAAACAAAACAGCATGCTCGATCAACTCTTTCAAATCGTAAAAGAAAACGCACAAGACCTCATTGTCAACAACAGTGCGGTACCCAATCAATTTAATGATGCCGCTATGGGTGAAGCATCTAATGCCATACACGACCAATTGTCTCAAGCGGTGAGTAGTGGCAATTTGCAAGATGTGTTGGGTCTTTTTGGCCAGGCTCAAAATTTGACCAACAACCCATTGGTGGGTAACATTGTGTCGCAGCTGGCGGGTAGCCTCGGCAGTAAGTTTGGCGTAGATGGCGCGCAGGCGCAGCAGATAGCCGGGCAGTTAATTCCACAAATATTGGGAGGGCTCATCAACAAAACCAATAATCCCAACGATGCTTCCATCAGCATCAACGATATTATGGGACACTTAGGGGGCGGTGGCAGCAAAGGGATTGATTTTGGCAGCATCATCAATCAAATGCAGCAGGGAGGCAAAGTAGACCTGGGTAGCTTGGCCGGGCAGTTTCTGGGCGGCAACAAAGGTGGAGGTGGATTGGGCGATTTGCTGGGCGGATTTTTGAAGTAAAAAACATGAACATAAAAAAGCCCCCGATGCAAAAACTGCATCGGGGGCTTTTTCATAGAGGGCTACTGCTTATAAAAAGTATGCTCGCACTGATAACTTCCAAAGTTGAAATTGTAGTTCAACTGAAGCGTCATACGATTCAGACTTTGATTAAAGGTTCCCTGCCCCGAAAAGGTAAGGGCTCCTTGGCTCTGCTGTGGTATTTCCAGATAGTTCCCCTGATTGCTTTGGTCCGTCCGAATGATGGCTCCCGCTTGTATGCCCTGTCCAAAAAGATTGTTGATGTAAATGGTGTTGTATGTAGTGCCTTGTGTGATAAAAGCAGTGTAATTACCGAAATTAGAGACCTGATTAAAGCAGTTTTCGCTCACATTGTAATTGCCGATGTATTTGAGGTAGCTCTGAGTATTGCAATCGGTTCCTTCAAAACCATCCACACAAAAGCAATTGCCGCTGTTGCAGGTTTGGTTAGCGCCACATACTACATCCGTGCAGCTTTTATTTTCGCAACCCATCACAAAGAAAAGTATGGAAACAGGCAGAATTATTTTTAAAAGATTGGAGACCATAGCGCAGGTTTATTTATTTACGCCACGAATATTCATAATAATCCTCAACATTAAAATGCGCACTCTTTTTCTAGCAACCCTACTTTACTCTTTTGCGATAGCAAATGCCCAGCCTTTTGTGGCTGCCGAACAGCCGCCCGCTCCTGATTATTCATTAGCCAAAAACTGGAGTGCGCTGCCCTTTCGTCAGGATGCCGCGGATTTTATACCCAAAGCAGAAGAGTGGGTCAATGATTCGCTGAAAGAAGTGGATGTTTTTTATGTGTACCCCACCATGTATAAAAACGGTAAGCAATGGAATGCCGATGTAAACGACAAAGCCCTGAACAAAAGCATTGATGGAAAACCGGTGAAATATCAAGCGAGTGTTTTTAACCAGAGTTGCCGGGTTTATGTGCCACGCTACCGACAAAGCGATGTGAAAGCATTCTATCAACTGGATCAAGAGGGCGCCAACAGCCTCGCATTTGCTTATGATGATGTGAAGAGGGCCTTTGAATATTACTTGAAACATTACAACGCAGGCCGGCCTTTTATCTTGGCTTCTCACTCACAAGGAACTCATCACGCCCGCAGATTACTGCAGGAAATGATTGACACCACTACCCTGCGCAACCGAATGGTGGCGGCTTATGTTATTGGATTTGGAATAGATACAGCTATGTATAAAGTTCTTCAGCCCTGTTTGGAAGAGAAACAGACCGGTTGCTACATTACCTGGGCCTCTTTTAAAAAAGGGGCTATCCCCGAAATGACATCGCTTTACGGAAACATCTGCATCAATCCACTAACGTGGAAAGCCACCAACGAAAAAGCAGATAAAATTTGTAGCAAAGGAGCCATTCTGCTTGATTTCAATAAAAAGTATGAAAAGGAAATTTGTACCGAAGTGCACGATGGCTATCTCTGGGTAGAAAACAAACTGCCCATTGTGAGCGGTATGGAAAACCTGCATATTGCTGACTATAATCTTTTTTGGTACGACATCCGCGAAAATGTAAAAACACGAATAGCGGCATTCTGGAAAAAATAATATTTTACGATATGGAGAATCTTGGAATTGGTTCAAGAATTGACCACCCTAAATACGGAAGGGGGGTAGTAGTAGATGCGGATGCGGAATATTACACCGTGTGGTTTCGTGATGGCAACAACACCCGGGGTATTGCCCGAAATTTTGAAGGCCTGCAGGTGCTGGAGGCTACAGCTGCTGATTACACACCACTATCTATAAATGATATAAAGCGAGCCATGCATGAGGTGATAGATGAGAAAAGCGATTTACAGGAAGTGGTTTCGCTGGCCAACCGGTGGAATGATGGTATACTGGTGCTCAAGCCGGCAGATGCTTCTTTGCAGCCCAAGGAAATTCCAATAGAAACTTTTTTTCATAAGATTGTAATGCTCCGCGACCGACTGAGGGTCATGGAGCAAAAGATAAATGCGAATGCTAAATTAACGGATGAAGAAAAGGTGGAAATGCAACAATACATCTCGCGTATTTACGGCTCTCTTACTACTTTCAACGTTTTGTTTAAGCATTCTGGCGACCAGTTTAAAGGCGCTGGAGAAAAGTAAAGCAGTCGTCAGTCTTTAGCTTCTGCAATACCGGGCAACCGGACCGAAGGATAGGTGCGTGTAATGCCTTCACGGTTCACCACCTTTACGCGATAGAACACCGAGCCGGCTACCGAAATGGGGTAGATGTCTTTTTTGACGATTACCGTTGAGTCTTTGGCAGATTCGTTGAAGCTGACATAGCTACATTGATTAAAGTTTTTCTGCGAGTCGAGACTACGTTCAATAATCACCTGTTCCAACTCAGAAGCTTTGAAGAAAAACAGCGCAATATTGATGGATTGGCTCCCCCGCGAAAGTTCCATGGCCAGCTCACCATCCGAAGTTTTTAAAAAATAATCCGGTGATTGGCCAATAGCCATCACAGTATTCAACAACAAAAAAGCAAGACCAATCAAAAACTTCACGTAAGGTATTTGAGGCAATATAGTGGCTAAATTGATTTTAGTCAAGCGGGTACTATCGGGTTAAAGCGTTCCACACCACCTCATTGGGTGCCGGGGCCTCAATGACAATAGGCTCCTTTTTCACCGGATGTTCAAACTCTATTTTCCGTGCATGTAGATGGATACTGCCATCAGCGTTCGTCCGTTTGGAACCGTATTTAATATCCCCTTTTATCGGGCATCCCATTTTGGATAGTTGTGCTCGTATTTGATGATGTCGGCCGGTGTGCGGGTTTATTTCCAGCAAGTGGTAGGTTTGGCTGCTGCTGATGTAATAGTAATCGAGGCTGCTTTTAGAACTTCCTTTCACCTCTTCGTCATAGGCGCGGCTAATGTTTTTTTTCTCATCTTTTTTGAGATAATGTGTCAGAGTATCTGAAAGCATTTTGGGTTTGTCGGCTACCACTGCCCAATACGTTTTTCTGATTTCTTTTTTCTGAAACATCTCGTTGATGCGCGCAAGCGCCTTGCTGGTTTTAGCAAACAACACAATGCCACTCACCGGCCGGTCAATGCGGTGGCACACACCCAGAAAAACTTCTCCCGGCTTTTTATACTTATCCTTTATATACGCTTTGAGCATTTGCTCCAGCGATTCCGCTCCCTTTTTGTCGGGCTGCACCAACACTCCGGCCGGTTTGTTGACTGCCAGCAAGTGATTGTCTTCATATAAAATTTCAAGTTGGGAATAATGCATGGCCCAAAGTTCTACTTCTGTGCGGAACGGCAAAGCAAACGTTCATTTGCTCTGACAGAAACAAACTTTGCACATCGACCTATTGTTTGGCATCTAAGCCTATATTTGGCGCGCAAAAAAATACATTATGAGTCTTCTTACAGTAGGAACAGTTGCCTTCGATGCCATAGAAACCCCTTTCGGAAAAACCGATAAAATAGTGGGCGGTGCTGCCACTTATATTGCCTGGAGTGCTTCCTATTTCTCAAAGAAGGTAAACATAGTATCCATCATTGGCGATGATTTTGATATGAACGAACTGGAAGCGCTACGTGCACGTGGCGTAGATACATCAGGGATAGAAATAAAAGAAGGGAAAAAGAGTTTTTTCTGGAGTGGCAAATATCATCTTGACATGAACAGCCGCGATACACTCATCACCGATTTAAACGTATTGCTGGAATTTAACCCGGTGATACCTGAAGAGTATAAAAGCAGCGATATTTTACTGCTGGGAAACATAGACCCTGCTCTACAACTGAAGGTGATAGAGCAGCTACCCAACCGACCCAAACTAGTGGTGCTGGATACAATGAACTTCTGGATGACCGAAAATTTCCTGGGTAAACTACTCGAAGTGATTGCAAAAGTAGATGTGTTAACCATCAATGATGCTGAAGCTCGTCAGCTGTCTAATGAGTATTCGTTGGTGAAAGCCGCTAAGAAAATTTTAAAAATGGGGCCTAAATATCTGGTGATCAAAAAAGGGGAACATGGCGCTTTACTGTTTCATGAAAATGAAGTCTTCTTTGCCCCGGCCCTGCCCTTGGAAGAGGTTTTTGACCCTACCGGAGCCGGTGACACATTTGCCGGAGGCTTCTGCGGCTATCTCGACAAATCGCGCGATATCAGTTTTGAGAACATGAAGCGCGCCATTATCTATGGCAGCGCCATGGCTTCATTTTGTGTAGAAAAATTTGGTACAGAACGAGTAAAAACCCTCAATCACAACGATATTGAAGATCGCGTGAAAGACTTTATAGATCTGGTGCAATTTGATATTGTGCTGGAAGAATAACCTTGCTTAGTTAGAAGCAGATTCTTCGTCAACGATTCTGTAATAGCCATCCGGCCCTACACTTACCCGCGGCACTGCCTTGTGGTTTTCGAAATAGGTATAACCTTGCTGCAGGTTTTTCCAAAATCGGGTGTGCTGCGAAAACTCCGGTGTGTGCGAAAAAAACTGCAGGTTTTGATTGCTCATCCTGAACGGGAAAATATGCACCGGTATTTTGTTTTGTCCTTGGTTTTTAGCTTTAACAGCAGCGATGTAAATGTCTTCGATATAGTAGTTGCTCATAGCCAGACATCCAGCGCTTACCTGTCCTCCGTGTATAAAAATGTCTCCCCCTTTTCGCTCCGCCCAGCTTAAAGTCATGTCGCTTTGGTTGGGGTAGTCTATTCCTAACGAAAGGTGATAATTACTATAGGGGTTAAATTCGTTGATGAAGTAAAAACCCTCCGGCACCTGACAGTCACCTTGCTGGCGCTTAGGTCCTAATTTACCCGATTGGGCATAAACTTCATACTCACTGAATTTTACCCACTTCCCGCTTTCGTTCTGCACCCACAACTCCACGATGCCTTCTTGCTTGAATGCCCGCAGGTAGATATTGCCAAATGTTTCCGGAATATTTTTACTGCGGCACTTCATAAAGAATAACTCTTCTTTGCGCGCATAAGCACTTTGCACCCGGTCGTATCCCTTTTGATTTTCTTCAAAAGAGTTTTTGTCGCTGGTAAACGCAGTTACCGCGAAAAAAACCAACCCCCAAAAAAGAATGCTTCTGCTTTTCATGTATCTCAAAAACGTGTCCGAAACACGCCCCTTGGTAGCTTATACGGAGATCTTTGCAAAAAGATACTTCGCTTTCAAGCCTATTTTGGGGGTGCGAATTTATGCTTTAATTCCTGTTTCTGATAGGCTCGGCTAAGTCTTTATAATACTTGGAGAATCCAAAATGTGCCGTTACACGCCTAAGTCTATATTTGTCGCCCTTAAAAAGCAAAAATCATGTTGGAGATTACCTACGTAAGACAAAATCCAGAAGACGTTAAAAAACGATTGGCAGTTAAGCATTTTGCTGAATTGCATTTAGTGGATGAGCTGCTTGTTATAGACGAAACACGTAGGCAAACTCAGAAAGTATTGGATGATAATCTCGCCAGGCAGAATGCGATAGCCAAAGAAATTGGAGACTTGTTTAAGCAAGGAAAAAAAGCGGAGGCAGAGAATAAAAAAGCGGAAGTGGCTCAGTTGAAAGAAGATTCAAAGTCTCTGGAAGTTAAATTGGCCGATGCCGAGCAAGATATGCGGAATATTCTGGTGCGGATTCCCAATTTGCCTAACCCGCAGGTTCCTGAGGGTAAAATCCCTGAGCATAATGTTGTGGTGAAACAAGTTGGCGAAATTCCGGCTTTGGCAGAAGGCGCTTTGGAGCATTGGGACCTTGCCAAAAAGTATGACCTGTTCGACCTGGAACTTGGCGTAAAAATTACCGGGGCGGGTTTCCCGGTTTACAAAAAGCAAGGTGCAAAACTACAGCGCTCCTTGGTTTCTTTTTTTCTGGACGAAGCCGAAAAAGCCGGATATATGGAGGTAATTCCTCCACACATGGTAAATGAGGCCAGTGCGTTTGCCACCGGACAACTACCTGATAAAGAAGGGCAGATGTATCACATTACGGTAGACGGATTTTATATGATTCCTACGGCCGAGGTTCCGGTTACCAATATTGTTCGTGATGAAATACTGGAAGAGAAGAACATGCCCGCAAAGTTTGTGGCGTATTCTCCATGTTTCAGACGCGAGGCCGGAAGTTACGGTAAAGATGTGCGCGGATTAAATCGTGTTCATCAATTCGAGAAAGTGGAGATTGTGCAAATAGCGCACCCCGATAAGAGCTATCAGGTACTGGACGAGATGATTGCGCATGTAGAGTCTTTATTGCAAAAACTGGAGTTGCCTTACCGCATCCTTCGCCTGTGCGGAGGCGATATGAGTTTCTCATCTGCACTTACCTATGATTTTGAAGTATATAGCGCAGCGCAAAAACGCTGGCTGGAGGTAAGTTCTGTATCTAATTTTGAAACGTATCAAAGCAACCGACTGAAAACAAGATTCCGGGACGAGAACAAGAAAACTCGCTTGGTACATACACTCAACGGTAGTGCGTTGGCACTACCACGTATTGTGGCCTCCCTCTTGGAAAATCACCAGACAGCCAATGGTGTCCGGATTCCTGCAGCTTTACAACCTTACACAGGTTTTAGTGCTATTTCCTAAAACCAGGCACTGTGCCGGTGTATGCACCAGCGGCCTATTTTGTAGGGAATAAAATACAGGAAGCGTTGTTACTTCTTGTTCATATAGAAATCACTAGTTCAGTTGTGAACAAAGGCATAGCCACAATCGTTTAATTAAGAACCTGTTGGTGGTTCAGTCTACGGCTTGTAAACAGAAAAACGATGCATGAGTGGGTTTGTGGCACCATTTTTAATAAAATTAGTTAGATGATAGAATCAATCTGCATTTGTGAATAACAACAGCATACTGATTTAGAAAAACCTTCGTTGTATTGATAGATATAGTTCAGTAACCTTTAAAACACTTTGCTATGAAAACCGACACATCCATGAATTTAATGCTGGTGGTATTCTGTGTAATACTGGTAGGATTTGTAATCCTCAACAGCCGAATGACGGATTCCATGAACCGAAATCAGGCCAATATGCAGCAAAGTGCTGAGGGCAAATAAGCCTATTTAACAATGGCCATTTGACGTGTGTACACACGGCCTGATGTTTGCGCCTGCACGATGTAAACTCCGTTTGCCAAAGCTGCAATATCCAATACGGTGCGCTCGTTTTCTGTTTTTTCAGCCATTAACACTTTTCCGGATGCATCTGTAATTTTGATTTCTCCGGTTTGCAAACCTGGTATCCATACCTGCAGGTGGGATTGTGCCGGGTTGGGGAAGACATGGATGGGTGCATCTTCTGCTACTGAAATAGTAGAAGAGTAGTTAAAGCTATTTTGCAAAGCCTTATAAGCATTTAGCCGACCGTGTCCCATTTCGGGGCACCAGGTTCCGTTGAAAAATAGCGAGTCGTAAGCATATCCTCCGACCTTGTCGCAACTTTGCGCCAGGATATTTCTAATGTCTTCTGCATGCAGTTCAGGACGAAGCGACAGGACAAGCGCTCCTACTCCGGCAGCATTCGGACATGCCGCAGAAGTGCCGTTAAAGGTATAAGTGTAGTCGTTGCTGGTAAATCCAAAACCACCGCGCATGTCGGTGGTTGTCACTTTTACCCCCGGTGCGCTGAAGTCTAAACCGGGGCCATGATCGCCCCCCCACCAGTTTTCGCCCGAGCAGTCATTCGGATTTTTTCGTTCATCGCACATGGTGCTGGCGTTTACGGCAATGGTTTGGGCCAAACTGGCGGGCCAAATGGGTCCAACACTGTCGTTCTCGTTCCCACTACTAAAAAACAATGCGGCACCCTTGCCTCCCCTGCCCATACTGTGAGCCGTAGCAATGGCATCATTTACCGGCTGCATACCACCCGGCAAAAAAGAAATAAGTGCGGGAGGAAGCCCCCAACTATTGCTTAAAATGTCGGCTTGCGCTACGTTCCAGCTCCAGCCAATGGCATCGGCAAATGCTGCCGAAGTGGAGTAAGGAAGCGGATCGCTGGCACCCTGCAGCAGCACATAATAAAAGGCGCGCACGGGAATCAGCTTGCACTGTGGAGCAATGCCCGAAATGCCAAGGTTATTGTTTTGCACAGCGCCTACTATCCCCGCGCAGCAGGTTCCGTGACCATCGTTATCGTAAGCCGGTGTGGGATAGCCATCAGTGGAATCACTTACAGCATCGTGTCCGGGCAGCAGATTTTGAACCAGGTCGGCATGGAGCGTATCTACACCCGAATCGATGATAGAGACTTTAATGTCGGAGTTGCCTGTGGTTATGGTCCATGCGCTATCCACATCCATATCTGCATCGGCCGTTCCGTTGCCTTGCAGTGCCGTACCATTATTGGCAATAGACCATTGGCGATTATACAGCGGGTCGTTGGAGGTAACCAATGGATTAACCAAATAATTGGGCGCTGCATAACTACACCAGCTTTCATTCTGCAATAGCAAGCAAAAATCTATGGTGTTCATTTGTTTGAGCTGTGTGTTATTCACTCTGTATAAATTAGGTATATAAGCATCGGCCACAGCCCGTGGAAGGTGTAGTGCCACCAGCTTTTCTTGAAACTGCTCTAGATATTGACTGCTACTGATTTTTACAAAGAAGTTATCTAACACACCAGCCATATGTTTGCCGCTGGCGATAAAAAAAGAAACGCCTTTTACCTCGGGTTGACTGTTTAAGTAACGGAAGGCTTCGGCAAAATGGTCCGTTTCGCAAATGGTGACTGCAGGTGCGGGGAGATGTGTAAATGCCGACACCAGGCCGGAAGATTTGATAAGGTTAGCTTGCTGCGCAATCGATATGTTGGGTTCAAAAAATACCAGCAGACGGTGGGGGCCCAGGTGCTGTTTATAATCGGAAGATTGGCCATAAGAAATGCTGCAGCCAAGTGCCAGCATGCCGGCCAGAAGTAATCTTTTCATAGTGTGAAGATATAAGTTTGATTAAGTAAACATGGACGCTTCAGTATGCCAAAACTACGCTTCAAAAGTTTTTTACCAATTCTTTACAATATATGTTTTTACAGTTCGTTTTCGTTGTATATGTTTGCAGCGAAAATTCGCTAAATGAGATTTTGATTGGGAAAATGAAGGCGAACATCACACCGGGGGCACTTTTTTTAATTATTCATTCATCATAAAAACAAAGGAGGTCGGCTATGAAAAGCAACACACTCATCACCTTGAGCTTAGGCTTCCTGTTTGCCCTTGTGTGCGGAACTGTTTCCGCTCAAAGCACAAAAAAAGCAGGAGAAACAAATTTGACCGCGGGTCCACAAGCTGTTACCAATACAGCGGTCACCAACCCTGATGTGCTGGTATTGACGGGAAAGATTGTAGATGCCACTACACAAAAACCGGTAACCAATGCGAAGATTAATTTCGACAAGTTTGGTGACGAAGTGCTGCAGGCATCTATAGACGACAAAGGCAACTATGCTTTGGCACTTAACAAAAAGGAAATGGGCGAGCCTGTTCGCGTAATCTTCAAAGTTAATGGCTATAAAAAATATGTAGTGAAAAACCTCGACAAAGACGCTACTTACGTGGATGCCGACATTTTTCTGCAGCCCATGGAAACTGAGGCTAAGAGCGATGCCAAGATTACTTATAAAATGGACGATAATCCATTTAACCCGCTGGTCATCAGATTGCAGTAATTCAGCATGTAAACAATACTAATTCAAGACCCCGAGGAACACTCCTCGGGGTCTTTTTTTATAGCCATAAATTTGAACATGTTTGTGGGTCACATTTACGGAATGTCCAAACTGCTTCAAACACCCATCGAGTTTCTGAAGACCGTAGGTCCCCAGCGAGCCGAGTTCCTGCAAAAAGAGCTTTCGCTGCATACCTATGGCGATTTGATGCGCTACTACCCGTTTCGTTATGTAGACCGGAGTAAAATATACCTGGTTAAAGATATAGAGCCTCACACGCAGTTTATCCAGCTAAAAGGAGTCATCACCGGGTTTAGAACCATAGGCGAAAAACAATCTAAGCGGCTGGTAGCCCGCTTTAAAGATAGCAGTGGTGAAGTGGAGTTGGTATGGTTTAAGGGCATAGACTGGGTTCTTAAAAACCTGAAGGTGAACACAGAATACCTCGTTTTTGGCAAGCCTACTTTATTTTTAAACGACTATAACATACCGCATCCCGAAGTGGATCCGGTGGCAATGGAACCCGATAAAGTTTCGGCTGTGGGCTTGCAGCCAGTGTATCCTACCACCGAGAAGGCGCGAAAGCGGTTTTTTGACTCCAAAGGCATTTCGAGACTTACGAAGCAACTGATTGGGCAGGTGCGCGAAAGCGATTTGCCGGAGTTTTTACCTGCTGCAATGCTTCAGCAGTATCGCCTCTGTTCGCGGGCGTTTGCTTTGGTGAATATCCATTTTCCTAAAAATGAAAAAGCACTGCACGAGGCTACGCGGAGGCTCAAATTTGAAGAGCTTTTTTTGATTCAGCTGCAACTTTTGAAGGTGAAAGCCAACCGGGGTGAGGCTGCGCGCGGAGCATTACTGGAGCGAATTGATGGAAAATTTGATGCGTTTTATAAAAACAACTTACCCTTTCAGCTAACAGGCGCTCAGAAAAGGGTGCTGAAAGAAATAAGAAATGACACTCTGAGTGGTCGACAAATGAATCGATTGCTGCAGGGGGATGTGGGTAGTGGCAAAACGATAGTGGCGGTACTCACCATGCTCATGGCGCTCGACAATGGCTACCAAGCCTGCCTTATGGCACCTACCGAGATACTCGCCAATCAGCATTTTGACAGCGTGACAGAGGTGCTGCGGGGTTTGCATATAGAAGTGGCGCTCCTTACCGGCAATGTGAAGGGAAAGCAGCGAAAGTATGTGTTGGACGGGTTAGCGAATGGTAGCATCCAGATTGTGATAGGCACTCATGCGTTGATAGAAGATACGGTAGTATTCAACAACATCGGCATGGTGGTGATTGATGAGCAACACCGCTTTGGGGTGGCGCAGCGCGCAAGGCTGTGGACCAAAAATGACATAGCACCACACATTTTGGTGATGACCGCTACTCCCATTCCGCGCACATTAGCCATGACCGTGTATGGCGATTTGGATGTATCGGTGATTGATGAGTTGCCTCCGGGCCGAAAACCTATCCACACCGCTCACCGCACCGATGCTCACCGCTCGGCCGTGTTCGGATTTTTAAAACAGGAAATAGATAAAGGCCGGCAGGTGTATATGGTGTATCCCTTAATAGAGGAAAGTGAAGCACTCGATTTAAAACATCTGATGGATGGTTATGAAAGTATATCCCGTGCTTTTCCTAAGCCGACCTACCAAATCAGTATGGTGCATGGCCGTATGCGCCCGGCTGATAAAGACTATGAAATGCAGCGGTTTCTACAAAAGGAAACGCAAATTATGATAGCCACCACCGTGATAGAAGTGGGAGTAAACGTGCCGAATGCAAGCGTCATGGTGATAGAAAATGCTGAGCGGTTTGGCCTATCGCAGTTACACCAGTTACGCGGTCGCGTGGGGCGGGGTGCCGACCAATCGTATTGCATACTGATGACCGGAACCAAATTATCAGCCGAAAGCAAACAACGCATATCAGTAATGTGCAGCACGAATGATGGCTTTGTAATTGCTGAAGAAGACCTCAAACTTCGTGGCCCGGGTGATCTGGAAGGCACGCAGCAAAGTGGCACTGTCAACTTGCGGCTGGCCGACCTGGCCGCAGATGTTCACATACTGGAGGAAGCCCGAAAATGTGCGCTGCGTTTGATGCAGGAGGATTCAAAACTCATGAAGCCCGAAAATCAGGCCTTGCTTCACTATTTGAAGGAAGGACGGCAGGGCACGGAGTGGGGACGTATTTCATAATGCGAAGTACTTTCAAAATCCATGATGCCTTATGTTTTGCATTTACAACCAAATTCGTTTGATTTAACTCTTTAATGAGTCTGTTAAATCTTTTTCGTATGCGTAAATTTTTTTTCACCCTTTTTATACTGCCATTAACGGTGAGTGTTTTTGCACAGGCTTTGTTTAATAATAATGGGGCCGATGTATATGTAAAAGACGGAGCTTTTGTGATTGTGAAAACCAATTCGCTTTATAATAATGTGAATGGCGGTGCAGGCTTTATAGATAATGCCGGAACAGTGGTGGTGGAAGGAAATGTGACCAACGATGGCAGTATTACCGGCACAGGCGACACCATTCGCCTCACCGGCAATTGGGTGAATAACAATGCTTATCTAGGCACCAATAGTTGGGTAGAGATGAACGGAGGTGCGCAGCAAATAACCGGCAGTGCTGTAACCACCTTTAATAATCTAAGCCTTCAAGGAGGGAATGTGGTAAAGCGGCAAACCATCAACGCGATTACGAGCGGTACCCTAGTCCTCAACAATGCTGAGTTGGCCACAGATGTAAATGAGATGTTGGTGACCAACCCCAATATTGGTGCGGTGACCCGCAACAACGGTTTTGTGAGTTCGGTGGGTGCCGGGCGTCTTTCCAGAGCAACCAATACTACTTCGGCCTACTTATTCCCTACCGGCTCTCCGTCTTACAACAACCCACCCAGTATTTTTCGACCGATAGAGAAAACACCCGATGCTTCGGCTCCCAATACTTTCGGAGCAATGGTGGTGAAAGGAGATGCCACAGCCGATGGATATGATGTGGCTGTAACAGACGAATTGTTGTGTAAGGTAAATCCTAATTTCTATCACCGCCTTTATCACGATGCCGGCAGCAATAACGTTTCTTTGCGGATGTATTTTGACCCAGCCAGCGATGGCAACTGGACCGATGAGGCGCATTGGGATAGCCCCAACCGCTGGAACGCTTTAGGTGCAGCCACTCCCGGTTCGGGATTTGGTTTATCGAGCATTAACGTGGCCGGTGTGAGCGATTTTTTACCGGAGCCCTTTGCATTAGCCAGACGCAAGTTTACGGTAAATGCCGGTCCAGATGTCGCTATCACTTTGGGCGAAAGCACCGCATTTAATCCTTCGTACTCGGCAGCTTCTGTAGCTTCTTTTTTGTGGACTCCCGCAGCCACGCTGAGTTGCGATAATTGCGAAAATCCGGATGCTACCCCTACAGTAACTACCCAATATACGCTCATCGTAACCGATGATGCCGGTTGTGTGGTGTCGGACTCTTTATTGGTAAAGGTGACTGTGCCTGAATTGCTTATCCCTACTGCTTTTTCGCCTAATGGTGATGGCATGAACGATAAGTTTCGTGTATTGAATAAAGATTTGGAGCAGCTTACTTTTCAAGTATACAACCGCTGGGGCGAATTGGTATTTGAAACCTCTACGCCCGGAGATGGATGGGATGGTATTTACAAAGGTGTGGAACAGGAAATGGGGGTTTATGTATGGCATTGCCAGTATCGCCTGACCGGGCAGGCCCAAGTAAAACTGGCGAAAGGAAATATGACTTTGATGCGGTAGATTTGCAGGATGGTATACATAAAAAGAGCGCGCGGGCCTTGGCCCGCGCGCTCTTTTTATGTTCGGTCTGTTCGCTTGATTAATGGTGCGAATGGTCGCCATGTTCGTGCACGTGACCATGCTCAATTTCCACAGGATGTGCTGCACGAACTTCTAATACCTCCCCACTGAAATAAAGCGTTTTGCCGGCAAAGGGGTGGTTCATATCCACTGTGGCGTGGGTGTCCGTCAGGTTTACAATGCGGCCTTGAAAAGTTTGCCCGTGCTGATCTTGTAGCGGCACCACATTACCCACCACCAGCATATCTTCCTGCACTACACCATCAACCGAAAAAATCTGTTTCTCCAGTTGTAGTACGGCCTCCTGCTCATATTCTCCATAGCCTTCGGCCGGTTGCAATACAAAGCTGAACTGATTGCCGGCAATTTTGCCTTCCAGATTTTGCTCAAATAATTCCAGCACATTATTGTGCCCGAACAGAAATGAAAAAGGGTGCGATGCATCGGCCGAGTCCATGATTTCGCCATTCGGCTCCGTGCGCAATTGATAAGTGATTTTTAATACGGTGTTTGGTGCTGCTTGCATGATTTTAATTTAAGATGCGAATAAAGTAAATAGCGGGAGAATGGACTTTATGTTTACCGGCAGATGGTTTGTTTTGATACCGGTTGAAAAAAACGGGCCGGTTATTCACCAGCCCGTTTAATAGTTATCTCACAACTGCGTTTTGTATCCTTTTATTGCTTGATGAAGCGGTTGTAAGTAACGGATTGTCCTACCTTAATTTCTGCCACATACATCCCTACGGGTAGATGAGCTATGTCGATGCTCTTGCTATAGCCGGATTCAATAACTACCTTTCCTTGTAGATCGTAAATACATGTGGATGCAATACCAGCAGAAGCTATATGCAGTGTGTTTTGAGCCGGGTTGGGGTAAATGGCTGTTGCCGATTCTATCGATAAGTTGTCTACTGATACAGGAGAGCTTTCGGAGATGCAAAGGTGATCTACAAATAAATAGTTGCTGCTGGCACCTCGCTGACGAATCCAGAGGCGGTTAAAGTTTTTTACAAGACCGGCAACATTAAACGTGACCGTTTGCCAGCCAGATTGATTGAAGTTGGATATCGTATGAGCCACTTGAGCGGCAGCGGGAATGGCCGGCAGGGAAGTGGAACCTACTCCACTATTATAAGTATATGGAATAGCGGCATCCAGGAGCACAAAATCAATATTAAGCGGTATGGAAGGCGTATAATTATAGATGGCCATACTTACCGAGTAGGATTTATTCATATCAAAATTATGTTTCAAAGCAGCGCTTTCTGTAGTGCTGTTGTTATGCACTCCAAAGAGTGCAAAATCAGTTCCGTTAAATGGTGTAGTAAAGGTGGTGCTGTAAATAGACGGAGTTCCGTTAATCACTTCCCAGTTCTCTAAGCAACCCAGGTTGCCATTTCCAAACAAGTTAAAAGTGTGTTCACGCTGCTGCGGGGTAAGCGAGCCACAATCGTCAAAATCGTAACAAATTTCGTTGGCAGTTTGTCGGGTCAGGCAAAGTGAATCTACAAACAGGTAATTACTGCTGGCTCCATACTGCCGTATCCAAAAGCGGTTAAAATTTTTAGGTAGGTTAGATACTGTAAATGATACTACCTGCCACTGTTGAGCTGTGAAATTGCTGATGCTATCTACTTTTAAAGCACCCGCAGGTACTGCGGGCAGAGCCGTAGAGCCCACATTGCTGTTATAAGCGTAAGCAATGGACGTGTCTAATAGATAAAAGTCAATTTGGATAGGCACTCCATTGTAATTATAAAGGGCCATGGATATGGTATAGCTTTCTCCGGTGTTAAAATCGTATTTGAGAACAGCCCCTTCGGTGGTGCTGTTGTTGTGAATGCCAAAAAGAGCAAAGTCGGTACCTGTATAGGGTGTAGTGAAGGAGGTGCTATAGATAGAGGGAGTTCCATTGACAACTTCCCAATCCTGCAAACATCCTGTATTGCCATTTCCGAACAGATTAAAAGTGTGCTCTCGCTGCTGAGGAGTAAGTGAACCACAATCATCAAACTGATAGCAGACGCTTTGAGCTGACAAAAAGGAATTAACGGCTAGTAAACAGAGGAGTAGTAAAACATGCTTCATGTATGTATTTGTTTAGTCGCCATATATAAAAGAGAAATGGCAGATAAAAAAATCTGTATTTAAAAGACTCAAAATAATGATTGCCACTAACGGGTATGAGTAATAAGGGCGGCTACTGAAAAAACTTACTCCAACTCAGTAGCATTCACTTTAATTTTTCCGGAGATGCTTTTCACTACATAGTCGCTGAAATTCTGGTTGGCATAAAAGCCTTTCCCATAGATAATTTCATCAGCTGTAGAGATTTTGACAAAGGTGTTGGAGTAAATCACTTTTTTGTTTTCGTCCCACACCAATTCATCGGTATTCAGGCGCTCCCCTTTTTGGTTGACCACCACTACGCTGTCGCGCGCTACCATTTCTTTACTGTTTTCTACGGCCGTGGCGTAGCGGGCAGTGAGGGTGCTTTCCGTGCTGCCATCCTCTTTAAAGAATTCAATTTTAATTCCATCGCTGAACTCCAGATAAGGCTTTTCGGTGTTGTAGCGGGTGGCCGTTTTGCCGAAGCACTGAATGCGGGTTACTCCGTTGTCGGAGTATTGAATCAGCACGTTTTCGCCTTTTTCAATATTGGCATTGGCGCGGCTAACCACCAGCCGGGCCTCTTCGAGATCGTTTTTGCAAGAGGCGGCCAATAGGGTCAGAACCAAAAAAAAAGAGGGAGTAAAACGAACGGGCGAAGACATGGGTGCGTCTGGTAATTAGTCAAACTTGCGCTTAATGAACCAGAATGGGTCATTAAGGGTGAAGCCCAGGGTAATGCGATAGTACGTTTCGCGGATAATGGACGCATTATTACCTCCACGCGAACCAATATCTGCGCTTAGATTTAAACTGGCCAGATTGCGATATAGCGGAAGACCCAGACCCAGCGTGCCACCATACTCGGTGAGGGCTTTGCCCTGGTAGGTAATTTCGGAACTGGCATAATATCCACCGAGGCGATATTGCACATTGCTCAGGTATTTGCGCTCGCCATATTTGGGAACAATCTGCACCCCCAGGCCAATGCGCCAACTGTCGGCCAGATTGCCATTATTGAAAGGCGATTGATATTTCTTCCAATTGGTCCAGCGAAAATCAGCTCCAATTTGCCAGAACCTTTCGTTGCCGAACATAAAGCCTCCGCCTGCCGTAACGGGTAGCAGCACTTTGCCTTTGCTATCGCTGCTCACCTCTTGGCTGTCGATGACTGAAACCCCCGAACTGCTTATATTAATTCGGTCCCAGTAGCTGGAAGTTTTAGTGTTTACTTTTACTCCTCCGGACGCGTAGCCCCCCAAGGTAAAGTAAATATCGGTTCGCTCTTCGCGGTCGCTGTTGTGATAAATCCTTCTGCGATATTGAAACCCTGCATTATAGCTCACTCCGTTTACGTTCATCGATACATTGCTGCGCGAACTATAGGCGTCCAGGCTATCGGGAAAGGTGATAATGTTTTGGTTGTCGAGTTTGCCAAACACATAGCTGATAGTGGCACCAATCGAAAAATTATCGAGCTCATTGATGCGGCTTTTAAATTTATAGGCACCCCCAGCGTAGAGCCGATACAAGGAACCCTTGCCCGAATACACTTTTCGGTAGCTGCCAATCACCGAATCGTTAAAGTCTTGAATAAAGGTATAGTTGGTGTTGCTAAAGGGCAAGAGTCCAACGCTGATGGCCCACTTGTCGGCTTTGGGCACAAAGGCTACGGCCACGTGGCTCACCGAGCCGTTGACGGCATTATAGGTTTTTGATTTGGTGCGAATGTTTACATCGTCAATGTTCAGGCCGGCCTCAATGGTGGTGCGGGTGAGCGAAGCAAAGGAAGCCGGGTTGGTATAATTAATAAAACTGTTGCTGGCATAGCCACCGGCCACTTCGCCCATGGCTTTATTGGCCGAAAAAACGGTGCTGCGCACGTATCCCAGTCCAAAGCGGGAATAGGGAGAAGCAATTTGCGCAGCGGAATACAAGGCAGAGAGACCGAGCATGAAACACAACAAAGACAAGCGCACAGAAGCCATACGAATGGCGTGGGTGCGGTTATAGAATGAAGAAAGGTTCACTGCTGACGGAAAATTGACTATTGGAAATTTCATGAAAACCTGCGCTGATTTTTTGCCTGGAACTTTAGTCATACTTCGTACAATCAATCGAGATTAAACTGTAGTATGCGATGAAGCCCCTCAAGCACCAGATAGGGACTGGCAAATATGTCGTTTTCGAGCAGAGTAACAAACAAACTTGCATCGCCACCGGTGGCCACCACTTTCAGCGCTCCAAAACGCGCTTCATAATCTTTTATTATGCCGGATACTTCATTTTTGATGCCATGCACCACCCCGCTGAGCATAGACGTAGGTGTATCGGTGCCCACCAACGGAAAATCGGTGAACTGAAAAGGGTCTACCAGCGGGAGCCTGGCCGTGTAGTTATGCAAAGCCCTAAACCGCATGTTCATACCCGGAGAAATGCCGCCCCCTTCATATTGATTGCTGCTGTTGACAAAGTCAAAGGTGATACAGGTGCCAAAATCAATTTTGAGCACATTTTGGTTTTTGAATAAATCGTTGGCTGCCACGGCACCGGCTATGCGGTCGGCACCCAGGGTGTGCGGGGTTTTATACAGCACTTCTATCGGAAAGCGGAGGTAAGGCGAATAGACCAGCAGTTCAAATTTTTTGCGGCTGCGTTTCAGCCGCAGCTCCACGTTTTCGTTGGCGCCTGTTTTGGAAAGAAAAATATGTTCCAGCGTGTAGTGGTCGAAGATGACATCCAGCGCATCCGATTCGGTAAACACTTTTTTGAGTTCGTAGCCTTCAAAAAGCCCGAACTTGGTGTTGGTATTGCCGATGTCTATGCAGAGGTTCAAGATAGAGGGATGGAGGTTTATTGAAACTTTCTTTTGCCGTCAATATACTGCACCACAAAGCTGGTTTTGTAGCGCGGCAGTATCTGTTCTTTCCAGAACTTTTCGCATTGTTCCTTGAAGCGGTATTTACCAATCAGGTATTTGAACAAACCCCCTTCTTCCACAACTTCGTAGCCTTTGAGGTGCGTGTAGTAGTTGGTGTCGAGCGGGATAAACTTCTGCAAAGCATAAATCTGCACCCGATAGAAAGTATCCACAGTGATGGATACTGATTTTTCAGCCACCCGGTTCATGTCAAACTGTAGTTTAGGTTCACTCACTTGTTGTAGCTGTGTGGCTTTCTGGCTACTGGCTTCGGTTTTATCTTCGGTGAAAACCGGAGTAGCCACCTTCGGTTTTTTTACTTCATCGGCAAATACGATGGTTTCCACCGTTTTCTTTTTGGCCGGGTCGTCTACCAAAGCCTGCTGTGCGCGCTTGCTGCGTGGAGCATCGTCTGTAAGCGGAGCGGCTTCCCGCTTTTTTCGGGCTTCATCTTCTATCAACGTGGAGGCTGGTTTCGCTTGTTTCTTCTCAGCATTTTCCACGGGCTTTTCTGCCGCTGCCGCTGCTTTTTTGTTTTCAGCAGGCATGGTAGTGGATGGAGTAACCGTGGTGTTTGAAGGTTGTTCGGTCGCTTCTTTTTTATTCGAGTCGCTCTTGTTAGTGGCCGGGGCGACATGGGCTACAGCGGTAGTATCTATCGCCAATGCCGATACAGCAGCCTCCTTGGTTTGCACCGATGTGTCGGTATTGGGCTTATTGCTGTTGGCTACAGGTGCTTGGTTAACAGCGGTATCCACCTTGGCAGGTGTTACATTGGTGGCTAACTCCGCTTTTGGAGTGTTCACGCTGCCCGGTTGTGTGTTTTTAATCGGTGCAGCATTTTCAATAAACAGGCTTTCCGCCTTATTTTTTTCGGCCACGATAGCCGATGGTTTAGGCGATTCGTTTTTGACTATCAGCGCCTGATTGGCTGTTATGCTCCCCGTTGGTTTTGCTTCGCCAAAAATCTGGGCCAGCGATGGCGGATTATTACTGCCCACGGTAGCAATGGGCAGCACCGGTGCAGCACTCGGCACAATGTCGCTTGCCTTTTTCTGGTTAAAACGGTTATTCAGTGCAGACTTGGTAAGGTCTATGGTCTCCATCACATTATTGGCTGTGAGCTCGGTCATGTTATATTGAATTTCATCAGCCGTAGCGCCCAACAGCTTGCGCACTTCATACGCTCCGTTGATGACTCTTCGTTTTTCGATGTACGGAATCTTGGTGAGGATGTCGCCATTTTCTACAGCCGAACACGGGAGCGACAGCACATTGGTTTTACCCTTCACGGTGCTGGTATCATAATACGTATACACCGGTATCACGCCCCAGTCGCCCACATTCGTTTCGCCTGTAAAGTTGTTTTTCTTCAACTCCATGTCTATCACATAGCCATTGCGGTTGCGCACTTCATCGTTGCTGGCAATCAGGTTGCCGAGCGAATAGGCCACAATGCCTTCTTTCAGCTGGCCATAGTGCGAATAGGTCATGTAATCGAGGCGGAGGGGTGTATTGGGCAAGGTGCCCACCACCAGATTGGCTCCCAGATTAAAGCAGTATTGTGCCAGGTCGGTCTGGTAAGCGGAGGGGATATCCTGATTATTGGTGCCCCAGTCAAAATACACAATAATGAAGTCGGGCTTGTTAATGCGCGCCACCCGCATATCGCGTTCCAGATAGGTTTTGTCAATCTCATTGATGATGAAATCGCGCGAAATGCCCGGGCGCGCGTTCAGTGTGGTGTAATTCAACAGCGCAATGCGGAATCCTTTTTTATTGATGATGAGCGGATAGTTGCCATTGCGCTGCATGCCATCGGTGAAGGCCCCGGTGTGCAGCATTTCATAATCATACAGCATATCGCGGGTGCGCTTGAGCGTGGCTTTATCAATCTGTGCGGTGTGTGCATTCGCATGGGTGAGCACATTGATGCCGGAATATTTGAGGGCCAGTGCAAACTCATCGGGCGCGGTAAACATGTTGTTTTCATCGTTGGCAAAAGCGGTTTTCAGGTTGGCAAAGGTCAGGTCGCCCAGCCCCAAAATAGATTGTATGTATTTCAGCTCTTCGCGAAAATTGTATTGGCCTTTGGCCTCATCGTAGCAATAGTTAACGTGCTTTTCGGTTTGGTAAATGTTGCCCCCTATCATCAGGTGCAGGGTGCGCATGGAATCGGTTTCCTCTTTCAGGTCATCGGAAAAAGATTTAGGCTTCAGCAGGCGCTGTTTAATGTCTATTACCCTGGAAGTTTCCTGTGCCACGGTGCCCTGCACCAGCAGCCACAGCAACGCAACGCTCCATAGCCGGTGGTTGTTAAGCAGCAAGTATTTCATCGTTTTCATGTATCTGAATGCCGCTGGTGTTTTGAGCGGCCGCTTCTATCATTTTTTTAGCCAGCACCTTAACGGGTGTGCCGGCATATTTTTTAAAAGGTCCGGCAAATAGAAACGAAAGTTTTTCGGCTGCAAACCGGCCAATGGCTTCGCCTGTTCGCTGTTCTTTACGGTCGCCCAGCAGGATGGACGGGCGAAAAATGTGAACGGCCTTGAAGCCCATGTTGCTTACGGCTTGTTCCAGTTCGCCTTTTACGCGGCTGTAGAAAATAGCCGAACCGGCATCGGCCCCCATCGAGGAGCAAAGGATAAACTGCTGTGCCCCCTGCGCCACGGCTCGCTCTGCTATTTGTTCAGGGATATCAAAATCTACCCAGCGGAAAGCTTCCTGACTGCCGGCTTTGGCAATGGTGGTGCCCAGGCAGCAAAAAACATCATCGGCTTTAAGCTCGGCTTGAATGGAGGTGATATTTTTAAAATCGGTGAGCACCGTGTGCAGCTTTGGATGCGAAAGGCTTAAGGGCCTGCGCACCACCACTGTTACTTTGCTGTATCGTTCCGATGCCAGCAGCCCAAGCAGGCATTGCTCGCCTGTGAGGCCCGTAGCGCCCAGTAATAATGCCGTTTTGTTCATGGGGGCGAATGTAGGAATTAGTCGTGGAGTGAAAGAGCGTATCGTTTCCTTTTGGCGAATGCGTCATTGATGTGAATAGATGTATGGCCGCAGCGGTATGCATGGCCTGAAGGCCATGCCCGAACGGGTATAAAAGGAATGGTCTGTTTATATCGGGGCTAAAGCCCCGGGATACTGCTAATTTCTACTTTCGCCCGCATGGATATTTCGTGGTTTCAGGTGTTGGTGCTGTTGCTGCTGGGCGTGGTGGCGGGTTTTGTAAACACGGTGTCGGCAGCGGGCTCGCTGGTGAGCATTACGGCACTCATGTTCACGGGCCTTTCGGGCACCGAGGCCAATGCCAGCAACCGGGTGGCGGTGCTGGCGCAGAATTTTTCTTCTACCTATACTTTTCTGCGGAAAGGCTACCAGACCGATGCTTACCTGATATGGCTGTCGCTGGCATCGGTGCCGGGTGCGGTGCTGGGGGCTTTGTTTTCTATCAAAATTCCGGAGGAGCTTTTTATAAAAATACTGTCGGGGGTCATGCTTTTGTTTTTGGTGCTCACGGTGTTTAATCCCTTAAAAAACGCCACCGGCACCACCGAGCGTTTAGATGCACGCAGCAAAATAGCGGGGGTATTTTTGTTTTTTCTGTTTGGCATCTATGGTGGCTTTATACAGGCGGGCAGCGGTTTTTTTTTGATGGCGGGTTGTCAATTGCTGCATCGCTTTCCGTTTGCCAAAGCGAATTTTTACAAGGCCTTTATTATGTCTTCTTATGCCCTGGCGGCCTTTTTATTGTTTGTTTTTAATGGCAACATCCGGTGGGTGCATGGCCTGCTGATGGCGGTGGGGATGAGCGCAGGCGGCTACATGGGCGTGCACTGGAGCATAGGGGCCAGCGAGGCGCAGATAAGGCGCGTAATAGTGGTGATGATTTTGTGCATGGTAGCTTACCTGTGGTTTTTTAGATAGGAGGGCATGGGGGGCGGGTGTCCCACCCGGCTAAGATTTTTCGGTAGGTGGGACACCTACCGGTAAGGAAAGGCGGGGGCAGGATAAGCGGAAGATTATCGGTTTAATGGGCGGCTAAAGCCGCCTGCGCTGAATAATGTGGGTGATTGAACCAATACACTTTTCTGGTATTATTTGACTACTTAACCCGTAAATGCCAAAACCTACCTTTTTGCCTCAAAATGTCTGTTTTTTGCTTAAAAATGGGCAATATACATGGTTTAAGAAGACCTCGCCAATGTAGAACAAGACCTCGCCAATGTGTGACAAGAAATATACATAGCATAATATAACCTCGCCATTGTGTGATAAAAAATATACATAGCCGAAGCAGACCTCGCCAATGTGTGACAAATAATATTCATTGTGGAAGCAGACCTCGCCAATGCGTGATAAATGATATACATCGCTGGAAAAAAATTCGGACTACGGATAGCTCATTTTGACTTGCGGATATGCTTTATTGTGTTATATCTTTGCTGTGTAGCCTGATGGCTTTGTATGTTGGTGGCATGTCTATTATTTAATAAATAATGTATTTGCTATGGAAGACCAAAACCAGCCCATAACAGACGATGACAAGTATGTGTATGGCAACGTCAAGCGATTAAAACGACAGGGCCTGTCTATCTCCGATGCCGACTTTGTGGGCGAAGGCGCATTGGCAGCAGTTGTTTGCAGACTATCTGCCTCAGTTTACGGCCTTCGACCCGCAGCTCGACAGCACCTATGCCGACCAGTGGCTCCAGGAGCTGAACCGCTTCAGCGAACTGCCCAGCGATGAAACAATGCGCGACCTGATGGTGCAGGCACAACTGGATTCGGTGGCTGCCCAGCAGGCTGCCATGACACTGGCCGATGATCTGGCGTATTATGTCAAAAAAGCCTACCCGAAAGACGAGCGCAAGGCCGATGAGTTTGGATTTAAACTGATGCGAAAGCAGGTAGCCAAACCGAATATCAAATTTGCCTTGTATGGTTTTACCCTGCACCGGTATATGAGCGCTATGCCACCGCCCTTTTAGCTGCTGGCTTGCCCGCAGGCTGGGAGGCGGACTATTTAACCGCTATTGAAAACAGTGCAGGCGCTCACATTACGCATGAATGGCAGAAGCGCGAACGCATCCGCGCCACCACCGCGCGGGTGGAGGTTTACAACACGCTCAACAGCCTGTGGGAGCGGGTGCAGGAAGCCTCGCGCGTCATCTTCCGCGAGCAGGAAGAACTCCGCAAGCTGTGGCAGAAGAAGTAGGGGGGGGGCTTTTGGGTTAAAAAACCTGCGCGTATATTTGGGATGGAGGTACAATTCTATGAAGACAAACCCACTCATAAAAGCAATTGAGACAAAGAACTTTTCAGACTTTGAAAAAGCCTGGACCAAGTTGCATAACAGATTGACCGAAACCGACAAGCAACATCTGTTGACAGAGATTATTGACTACCATTATACGGACAAAGACTTCCATTTTTACGTTAACGTTTTTGACAAAATAATTGACAGTAAAGTTTCTCTTGACTTTAACATTGACCTTCCGGCACCGACCTTACTTTCATTGGTGGTTTTGAAAGGTTCACGAAAACTTTTCGATTATTTTTTAAGAAAAGGTGCAAACCTTAATTTCATTGGCGACACTTACGCTTTTATGCCGGAAGAATCGACCCAACCTGACATAGAGGAACCTGATACAGAACGCTACTCCACCTGTTTAGACTTTGCAGAACATAGATTGGCTGACGATTTAGTGGTTAATTACCGCTCCCTCGTTATTGATATTAAAGAGTATATCACTAACTGGCAAGGCATTGACGACAAAGAGGAAATCACCGTCAAAAAACGAGACTATTACTGTCTG
>JADJZU010000039.1 GCA_016715625.1 Bacteroidota bacterium
GGGCATCCCCGCTGCCTGCAGCTGCACCAGATAATCTTCCATAATGCTATACATGGTATAGGCATTCACCACAAAGCGGGCACTGTTGGCCACATAGGTTAAATCGGCAAAACCGAACTCGAATAAGATGCGCTCATCGTCCGGAAAGGCCTTGCGCACATAAAACTCCAGTTCATTGGCCAGATGAAGCACCATTGCTGCCGGTTTACTGAATCGTTTTTCACCCCAGATAATCCATCCCCTCGTCCGATTCGAAGGCTTCGAGCGTTTCCCTATGGCCACCAGCCAGCGGAGGCAAAGGCGGCATCCAGCGAGGTCTTTGCTCTGGAGAACAAAGATATTTTCTGCAGAGCTTATGCTGCCAAACGCGGCTTCGCTCACGTATTCGCTCACATTGAGGGAATCACGCCCATCAGTTCAGGGCGGTTAACCTTGGGCTTTTTGCCCTTTTTATCCTTGTTTTCTTCTGATTCTTCCATATAAAATCAATTATTACTTAAATATAGTAATAAAACACAGACAAAAAACGACTTAACAGTGATAAAGAGGAACTTAACACGCGTTTTTTTAAAATAAATCTACTTGTGTTAAGTCGCTAAATAGCTGTGTTAAGTTGTAAAATATGCGTGTTAAGTTGATTTAGATGCGTGTTAAGTTGTAAAATATCCGTGTTAAGTCAATAAATATCTGTGTTAAGTTATAAAAAATGTGTGTTAAGTTGATTTGGATGTGTGTTAAGTTACTAAATATCTGTGTTAAGTCGTTCTGCATCTGTGTTAAGATGGTAAATTTATGTGTTAATGTGCCTTTTTTGCATGAAACTGACACTTATCGGAGCCTAAAAGGCCCATTTGGCCCCCCATTAAAAAAGCTTAGGGAGAGTGGCAATTTCTTCTTCGAGGCTTGCCATCGCGAAAGAAGGCGGGGTAATGTTTTGGTGGTTCATGTCTTCGCTGCTGAGTTCGTAATGGTAGGTGTAGGAGCCCTCGCGCTGGGTTTCGTTGTTGACATAAACGGTTTTCATGTGGTTGGCTTCGTCAAAGAGGGCCACCAGCACACGGGCGGTGCGCGATACCTTTGCAAGCTCAGGCTGCCGCTATACACCGTGCGGGTGCTGTGGGTGCGCTGCGGCTCAGCAGCAAGGGCGACAGGCGAATAGCCAGATGCTGGCCTCAGGCAGGCCGCTTGGCGCAGGCCACGTATCTGCGGAGGTCATACATGAGGTGGTGTCGTCATCTGCAATGGTGTGCAGGTCGCGGTTATCGGTGAGGCACCACTACGGCATCCTGTGCGGTGCTGTTCTGATATTTTTCGCTCTATAAGTTCCGCCAGCCCCAGCAGATGACCCTTTTGCCCGCTTGCCCATTTAAATTTCTTTTCGCTGCCGGGGGCGGCATCGCCCGCCTCGCTGCACATGGCATAAATGCGGTAGTTTTTCTTTTGCCTAGGTGCCAGCCGCACCATAAGCGATTGTGTTACCAGCATGGTTTGCACATTGGTGTCATCGGGCAGCAGCCGATAGCCATAGGCCAGCGATAGACTAAGCGCCTCGCTGCTTTGGTTGGTCACCTCCAGGCTCATGCAGGGGCCCCAATGCGAAGACTGCATCACATGGGCCGTATCGTCTTTGGCACCGCTGAGGTGGCTTTTACCAGTTGTTTTGCAAGGGCTTCGGCCAGCGATAAATTGGTTTCGGCAAAAGCAGCAGATAGAAGAAACGAGAGCAGCAGGAGCGGGGTGGTGTTTTGAAACATACGCTTTGGGTTTTGTCTTTTATTCAAACGCATTTACCCCTCAAATATTATCCTTGCACAAAATTATTCATGCTACTGATAGGGATTACAGGCGGCTCGGGCTCGGGCAAAACACGACCATGGTAAAGTGATGGATTCTTTTTCGCGCGAGCAGCGACCATTCTGTCGCAGGATAATTACTACCAGAGACAACAGTAACATCAGCCTCGAGGAGAGAAGAACATCAACTTCGACCACCCCCGACAGCATTGAGTTTGACCTGCTGGTGCAGCATTTAGAAGACCTGCATGCCGGCAAAGCCATTGAAGAACCCACCTACGACTACATCACCAGCACCCGCCAGCAAAAGACCATTCGCGTGGAGCCCAAGCATGTGATTATTGTGGAAGGCATTCTGCTCTTTACCGATAAACGCGTGCGCGACCTCTGCGACATGAAGGTGTTTGTGGATGCCGAACCCGATGACCGCCTCATCCGCATCATTGAGCGCGATATGCGCGAGCGCGGCCGCACCGCCCACCAGGTAATAGAGCGCTATCACATAGTGAAAGACATGCACATACAATTTATTGAGCCCACCAAGCGTTATGCCGATATCATTATCCCGCAAGGGGGCGAAAACACCGTGGCCGTAGATATGCTGGTGGCTACCATTAAACTAAAACTATTGCAGGGCGAATAAACTAGTGCGCTGCCCGGCACTTCATAAATCCACTATTCACAAACCATCGCTCCATGAAAATAATCGCCATGGCCCTTTTGGCCTTCACCATTGCCGGATGCAGCGGTTGCAAAAAAGGCGGCTTCAATGTGTTTTCGGTAGAAGACGACAAAAATTTTGGAGCCCAAATGGAAGCCGAAATAGCCAGCGACCCGGCACAGTTTCCTATCCTGAGCCAAAGCCAATATCCGCAGGTATACGCCTACCTGAACCGCATGCGCGATAGCATCCTGGCATCGGGACAATTGACCCACGCCAACGATTTTGTGTGGAAACTCTACATCATACAGGACGACAACACGCAAAACGCTTTCTGCACTCCCGGGGGCTACATCTATGTGTATACCGGGCTTATTAAATACCTCGACAATGCCTCGTCACTGGCAGGCGTAATGGGCCACGAAATGGCCCATGCCGACCGCAGGCACTCTACCCAGCAGCTTACTAAGCAATACGGCATTTCGCTGCTGGTAAGCGTAGTGGCGGGCACCACCAATGCCGGACAACTGGCCGAAATAGCCGGCAACCTGACCTCGCTGGCCTTTAGCCGCGAACACGAAACCGATGCCGATGAACATTCCGTGATTTACCTGTGCCCCACCCAATACCGTGCCGATGGTGCGGCCGATTTTTTTGAGAAAATAGAGGCACAGGGTGGCAGCAATGTGCCGGCCTTTTTGAGCACCCACCCCAACCCCGACAATCGTATCAATAACATTCAAACAAAAGCCACTACCTCGGGCTGCGATGGCGCTCCATCAGCCAGCGTAGAACTCAACGAATACAGCGCTTTTAAGGCCTTGTTGCCATAAGCCCTTTTTGCAGAAAAACACCGCCTGTACTTGCAAGGGCTTTTCCAATTAAAAAGATAAACTGGCAAGGCCCGAAGCACGCTTCCATGTTGTGTTTAACTGAACAACACAATGGGGAAGTTTGCTTCAAACGATACTTGTTTGTTTTCAAGGGAATTGTTTTCGCAATGACAACCGTTATACTTTAGAAAAAACAGAATAGGTTATGGTGGATACCACCAACAAGTTATCTTTGGCCTAAAACTACTATCATGAGTTGGGAAAGCAGAATACACACAGACGAAAAAATACTCCTTGGCAAACCGGTCATAAAGGGAACCAGGATTTCTGTAGAGTTAATCTTAGAACTATTTGAAAGCGGCTGGACGAGCGAAATGATTTTGGCCAGCTACCCCAATCTGGTCATGGACGATTTAAAGGCCGTGTTTGCTTACCTGCGGGATTGTGTGCAACACGAATTGTTTTTCCCTATCTCTAAAGCGGTGTAATGAGGTTTCTTGCCAACGAAAACTTTCCAAAGCCATCGGTGGATATCTTGCGTAGCAAGGGCTATGAAGTGTTGAGCGTAAGTGAAATGAACCCTTCCATTACAGACGAGGCAGTGGTCAACTGGGCCAATAACGAAGGAAGAATCATACTCACCTTTGATAAAGATTATGGTGAAATTGTGTTTCGCTACCGCATTCCATGCTCTGTTGTGTTCTTTAGGGCAAAGGGAGAAACGCCCACCGATGTTGGAAATACGCTACTCGAGATTTTAAAAGATATAAAACTGGAAGGATATTTTACGGTAGTGGATAAAACCGGTATAAGACAAAGAGAATTGAAGTTTTAGTTATTCCCCCGCAACATCCGCTGTTCCTGCGCTTCTGCAGCATCAAATCACAAACTCCACCTCTGCGCTTTTGAACACCTTTTCGTAATAGCGCTCATAGAGCGGCAATATATTTTCGATGGCAAAGGTTTGGGCGTGTGCATAGGCATTGGCCTTAAACTGTAGCAGTCGGGCCTCGTCCTCGAGCAGGGTAATGGTGTTTTGAGCCATGTCTTTAAAATCGCCCACAGCGCTCATGTAGCCGGTGGTGCCATGCACGTTTATCTCCGGTATGCCACCGGCATTGCTCGATATCACCGGCACCTCGCAGGCCATGGCTTCCAGGGCTGCCAGACCAAAGCTCTCCGTTTCGCTTGGCAGCACAAAGGCATCGCTGATGGCCAGCAAATCTTCTATGGCATCCTGCTTGCCCAAAAAGCGCACCTGATCGCAAATGGCCAGTTCGCGACAAAGCATCTCCAGCCCCATGCGCTCGGGGCCATCGCCCACCAGCAGCAGTTTAGAGGGTATTTTTTTCACCACCAGTTCAAACATGCGCACCACATCTTCCACGCGCTTTACCTTGCGGAAGTTTGATACGTGTATCAGTATTTTTTCGCCCTGCGGAGCAATGGCTTTTTTAAAGTGGTCTTTGTCGGTTTTTTTGAAGCGCGAAAAATCAATAAAGTTGGGAATCACCTCTATCTCGCGGGTAATGTTGAAGTTTTTATACGTGTCTTCTTTCAGGCTCTGCGATACCGAAGTAATGCCATCGCTGTGGTTAATGCTGTACTCCACCACCGGTTTGTAGCCGGGGTCTTTGCCTATGAGGGTAATGTCGGTGCCGTGCAGGGTGGTTACAAAAGGCAGGTGAAATCCTTTTTCTTTTAAAATGCTGCGGGCTATCAGGGCAGACGAGGCGTGCGGTATGGCATAATGCACATGCAGAATATCCAGTTGCTCAAAGCGGGCCACATCCACAATTTTGCTGGCCAGGGCACTTTCATACGGCTGGTATTGAAACAGCGGATAGTCGAGCGCACTCACCTCGTGGTAAAAAATGTTTTCGTGAAACGTATCGAGGCGCACCGGCTCCTGATAGGTAATAAAATGCACTTTGTGCCCTTCTTTGGCCAGGGCTTTTCCCAGCTCAGTGGCCACCACTCCGCTGCCCCCGTAGGTGGGATAACATACAATTCCGATTTTCATTTGCAATCAATTATTTTCTTAGACGCTTCGAATGTAAGTAGATTGTGTAGATTCAAGATTCATTTGTAACAATATGTGGTATCCGTTTTTAAAAAACACCGCGGCCAAAAAACTGGCCGTGCTGATAGACCCCGACAAGCTGCAGGGAGATGCCTTGGTGTCCTTGGTGCAACAAGCTAATACGGCAAAAGTTGATTTTTTGCTGGTGGGTGGCAGCCTGCTGCTGGAAAATATATTGGAAAAAACCATTGCCACCATTAAAGCCCACACCGCCTTGCCCGTCATTCTTTTTCCGGGCAATAATTATCAGCTAAGCACACAGGCCGATGCACTGCTGATGCTCAGCCTGCTCTCGGGCCGCAATGCCGAATATCTGATAGGCCAGCAGGTGGTGGCTGCACCTGCCATACGTGCAGCAAAACTGGAAACCATATCCACCGGTTATCTGCTCGTGGATGGCGGACGCGTGTCCACCACTTCATATATCACTCAAACCATGCCCATACCGCACCATAAGCCCGATGTGGCCGTGGCCACCGCCATGGCAGGCGAAATGCTGGGCATGCAAATTATTTATCTGGAAGCCGGCAGCGGGGCGCAGTGGCCGGTGCCGGAGGCAATGATACGGGCTGTCCGAAAAAACATTTCGGTGCCACTGATAGTGGGAGGTGGCATCCGCAGCAGCGAAGCAGCCGAAGCGGTGTGCCGGGCCGGTGCCGATATAGTGGTGGTGGGCAATGTGCTGGAACAAGAACCCGAGCGGCTGCTGGAAATCTCACTGGCTGTTCATGCAAATTATGAAGCGGTAGTATGAAAGGAGTGGTGGTAAAATCAACCGGTAGCTGGTACGATGTGCGCACCGAACAGAACGAGCTTATCAAGTGTCGGCTCAAGGGCATTTTTCGGCTCGATGAATCCAAAGAAAAAGATTCGAACCCCGTAGCGGTGGGCGACCGGGTGTCTATTCACAAAGCCGATTCGGACGATGGATGGATGATTGCCGCTATCGAAGAGCGCGAAAACTATATTGTGCGTTCTTCGCCCAAGCACAAAGGAGCCCGGCAGATTATTGCTGCCAATCTGGACCAATGCATGCTGATTGTCACCATGGCCAATCCGCGGACCAGCACCGGTTTTATCGACCGCTTTTTAATGACTGCCGAGGCGTATCACATCCCCGCCATTCTGGTGTTTAACAAACAGGATATGCTGGATGCAAAAACCAAACGCAAGCAGGATATGGTGTCGCAGATATACGCCAATATTGGCTACCCCACGCTTTTTGTATCGGCCCTCAACCACGAAAACATAGCCGCTGTTCAAGAGGCGATTCGACACAAAACCACGCTGGTGTCAGGCCATTCGGGGGTGGGCAAGTCCACCTTAATGAACGCCATACAACCGGGCTTAAATTTAAAGACCCTTGAAATTTCAAAGTTCAGTGGCAAGGGCATGCACACCACTACCTTTGCAGAAATGCATGCGCTGGATATTGGCGGCAGCATTATAGACACACCGGGCATTCGCGAATTCGGTATCATGGATTTTAAACCCGAAGAAATATCGCACTACTTTATTGAGTTTCGCGATTTAATACCCCAGTGCAAATTCAACAACTGCCTGCACGAAAACGAACCGGGTTGTGCCGTCAAAAAAGCATATCAGGAAGGCCGCATATCCGAAGAGCGCTTTGTCAACTACCTCAACATTATGCTCGATTACAAAGCAAACTATAAGCACTGGGACAAATGAGAACGGTTGTTCAACGAGTTTCTTCAGCCTCCGTTACCATTGATGGAAAAGTAAAATCTTCTATCGGTGTGGGCTTGCTGGTGTTGGCCGGCTTTGAAGAGGCCGACACCTCCGAAGATTTGGAGTGGATGAGCGGCAAGTTGGCAAGCCTCCGCATTTTCAATGACGAAAACGGATTGATGAATTTAAGTGTACGCGATGTGGCCGGTGACCTGCTTGTGGTATCACAGTTTACACTGCACGCCCTTACCAAAAAAGGCAACCGTCCTTCGTTTATCCGTGCAGCCAAACCCGAGGTGGCCATTCCGCTTTACGAAAAATTTGTGTTGTTGCTGGAAAAAGAATTAGGCAAGCCGGTGGGCACAGGTGAGTTTGGTGCCGATATGAAGGTAAGCCTGCTCAATGATGGTCCGGTAACCATTATTATTGACTCCAAAAACAGAGAGTAGCCCATGTATATCCCACCGCAGTTTGCCGAGCAGGACACCGCAGAAATAGAAAAGCTGGTGCGCGAGTTTTCGTTTGCCACGCTGGTCAGCCTACACAATGGCAAGCCCTGGGCCACGCACATTCCCTTGCACTTGCACATTCATCCGACTGGCGAATGGTATTTGCATGGCCACATCGCCCGCGCCAATCCGCAGTGGAAAAATTTTGAGGGACAACCCGATGTGTTGGCCATTTTTATGGGGCCACACAGCTACGTGTCGCCATCGTGGTATAATCATAAAAATGTGCCTACGTGGAATTATCTGGCTGCGCACCTCTACGGACCCATCCGCGTAGCCACCGAGGAGGAAAGCGAGCAAATGCTGCGCTCACTCATGGCACATTATGAAAACAAACATGCCGAAAAGCCACAGGGGTTTGACGAGATACCGTCCCACACCCTGGAGAAAGATTTGCGCGGAGTGGTGTGCTTCGAAATAAAAGTGGGGCGCGTGGAAGCCACTCGCAAGCTGTCGCAAAACCGCGATGCCGAAAGCCATGCATCGGTGATAGCGCATCTCAAAAAAACCGGGGAGCAAAATGCCCAGCGCATAGCAGCCGCCATGGAGAAAAACAAAAACCAGTAAGCCACATGAGTATTGAAGAAGCACAACAACAGGTAGACCGGTGGATACACACCACAGGCGTTCGCTATTTTAATGAACTGACCAACATGGCCATGCTCACCGAAGAAGTGGGCGAGGTGGCGCGCATCATTGCCCGCAGATATGGCGAACAGAGTTTTAAAGAAAGCGATAAAAACAAAGAGCTGAGCGATGAGTTGGCTGATGTGCTGTTTGTGGTTATTTGCCTGGCCAACCAAACAGGCGTAAACCTCACCGAAGCACTGCAAAAAAACCTGGAAAAGAAAAGCCTCCGCGATGCCACCCGCCATCGCCAAAACGACAAACTGCAATAACCGCCTGCTATGTTGGCGCACTCCGAAACAAGCGAGCCTAAAACAATCGGAGGAGCCCTTCGGCAGCGCATTTGGAGAATCAGAAACATTGCCTAGTATTGCAGTGTTATCAGGCGGTTGTCCGCTTACCGATAATGTTTCCAACGCTGTTTTTCCGGATATAAACTTTCAAACCTTTACATTCTTTTTTAGCAACCCTTATACAGTTTCTGTATACCTCCCGCACGATGTTTTTATTCTCACTTCATAAATTTTTATTCAACAAACACCTTCCTACATGTACGACATTTTGCAGTTAAACGACATGATTCTGCCTGAGCTGCAGGAAATAGCAGCCTCCCTCCAAATCAAAGGCAACGAAAAACTCGAAAAGCAAGAACTCATTTTAAAAATTCTGGATGCACAGGCCCTTCGCCCGGTAGCCGAAGAAGATAAAGCCAAAGACAAGCCGGCAAAAAAAGTACGCGCGCGCAAGCCCGTGGACCCCGACCTGAAATCCAAAGCCGAAAAAACAGCCGAGCCGGAATTGTCGGCAGTAACGGAAGAGGCCCCGGCCAAAGAAGAAAAATATGAGCCGGCTATGGAACAGCCGGTGGTGGTTTCCGAAAACAAAGAGCGCAGCCAACCCGTGCAGGAAAACCAACCGGAGGTAAAACCGCAGGAAGATTTTCAGCGCAGAAGCAAAGATTTCTTCAGCGTGGAAACAGATGCCACCATTGAAGGCGAAGGTGTGCTGGAAATGATGCCCGATGGCTATGGCTTTTTGCGCAGCAGCGATTACAGCTACCTGTCTTCACCCGATGATATTTATGTGTCGCCCTCGCAGATAAAACTGTTTGGTTTAAAAACCGGTGACACCGTGCATGGATATATCCGCCCGCCCAAGCAAGGCGAAAAATATTTTGCCCTCTTAAAAGTGGACACCATCAACGGCCGCCTGCCCGAAGACATTCGCGACCGCGTGTCGTTCGATTATCTGACTCCGCTTTTTCCGCAGGAGAAACTGAATTTATTTACCACTCCCAGCAACCTCACCACGCGCATTATAGATTTGTTTACGCCCGTAGGTAAAGGACAGCGTGGCATGATTGTGAGCCAGCCCAAAACCGGCAAAACCACCATCATGAAAGAAATAGCCAACGCTATTGCCAAAAACCACCCGGAGGTGTATTTGATTGTGCTGCTGGTAGACGAAAGACCGGAAGAGGTAACCGACATGGAGCGAAACGTAAACGGAGAGGTAATTGCCTCCACGTTTGACGAGCCGGCTGAAAAGCACGTGAAGGTGAGCAGCGTGGTGTTGCAGAAAGCGAAGCGCCTGGTAGAGTGCGGCCACGATGTGGTGATTCTTTTAGATTCCATTACGCGTTTAGCGCGTGCATACAACACCGTGTCACCTTCATCGGGCAAGGTGCTATCGGGCGGAGTAGAAGCCAACGCCATGCAAAAACCAAAACAGTTTTTTGGTGCCGCCCGCAAAATTGAAAACGGAGGCTCGCTCACCATTCTCGCCACAGCATTGATTGACACCGGCTCCAAAATGGATGAGGTGATTTTTGAAGAATTTAAAGGAACCGGCAACATGGAGTTGCAGCTTGACCGCAAACTTTCCAACAAGCGGATTTATCCGGCTATCAACATCGTGGATTCTTCTACCCGCAGAGATGATTTGCTGCTCGATAAAGACGTATTGCAACGCATGTGGATTTTGCGCAACCACATTGCCGACATGAGCTCGCAGGAGGCCATGAATTTTATTACACAACAAATGAAAGGCACCAAAACCAACGAAGAGTTTTTGGTAGCCATGAACTCGTAAGCAGATTAATTTGCTGTAAATAAAAAAAGGAGAGCATTGGCTCTCCTTTTTTTATTGGGTCAATTGCTTGAATACTTCTTCGAGCGAGTATTCTTCTTTATTCAAATGCAGCAGCGTAAGGTTTTTTTCTTTGGCAAAAAGGAAGATGTCTTCGCGTATATCTTTATGACCCTGCGATACAAAATTCCATTTGCCGTCTTTTTGTTGTTCAAAGCTTTTGATGCCTTTGAGTGCTCCCAGCAGCGAACGGTCTACCGGCTGCTTGAATTCGGCTGTAACCACCACTTCGTTGCCCACCCGGTTTTGCAAATTGGCCGTGGCATCATCGGCTACTATTTTTCCTTTGTTGATGATGATGACCCGGTCGGCCACAGCCTGCACCTCCTGCATAATGTGCGATGAAAAAATAACCGTTTTGTCTTTGCCAAGTCGCTTAATCAGCGCACGGATTTCTACCAGCTGGTTGGGGTCGAGACCCGAGGTGGGCTCATCTAAAATCAACACTTCCGGGTTGTGCAGCATGGCTTGTGCCAGTCCCACTCTTTGTCTGTATCCTTTCGATAGCTGGCCTACTTTCTTTTTGCTTTCATTCACCAGGCCGGTGGTTTCTATCATTTCATCAATGCGCCTGGCAGCTATAGCGCCCATTTTGTGCAAGCCGGCCATAAACTCGAGATACTCGCGCACATACATATCAAGGTAGAGCGGATTGTTCTCGGGCAGGTAACCTATTTTTTGGGTGACCTCCATGGGCGCGGTAGCGGTGTCGTATCCGCAAACGGTAGCCGTGCCCGATGTTTGCGGAATAAAACAGGTAAGCATTTTCATGGTGGTACTTTTGCCCGCACCATTGGGGCCCAGAAAGCCCAACACCTGCCCCTTGTGCGCTTCAAACGAAATTTCGTTCACCGCTTTTTGTGTTCCGTATACTTTGCTGAGTTGGCTTACTTGTACCGACATGCCCTTGCTGTTTACTTAAATGAATAACAGGATTTCTTCAACTTAAATTTTTTTTTGTCGGCCCTGGATACCGAAATTTTGGTGAGCTTCAGCGGTGTGCCCATCATGCGCACATGGGGCGGTATTTTACCTACCCAACCCGAAAACACCACAGCAAGCCCGTCTTTCTTATACTCCTCGGGGAGTTGTTGCGAAATGTATCGGCCATTCGGATTATCGGCCGGCACCAGCACCCAGGTTTCGCCATTGGTCAGCAGGCTTACCTTGCCCTTTACGTTATCTATTTTCCGCTCCCATTCAAAATCGCCCTGCGCAAAACACACCACCGCGAGCAATAAAGCCGACAGCATCAAATTCATTTTCTTATTCATATTGCTTTTTTCCTTTCTCCGATTCAAAACTCCTGCCAAATAAACTAAAGTATTGTTTCATTCATATCATGTTTCTAAAACTGAAGGTAAAGCCCGGTGCCAAAACAGATGCCATTATCCGCGAACCAGATGGCACGCTAAAGGTAAAGATAAAGGCCCCGCCCGTAGATGGCAAGGCCAATGCCTACCTGCTAAAATATCTGAGCCGCATACTGCAAGTGCCCACCGCGCAGCTGCGTATAAAAACCGGCAGCAACAGCAGCCACAAACTGCTGGAGATAGATGCCGAAGCAGGGCACATAGAGGCTATTCTACAAGCACTACCGGGCTCTGCTTAGTGGAGCCTTCTTTTCGAAGAGCAGCCATTGGTTAGCTGTTCGCCCTTGCAGAATGTCAAGTTTACACCTCAAGGGCAGAGCGATAAAAGAACTCCATCTTGCCGAACTACAACAAAATATTGTTTTCGGGTTTAAGCGGAGCGGGTATGTCGGGCATGCCAAACATCTCTTTTAAGTCTATCTCAATATTGCGGCTAATGGCCGTAATGGGCACATCGTTGGCGCTGCCTTCAAAGGGGCTTTCGGTGCTTTCGCCTATTTTTTCGAGGGTGGTAAATATCCAGGTAGAAAGCGCACTAAAAGGCACCGATAACCAGATAAAATGTTCGCCTGCCTTGTCGAACTCCTGCAACATGCCCAGCGGCACCAGCACCACAAATATTTTAATAAAGTAAAGGTTGAGGGTAGCAAACTGGCGCGGATACGGAAAGTTTTTGATGCGCTCGCTCACACCCTGCTGGTTATAAAACTCCACCAACAACTTTTGCAGCTCCATGTGCCTGAAATCTTCAATAAGGCCTTTGTGCAGCAAGGCCTGCAGGTGGTCGCCCTGCAGGGCCATAATTTGTGCCGCTTTGTTGCTGTATTGCCCAATGGCATTTACCTCTTCCTCGCTCAGGTATTTGCGGAGCTGATCGTGCAGGTCGTGGTTATGTTCGCTCACCTTAAACCATTTGTCTTTGTATTCCTGATTGTGTGGTTTATAAATGGCTTCCCATACCCGGGCTTCGCGCAACTGGTAGCGCAGGGCTGTGAGCCAGGCCAGGTGGCGCAGAATCAGCTTTTGCTGCTCGGCCCGCAACTCGGCATCGCTGATGGGCGACACGGCATGGCGGTGGCTCACAAAATCTTTCACCATAATGCCCCAGCTGCGGCTGGCGTTTACAATAGCGCCCCACGATTTGCGGGCCTCCCACATGCGGTCGTAAGAAGCGTTGTTTTTAAAACCCACCACAAAAGCCACGGCAGTGCCCAGCAATGCCACCGGCAGCCAGGGGATGGAAAGCCAAGTCCAGCCCAGCACCGCATAGCAAAAGGTGGGAATAAAGGAGATGATTAAAAGGGAGTAAATGTCTTTGCGGGTCCAGAAGATGACCTCTTGAAATGAGAATTGTTTACCGCTGTGCATGGCGTCAATTTAGTCCACAAGTATATAAAAAGGCCGGGGCAGCAGGCAGGTCATTCTTTCGCCAACTGAGCCATTACTTTTTGGATGTCTTTGCTTTCGTAGCCCTTGGCCAGCAAAAAAGAAAAGAGCTTCATTTTGCGTTCGCGGTCGGTGGTGGCTTTGATACGCGACCATTTTTGTTCGGCTGCTTTGAGCAGGCGCTCCTGATAATTGTCTTCTTCCACTTCGCTCAGGTAGCGCTGTATGGGCGCAGCCGGCAGGCCCTTGCGCAGCAGGGCCATTTTAATTTTTGTTTTGCCCCACTTTTTGCGCTGTGGCACATTCCACGAAAGGCCTTTACGTAACGCCTTTCCTTTCGTTCAGGTGTAGTTTTCCTGCCGCGCAGCCGTTGCACACAAATGGCCGGGCTGCCGGCTGCCTTCAGTGCTTTAAATTTCTGCGCCACATCGGCTTCGCAGCGCTCTGATACGAGCAATAGTGCGTTAGCTTTCGTAAATACTTTCCGTCCATGGGGCTTGTTTTTGGAGTTCGCTGCGCTTTAAAAAAAAACTTATTAAAATCAGCGCGCCATCTTTCTGTAGCTGGACGCTTAACTCCATTAGCCCGGAGTGGCGCAGGTATTTCTATGCTGGCGGTGCCCTGGTTTTACGGGCATCTCTTCAGCGGGCCGATTTGTTTGCGGTGTGCTATCTTGTGATTACAGCCGCTTCGCTGTTTGGGGCGAGGTATTCGGGCGCGCTCATTGACCGCCA
>JADJZU010000040.1 GCA_016715625.1 Bacteroidota bacterium
TGGCAGGTTCAGCTGGTCAAATTCGGGGTATTGATGCTGTTTGTCGGAATTCTTCTGCTTCATAAGGGGGGCGAATATAAGTGAGATTGCGGATTGAGAACATTTACAACACAATAAGAAAGGGCCGGCTTCGTTTGAAAACACTTTAATATTTTAGCCCCGATGACTTTATATCGAATTGCCGCTGTAATGGGTGCCCTGCTGTGCAGTGCACTTGTCCTCCCTGCACAAGAGCGCACCTTAGGAACCTGGAAAGTGTTTAACCCCAACCGAAGCACCATTGCCCTGTGCGATGCGGGCGACAAAGTGTATAACGCCTCGGGCAAGGGGCTGTTTAGCTACGAAAAAAGTTCGGGCGGCATTCAGTTTTACGACAAAAACACCGGGCTGAGCGATGTAAACATCCGCACCATGGGCTACGACCCCGATACCAAAACGCTGGTTATTGCCTACAATAACAGCAACCTCGACATCGTTGAAAACGGCACCGACATTTACAACATCTCCGATTTTAAACTGGAGAACGCTTCGGGCTCCGTTACCATTAACCACATCGCTTTTACAATGGCCGATGCTATGTGAGCAGCACCATTGGCATTTCGGAAATAAATCTGGCGCGGAAAGAAATAATGAACACCTACATTATTGGCAATGGTGGCGCGCAGGTGAATGTGTATGCCTCATCGGCCGATGGCAATCAGATATATGCTGCCACCGCTCAGGGTTTAAAATATGCCTCGCTTAACTCCACCAATCTGCAAAATTTTAATGCCTGGCAAACCTTTGATACCGCACAGGGCCTCCGAAAAATTCCTTTTTCGCAGGTAGCGGCCTACAACGGAAAAGTATATGCCGCAAGCATTGGTGTGGGATATCGTCCCGATACGCTTTTTCAATACAGCAACAATATGTGGCAGCCCCTGTATTTTTCAGCCAACGACAGCGTGATTAATCTGAATGTGTGGGGCAACACGCTTTATTTCTGCACTTGGAATAACGATAGCACCACGGGTAAAAATGGCCAGATAAACAGCAGCGGAGTGTTGAGCGCGCAAACAGCGGTAGGGCACGTGCGACCCACCGGTTGGTTTTTCAGCGATGGACATTCCTGGGAGGGTGATTTTTGGGGCGGATTGCTGCGAAACAATCAGCAGGGGTATATTGAAAATATAATTCCGGACGGACCTTTTACCGCAGATGCCTTTAGCCTGAATGTGACAGCCGATGGTGAGTTGATTGTGTGCGGTGGCGGAGTGGATGGTTCCTGGGGTTCGTTGTATAACAACTCCGGATTTTACAAATACAAAAACGACACCTGGAGCAACATTAACCAATACACGCAACCAAACCTCACAGGCGTTCAGGACCTGCTCAGCTCTGCTACTATTGGTGACAAAACCTATGTGGGTTCGTTCAGAAAGGGCCTTGCGGTGCATGATAACACCAATGGACAGCTCACCGTTTTTGACAGAATCAATAGCCCCATTGAGCCGAACCTGGGGGATGTAAGCCGCGATGCCGTGAGTGCCGTGCAGGCCGACAAAAACGGAATATTATGGTTGGGTAATGCCGGAGCTACTAAACCCATTAAAGCCTTGAAGCCCGATAACACCTGGCTGGAATTTTCTTTGCCATTCAATATCGCATTGATCAAGAAAATAGTGATTGACCGAAACAATCAATTCTGGATGCCGGTGCGCAGAAGCGGTGAAGGGCTGATGGTCTGGAGCTATAAAGGAACACTCGAAAACACGAGCGATGATTTTGCGCGGATACTGACCTCGGGCGATGGCATGGGGGGGCTGCCCGATGCTATTTGTTACTGTGTGGCCGAGGATAAAGAGGGGAATATCTGGGTGGGCACCAATTCGGGCATTGGTGTGTTTTACTGCCCGGGTAGTGTGCTAACGTCTAATGGCTGCGATGCCGACCAGATTAAAGTGGAGCGCGATGGATACATCGGTTATTTATTTGGCACCGAGAGCGTGCGCGCCATAGTCGGTGGATGCCGCCAACCGAAAATGGATAGGCACCACCAATGGAGTGTGGCTCATATCGGCTGATGGGAAGGACGAGTTGCTGAAGTTTAACACCGACAATAGTCCCCTGCCCGATAATCAGATTACAGACATTGCAATTGATGATAAAACAGGGGAGGTTTTTATTGCCACCTTGGGCGGTTTGGTCTCTTATCAGGGCGATGCCATGGGCCTCTGCTCCGACTGTGATGGAGCACTGGTGTATCCCAATCCGGTGAAGCCGGGCTATGATGGCCCTATTGCCATCAAGGGACTGGTGGAAGATGCTTACGTAAAAATTACTGACATCACCGGCACGTTGGTGTTTCAGGGCAAAGCCAATGGCACACAAATGATTTGGAATGGCAGAGGTTACAAAGGGGAGCGCGCCAAAAGCGGTGTGTATCTGGTCTTCTCTTCCACCGATTTGGGAAAAGAAAAACAAGTGGCCAAAATTCTGATTGCCAACTAACCACAGGTATAGCCAACCGCGGGCACTTGTGCGTTGTTAAAGTTCTTTAGCTCTCTCCAGGCGGTGCCATTCTGATAAATAAAAACAGCGCCCGGATAATGGTGCGGAAATTTTATGAAGCATTCGTTCCACTCGCCAATGCGCACTTCGTAAGCCTCTGTTGTAAATGAGGAAGCCCCCACCCCCTTTTGCCACCACCAATTGCCATACTGCGCAAAAGTGATTTTGACTTCGTTGTCCGAAATTGGTTCTACCCGAATGGAGTCGTTTCGCTCCTGCATGTTATAGGCAATAATCTGTGTAACTTTTTGAGAGGGTGAAATCATGTGACGCAACCGCAGCTCCGTGTTAAATACATTGCCCTGCACATCATCTCGATACAGATAAGCACCGCGAAAATTATCGGGTAGCTGTAGTACAAAAACCTGCGCGGCATTTTGCCAGCGATAGCTGTCCAATAATCCGCGATGTACGCGTCCGCTCTCTTCCCAGGCAGTAATATTTTTATCGAGCAGTGGTTTTTGAAACAAGAGCAAGAAGATGAGCGGCAAATATCCCCAACTGCGAAAGGCGGAGAAGCATAACAACGCTACCAACTGCGATGCAAAGAGCGATGCAAAATAACTGAGGCGATCGCCCTCAATAGGAACGATGTACGAAAAATATAGGTTGAGCACGGGCAACAGTGCACATACGAAAAAGAAAAACAGTAGGGCCGAGGAACGAACAGGCGCGGTCCATTTTTTGAATCGGGTCAGCCACATAAAGGCCACGAGCATAAGCACAAAAAAGACTCCGTAAGTCACTTCTTGTTTTTCCAAAAACAGATAGATGGATTGGCGGTTGTCGTAGGACAAAAACTGTGTGTAGGCAAACAATTTGGCACTATACTTACACAGATTGCCAGCCAGCAGTGGGATACTGAAATTCAAATGGGTGGCTGCGCCATAATGCCCTATTGCACTGCCTTGCCAATATTGATTTACACCCAAATAGAATACCACAATGGCAACAGCCGGAAGCGCCAATTGCAGCGTCAGGCGCATTCGTTGGTGAATGTTTTTGGCCCACAGTAGGTAAGATGCCACCAGCAAGGGAAACGAAAAACTGATTTCCAATGTGAAAGTGGCGGTTAAGAACAAGAGATAAAATGAGAAGGCATCTTTTGTGCGCTGTCGCTGTGCATACTGCTGCACGAAATAAAATGCGCCAAGCAGCAATAAAGAGCACAGCAGGTAGTGGATACACGCATACCACACCAGCACCTCGGTAGCATAGGGAGAAACTAAAAACAAGAAGCTGCCGAAAAAAGCAATAGTGCGCGCGCGTTGTATGCCTTCATTTTGCAGGAACTGCGAAAAAACAAGAGCCGCCACAGAGGCTACGGCTGCGTGCAAAGCAGCAAAAATCAACATCCACACTTCGCCACGGAACCCGGCTGCTTTCCAAAGCAGAAAACCGGCCAGATGATAAACAAAGTGAAACGACTTATCTCCAAAGGCATGGAGCAAACCGGCCGGGCCTTGTGTTTCGTATTGTTGAAGCCAGCCAATATGGTCGGTCACAAATCCTGCTCCCTCGGTGTTTCGGAATAGTAGCCACACCAACAGAAAAAAGAAGGCAAACAAGCGTATGGTTGTATTCATGTTCTAAAAGCCGGGGACCTCCACCCAATGTCCGTTTGCCTGATACAGAAATACATCCTGCGGGTTTTTATGCAGAAAAGTAGCTGTGTAGGACTGTGTGTAAATATCTAAATCCAGTTTTACCTGCTCTGTTCTGTAGCTCTCGCACCCAGCCCCATTTTTCCACCACCACGCAGCCGGATTGCTCAATTGCACACGCAGCCGGTTGCTATCGAGCACCTGCACCAAAACGGAATCCTCAGGGTTAAATAAATTGTATGATGCCACATCGGTCATGTTGTTTTGCCGGGGATAGTAATGGCCGTTTTTAATAGCCCGTGCGGCCACTCCGCTGGTAAACGTGCTGCGCAACATATAAGCGCCATTAAAATTATCGGGCATATTCAGAAAAAATATGCGCTCGTTTTGATTCCATCTAAAATCTTTCTCCAGCGAAGTGAGGAGGCTCCCCGCCCTTTGCCACGATGCAATATCGGTTTGCAGCAAAAAGAACATGAGCGCAGCATAAGGCCACAACAGCCACTTGAGCCCATTCACCGAAAACAAAAAAACAACCAAAGCGCTCAGTAAAAAAGCAGCAGGAAGAAAACAGTAACGGTCTGCCATAATTTTGGTCCAGTTGGGGAAATACAGATTAAGCACCGGAAACACAAACAAGGCATACAGGAGAAAAAGAAACCACCCGATGGAGGCGGTATTTTTTTTGAAAAGAAGCTGATAGCAAGAAACCGCCAGGAGCAGGAGCAGCAAACCGAGCAGTGCTTTATTTACTGCCGGCACCAGGAAATAAGCAAACACTTTTTCTTGCACGCTCACGGGCCAAAACCCCGACAACAACACAATCTTACAGCCATATTTATAAAACATGGCCACCATGTCGCGCCATTGAAAATGCAGATGAACCTCGGCACCATAGTGCGCTATTAAACGACCCGATAAGCACTGGTTCAATAAATAAAGCGCTACCACACTTACCGCTGACAATAAAAAGAATCCTGTTTTTTTAGAACGCAATTCGCTTGCGGGCTGCATCAGCAACCAAAGCAAGAAGGCGGCCGCAATACCAAACAAGCCCCATTCATGCGAAAAACTCCCCAATAAAAAACTAAAGAAAGCCACCACCGCCCACCACCGATTGGATGTAGTCAAAAACCGTTCGGTGCTGTATAAGCCGCTCCACACAAACAAACCAACAATTAAATAATTAAACGCACCGGCCCACACGAGCGTTTCAGTGTGATAGGGCACCAAAATAAACAACAGCGCAGCGTATGCCGCAATCGTATGCGCCTGTTTGCTCCCCACAAAAAGCAACAGATTCCGAAGCCAGGCAAAGAACAAACTTACATTGGCCGCCAAGAGGAAACACGACACCCAATGCCAGGGTTGCGCAGCAAAGCCAAACAATAGATAAAGCGATGTAACCGCTACCTTCGACACCCAATAGGGTGACAGGTGGTGAGTAGCCGAGTCATAAATATTCCAGCCGGTTTCGTGATAGCTTCTAATAAAATCTACAAAATCGAATACCAGCTTAGCTTCTGCTGTGGGAAAATAAAGGATGCCGGAAACAAGAAACGAAACAAAAAAGATGGCCGGAACATTTGATATTCGCATGGCAGTAAAAATATAAAAGGGGTTATCACAGGTGTATCAAAAATCGAGAGGCGTAGTTTTACATACCATTAAGTATTCGGAGAGCAGCGTCATTGCCAAAATTTACACCGAGGGATTCGGCCTGCTGTCGTTTATGGTTAAAGGGGTGCGCACCACCCGGTCCAAAACCAAAGCCAGTTTACTGCAACCGCTCACCATTCTGGACCTGGAGTTTTTGCACCGCGAAAACAAACCCCTGCTATATATCAAAGAAATGAAGCGGCACTACAACTATCAGTCATTGCCTTTCGATACGCTCAAAAGTGCCATTGCTCTCTTTATATTGGAAGTGCTGCACAAAGCCATTCGCGAGCATGAAGCCAATGAAGATTTGTTTGTGTTTATCAGCGAAGCCCTCACGGCACTCGACCAATGCGAACAGCTGAATCCTGATTTTCATTTGCTCTTTCTGATACAACTGAGCCGCTATCTGGGTTTTGGGCCGCACGAAAATTACAGCGAAACCCGCTGTTTTTTTGAAATGAACGAAGGGGTGTTTGGCACCAGGAACGGGATGCCGCATGTGATGGACAAAACAGAAAGCCTCCGGATGCATCAACTGATGCAGCGCAGCATCTTTGATCAGCGCAGCAGCCTGTTGCAGCGCAACGAACGAAAACAAATGCAGCAACTGCTGTTAAAATACTACCAACTGCACCTCGAAAACTTTTCGCTCAAAAGCCCCGAGGTGTTGGAAGCACTGTTTGAATAAAGAGAAATCAAACCTTGATGTCTACATATAAAGCAATTTCGTTAATGGGACATCGTGTTTTTGGCAAGTCAAAGTTTTAATATTTTAGAACCCATGAAGTTTTCACAAACTCTTATTCAGTTATTGCTCATTTTAGCTTTGAGTTCATGTAAAGTGGCCCAGGTTATATATACAGGGGCATTATCGCAGAACGTGAATGAATCGGACAAGTGTTTTTTTTATGAGAACGATACCCTCAAGGTTACTTATGTGTTTTGGGATTATAAAGGGCGGATGGCATTTGGTGTTTACAACAAATTAGACGTGCCCATCTACATAGATTGGAAGAAATCTTCCTTCATTAACAACACAAAAAAACAAGATTACTACAGTGACCGAGTTGAGAAAAGAACTACAAGCGTGACGTCTGCTTACAGCAATAATCTTAATATAAATTGGAGCAATCTTTTCGGCCCTACAGCCGTGGGTGTTACTATTGGCAACGAGGTTTCGGAGCGAGAGGAACGAGTAACGTTTATCCCGCCACGTTCTTACATAACCCGAACAAGTTTTGAGATACTAAAAGATGGAACACATTTTACATTGGCTGGCGCAGAAGAGAAAAGTGTACCTTTTCCAGACGATACCAGCAGATATTTTAAATCTTATGTTGTTAAGATTGATGACAAGTCTCCAACTTTCATTTTCAGAAACTTTCTAACTTATTCTGTAAAGGAAACTTTTGAACGGGAACAGTATGTTAGTAATGAGTTTTATATACGAAAAGTGATGACAATAAAACAAGGCATTTTTGACAAGTATGCTTTTTCAAGTGAGAAGAGATTCTACATTGATCAAATCAATAAATCTGATTTATAGGCGTCTGCTATTAAAGATTTTTACATCGTTAATTGACAATCCTTCCTAGTTTTGCTGCCATGCATTTAGACACGCGCAGCATCACCTTCAACATTATTGCTATTAATGTTTTGTTATTTGCCGTCAGTTGGCTTTATCCGGCTATTGGCAACTATCTGGAACTGCATTACCTCTTTAACCGTCATGGCTATGTGGAGCAATTGCTGGGCAACCCCGATCTGGCAGCGGCTTATCCGGCTGTGGCTTCGGTGGTGCTTGGTTACGGTATTGATGCGGTTGGCTTTCAACCGGTGCAGCTCATCAGTCATTTGTTTATGCACGGAGGCATCAGCCATATCTTTTTTAATATGTATGGCGTGTTCATGTTTGGCAGCATACTGGAGCGCGTGTGGGGACCGCAGCGTTTTCTGCTCTTTTATTTTGTCACCGGTTTTGGTGCAGTGGCGCTCCACATGATGGTGCAGGCGCTCCTGGTCATGCAGGCCACCGGAACCGTAGACCCATCGCTGGCTTTGCTCAACGAGCATCCCGATGCCATGGGCACTTATTTTGTAAACACGGTGGGCGCATCGGGTGCCGTGTTTGGTTTGCTGGCGGGCTTTGCCATGCTGTTTCCCAACACCGAGCTCATGATGTTGTTTATTCCGTTTCCTATTAAGGCCAAATATTTTGTGGGCGTCTATGTGCTGATTGAATTGTATTTGGGCGTGGCCATGTATGGTGGCGATAATGTGGCTCACTTTGCCCACCTGGGCGGAGCGCTCTTTGGGTTTATTCTTGTAAAAATCTGGAACAAAAACCGCCATACGCTGTATTAAGATTATGCTCACTGCGTCTTTGGCCGATGATCTGAAACACCAGCTGCGCTATGGCAACATAGTGATGAAGTTGATTGTGCTGAATGCAGCCGTATTTTTGGCGTATTCTCTTTTCTTCCTGTTCGATTTTTTTTCGCAGAACAATCATACCGTTTCCTTTATTGCCCAATGGTTTTATGCCCCCAGCAGTTGGACGCAGTCGTTGTATAAACCCTGGACTTTATTTACCCATCAATTTTTTCACCTCGGTATCTTTCATCTGCTGTTTAACATGCTTTGGCTCTATTGGTTTGGCGAAGTGTTTGTGCTTTACCTGAACGAAAAAAGAGTGGTGCCGCTCTATCTCTTGGGTGGAGTAGGCGGTTGGCTGGTGTATGCATTGGCGTATCATCTGGTGCCGGTACTGCAGCCGGCAGCGGAAGGGTCGCTCCTGGCAGGGGCCTCTGCGTCCATTATGGCTATTGCCTTTGCTGCTGCTGCGCTTCACCCACAGCATAAGTTTAATCTGTTGCTGTTTGGTGAGGTTCCCATTTTATACGTAGCGCTGGGCGGTTTGCTTATAGACCTGCTCAATATTCCACGTGGAGGTGCCGGCACTTATTTTGCGCACCTGGGCGGAGCGCTGGTAGGTTATGGCTACATCCTGCTGCTACGGGCCGGTGCCGACGTATTTTTAAGCCCATCGTTTTCCGGAACAAATGTAAACCCGCCTGTTTCAGGCTGAAAGTTGCGTTACACATAGTACCGCTGCGCCGCACGCGGTCCGCAGCAAAAGGCGGCTGATGACCAGCAACGCGTAGACGATATACTCGATAGAGTTTCTCGCTCCGGATACGATAGCCTT
>JADJZU010000041.1 GCA_016715625.1 Bacteroidota bacterium
GATTTCAGAAAGTTTTTTGAAGGTTTTGACTTTGCTACCCTGAACTACAACGGTAAAGGGAACACAGTTTCCATGGACGAATTAAAAGTCTACAAGCTCATAGACGCTTACAGACGAAAAGGCCACTTGATAGCTGACACGAACCCTATCAAGAAGCGAAAAGACAGAAAAGCTTATCTGGACCTGGTCAATTTTGGACTTGCGGAGAAGGATTTGGATAGAAAATTTGCAGTCGGAAGCGAGCTGGGCCTAACCAATGCAACGCTTAACGAGATTATTGAGAAGCTTAAAATGGTGTATTGCGGAAAAATTGGTTTTGAAATCGGTTATCTGCGATTGCCTGAAGAGGTTGATTTTTTCCGGAGCCGACTGGAAACCGGCAACAAGTTGGTGAATTTTACCCTGGACAAGAAGGAGCATGTGCTTCGCATCTTGAACAAAGCGGTTGTATTCGAAAAGTTTCTAGGCACTAAATATGTAGGCGAAAAACGCTTTTCGCTGGAAGGTGGCGAAACCACTATCCCCGGTCTGGATGGCATCATTCGCACAGCTGCTCAAGGTGGAGTGGAAGAGGTGGTAATTGGTATGGCGCACAGAGGCAGATTAAACGTGTTAGCCAATATTTTGGGCAAAACCTATGAGGAAATTTTTAATGAGTTTGAAGGAAATGCGAAGTATGACACTACCTATGGCGATGGGGATGTAAAATATCACTTGGGTTATTCTTCTCAGTATCCGGTAGCGGATGGCAAATCGGTCTATTTAAAACTGATGCCCAACCCTTCCCATTTAGAGGCTGTAAATCCGATTGTAACCGGCTTTGCACGAGCCAAAGCAGACGCTATTTACAAATCCAATTTTGACAAAATACTTCCGATACTGATTCATGGTGATGCAGCAGTGGCCGGTCAGGGAATTGTGTACGAAGTGTTGCAGATGGCAAAACTGGATGGTTATTACTCCGGGGGCACCATTCATTTCGTCATCAACAATCAAATAGGATTTACTACCGATTTTGATGAGGCCCGCTCTTCAGATTATTCTACCTCCATTGCTGCAACTATTGAAGCACCCGTGATACACGTAAACGGTGACGACATTGAAGCTACCGTATTTGCCTGCGAACTGGCGGCTGCCTACCGTCAGCAGTTCAATAAAGATGTTTTCATAGACATGGTTTGTTATCGCAGGTGGGGCCACAACGAAAGCGATGATCCTAAATTTACGCAGCCAGTAATGTATAAGTTGATAGAGAAGCACGCCAACCCCCGCGATGTATATTCTCAGCAGTTGGAGGCGGAAGGAAGTGTGCAGGCCGAAATGGTGAAGCGGTTGGAAAAAGAATTTTGGAATGATTTGCAGGCGCGTTTAGATAATGTGAAGCAGAACCCCCTACCCTACAAACCGCAACCTACCGAATTGGCCTGGGCTAAATTGCGCCCTGCAAAACCGGAAGATTTTGAGAACTCTCCGAACACTTCCATCTCGCAAGAAACTGCTGACAAACTGATTGCGGGGCTCAATAAAGTTCCGGATGGTTTTGTGCCTTTGAAGAAAGTGCAGAAATATCTGGAAGAAAGAAAGAAGCTTTCGATTGACGATAAAAAATTGGATTGGGCCGCTGCTGAACTCATGGCTTATGGCTCCATTTTACTCGAGTGCAAGGATGTGCGTTTAAGCGGTGAGGATGTAAAGCGCGGTACATTCACCCACCGCCATGCGGTAATTACCGATGAACATACCGATAAAGAATATTGCAGACTTAGCAATCTGGCTGATGAGCAAGGACGTTTTTTTGTCTATAACTCTCACCTGAGCGAATACGGTGTTTTAGGGTATGAATATGGCTACTCTCAGCCTAGCCCCGAGCCATTGGTTATTTGGGAGGCGCAGTTTGGCGATTTTATTAACGGGGCGCAGATTATCATCGATCAGTTTATTTCCGCTGCAGAAAGTAAATGGCAGCGACAAACAGGTTTGGTCATGTTGCTGCCTCACGGTTATGAGGGACAAGGGCCGGAACACTCTTCTGCCAGACTGGAACGTTTTCTGCAACAATGCGCAGAGTTCAACATGGTGGTGCTAAACGTTAGCGACCCGGCCAACTTCTTTCATGCGGTCCGCAGGCAGTTAACCTGGCCGTTTCGGAAACCTATGATTGTGATGAGCCCTAAAAGTTTGTTGCGACATCCGCGCTGCATATCACCGCTTCAAAACATATTGTCGGGTAAATTTGAAGAACTGCTGGTGGATGAGATTACTGGTGAGGCACGCAAGATTATTTTCTGCTCCGGTAAGATTTACTATGACCTTATAGAGCGCAGAGAACGCGATGGCATAAAAGATGTTGTAATTGCCCGAGTAGAGCAGTTGTATCCATTACCTCAAAATAAAATGCAGGCATTGGTTCAAAAGCATAGCAAAGCAGAGGTAGTATGGGTACAAGAAGAAGCAGAAAATATGGGCGCCTGGCATTTTATTTACACTCGTTTAAGCGGTGTTTTCAAGATCAAAGGAGTTGCCCGAAAGAGTTCGGCATCGCCCGCCACAGGATTTAAGAAAGTGCATGCGCAGGAACAGGAATCGATTCTTGTAAGAGCATTTGAGTAATCTTATTGTTTTTTAAAATTAGTTTGTAAAAGCTTAACTACAGAAAAATGACAGAAGTAAAAGTTCCGGCACTTGCAGAATCTATCGCTGAGGTTACCCTCTCCAAGTGGCTCGTAAAAGATGGCGATTATGTAGAATTGGACCAGCCCTTATGTGAGTTTGAAACCGATAAAGCCTCTCAGGAATTACCTTCACCAGCTGCGGGTGTGGTAAAGTTGATTGCTGCCGATGGGGATGATTTAAAGATAGGCGCGCTCATTTGCAACATAGATGAGTCTGCTGCCAAGCCGGCAACCGCAGTTGCTACCGATAAAGCAGTAGTAAAGAAAGATGTAGCACCCGTAGAAACTGTAGCACCTAAAACAGAAGTAAAACAGGAGGTGAGTTATGCCACCGGAAATCCATCTCCTGCTGCTAAAAAGATTCTGGATGAGGGTGGCGTGAAAACCACCGATGTAAAAGGAACAGGCGTAAAAGGACGAATTACTAAAGAAGATGCCATTCAGGCAGTTCGCAATAAAGCCAATATGCCAGCACGCGAGGCGTTTAGCAGAGGGGAGAGAAGAGAAAAATTGAGTCGCTTGCGTAAAACAATTGCAGAGCGGTTGGTTTACTCCAAAAATTCTACAGCTATGCTCACCACTTTTAATGAGGTGGACATGACCGCGATAAATAAGATTCGCGAGAAGTATGGCGATGGATTTAAAAAGAAAAATGAAGTGGGTTTGGGTATGATGAGTTTCTTTACTAAGGCAGTTTGTCTGGCCTTGGAGAAATTTCCGGCAGTGAATGCAAGTATTGAAGAAAATGAAGTGGTATACCACGACTATGCCGATATTTCCATTGCAGTTTCCACTCCCAAGGGCTTAGTGGTTCCGGTTATCAGAAATGCCGAGTCACTTTCTTTGGCAGGTATCGAGAAGAAAGTGAAAGAATTAGCTATCAAAGGCCGCGATGGCTTATTAACCATGGATGAAATGACGGGTGGTACGTTTACCATTTCTAATGGTGGTGTTTTTGGCTCGCTGATGAGCACCCCAATTATCAACCCACCGCAGGTGGCTATTTTAGGAATGCATAAAGTACAGGAGCGTCCTGTTGTGATTGATGGGCAAATGGTTATTCGCCCCATGATGTATGTCGCATTATCCTACGATCACCGCATTATTGATGGTAAAGAATCTGTCAGCTTCCTGGTAGCTGTAAAAGATTTTCTGGAAAACCCGCATAAGATGCTATTGGGGGCCGATCCGGTAGATTTATTGTTAGAAATGTAAATGGAGTAAAAAGATAAAATTCACTTTATGTCAAAATATCAGGTAGCCGTTATTGGCTCAGGACCCGGAGGATATATAGCGGCTATTCGTTGTGCCCAGTTGGGCATGAAGGTGGCTATTATTGAAAAGTATGATGTGTTGGGGGGCACCTGCACCAATGTGGGCTGTATTCCTTCAAAGGCCTTGTTGGATTCTTCCGAGCATTTTCACAATGCTCAAAAAAGTTTTGCTGAACATGGAATTACTCATAACGATTTGAGTTTTGATTTCAGCCGGATGGTTCAGCGCAAGAATGGTGTAGTGAAAGCGAACAACGATGGTATTGCATTTCTCATGAAGAAGAACAAGATTGACGCCTATAAAGGAATCGGTTCGTTCGTCTCCAAAAATAAAATAGCCATTACCGGCAGCAAAGGCGAGAAACAGGAGATTGAAGCGGATAAAATTGTGATTGCCACCGGATCAAAGCCAACTCAACTCCCTTTCATAAAAGTAGATAAGCGCAGAATTATTACTTCCACGGAGGCCCTTTCTTTGAATGAAGTACCTAAGCATTTGGTGATTATTGGTGGGGGAATCATTGGTGTAGAACTGGGTTCTGTGTATCTGCGACTGGGGGCAAAAGTTACTGTGGTAGAGTATCTTGATAAAATTGTCCCTTCGATGGACGAGGATATAAGTAAAGAGTTGCAACGTGTTTTGAAGAAACAAGGCATGGAATTTTTGCTATCGCATAAAGTGAGTGGCGCAGTTGTTAAAGATAACTCTGTAACTGTAACTGCTGAAAATACGAAAGGCGAAAAGGTGTTGATACAAGGCGATTATTGCTTAGTGGCAGTGGGCAGAGTACCTTATACCGATGGATTAAATCTGGAAGCAGCAGGAGTGGTAAAAGATGAAAAGGGACGTATTGCGGTCAATGATCATTTGGAAACGAACATTCCCGGCATCTATGCCGTTGGAGATGTAGTGCGGGGTGCCATGCTGGCTCACAAAGCGGAGGAGGAGGGCGTAATGCTAGCCGAATACATAGCCGGACAAAAAACGCACATCAACTATAATTTGATTCCCGGAGTGGCCTATACATGGCCCGAGGCAGCAAGTGTTGGAGCTACAGAAAATGATTTAAAAGCAAAGGGAGTGGCGTATAAATCAGGCAAATTCCCTTTTCGGGCATTGGGCCGCGCAAGAGCGAGTGGCGATTTAGATGGATTTGTAAAAGTGCTGGCCGATAAAAATACCGATGAAATATTGGGTGTTCATATCATAGGCGCTCGTGCTGCAGACCTTATTATTGAGGGCGTAGTAGCCATGGAGTATCGCGCTAGTGCAGAGGATATTGCACGTATGAGTCATCCACATCCAACTTATACAGAGGCTTTTAAAGAAGCCTGCTTAACGGCTACCGAGAACAGGCCACTGAATACGTAAAGTGGCTATATCATAAACTAAAAAATCCCGGCTAGCCGGGATTTTTTAGTTTATGAAGATGAAAGACTAGAAATCGTCTACAGAAGTATTTTTCTTGTAGTCTTCGCTGGCTTGCCAGTTACTTTCAATAGTCAATTCAAATCTGCTTTTGGCTACTTCGGTCAAGGTAAACTTCACATCTTTTACCAGCCATTGCATAATGTGACGGTCGTCTACCCAACTTTCGTTTTTAAAATCACCAAACTTATACGTCATTACAAACTTCATTTGCTCTGTCAGTTCAACAGCACCTTGAACAAATACTTTGTAAAAACGATTCTCATCATTGAACAGATATAGAATTCTATCTGTTTTGATAGCGCCTATCATGGGGTCATCTCCGTTTATATAGTATGCATTCTTCAACATACTTTGGCGGTCTTTTACGAACTCTATTTTTTGTCCATCGCGATAGCAGCTGTCCTTGCTTACACCCCAGAATATATTTCTGAAATCAAGCACTGCATCACTCTCAGCAACACTGCTGAACGAGGGAAGAGAAAGGACTAAACTGCAAAAAATGAAAATTAATTTCTTCATAACTGTTGTTTTTGGTTTGTATTTTATGAGAACGCGAATATGCAATTTTTCATATGTCATTATCCTCATTTTACTGACAGCTTTTAAATGTGGATAAAATATACTGCACTTACTTGAGTCTGATAATCTGCATTCCTGAAAGTTTAATCGACCCTCGAAATCTATATAGAATTAATACCACTATTCTTTGGAGGTCAGCAATAGAGCTATAGCTGTTTACAGAAAAAATCTGTTATTAAAATGGGGAGCCATCAGCATAAAAAAAACCCAACCAATTTCTTGATTGAGTTTTTTTAAGTCGGGGTACCAAGATTCGAACTTGGGACCCCCTGCTCCCAAAGCAGGTGCGCTAACCGGGCTGCGCTACACCCCGAATATTTTCCAAAGTGAGGTGCGGTGAGGGAGGGATTCGAACCCTCGGTACCGTTTTACCAGTACGGCAGTTTAGCAAACTGCTGATTTCAGCCACTCATCCACCTCACCAACTATTAAAAGAACTTTTCAATTAAGGGACGGCAAAAATAGAAATTGAATCTATTTTACCAACGGTTTGTCAAAATCTTTGAGTAAAAACTATACAGATTGTGCTGCTGTTACATGGAACAGCATATCCTTTGTCATTCTACGGAGGTCGTATTCGGCTCTCCATCCCCAGTCGCTTTGGGCTACAGCGTCATCTATACTTTGCGGCCAGCTTTCGGCTATACCTTGCCGGAAGTCCGGTTCATAATTGATTTTGAAGTCCGGCAAATGTTGCTGTATCTCTATTGCTAAATCTCGGGGGGCAAAGCTGAATCCCGAAAAATTGTAACCGCTTCGCACGGAGATTTTTTCTGCCGGAGCTTCCATCAATTCGATAGTGCCTCGTATAGCGTCCGGCATATACATCATGGGCAATACGGTATCTTCTTTTAAAAAGCAGGTGTATTTTTTGTGCTCTGCTGCCTCAAAAAATATGTCCACCGCATAATCGGTGGTGCCACCTCCGGCTTTGGTTTTGTAAGATATAAGACCGGGGTATCGCAAACTGCGTACATCCAATCCTCTTTTCTGAAAAGTCCAATCGCACCAGCGCTCACCGGCTTGTTTAGATATACCATAAATGGTGTTAGGTTCCATCACTGTAAATTGCGGAGTGTTCACTTTGGGTGTGGTGGGACCAAAAACCGCTATCGTGGATGGGAAGAACAGTTTTTTGACCTTATGCTCTACACATACATCTAAAATATTCCGAAGTCCTTTCATGTTGATTCGCCAGGCTAACTCTGGATTTTTTCCCCGGTTGCCGATAATACTGCTGCTAAATGATAAATCTGTGTGATGCCAAAACGCTTTACACAATCGGATAAGCCGTTTTTATATAATACATCTAACCGGATGAACTCACCGCTTTCTTTCAGAATCTGATTAGGCTCTTTCAAATCGGAGGCAATTACATTTTTATAAATTTTGCGCAAGGCAATTACCAACTCTGTTCCAATTTGCCCTCCGGCACCGGTTACCAATATAGTGTCGTGCTCCATGTTTAAATTATTGTTTCACAAAAATGGTAAAAAACCACTACTAATATTTGTGCGCTGTGGAGAAGTTGCTCCAAGTGAAGAGCCTGTGAATTGGTTTGCGTGCCCTCATGTTGTATTTTTTATTTTCACGCGATTAAACAACCTCTATGCAAAAAAGATTTTTGCCACACGCTATAGCCGTAGCTATTTTCTCGCTGCTTACCATCATTTATTTCTTGCCCTATTATCAAGGGATGACGCTTAGTCAGGGTGATGTTACTCAATGGGAGGGGATGAGCAAAGAAATAAACGATTGGAATGCAGCTCATCCGGACGATCAGGCGTTGTGGACCGGAAGGCTCTTTAGCGGGATGCCAGCTTTCCAGATATCGATGCATTGGGCCGGTAATTTTGTGAATAAACTGGTGAAGGGATTGATGATTATTTTCCCCAATGCATCGGTGCTAATGTTTCTCAGCTTCTTTGGTTTTTACATATTGCTTTTGTGTCTTGATATTTCACCCACGCTCAGTATTGCAGGCTCTTTGGCCTATGGACTTTCTACGTTTACACTTATTTCTATTGAGGCCGGTCACAATACCAAAGTACAGGCTATGAGCTTAATGGCACCTGTTCTTGGTGGAGTGTTACTGGCCTACAGAAAAAATATCTTGTTAGGGGCTGCCATTACTGCACTCTTTTTATCCATGGCGATTGATGCCAACCACTTACAGGTGGCTTACTATATTTTGATGATGCTTGGGCTCAGTGCACTCTACTTCTTTGTAGAGGGTGTATTGGAAAAGCAGTTGCCCCGTTTCGCAAAAGCCAGTGCCGCGTTGGTAATAGCAGGTCTGTTGGCTTTACTGCCTAATGTGGGCAATCTCTGGAGCACTCAGGAGTATGCCAAGGAAACGATTCGTGGTGGCACATCAGAACTAACGCAAAAAAAGGAAGCCACCAAAGGAGGCGGACTTGATTTTGATTATGCTACCCGGTGGAGTTATGGAGCGGCTGACGGTGAAATATTTACACTGCTCATCCCGAACATGAAAGGAGGCGGAAGCGGAAATACACTGAGCGACAATAATGCAGCGGTAAAAAAATTTGAAGGCTCAGGTTATGATATGGAGCAGGTTAAACGCTATGTAGGAAGTTTACTTTACTGGGGTAATCAACCCTTTACATCCGGGCCGGTGTATGTTGGTGCAGGGGTGTTTTTTCTGTTCATATTCTCGTTTTTTGTCGTTCGCACAAATTACAAATGGGCCTTGCTTGCCATCACTTTGTTTGCGGTGTTCTTATCGTTTGGGAAAAACACTCCGTTTTTTGGGTGGATGTTTAATCTGCTACCTTTCTTCAATAAATTCAGAACACCGGCAATGGCTTTAGTCATTGCACAGGTAACCATACCGCTTTTGGGTATAATGGGATTGCATGAAATCTTGTCCGGAAAAATCTCAGGAGATGAATTGCTGAAGAAATTGAAAGTGTCTTCGGCTATCTCAATTGGTTTGGTTGTGCTGGTGGGTGTATTGGGTAGTTTTACTTATTCGTATGCCGCACCCAACGATGCTGAGCTGGCCAAGAACAATGCAGAGATGCTTGGTCTAATAAAAACGGAGCGCGCATCCATGCTTCGTGCCGATGCGTTTCGTTCTATTTTCTTTATGATAGTGGTGGCAGGGTTACTTTGGAGTTTTATTCAAAAGAAAACCACAGCAACCATTTTTACAGTTGCTATCGCCACCGTTTTGTTTTTGGATGGATTTATGGTGGCCAAGCGCTATTTGAATTCTTCCAACTTTGTGGAAGCCAGTGAGCAGGGAAGCCATCCGGTAAGCCAGGCAGACGTGGATATTCTCAAAGATACAGACCCTCACTACCGCGTATTTAACGTTACTCGCGATCCTTTTAACGATGCTATGACCTCTTACTATCACAAGAGCATTGGCGGCTATCATGCTGCCAAACTTATCCGCTATCAGGATTTGATAGAGAATCAGATTTCTAAAAACAACATGCGGGTCTTGAATATGCTCAATACAAAGTATTTTATAGTCGAAAATCCACAGAATAAACAACCGGCTGCTCAGCGAAATCCGGATGCGTTAGGAAATGCATGGTTTGTTTCGGAACTAAAGTGGGCCGATAATGCGGATGCGGAAATGGCTGCACTTACCGACTTAGATACTCGTTGGTATGCTGTAGCGGATGTGCGTTACAAAAACATTTTGAATGCACCTGCATCATTTGACAGTTCGGGCAGCATTCGTTTATTGACTTATAGCCCCAATATTCTCAGTTATGAAAGTAATGCAGCTCAACCGCAACTGGCTGTCTTTTCGGAGGTGTTTTACAATCATGGATGGAAGGCGTTCATAGACGAAAAGGAAGTGCCCTATGGCCGGGTAAATTATGTGTTAAGAGCGTTAAATGTACCAGCTGGTAAACACACCATCACATTCAGATTTCAACCGGAAAGCGTAGTGGCTGGCAGTAAAATAGCCTATGCCGGATCGTTCTTGCTTTTTGCCTTTGTTATCGGCACACTTGGATTTTCTTTGAAAAAAGAGTGGACTACGTTAGAAACAGAGGAACCAAAAAGACCCAAACAGGCAACAGATCAGCCAAAATCAAAAAAGAAATAGTTTCCGTTGAAGCGCGTGCTCATAATTATTTATTACTGGCCACCAACTGGAGGCTCCGGAGTACAGCGCTGGGTTAAATTCGTTAAACATCTACGAAGTTTTGGATGGGAACCCGTTATTTATACTCCTGAAGAGCCGTTTGTGCAGGAACTCGATAAAAGTTTCCTGAAAGAAATACCCGAAGGAGTAGAAATACTGCGGCAACCTGTTTTTGAAATACAGAAATACTTTGGGGGAGTGGTGGCTTCGTCTGCCAATGCAGCAAACAAGCCCGGTTATTTTTCCGCAATAAAGAAAGCTGTTGGAAATTTTATTCGGGGTAATTTTTTTATTCCCGATGCGCGTGTCACTTGGATAAAACCTTCTGTTAAGTTCCTATCCGGCTATCTGGCCAAGCAGCCCGTTGATGTAATCGTATCATCCGGTCCACCACACAGTATGCACCTCATTGCTCAGCAACTGAAATCGAAATTCAACATTCCATGGTTAGCTGATTTCCGCGATCCATGGATAGAGATACTGGACTTTCATGGGTTCAAGACTTCCTCTTTAGCTAAGGCGAAGCATCAAAAGCTCTTTCATGGTGTTTTGGCTGATGCGGATGCAGTGGTGGTAGCGCACAACACGGTGCGGGATAATTTTCAAAAGCTCACAAAAACCAGAGTGACAGCTATCACTAACGGTTATGACGAAGACGATTTTAAAGCGGATGTCGAATTGAATTTATCCGATGCAAAATTCAAGATAGTATTTGTAGGTATTTTGTATGATGTGCTCAATTCCTCATGCCTTTGGAAGGCCCTCAGGGAATTAGTGAACGAGAATAAGGACTTTGGAGAAAAGCTACAGTTGATTTTTGTCGGTAAAATACACGAGGCGGCCATGAGTGATATTCGTGAGAATGGCTTACTGGCCTACTCCGTTTTTACAGGGTATGTAGATCATGCCGAAGCAATAGCCTACGAGCGGGCTGCTGATTTGCTTCTGCTTTTAACACCGGCCGATGCGTATCTTAAATACGTAATACCCGGCAAACTTTTCGAGTACATGGCCTCCGGCAAACCAATTTTATGTACGGCTCAGCCCGATAATGATTCTGCTAAAATTTTGCTAGCGTCCAAGGCGGGGATAGTGGTGCATCCGAACGATTTTCAAGCTATCAAACAGGCATTAAAATCCAGTACAGATATGCATCCCAATAGGCCGGAGGTGGAAAAGTATGAACGAAAGAAGTTAACGGAGCAATTAGTTCAGGAATTGAACCGAATTTCCGGTTTTTGATAGGCCCAACATCCTACCTTTTGGGAGTGTTCAAAAAAAAAAGGACTTTTTAGGGCCTAGCTATTTGCATAATAAAAACCTTTTGTAGATTTGGGACGCATTCACTAACTAACCCTGACAATATGCATCTCTTTACAAAACACCTTAGAAGTTCATTTATTGTTCTTGCATTAATGGCTTCGTTTTCAGTTCAAGCGCAGGATCTTCACTTTTCTCAATATTACACGCATGCATCCTGGCTTAATCCATCTTTGGTAGGTAACTATGATGGAAGTTTCAGATTGGCAGCTATTTATCGTCAGCAATGGACCAGCGTTACAAGCCAGAAATACGGCTTTCAAACGGTAGGTGCCGATGTTGATTTTTGCATGTTGAAGGCTACCTCCGCACAGACAAGCTTGCTATTGGTGTAGGGTTCTTTAACGACCGCTCCGGTCAGGCAGGTCTTTCGGTTTTGAATGCAAACTTATCTATAGCTTATCATAAGGGATTCGGTAAATTGGGTAATCACCGTTTGTCTATTGGTTTACAAGGAGCATTCATACAGAAAAGAGTAGAAGATCCATTGTTTGGTGATCAGTTCTTGGGTCACAATCAAACTCCTAAAAATGCTTCTAATGAAGATTTTCAAAGAGGACTTCTACAAGGCGACTTTAATGCAGGACTTTACTGGCGTTCAAACTTTAAAGACAAAGTTCGCTTAGGGGTTGGCTTTGGCGCTTATCACTTGATTGAGCCTAAGCAGTCTTTTGTAACTAATCAGCAAACCGGTGAGAAAGACAAAAAGAGTGTATTGCCTCGTAAGTTCAACGCGGATTTGAGCATTGAAGCATTCCTCGATAAGAAAAAGAAGGTATCCATCTCTCCTGAGTTCCTGTTTATGTATCAGCAGCCGTTTATGGAAATGTTACCCGGTTTGAGCGCTACCTACTATTTCAATACCGGTTTCAGAAATAACAACAGCATTAGCGTGGGAGCCCGATTCCGTGTGGGTGGAACTACTCCGGATGCAGTGATTCCTATGGCTCAAATGGAGTTTCGTAATGTGCGTTTGGGATTTGCCTATGACGTAAACATTTCACAATTGAAAACCGCCAGCAGAAATCAGGGAGGGTTTGAAATATCGCTTGCTTACGTAGGCGAAACAGTTAAGTCATTTAAAGCCAACAAGAGTCTGCCAAGCCGCAGATTTTAATGGTTGGCAGCTTTCTTTTACAGCATAAAAAAACCATTAAAACCTGCTCCACACTCGGTGCAGGTTTTATTTATAGAAAAACTTCTTTTCTCCGGACACAAAAACACACCAGAAGATGAACAAAGTATTTACCCTGACACTGATAGCAATACTGGCCTGTGCATCGTTTGCCAGCGCACAGACCAACCGGGTTAACTCCAAGAACCCTAACACAGAATTAAAGATTGCGGATAAATTTTATGCTGAATCTTATTTTTATACAGCATCGGAATATTATAAAGATGTAGTTCGCCAGAACCCCGATAACCGGTATGCTACTTTTTGGCTAGCCATGTCGCTGTTGCAGGCTCGCGATTATGAAAATGCCGAGGTGTTTTTTGCAAAATTCTATTCAATTAAGCCCGGAGAAAAGACAAAATTGAAAGTGTGGGAGAAAGAGGACCAAGTGTTATTCAATAAAGGTGGTTACTACTATGGTCAGGTATTGCACAGAAATGGTAAGTATGATGAAGCTATTGAATATTTAAATCGTTTTAGAAGCAAGTATCAGCCCGTGGACGAAAACGACCGCTTCAAGAAACTGGCCGATTTGGAAATTGCCGGTTGTGAGTTTGCTAAAACTTCCAAGAAAGCAAAAGTTAAAATCTCTTCTGCCGGAACCGGTATCAATAAATCTTACACAGAAGCATCTCCATTCGGCATTGGTGAAGATAAACTTTACTATTCCAGTATGCGTGTGGATGGATTGAGCAGTGGAGATTCACTGATATTTTTTGAGGGAACAAAATCGAAAAGAGATTATGCCATTTACTCCAGCATAAAAGGGGGCGGGGAATGGATGAAAGGTAAATTAGTGGAGAATGAAGAAATCAATGAGAAAGGCTACACCGTAGGGAATGGAACCTTTAATAAAGCCGCCAACCGTTTCTACTTTACTAAATGCCTGGAAGTGGATGATGATCGCCCGCTCTGTAATTTATTTGTAGCCGATTATAATGATGGCCAGTTTAGCAATGTAACCCGTATACCTGAACCCATCAACGAAAAAGAGAAATCAACTTCTACCCAGCCATCCGTGCGCACTTCAGATGATGGAATGGATATTGTTTATTTCGTATCGGACCGCGAAGGTGGAGTAGGTGGCATGGATATCTGGTATTTTATCCGTACGCAAAACGGAGACTTTAAAGGGCCTAAAATTTTAAAAGGACCTGCCAACACACCCGGAGACGAGGTGACTCCTTTCTTTGATGACAGCACCAAGACACTTTACTTCAGTTCAAACGGGCATCCCGGTTTTGGAGGATTTGATGTGTTTAAAAGCAGCGAAACTGCAGATTTGGGTTGGGGAGATGTTGTGAATGTTGGCTCTCCTGTAAACACCGGTGCGGATGATCTTTATTACAGCCGCAGCACCGATCAAACACAAGGTTACCTGGTTTCCAACAGAGAAGGCAGTGTTCCTCTGAACGGTATTAAAACCGCATCGGATGATATTTTCTATTGGACCAACTTTAAGTATGCCGTTCAGGGAATGGTGTTTAAAGATGGCGAAGATGGTGGCGGCACTCTAAAAGGAGCAACATTTAAGTTATACCGCAAGTTAGAAGACGGAACCAAGGTGCTTGTGTCTATAGATTCTTCGGGTGCTGTAGCTGCTGCAAATGCAGCTAACCCTGCCGGAACAAATGCTCCCAATAGTGCTACCCCGGGCAGCAAACCCGGTGCCGGTGGAAAAGGAGATGGTTATTACTTCTTTAAACTGGCTCCTGAAACCGACTATGTAGTGGAAGTGGAGCGTCCCGGATTTCAAACTAAAGCAGAGAGCATCACCACAAAAGGATTGCCCGATGAAGATACTATTCAGAACAATCTGAATGTGCGCAAGGCCGCTTATGTATTAAAAGGAGCTATCAACGAGTTGGGAACCAATGCACCCGTTACAGGTGCCACTGTTACCTTGTTTGAGATATATCCAAATGGTATGGAAAAAACTGTTTATTACATGAACAGCACGCCTTACTTCACCTTTGATGTAGACATGAATAAAGACTACAAAATAGTGACCAAGAAAGAAGGCTATTTTGCAGTAACTACCCCACTTGCTACCAGAGATTTAGGAACTATAGATACTATCCGTAAGGATATCTCTATTGATAAGCTGGTGTTGAACAAGGAATACACACTGCAGAATGTATTGTATGAGTTTGGTAAGGCTACCCTCACCGAAAACTCCAAAGCAGTATTGGATAATCTTTATGGTATTCTGGTGGAAAACGAAACCTTTGTTATTGAGTTGAGTGCACACACAGATGCCATTGGTAAAGATGCCGACAACCTTCGCTTGTCTCAGGCGCGTGCACAGAGCTGCGTAGATTACCTGATAAGTAAAGGAATAGCGAAGGACAGAATGGTGCCTAAGGGTTATGGCGAAAGCAAACCTAAGGTGCCTAACCAAACCGAGGAGGGTAAAGACGACCCGGCCGGACGTGCTATTAACAGAAGAACAGAGTTTAAGATTCTGAAAGGATAAAAAGAAAGAGCCCCGCATTGCGGGGCTCTTTCTTTTTAAGGCTGATTGGTATTAGTAGTTAAGTAGTTTTTCCAGAGCTGCTGTTACTTTCTCTGTGTTGGGCAGCATGGCTTTCTCCAGATTTTCGTTGAGCGGAATGGCGGGCGTATTGGCCGCTCCAAGTATGCTTACAGGGGCATCCAGATGCTGAAAGCAGTTGGATGAAATTCTTCCGGCTAAGGCTTCGGCAAATGAATGGGTGATGGTTTCTTCGGTAAGCACCAAAACCTTTCCATGTTTTTTTACACAAGCGTAGATGGCTGTTTCATCCAGTGGATTCAGCGTGCGCAGATCGAGCACTTCCACCTGTCCGGTGAAATGCTTTGCGGCATTGATTGCCCAGTGAACGCCCATGCCATAGGTAATGACACCCACGGTAGTGCCGTTTGCCAGCATCTCTTCGCTGGCTTCCAGGGCGGTTCTGGCCTTACCCAAAGGCACTATGTAATGCTCATCGGGCTCGGGACATTTTGCTAACTCGGTTCCTTTTACCTTGCTCCAGTATAGCCCCTTATGTTCAAACATCACTACCGGGTTAGGGTCGTGGAAAGCGGCCTTCATCAGCCCCTTCATATCGGCTGCATTGCTCGGGTAGCAAACTTTAATCCCCTTCATTTGCAATACAAAACTTTCTACCGAAGAGGAATGGTAAGGTCCGCCACTGCCATAGGCCCCAATGGGGATGCGGATTAATGCCTGCACGGGATATTTGCCATTGCTGAGATAGCAGGAGCGCGATACCTCGGTAAACAGTTGATTGACGCCCGGGAAAATGTAATCGGCAAACTGCACCTCCACTATGGGTTTGCAGCCCGAGGCGCTCATGCCCACGGTGGAACCAATGATATAGGCTTCCATAATGGGCGTGTTGAACACCCGCTGGTCGCCATATTTTTTGGCGAGCAAAGCGGCTTCTCTGAATACTCCGCCTAATTCTCCTCCCACATCCTGGCCATACAATAAAGCATCGGGGTGCTGGCGAAGAATTTCGTCTACAGCATGTAGCGCTGCATCTACCATCACCACGGTTTCGGCACCGGAGGGGCTGCGCTCTCCCGATTCTTCGGTAACGGGGGTGGGGGCAAAAATGTGGGTGTATAAATCGGATTCGCTTGGGTTGGGCTCACGAAGGGCACTTTCAAAATCGGTATTGACCTGGTCCGCCACCTCCTGCTCTATGCGGTTTAGCTCATCGGCTGTGGCGATTTTATCATACAAGCAGTTGCTTGTTTAGCTTGGTGTACGGATCGCGCAGCTGATCGCGTTCCAGATTTTCTTTCGGGCGATACCATTCCTTTCGCACTCCGGAGGTGTGGTGATTGAGCAGCGGCACTTTGGCATGCACCAGATAAGGAGAGCGGTGGGTGCGCACATAGTTGACGACCCGGCTCATGGTTTCGTAGCATTCGGCAAAATCGGTTCCATCAATGCTTTCCACCTTCAGGCCTTTAAAGCCTTTGGCATAATCGGGGGCATCCTGATTGCGCACCTCGCTGGCATGGGCACTGATGTCCCATTCATTATCCTGCACCAGATAAATGATGGGATAATTGTGCAATGCAGCCATTTGCAATGCCTCGCTTATTTCGCCTTCGGTGAGTGCGCCATCGCCCAGCGAGCAAAGGACCACCGGTTCTTCGCCCCGCTTATATTGAACCAGCTTCTGCTGCTCTTTGTATTGCAGCCCCTGCGCGGTGCCGGTGGCCGGAATGGTCTGCATGCCGGTGGCGGAACTCTGATGGGGGATTTTGGGCAAATCGGGCCGGTTGGAAGAAGGGTGCGAGTAATAGGTTCTTCCGCCCGAAAAATAATCGGTTCCCTTGGCCATTAACTGCAGCATTAAATCGTAAGGGCTGAATCCCATGCCCAGCAGCATGGCATCATCGCGATAGTAAGGGAATGCAAAATCCTGCGGCTTTAATTGCAAAGCGGTGGCCAGCTGAATGGCCTCGTGCCCGCGCGAGGTGGCATGCACATATTTGGCACAGATGTCTTTCCGCGCTTCATACAATTCCGACAGGGTTTTTGCCGTGCACATCAGCCGATAGGCTTGCAGCAGTGTTTCTTTAGAGGCTTTCATGGAGGGGTGAAAATAGAATTGCCCTACAATTTTTACTACACGGATTTTAATGAAAGCATGGCCGTTTACTATTCAGCGGGCGGCCTTAGGGCAATTGCCTTAAGGGAAGTATTTATTCATAAGCATGTAGTCGATATTATCCGCCTGCAGGTGGCAGTTGCGGCAGGCGCTGCCTTTGTTGGCAGCCGGCTCGGCCACTTTGCCATCGGCATCTATATAGCCCCATACCCAGCCATTGGCATCGGCATCGGGGTGGGTGCTTTGCTTATAGAGCACTGCATAGCGGCTGAGGGTGCTGGCATTGGTGTGCAGTTCTTTTACAATCAGCGAACCTTCGGCAAAGGAAGCGGCATTGCTTACTTTAAAAGCCGTATCGAGCGATGCGGCTGCGGTGGCATTGTAGCGGGTGCGCAGCAACGCTTCGCTGTGGCCGCTGCCGCTGCTGCGGGGCAGCAGGGCATCGGTATTTTTATACCACACAAAGCCTGCGGTGGCTTTGGCTTTATTGAGCAGGTCGAGGTCGGTGCCGGTGGCTTCTTTTTTGCAGGCGGCTATGCCAAAAAGGAGCAGCGTAGCTGCAAAGGCGCTCAGGAGGATGCTTGTTTTTTTCATGTTGTTGGATGTTTATTGTATTTAATGAAGGATGTAAAATTTGCCGCTTAGGTTGAGGGGTAACAGGCGAAAGGTATAAAGCCCCGCGGGATATTGGCTTACGTGGAGATTAATCTGTTCTGCACTGGTGGTGGTGGTGGCTACCGGCTGGCCCTGCACATTATAAATAGAGAGGGTTTGCTCGCGCAGGGTGGCATTGCTGAAGTAGAGATTCATAAAGTTGGATGCCGGATGAGGAAACAACAGATAGCCATTGGCCTGCACGGCAATTACCGGCAGCGAAACCGTGTGCGAGTAGCCCAGGTCGTTGAGCAGAATGCGGTAGTAGTTGATGCGGTTGGGAACGGGCTGCAGGTCGGTGAAGGTGTATACCTGCGCCTCCTCCAGGCTGCCGCACACGCCTTCGATGGTGCCTATGGTGCTGAAGCTGATACTATCCAGCGAGCGTAAAATCTGTATGCCGTTGCAGGTGTTGCCCGCTTTTATTTTCCAGATCATTTCCACGCCACCGGCATCGCCCTTTACGTTAATGGCGTCTATGGCAGTGGTAAACTGCGCATGGGCCCGCTGCCCTGCTATCAGCAGCAGCAGGACCAGCGGCAGGCAGGTGCGTTTTCGTAGCCTAATCATGTAGCTAATATAAGAACCGGTGTGGGATGTGTATGATGTAAACAAGGAACTGCTTTGGCAGCACTTTTTTTTGCATGGGTTACACTAATCCTTCCTTTACAGCCTTGGCCACGGCCTCGGTGTTGTTGCTTACGCTCAGTTTGGCATACAGGCGCTTGAGGTGAGTGCGCACGGTTTCGTATTCTATGCGGAGGGCTTGTGCCATGGCTTTGTAACTGTTGCCGGCCACCAGCAGTTGCAGTATTTCGCGCTCGCGGGGCGACAGACCGTATTGCGCAGCCACAGCCGGAGTGTGCCCGGCCTGCAGTTGCTGCCGGAGTGCGGCTATTTCTTCATCTTTCTTTTGCGTTTCATATTGCATTTGCATCAGCACGATGCGATGCTCGGTGGTTTGGTTAATGCGCTGCTCGCGGTAGTGGTTGTATAGCTGCAGATACTCCAATGCTTCTTTGTGTTGCTGCTGCTCCCGGGCCAGAGCCGACAGGGCTTCGTATATTTTTTCGAGCTGCTTCAGCGATTTTTGCCGGTGGGCTGTTGCCAGGGCAGTCTGCAAATGTTTATCTGCCTCTTTATACTGCTGCGTGGCGGTGTAGCACAATCCAAGCTGCAGGTGTGCATGGGTAAGGTCGGTTTTGTCGCCTGCCTGCTTTCTGTTTTGCCAAAAAAGCTGCAGGGCCGCTATCGCCTGCGGCCATGCCTGTGTGTGCATGTGCAGCAGGGCCTGGTCGCGGTGCACTTCATAGAGCAGGGCCGGGTAATGCTGCCCGGCCATTTGTGTGGCTTGTGCCAGGTGTAGCTCGGCCACCGGATAGCGGTGGGTGTGGATATACAGGCGCGCCATGCTCAGCTGCGTAAGCAGTTTAATGTAGGGGTTGGTGCCCTTTTCGCGAATGGCATAGGAGCGCAGTTTGTAAGCCTCGGCCTTTTCCCACTGCTGCCGCTCGCCATAGGTTTCGGCCAGGTTATCGAGGGCATTGGCTACCTGAAAAGGCAGGTTGGCCTGCTCCAGGGCAGCCAGGCTGCGGAGGTGATAATCGATGGCCAGGTCATCGTTGCCGGTTTCGCTGCAGCACCACCCCATGCCCATGCAGGCTATGCCGGTAAGGTAAGGTCTTTAACTTCCGCCACCAGCAACACCGCCTGGTGGGCATGCTGCAGCGCGGTGGTCAGGCTGCCGGTGGTGCGGTGCAGCCAGGCCAGGCAGCTGTGCAGGTGCACCAATTGGGGCAGGTCGTTTAGTTTTTGGGCCAGCAGTAATGCACTGCGATAGTGGCGCCTGGTGGCGGCATATTGGCGCAGCAATTGGCAGTTGGCGGCCAGTTCGCTGAGGCACTGCAGCAACAGGGGCTGCTGCCGGCTGGCGCGCGCGTGCTTTACGGCCAGCTTGCCATGGGCTATGCCCCCGGCAAAGGCACCTTGCAGGCGGCTTGCGTGGCATAAACCCCAGTGCGCCCGGGCCAGTGCCGGATGGTAGCCGATATGGCCCGCCTGCTGCTGCACCTGCTCAAATAGTGCGCGGGCTTCGGCTGTTTTCTTTTGCCTCAGCAGCGCTTCTGCTTCTTGCTGCAAAGCATCTATCTGTAACAGGGCCGGGGTAGGGGTGCTCATGAGTGGGGCAGTGCGGGTTGGTTTGCGATAACAAATATAACCGTAGGAAAACAGTTTTGTGTCCCCATATATGGGGATACTGCAAACGCCTCACCTTGTGCTCATTTGTGTAGTTCAAAAATGCTAAACGCTGTGGAGCTTCCTTTTACACCAGGTTATTTATCTGCCGGGATAGTTGCCGGCCCATTAGCAAGGCCGGTGGCTGGCGCCAATCCGGTTCTTAATGGTCGCAATATTGCGACACTTTCAAATATACTTTTTCGGGGCAGCGGGGCATCTGCTTTAAAACTCCTCACGGCATTGGATATGGCTTGCGGGCTTTTGGGCACAGTTACTATCCCCAAACGGTGTGTAGCCATAGCTAATGCAGAAAAATGCAATGGGCCAGTGAATGATGCCAAAGGCATTATAGAAAACAATAACGGGCGTGGGAACCTTCCCAAAGGCATTATAGAAAACAATAACGGGCGTGGGAACCTTCCCAAAGGCATTATAGAAAACAATAACGGGCGTGGGAACCTTCCCAAAGGCATTATAGAAAACAATAACGGGTGTGGGAACCTTCCCAAAGGCATTATAGAAAACAATGACGGGTGTGGAAACCTTCCCAAAGGCATTATAGAAAACAATAACGGGTGTGGAACCTTCCCAAGGCATTATAGAAAACAATAACGGGGCAGTAATCTTTCAGGAGGGATTATAGAAAACAATAAAATTCATGCGCCACCGGCTGAGGCTCATGTATAGCTATAGAAATGCTCAGTCTCCCAGTTTTCAGTAAAAATAAAACCCAAAAGTATGATAGACCTTATCAAGTATTTCAGAATCCTTTTCATGAGTCCGCAAATCAGCCGCGAGCGGCTGCGCCAATTTGCCGAAAGCCATATTCAGCGCCTTACGGTCAATAATCCCGGAGGTATTTACGGGGCCATATTGGCTGCCATCACCACCGCCTACAGTAATTTTGCGGGCAACCTGGTAGATGCCTCCACCCTGGAGGCCTCTTCCAAAGCCCTTACCCTGGCCAAAACCAATGCTCAAAAAGCCGTGCACGACAAGATTCGCGAGTTTGAACCGCTCCTGGACTACACCTACCGCGCCAACCGCCCGGTGTATCTGGAGTTTTATCCGCAGGGCCTCACCGAGTATGATGCGGCCACCAACGCTGTTTTTCAAACCATCGCCCAGCGTTTTCAGGCGGCTATGAATGCCCACCTGGCCGATTTTCCGCCAGCCGAAGCCGCTGCCTTTAACACCCTGATGACCACCTACCTCAGCTCCATCAATAACGAACTGGCCGGAGAAGGAAACGTGGCAGGCGAGCGCACCGAAATTGCCGACACCCGCCTGGCCCTGTGCACCCAGCTCACCACCAATCTGCTCACCATCGCCCTCAATAATGTGGGCAACGAGGCGCAGGCCGCAGTGTATTTTGACCAAAGCATTTTAGACGCTGCCTTTGCCACCAACACCGCTGCC
>JADJZU010000042.1 GCA_016715625.1 Bacteroidota bacterium
GATACCTGTGGCCGAAGTGAGCCTGAAGGATTGCAGCGGATGTAGGCTATGTGTTGCCGACTGTCCCTATGAGGCAGTAGTCATGCAGAAACGCACAGACGGCATGAACTTTTCGGAAGAGGCGGTAGTAATACCTAACCGCTGTGTGAGTTGTGGAATATGTGTAGGTGCTTGCCCCTCTTCCAGTCCGTTTAGAGGGGAGGTGCAATACATCAGCAACATCAAGATGCCCTCGTTGCAGATGTCAGGTTTGCGCACCGCACTGATGAATTGCATTGCCATGCTTGAAGGGGATGTGCGCGTCTTGGTTGTCGGATGTGATAATGCAGCTAACGTCGAAGCTTTGCGTAGTCAAAGTGTTGCTGTTTTCAGTCTGCCTTGTATCGCAATGTTGCCCCCCTCATTTATAGAGTATGCGCTGCGTGAAGGCCGTGTCGATGGTGTATTTATCACAGGGTGTAGGGATGGCGACTGTCTGCATCGACTGGGTGTGGCATGGACAGATGAGCGATTGACGGCTGTAAGAGAACCTCGTCTGCGTAGCCGCGTAGAGCGGGTGCGTATCAAGGAATATTGGGCTGCCTCTTCCGACTTGGATCAGTTGGTGAAGGAGTTAAAGATATTCCAATTGGCGCTGTCAGTATTGCCGCAGACACGTTAGTTCTGTGTTGGTTGGTGATTAAGTTCAATCGGTTAACAAGTTGTTAGCTAATGTTATGTTGCTTCAACCTCTTCCATAGTGTGGTGCGCGACATGCCGAGCCTCTCGGCAGCAACAGTTTTATTGCCTCCGCTCTCCTTTAAGGCATTTTCGAGTAGCTCCTTTTCTTGGGGTGTGGCTAGTGTTGGTGCGCGGTAGTAGCGTTGCACCAATGTAGCTGTATTGACCGGGGATGCATTGAGGTACATCGGAACAGGCTGCGATTTTCTTTCCTGCAATTCTGGCGGCAAGTGGCGCGGCTGAATCATCGTGCCATCCATGTGTACCATTGCATACTCCAATGTATTCACAAGTTCTCTCACATTGCCAGGCCAGTGGTAGGTCTCAAGCAATTTGAGAGTTTCGTTGGAGATTTGGATGTCTCGGCCGGGCTGGCGAGCGAGCATGTTGGTAAGCATCGTACTGGCCAGTAAGGGGATGTCATTCAGATGGTTGCGCAGTGCAGGAACGGTTAGTGGCAGTACGCGCAATCGGTAATACAGGTCTGCACGAAACTCACCGCTACTGACCATAGCAGGCAAGTCCCGGTGAGTCGCCGCAATAATCCTGACATCCACCTTGCGTGTTTGATTTTCGCCGAGTCGTTCAATCTCATGCTCCTGTAGAACACGCAGCAATTTAACTTGAATGTTCAGCGGGATCTCCCCGATTTCGTCTAGAAGTAATGTACCGCCATTGGCTGCTTCGAAACGACCCTCACGTGCTGTTGTTGCACCTGTGAACGCGCCGCGTGCATGGCCGAATAATTCACCCTCAAGCAAGTTCTCGGGGAAGGCTGCGCAATGCACTCGAATATAAGGCCCTTTGCTGCGGCTCGAGTTGTCATGCAGGGCGCGTGCAACAAGTTCTTTACCGGTACCACTTTCGCCTGTAATAAGCACGCTGGCCTCGCTGGCTGCAGCCCGTAATATTTTGCGAAATAAATCCTGCATGACTTCGCTATGTCCGATCAAGCCGCCGAGGCGCAAGCGGTCGCTCGCAGCCTCTTCCAATTTCATTTCATGGGTACGATCTCTTAATACGACAGCACAATAGCCCAAGCCTTCTTCGGAGGGCAGAACGGTGGCCCACATGCGCAACGTTATTAGAGTGCCATCCGCATGGGGTACGACCAGGTCCTGAATCTTTTTTTCCTCCACCGCCTTCTTCATGAGTGTGCAATGCCCTCTTTGATTGCAACTTCGAGCACAGGCTGTCCCTTCAAAAAGACTGGGGCAAAGTTTATTCAGAATCGTGCTGTGGTCTTTTCCCAACATGCGGCTGGCGGCCTCATTGACTGTTACAACCTGCCGCTGTTGGTTGAGAAACAGGACACCCTCTTCCAAGTTATCCAGAAACTGTTTTAAACCTGACAAGCTAATCATAGATGTTCAATCCTCTTCAAATGTTAAGAGATGTTCAATTGTAACGTTTATAGTGAACAATATTAACATTTCTATGAGTACATGAAGATTGCTAATCACATGTATTTATTGAGATATAAAAGTGGCATGGTTAGTGCTAGGTATATGTCGTAGACAAATATTTTGTCTCCAATCCATCAATAACTAAGGAGTATGACCATGAAATTCAAAACATCTATTTTTTCCTTGGCTGCAGTTGCTTTGCTTCCGAACTTTTCTTTCGCCAGCACGGATGCAATCACCGCAAGCTTTGAGCGTGATCTTCAACATACTGTTGCGGTCCAAGTTGTTGCAGTGGCGAAAGTTGAAGCGGATCCGCTGAATTTTATCAACATCACCCTTAACACCGAGGTGGATGCTGTTGTGGCAAGTTTTGAGCGTGACCAATATCGCGCACCAACTACGGTGTCATTATTAGCCACTAATGCAATAACAGATCCGTTGGTGGATGCAATAAATATCGCCTTTTACGGCCAATCTAATCAGGCGTTAGCCGATTTTGTGCGTGATTTTGAGCCAACTCAAAAAGTTGCCTACTCAGTCGCAGTGAATGAGGAAGTTGATCCTCTGATGGAAAAATTCAGTGCTGTTCTGTGGAATGGGTTGAACGCGCCTAAAGTGCTTGTAGCCGTTTCAGGTAGTAGCAGTCAAACATCGAGTAACTAAGGAAACAATCAGTTAGTCAGTAGGCGAAATCAAAGGCATATTAAACAATAGTCGGCGTGAAATGCGTCGGCTATTGTTTCTGCTACGGAATTATTTCCCGATATCCCAGGCGGGTATTGCATGCTCATACATATAATCCACTGCGGCTTTAACCTCGTCTTCTGATAGTTTTGCATTGGATCCACGCGACGGCATAGAGCCTTTCTCACCTCGGTAGCCATTTAGAGCGCGTTTGTAAAGGGTCTCCTTGCCTTGAGCAAGGCGGGGTTCCCAGTCGCGTGCACTGCCCATTTTGGGGGCGCTCCTTAGGCCGGATTGATGGCAAATACTGCAAGTGCTTTTATACACATTCTCGCCAAGAGACGACGTTGAGGGGATGGGGGAGGCCGCAGCAGATGCATTTTGGGAGATAGGTGTATCGGTGGTCAAAGTGCTGGATGACACCGTTCTACTATCTTTGCCGTCACACCCGGCCAAGAGCGCAAACGAGGTGATATACAACAGGGCGAATATCTTCATAATCTCGGATTCCATCGGTTATTTGCTACCACTAATCGGTCAACATGCTACCCGTTCTACTCCGAAAATCAATGAACAGATTATGGGGAAGTGAATGCAATTGAAAGAACCGGTACTTTTCAAAAGTTTCTTTGTGCTTGAACATCGCGCACCGTTCAATGATAATCGACCATGCTCTTTGGAGTATCTCCAGTCATCCAATCTAGGTTTATAAAATGAAAAAATCAATTAAGAACAGCAGGACGCATTCCGCTTTCGACCAGTCTTGCAAAAACATGGCGCTGCTATTGCTGTGCTCGCTTGGCATGGTCGGCTGTGGTGAGGCTTTGAGCCCCAAACCGTTTATTTTCGATATGACGCGCATCAATCAGGATGGCAGTGTGAATGATGGCAGTGACCCCACCAAAAAACCTTGGGCTTGTGTGCTGGACAATCAAACAGGTTTGATTTGGGAAGTCAAAACAACCGAAGCAGGTTTGCAGAACATAAACAATACCTACAGTTGGTATGACTCGGATCAGGTCACGAACGGCGGTTGGGCAGGCACACCCAAGGGGGGCGTATGTGTCGGGAGTGCGTGTGATACCGAGTCATATATCAAAGAGTTCAATAGCAAGAAATTCTGCGGCTATAACGACTGGTATCTGCCCAGCCGTTTTGAATTGAATACCATCGTGGATAGCAGCGTCTCCTTTCCCGGCCCTACACTTGCGTCAGCATATTTTCCCGAGTCCAAAGCAGGAAACTACTGGACAGATACAACATTCAAGACGCGCCGTGCCAGTGCTTGGGTTTGGCGTTTTGATCACGGCAGTGATTACGTCGAAGAGAAGAGTGCTGCATTGAGTGTCAGGCTGGCGCACGCAACCTCGCTGAAACCGGCTGCCAATAAAGCCGCAAAGTAATCACGGCTCATCGTCGTCACTATTTGAAGCCGAAGATGAGGCAGCAAGTAGTTGTGACTAATGCTTGAGTTTCTGATTCAGAATAATCAGTAGCAGTAATAAAAGCGCTGCGATGCCGTTGTGCATGACAGCCAGCAACAAGGGGAGTTGCAGGAAGATGGTGGCGATCCCCACCAACAACTGTAGCCCCATCAAAATCAGTAGCCAACGCGCTGTTCTGTGCAAACTGGCAGTGCGCATGGCGACAATCGCAACCCAACTAACGATTGCAAAAACGATGAAGGCAAATGTGCGGTGCGTCCAGTGAATCGCTGTGAGTGCATCAAAAGGCAAATAATCACCGTTGGCTGTCATGCCCAAATCGCGCCAGATCGTAAAGCCGTTGGCAAAATCCATCGGGGGTAAAAACACCCCGCCGCACAACGGGAAATCCGTGCATGCCAGTGCCGCGTAGTTGGTGCTGACCCAACCGCCAAGCCCGATTTGAATCGCCAAGAGCACGGTCGCCAACACAGTTGGTGCGCGCAAAGAAGGGGCTGATGCCGGAATGTTTGGCTGAATACTTTAATGCGAACCATACCAAGCCAATAATGCGAGCAAAGCCATTCCCAATAGCAAATGAATCGTCACGATGATAGGTTGCAGTTTCATGGTGACTGTCCACGCGCCAAACGCGCCCTGCAAGCACACGAATAGGAATAAAAATGTCGGGAATGTGGGCGAGAATTTTGATTCTGCACGTTTGGATTGCAACCATCTGCGCCATGAGATCAGCATCATCGCAACGATGAGAACGCCGATGCCCATCGCGAAATAACGATGAATCATTTCAATCCATGCTTTGACGACCGTAACGGGGCCGGTAGGCATTGCGATTTCAGCGGCACTGATATCTGCATGCGCCTTTATCGGGTCTGCGTGCCCATAACAGCCGGGCCAATCAGGGCATCCGAGGCCGGAATCGGTCAGCCGAGTAAATGCACCGAACATGATCAAGTCAAAGGTAAGGAAGAGGGTGATCCAGATTAATTTTCTGTATTTGTCAGAATCGTTGGATACCCAGACCATGGAAAGCGGCAGCAGGGCAACGATCAATCCGGTGAGTGCAAGCTGAATGAGCATATTTAAGTATTCCGAATGTTAGAGCAAGGTTTGGTTAGTCGATTGGCGCCCAACAGGCAGGGTGCACTTCAAATTTACGACGCGGCTTTAGGTGCGCCGAATTGTAGTGCATCCCCTCTCTCGGGACAAACGCTGGCAAGGAAACTGTAGTGGGTGTTGTAACTCACTTGCCGGGGATGAGTTATTCTTACTTGGGTGTAATATTCCAACTATGAATACGTCAATAGTCAAACGCGTGATGTACAGCATCCTGCTATTTTCCCCATTGTTCCCTCCCCCAACGATGGGGGGGGAAGTGCGTCTTCAAGATTTGGAGCCCAGCACAAAATACTACCTCGACGATTTTGATCCAAATCGGAAGCCTGGAGAGTTGCGTAACATTGAAGAGGTGTTCAAAAATTACCAGTACGTGGAAATTATGCTTAGCGCTGATGGCAAAGTGATTACCGTCAAACAATACGTCCAAGGCAGCAAAAAGCATGAAACAAGTTACCGGATTTTGCCGGAAGGTGTGCTACAAAAAGAGCCATAAGCTTTTATATTCAGGGTGCTTGGAATAGTCGATTCCGGACTTTATATCCCGCAAATCTAATTTCACCCTACTCCCCAATTTATTAGTACTCATGGGGGGTGTGACAAAATGTCACATTTCCTCTTGACAGGTCATAATAAATCGGAATAACCTACAAACATGCATAATCGGTACATGTATCAAAGGTGTCAGTAGGCGGGTTTGTTTTTTTTAAACATTAATTTTTTTGGGGAGATCATCGATGAAAACGATTTTTATGGGTGCAGTAGCAGCGGCTGTGTTGGCTTTTCGGTTAACGCAAACGCGGCGGATATGCCAGCAGCAGCGAAAACGTACAACTGCTTGGGATGTCACGCGATTGACAAGAAAGTGGTTGGGCCAGGTTGGAAAGATGTTGCGAAAAAATACAAGGGAGATGCTGGTGCAAGGGCAAACCTGATCGTCAAGATGATGAAGGGCGGTAAGGGTGCCTGGGGTCCTATGCCGATGCCTGCAAGCCCAAAGATGACGGAACAAGAAAGTGCAGCCTTGGTGGATTTTGTTCTGGGCTTGTAA
>JADJZU010000043.1 GCA_016715625.1 Bacteroidota bacterium
ACAACAAGGGACATTATTTGCACTATATAAACGCCCGGTTAAAGGCGAGGTTCAGAGGGTTCATGTATCTGCATCAGTTGACGAATTAGAGAATGACGCAAACTTGGATTTCATTGAAGCTGATTCGATTGCTTACTCAGCGAAACGTTGGTTCACGCCAAACCAATTGAAGTGTTATTCCTTGGAAGTTTCAAGCTGGTCAGGATGAAATCACTTTTCAAACTGAATAAAATGTTTGGTTCACTGAACGACAAAACACCGGTGACTGACATCGTTTCAAAACGACTTCTCACCAGACTTCGGAGTAACCGATGCGACAGTTTACAACTCAACCGACAACGCAAACGTAGGTTTCACAGTGGTTGAGGATTCGGTGACTGAAGGCCTGTACGTTGGTACGCTTGCATCGTCTCAGACAGTTGGTGACGTAATCGAGATAGATATCTTCAAAGAAGGTTACCACATGCAGACTATCAGCGTAACAATCGAGGCGTCATATGGCTAAAAAAGCACCACAAATCATAAGAGAAGGGCGTACCTACGGGTATGCCTAACTCTTATGTTGACGGAGTGGTTAACATGTCGCTCAAATGATTACCACCAAAGAGGCGTTTGTTCCTGTGGGGAAAGAGGCTGAAAAAACATGAGATCAATCCGGCATGGGAAAAAGCCGAGAAATGGCGTAAGCAATTTGACAAAGTAAAAGGGGTGGGCAAATAACCCACCTTTTTTTCGACACGATGAACCTATTTGACAAAACACCAATTGGAGATTTGTATCGCAGGGTTCAAAAAACTCGACGAAGGTCGGATATTTGTTCGACGTAATGTCAGATAAAAAAGGTTCAGGAGGTTGCCGTGAAATTGAATACCGATCAGATGAAGGTCGATTTTATGAATAGCGAGGGTTTTATTATCGGACGTTGGTGGAGAATACTCACCATTTACCGTTCAAACCGGTAACAAAAAGGACGGGATAAAGTGGACTTGTATGACACCCGGTGCGTTCCACGAATCGTTTAGAATCGAGAGAATAAGACCGGAGTATTTTGAAATAAATTCAGATCCGGTAAAAGATGACGGCACGAACCTGTTAATTGAATGGGGAAAAGAAATAGAGGGTTGACCTTCGAGAGCAAAGCAGAATTAGCTAAATTTATGACAGATTTCTATGTGGAAAAATTAAAAAGCGTTACTGGGCCAATTGAACTCTGGACCAATTGCACATTCCACTGCAGAATTGGGAGCAAATGAATTTAACCGGTGACTTTCTTTGGATGTTGAAAGATCAGAAAGACCGGAAAAGGAAAAAAGAATTACCTTCGGGAAGCGAGATTGAGGAGGCGTACTTTGCGATTTACGATGAATACGCAGAACTGACCGGACTGCACGATAAGATGGATAAATGGGTGGAGTTAATGATAGCCAGAATGGAGGCAAGGGTAAAGGTAGCGCAGGGACATAAGCACTGGAAAAATTTTATTGATGATTATACCGCACAGATCAACAACCTAATGAAAACAGGCGAAAAAGTGGACATAATCGAGAATCGGATGCTGATTCAACAGGCGTACGGGCAGGCGATAAAAGCGAACGAGATTACACTCAGGAGTTTCTGAGCATAACAAATATAGTTACCAAACAATCTGAACGGAGAGCGACTAAAAACACCGTATCAGATGGCGAGGATTGAAAGTAAAGACGTAGTACAGCCCGACTTACTCAAGCCGTTGCGCTCTGAGTTGGATTTAACTATCATCAAAACAAAGGAATTATCAGACGGTTTCTTGAGGGTCATAAAATCACAGGCTGAACTTGCTAATCAGACAAAGAAATCGGCGGCTGGCTACAAGGAATTAGCTGAGGCTGAGAAAAAATCTGTAAAGGCGCTCACGGAAAAGGAGAAACTCGACCAAAAAATATTAAAACTTCAACAACAGTCCACGCAAATCACCAAATTACAGCGTCAAAGACAGGCTGAATTATCGGTTGAAATTCAAAGACGAAATAAATTAGCGCAGCAAGAGGCGAAATTGACTAATCAGAATTTAGGTGCGTACCAAAGGTTGACTGTTCAGATTGACAAACTCACTGCGGAATACCGGGATTTGGTAGTTGCCGAGGTAAAGAGATTGCCCCAATCAGCCAAATTGAGGGCTGAAATTCTGAAGCTAAACGCTATCCGGAATAAATCAAACGAGGCGCTCGGAATGCACCAAAATAAAGTAGGGCAGTACGAACGTGCGCTGAACGGCTAAACCGTACATTAGGTCAGTTAGGCTTGGCGGTCGGAGTATTTCAAGTGCTACGTGACACATTCGGCATTATCTCAGCCAGTGAAGATGCATTTGCAAGTTTGAGCGCAATCACGGGGTTGACTGGTGATAAATTTCAGGTGTTCAAAACGTCTATCATGGAAACCGCTACGGAATTAAACGTGTCGGGAACATTGGTTGCAGAAGCGGTTGAGAAAATCGCATCGGCCCAACCTGCGCTATTGAACGATGCAGAGGCATTAGCAAGCGTAACTGAGCAGGCTATAATACTGAATAAAGCGATCAAAGGAGATTTAACCGAAACGTCAATGGCGTTGGTTGGCGTAATGGAATCTCAGTTTAGGCGCTGAAGAGGCTGCGAATGGAAATTAATATATTGGCGGCAGGTTCACAGGTGCAGCAACGGTAACTCAGATAAACGATTCAATGACCAAGTTTGGTACCCGCGCTGATGAATATTTCGGTTGAAGAATCGGTCGCATTGATTGAAACATTGGGTGAAAAGGCAATCTTTGGTGAGCAAGCAGGTACAGCACTGAGAAATATTCTATTGAAAATGGGTTCAATTGATGTTCTGCCTGAAAAAGCGCTCAAACAATTGGAGGCATACGGAGTTAATACTGCAATTGTAAAAGACACTACATTATCATTTGAAGAGAGGTTAACTGAACTGAGTAAAATCGCCAAAGATTCAACGGCAATCATGCAGGTATTCGGCACAGAGAATGCTACTGCAGCAACGGTGTTATTAAACTCTTTGGACACTTATGATAAAATGACCGAGGCTGTGACGGGAACGAATACGGCGGTTGACCAAGCGGCGATTAATTCAGATACTTTGAGTGGTGTAATTGGTGAGTTACGTGCTGCGTGGGAAAATCTAGTAATCAAGTGGAGCGAGGGTACTGATGTAGCCGGAACTTTAAAGAATGTAATTAGATTTCTTACCGAGAATTTGGAGAGCATTGTTAAGGTGGTGTTCACAGCGCTGAAGGCGTGGGCGGCTTATCGCCTTACTTTAATGGCATGGAATAAAGAGGGCACAGGTGTTATTCAAACACTTGTTGGAATGGTGAAAAATATACCAAATGTAATTTCAGGCGTAAAAGTTTAGGCGGCGCAATGAAAGCCGTTCCTTTGGCTGGTTGGGTTGCTATATTAACAACACTTTTTACCTATGATTTGGGATTGGGTTGGTGGAATGCTTGAAGGGTCTGAAGCAATGAAAACCCTCACAAAAATTCAGGAAAAAATATAATGAAGAATTGATAAAGGAAAAGACCGAAATGGAGAAACTTTATCTTGAAATTCTAAACACGAATGCAGGTTCAGAGGAAAGAGCTGAAATCATTGATAAAATTAACTCAAATACGGCACTACATTAGAGAATCTTGCCGATGAGACAGCGTTCATGCAACAACTTGCTATTGCTTACAAAGAGGTTACAGAGGCAATGGAAAAAAAAGATCATGGCACAAAATTCTTGAAGATGAATTAACCGAACAAATAAAACGCGTTGGGCATTAGAGCAAACAAAAGATGAATTAGTTACAGGGGAGCCGACAGTTGGTTTAGTGCTTTGAATCCTTTGTTAAATGAGGGGAACACGCAAATCAGTGAAAACCTCAGGTATCATCAACGGAATACAAAAAGAGTTGTTTGGATTAAACAATACAGGCAGTGGCGGTGGTGTTGGCAAAACTGGGTGGTTAGGTCTGAACCCTCGTGACATGAAGAGACAAACAGCGGCATCAAGTCCACAACCAAAGAGATAAACAACTACATTGACACAATTGAAAAAGCGACAACAGCCGTTGGCGCATTCAGAGAGGAAGCAGGGTTGACAGATGTAGGTCGGGAGACAAAGAAAATAAACAATGCGCCCGATGAATCATCGCTACCTGAATTAAAACTAATTGAGGAAACCGTACCTGAATTAAAGATGTCATTAATGGATATTGCAGCGGCGGTGCGTGACTCCATTCGTGACACGCTGAGCATGATAGCCGAAATGATGGAGGCTAATTCTGCTATGCTTGACAATCAGATAGCCAAACAACAATCGGCGCTGGATCAGCACGTAACCAAAGAGCAGGAGTTACGTGATATCGCACGTGAGCGGCTTGATGCAACGGAATCAATCGAGGCTGAACGTTGAAGCCGAAAAAAAGCGACGAGAGATTGATGCATTGAGCAAAAAGCGCAACCTTGAGATGATGATAGCGGCTGAAATTACTCGCCGATGGTAAATCGGTTGGCGATAATAAGCAGTTTAGGCGACATCAAATCCTTCGTTGAGGGTTTCGCAGAGGTGGTTATACAGGTGATGGCGGAAAATTTGACCGCTGGTGTGGTTCACAAGGGTGAGCTTGTAATTGACAAAGAAACCACCGCAGCAATGGGGCTTCGTGGCGCTGATATGGCTGATTTCAAAAATGGAATTTTATCGCAGTCCGTGAGGGCAAATATTCCTGATCACAAACCTATGCGCACACCTGATCATTCGTCACGTATTTTGGCAAAAAAAACTGGATCAGGTAATTGAGAACACAAGCCCAGAAAATCAGCCGCAGAATGATCTCGGATTCAATGCGCAGATCGGATTTCTTGAATACGTGAGAAAAACTCGCAATAAAACAACACGCAAAAGATACTACAACAGATGAGCCAGTACATTTATACGGCACACCATTCACGCCTCTGAACGCACCCACGGAGTGGCAATCAATTAGCGTGGAATCCACGGTGAATGATTCACTTTTGGAGGCTGGCATAGACGAGCAAGAATTAACGTTTGAAGGCAAGGCGGCTGAGTTCATCAAAACATGGGTTGAAACCACAGGCAAAGGCACGTTTAACAGCATTCCTTACAGAATTATCTATGAATCCGACATAACACCAGGTGATAGTTCTATTCGGTTTGACGGTTACATTGATCTATTCAATTTTGAGTATCTATCATACGAAAAACCGGTCAGAATTAAGGCTCCTGTAAAGCGAATCAATGACCCAGCTACAGTGATCGAGAAAATGGCAGTCATAACCCAGCGGTTATTGATCAGCAAAGGCTATTTGACATCATCACATTATGTGGATGTTCCTGTGGTTAGGGAGTCAAAGAAAAACGTGGCAGACAGGGCTATGATTCTTTATAATTACGGCTCTCAGGTCGTGACTGTTTTGACACAAATAGTGACAAATATAGTTGGTGCCATTGGTAATACGCTTGGATTAGCGTTCGTGGTAGGTGTCATTGAACTATTGCTGGTATTCGTTCAGGCGGTGATAGCTATTGACAAACTCGTTGACCAAGGAATACAAATTCGTGACCTTATTTGGCCGTCGGTTTCTTACTACAAAGCTGCATCATTCAAGACTATTCTCACTCAGGCGTATGCGTACCATGGTTATACAATTGATTTCGGTATTGTGGATGCTGGATGAGTAAAGCGTATTTATTAGCGTCACAAAATGAGTTTGACGGTTACCCATTTTACTGGGTTTCCAGCCACCGGATCACTCAACCGGACGGATTGGGGTTACATCATCGGTCAAATTCAGGATACTCTATCTGAGATGCTTAATCTACGTGTGCGAATTGACGGAAACATGGTTCACATGAAAACCAAACAAGATCCTTATTGGTTCGATTCTCCGGCGTACACTTGGGATAACGTGCGAATTGGTACGGCTAGTTACTTGCAAAACGGTACGATTAAATTTGACACCGAAAAGTGAAAGCAACGGTGATATTCAACTACGCTTACGATGCATCAGACACTCATACTTTGACTGAAAAAAGCGGCGATAGCCACGAGGTACACCGTGAATTGATCGTGGAATTGGATGAGAAATTAAATTCATTGCGTGGGATTCATGAGGTGAACATTCCGTGGGCTATGGCGGTGAGAAAAAAACCGTTTGATAACATTTGGGATTTATTTTCCGGCATTTCAGGTGAATTTGACCTGTATTTAAACAAGATAAAAGACTACATCACTGATCTCAATTCGTTCATCAGTTCATCAGGCGTGGATGTGAGCGCACAAATGACAGAGATTCTGAACGCAACGGGGTTGAGCGCTGTATTAGCCAACCGTACAGGGTGTTTGAAAATTGATGATAACGCTTATGCTATTCCGAAATTGCTATGGCTTGAACCTGACAGCAAGGGTATCAATCGAATACCAGAGAATTTTAAAGACCACATCGGCGCCAAAGCGCTTTATGATAATTACCATAAATGGGAAAGTCCAGCAGATGTTTCCGGTTTCGCCGGACAGTATAGAAATTATTTAGGCGTAAATTTGCCGTGGTCTTATGAAAAATTTAATTTGACCCAAAATAATCCGTATTTTTATCACGGCGGTTTCAAGACAAAATTTAAATACGTCAATTGGGTCGAGGCAACACATTCATCTATTGCGGACGTAGAGCAACAAAAGCCGTTTGACGAAAACATTACTGAGGTTGAGATATGAAAAATGAGCGAATATTAGCGAATGCGACAGCGGCGACAAGCGATTTTGATTCATCGTCAATCAACCTGTCAAATTTTGACGAGCGAATGTTTCTGTTTCCTTTGATATTTATTTGAAAAGATTATGACCGACCCAAAAAGATAATCGAGATCACGATGGATTTGATCAAAAAGGCAAGGCTAAAGAGGCTGAAGCGTATTTGATGAACTTGAAAAAACGACATAAAATGAATCAAATAACGGTAAATAGTAGGGCATGGTTCAATGAGTTCATCAATGCTGATGACTTTGCGACAGATACAGGCGATTATTCAGACTACTTCAAAGCACTTGGGCTTGAACGTATGAAACTATCAACCTCTATCACGGTCAAAACATACACCACAGCATCAGCAGGCAATGCATTTCTATTCACTGATTTAGGCGCAACGGCGACGTTCACAATGACAATGCCAAACTGGGCAACTGAGGGTTTTAAAGTTGGCAACACTGTAAAGATTGTGCGAGGCGCATCAACTATAAATGAAACGATTTCAAATATATCAGGAAACGTTTTAACCGTGTCTGATTCAGGCATAGCGGCGGCGCTCACCATTTCATCAGGTAGTTATTATCACGACATTGAAATCCGCAACACTACCGTGCCGACATCATTGGTTTTTAAATTCGATTAGTGCCAAATGTAGCTGACCCATACGCCCCAATGTTATCACCCAGTCCATACGGCTCATGGCTTGATGCGCAGGTGCAAGCGTACACAGGTGATGGCATAGGCGCTGGCGTAACTACTCTGACAAGCACCGTGACCGCTGGCTCTGAAATCTCTGACAGCGTAACCGCAACGTGGATTTCAACCACAGATAGTTATGTGTTCATATTTGAAATAGAACATATTTTCCGTGTACCTCTTTACAAGGGTGATTACCTTACAAATCTGATAAATGAATCAACCCCGCCCCATTTGTCACGCCTGATTCGTACCGTTATATTTGTCAATATAAATTCGGCACATCATCCACTGACCCAAACGAACAACGGGTGTTTAATGACAACCTGTTAAACGGCACTTACGGGTGGATTGGTAATAATTTCACTTCAGGCGTTGGATTATACGAATTAGTGTCAATTGGTATTGAAGACCCCGACGGTAATACACTATCCACACTTGAGGCTACTGTGGTTAATTCAGTCACAATTCAAATCGAGAAAACAACAGGCAATTTCGCTGCCGCTGACAAAGCGATTGTTTATGTAATGAAATTACCTGCGCCTGCTGAATATTCAAACCAAACAGACACATGGGAAAACTACTCAACGTCTTGATTCAGTGATAAACGTTGACGGCGCTGCGCCTGTTGACGGCGATTTCATTAAACAGGTTGTGGTTGATGTTAATGTCACTCCATCGCTTTTAGACATCACTTTCGATGTTGATTACTCAACAGCCCAGCAAGGCGAAATCAATGACGGTGATTATTACCTGATTGGGGTTGAGGTTGGTGATGATTCTATTTCTGCGGCTTTGTCTGACCGGAAAATAGTGTGGTGCCAAGTTGCGCAGTACACCAAAGACCCCGACATCACAGGGTTGATCACTGATAATGATTTTGGTGTTTACACATCAGAGAAAACACCGGGTGTTGGGTGAAAACAACGAATTTTGATTCGTGGGACAACCGCTTTACACATGGCGTTGGTGACGTTCAATCTAACAAATTCTTAGGCGAAATGGATCAGACTATCACAAGCCCTTGACGGGCAGGTGGTGAGCCGCAATTCAACCACCGGTGAATCATTTGTCATTGACACTTTCAGAATCCCATTTAAAGCCACAAACGTGACAGTGGTTGACACGCTTTATCAATTTGTGACCGAATCCGGTTACAGAGATTTTGACATAAAATCCGATGCCGTGGCTCAAACCTATCAAGTTATATCTGATTCAACTGTCCCAACTTTTGACGCCACTCAGGCGTGGACCGTTATATGGCCATTCGTCATTCCGTGGCGCACTGCGATACCGAACACCAATGTTGATACTTCATTCTATGATTCAGGAGAGCCGAATAACAACTTAAACTACAAAACATCAAACTACTCAGACGTTGGCGATTGGGATATCTATGCACGGTTACTTGTGAATGTGAAATATAATAACGTCTATACTCGCTATGCGATTTATTCTACCGTTTGTCACGTTAGGGATTTTGATGTAGACCCAGACACTGCAACTGGTCAGCGGTTACACACCTATACGACCCTGATGATAATGAAATTGACTACATTTTAGAAACCCAAGACACACGTGTTGCCGTGGTGTTTTCAATGGCAACCGCCGGAGGGCTTAACCCGACACGAATATACGGTGAGATTACAATTGAGGAGTACAATTCCGCAGGCGGTAATAGCCGTTTACATTCATTGGTTGATTGTGGTACGATCTTAACATTTTAAAACCTCTTGACGGTGAAAGCTACGTGAAAGTCACTCAAAATGTAGGTGATAATATTTCACGGTTGAGTGCTTAATTGATCACACGTTGATTGATCCAGCAAAATCATATACCATTATGTCTCACCTTCAAAACACGCTGTAAAATGATAGAACTATTCAACGGAGCAACGGCGGCTCAGACCGAAGCGCACTACTCTACTATTCGCACACTTATTCCAGTGGTTGATACCACCATTGAAACCGACAGTGATTTCTGCACGTGCCAAGTTCAGTGTATTCCTGCGCTGAAATTTCTGACAGACGAAATCGGAGATGATGAGTATAAAAATGATTGGTTCACGATGTATCAGAACAGAATCTCTGGTGGCACGCATGAACTATTTATCGTTGTGAACAATCAAGAAATCAAGTTACCCAACAATACCTACGGGCAAGAATACGAGGGTGTCAACTTCTTATGGTTACCGATTTGATGCTTACAATATCTGGTCTGAGCACGGGTACGGCGAATATTATTTTATCATGCGAAAATATGATGCATCTGCGAATTTGGTTGAGACTGATACGTCGGCAACGTTTAAACTTCAGAAATTCACCGAACAAACAGCTAATGGTACGGTGGTAATTGAGACAAGAAAAACGGATCACTAAGGCATGGGAAAAATACCACGATTTAACGATGCGCCCTTCGCCTGAAACCTGCAATATTGGACGCAACGTGAGGCTACCTGGTAGACTGAAATGGGCAGGAGCGCCTGTTGAGCTTTCAGGCGTGGTGATGAATAACATCACTCAAACAAGGCAGCAAGTATTTGATACCATGACTTTGGAATACGACCTTGAGATACATTTAGTGTCGGGTGAGCAGATTTTGCCCGTGATATTTGACGACATGTTTGCTAATATTGTCTACGTTACAGATTACAACGTTTTTAATTTTGAATCCTATAAAAAACTGCGACTACTTAGAACCGGAATAGAGATCAAGCCACGTGTTGTTAAGCGAAAATCATTCACTTTTAAAATGATTAGCGAGGAGAAGAAGTATGAAAAATATAACGATTAAAAAATGCTGCAAGCGCAGGGTTAGACCAGCGGTAAAAGCGAGCAAACCTATCGTGAAAAATGGAAACGGCAATTAAAATAGGTATTCTTGCCTTTGTTTACGTCGAGATTTTGACGGCTGAAGGCATGATTTTCGATTGGATACATAATTGGTGTGAAATAAAATTACCGGCATGGTTGTTTAAAATGATAATCGGATGCTCTTATTGCGTAGCTGGACAGATAGCATTGTGGTCAACATTTGACACTCTTAGTATCGGGGTTGCTATATTTACTGTTCACGTAATATTAACCGTTCAGTCAATGATTGATCACTCGTAGTTGCGAGCTTTCTTTAGAATTTCCAAATCAAACCAAGTCTCATGTAATTGGTCTTGTATTGCGTTAAGAAATTTATTTTTTTCTCTTTTTTCTTCATAATTATCAGCATGAATTAATAACACCCTCATGTACTCATCCTGCAATTCTAATCTGTATTTCTCAAGCCATTTAATAGTAGCCGAAGGTCTCGGTTCGGGCATCTCAAAGTGATGTCTGTTGACAGATTTC
>JADJZU010000044.1 GCA_016715625.1 Bacteroidota bacterium
CAAAATACGTTTCCGGAAAATCGGAAAGGCATCTGGACCGTCAAAATACGTTTCCGGAAAACCGGAAAGGCATCTGGACCGTCAAAACGCCTTGTAGGAAAACACTTAAGGCATCTACACCGTCAAAACGCCTTGTAGGAAAACCTGTAAGGCATTTGCCAAAAATTACCTATAGGCGGGTGTCCTCACCCGCCTGAACTATTGCGGTGGGTAGGAATGCCCACCGATGCGAAAAAACTTAGAGGGCTTCCAAACTCGTGGAATAGCTAAAATCAGTAGTTCATGGTTATTATTTATCGTTTTAGGTGGGTGAGGACAACCCAGCTATAAGTGAACATCCGCCAAAAGGCGGATGCAGAAAGTAAAAAAGAATGTAACGGTCTGTAGATAGAGGCTTAATGCGCACACACCCCCGGCTTTTGGCAGCAGGCGGGCAGCTTGTGGTAAGCTTCGGCATTGGCCTTTACCTCATCTGCATTATAGCCCATGTTGGCTATGGCCTGGCGTAGTTGCACATCCGAGGTTTTGGCAGGGTCATATTTAATTTTTACCTGCTTGCTGTTAAGATTCAAAATTGCCTCCATGACTCCATCTTGTTGCGATAAACCTTTCTCAATCCTTTTTTTACACGACTCGCATACTGCCGATGTTTTAATGTTTACAACCTTTGCTTTGGGCATTACGGTAGCTTGAATCCCAAACGCTATGGCACCGATGAATAAAAATGCTCTGATAAAGGAGATGGTGATGTTGTTCATGATTACAAGTTTTAGTGTTGCTAATGTATTCTATCAACTATAACGCTACAACGCTGTTAATGTTTTTTAAGCAAATAGGTTACACAAAAATAAGCCGCTTCGGTTCACGAAGCGGCTTATTAATAAGTATCTCCCTACTGATTAGAACTTACTGATAATTTCATCGGCAAATTCGCTGCATTTTATCTCTGTAGCGCCCTCCATCAAGCGAGCAAAGTCATACGTAACGCGCTTGGCAGCAATAGCATCGCCCAAGCCTTGATGAATCAGTTGTGCCGCTTTATCCCAGCCCAGATACTCCAACATCATGGCTGCCGAAAGTATAACAGAACCCGGGTTTACTTTATCAAGATTGGCATACTTAGGAGCCGTGCCGTGCGTGGCTTCAAAAATGGCATGTCCGGTTACATAATTAATGTTGGCACCTGGAGCTATTCCAATGCCACCCACCTGTGCTGCCAAAGCATCGCTCAGATAGTCGCCATTCAGATTAAGTGTGGCTATTACATCAAAATCTTCGGGGCGGGTAAGCACCTGTTGCAGAGTAATATCGGCAATCGAATCTTTGATAATCACCTTGCCGGCCAGCTGTGCAGCTTTCATTTCATCATTGGCAGCAGCTTCGCCTTTTTCTTTTTTGGTTTTCTCCCAGGTGTTCCAGGTATAGGTTTGTGCTCCGAATTCTTTCTCCGCCAAAGCATAACCCCAGTCGCGGAAAGCACCTTCGGTAAACTTCATAATGTTTCCTTTGTGTACCAGCGTAACGCTCTTTTGGTTAAACTTAATGGCATATTCAATAGCAGAACGTATCAAACGCTGCGAACCTAACTTCGACACCGGTTTAATACCAATACCAACCATGGCCTCCGGACTTTCATCCTGCAGTTTGGCGGCTTTGATGTATTCTTTGCCTCTTTTTTTATCGTTAAACCGGATTTTAGAGAAATTCTTTTCAAACTTTGATTTCAAAAATTTGAGCATCAAAGCAGACTCTTCGGTTCCTGCTGCAAACTCGATTCCGGCATAAATATCTTCCGTGTTTTCACGGAAAATAACCATGTCCACTTTCTCGGGATGCTTAACAGGAGACGGTGTGCCCGCATAGTAGCGCACCGGACGAAGGCAAACATATAAGTCAAGAATCTGACGAAGTGCCACATTCAAAGAACTAATGCCACCACCCACAGGGGTAGTTAATGGTCCTTTGATACCTACCAGATATTCGCGGAAGGCATCCAGGGTTTCATCCGGCAGCCAGTTGCCTGTTTTGTTAAATGCCTTTTCACCAGCTAATACTTCCTTCCACTCAATTTTCTTCTTCCCTTTATAGGCTTTCTCTACTGCGGCATCAATTACGCGTACGCTGGCTTTCCAAATGTCCGGACCTGTTCCGTCTCCTTCAATGAATGGAATAATGGGTTGATCCGGAACTTTCAATTTACCTCTGCTGATAGTGATTTTTTCTGCCATGTTGTTCTTTTTTTAGGATTTGAATTGGCAAACCAAAGGTTTTTTTCGGTTTCGGCAAATGTGCTTTACTGATTCGGATTTTCGTATAGGTTTGCTCCGCATGAATTTTTCCAGATTAATACTCTTTGTTTTTACCCTGTCGCTGGTATCCGGTTGCAAACAGGATTTTGATATCACCTCGCCCTATAAAGAAATTACAGTAGTGTATGCGTTGCTCAATGCGAAAGAAACAACTCACTATGTTCGTATTCAAAAGGGATATCAAATTGAAGGTGATGCAAATGCAGGTGCTGCGGTAGGTGATTCTATTTACTACACCGATAGTTTGAAAGTACAAGTAAAAACACTTCCTAACGGTCCGGTATTTAATCTTACTAAAGTGGATGGCAACAACATTTCTTTGCCTAAAGATTTAGGTTTTTTTGCCACCAACCCGAATACACTTTACCGTTTTAACGGTAACTTAGATGAAAGTAAGCGTTATAGACTTGAAATTACCAATACAGCAAGCGGCAAATTGATTACGGCCGAATTGGATCTTGTGCGAGACTTTACAACCGTAGTGCCTTTTAGTGCGCAAAAATTATCGTTGCGTACAGTGAGCCCCTCCAACATCATCTTCTACAGTGCGCAAAATGCTGCGGTTTATGACCTTAAAATTACATTTCCATATCTGGAGTATGATGCAGCCAGTGACGCACTTTTAAAAGATTCATTTGTAGAATTCTATTTCTACAAATCAAAGTTTGTTGATGATATCCAAGGTGGAAATAACATTATTGATGAGTTTAATGGGGCTATTGTTCTTAATAATTTAAGAAATGCACTTGAGGCACGCTCTGACAGATATCGGACTTTTAATGTAAGTAAAGGGATGAAGTTTACCATTTATGCCGGTGGTGTTGAAATGGCCAATTACATCAACTCACAAATTGCACAAGGGTCTGGCTTGGCCTCCAATGAGGCGCTTCCTCCTTACACTAATCTGGCGAATGCCTACGGCATTTTCTCGAGCCGATACTTTAAAACAATTGATAGCGTATTGCTGTCGAATGATGGTCTGGACACGCTTGCTTGCAGCCCACTCATGACCGGACTGAGGTTTAAAGGTAGTTTTGGCCAAATCTGCGATTAATTCCAAGGGCTAGATTTCTTATCTAATCTTTCTATTACTACAATCCACACTGCAGCGTTCAATAGTTGAGTGGGACAAGACGTGCTATGCGTCAAATTTGCCATACTAAAAACCAATACTTCATCGTTTAATAAAAAATATAATTATGAGATTATTACAAATCGTATCAGAAAGTGCTGCCACTACTGTGCCCGCAGAACAATCCATTAGCTTGCTTGAACTGGTTTCGCGCGGTGGGTGGGTAATGTTCCCTATTGGTTTTCTGGCTTTGGTGTCAGTCTATCTCATTGTGGAGCGGTTCATCACTATCAATAGAGCCGGCAAGGTTGACACCGGTTTTATGACCAATATAAAAACCATGTTGCTCGATGGTAAGATTGATGCAGCATTGAGTATGTGTCGCAGTAGCAATACCCCCATTGCCCGGTTGCTGGAAAAAGGGATTAAGCGCTTGGGTAAGCCGGTGAAAGAGATAGAAAGCGCGGTGGAAAACACCGGGAAATTGGAGATTTATAAGTTAGAAAAGAATCTTTCTTACTTGGGAATTATCGCGGGTATAGCGCCTATGTTAGGTTTTATTGGAACCATTAGTGGCGTAATCAATATCTTTTATAAAATTTCAATTTCCGCTGACTTTGGTATACAGCAGATTTCTGATGGATTATATGAGAAAATGGTGACCAGCGCTGCAGGTCTTATGGTCGGCATAATAGCTCACATTGGGTTTCATTTACTGAACACTATGATTGACCGCGTCACTTTCCAATTGGAAAGCACCACCGTAGAGTTTATTGACTTAATACAGGAGCCGGGTAAATAATCCGTTTCATTATTTCAAACAAAAAGTAGAATTATGAAACTGAGACGAAAATCCAGAATGACTTCGGAAGTAGTACGCACTCTATGAACGACATTATGTTTTTCCTGATGTTGTTCTTTCTGTTGGTGATATTCATGGTAGTTTCATCTGGCATCAAGATTAATTTGCCCAAAGCACAGTCAGGCAAAAACATGGGTAAGCAGAATATAGTGTTAGCTGTTGACTCATCGCTTAACTATTATTTGAATAATGAACCGATAGCAAAAGAAGATTTGGAACAAAAACTTAGCGCTATCGCTGCTGCGGATACCTCTAAAGAAGCAACCGTTATTTTTAAAGCAGATGGTCGCCTAACCTTGCAACAAGTAGTGGATGTGATGGGTTTAGGGCCAAAGCTAAAGTTGAAAATGGTGATGGCTACAGATAAAAAGCCATAAATTTTATGGATTCCATCGATAGATGGCGTCTTAACAAACAGAAAATTATGTTTAGCTCAGCATTTGAACAAGAGGAGAAAAATTTCACCAACCAAAAAAGAATTAAATCTCTTTTGGCCACTGTATCATTTGCTGCATTGCTGCTGCTTGCATTTTATTTGGTTAAGCTCACCATTCCCAATCCACCTTTTCCCGAACTTTCTGCGGGTGGAGTGGAGATAAATTTTGGTTTTGATGAAACCGGCACAGGTGATGAACAGGCTTTTTCTGATAATCCCGGTCCAATCTCCGAAACACCTGCATCGGGAGCAACTTCTGCTGCCTCTTCAGAAAACGAAGAAACTTTAACGCAAGAAGATGAAGAAACAGAAGTTATTGTTGAGAAGCCAACCGATAAGCCTAAAGTAAAACCTACTTCCACCACAACTACTACTGCCAAGACCGAACTAACACGCTACGGTAAACACAAACAACAAAACCAATACAACTTCAGAACCTGTTCAGAAAGCCGACCCCGATGCTTTGTTTCCAACCAAAGGGGCCAAAGGCACACCGAATAAAAGTACTGGCGATGGCACAGGTGGGGGCAAAGGTGACCAGGGTAGTCCGGAAGGTGATCCTAACTCTAAGAGCTACCTTGGGGGGGGTGATGGGAGCGGAGAAGGTACCGGCAAAGGAGATTTGAAAGGTGGCTTTAGTTTAAAAAATCGAAAAAAAGTAACTATTCCAGCACCTACTGCTTGCCCGGGAAAAGGTAAAGTGGTGATAGGGATAAAAGTGGATAGAACTGGAAAAGTGATAGAGACAACGTTTAAACGGTTCGAATCCACCGTGTTTGATGATTGCAATAAGAATAATGCTCTTCAGGCAGCTCGCACAGCTCGCTTTAATCCTGACCCTACCGCAGAAGAAATTCAGGAGGGAACTATTACCTACATTAATGAAGTGAAGTAAACCCGTATTACGTGTATGTCGTTTACTTATTCACAAGCATTAGATTATCTCCTCGGGCAACTGCCCATGTTTCAGCGGGTTGGTCCGGCAGCCTATCGTGCCGATTTGGGCAACATTACAGCGCTTTGTAAGCTTTTGGGAAACCCACAGAATGCATTTAAGTCTATCCACATAGCCGGCACTAACGGCAAAGGTTCCGTTACGCATATTTTGGCTGCTGTTTTGCAAGCGCATGGTTACAAAGTGGGTGTGTTCACATCGCCCCACTACAAAGACTATCGTGAACGAATAAAAATCAACGGAAACTATATTTCAGAATCATATGTCACCTCGTTTATTGCAAATAATTTAACTGCACTTCAATCTGTGAATGCTTCCTTTTTTGAAGTGACCACTGCTATGGCATTTGCCTATTTTAAAGAGGAGAACGTTGATTTTGCCATCATTGAAACGGGAATGGGTGGGCGTTTAGATTCTACCAATATCATTACTCCCGTCCTTTCAGTTATTACCAATATCAGTTTTGACCATCAGCAGTTTTTAGGCAACACGTTACCTGAAATTGCTGCAGAAAAAGCAGGAATTATAAAACCCGGCATTCCGGTTGCAATCGGGGAAACTCACGCTGAAACCGCTTCCGTTTTTTTAGAAAAATCCGAGGAATTAAACTCCCCTATTGTTTTTTCAGATAAGAAATTTCAAATTTTAAGTTTTGAACAGGGGATAGGAACTACTCAATTCAAAATAGCTACACATGATTTTTGGTTTTCCGGTAAATATTGGACCGACCTATCCGGAGGGTTTCAGTCCAAAAACCTAATAACGGCTTTTTCTGCTCTCAGTATTTTAAAAGACAGAAGGATAGTCCATCTCAAAAAAAATAATTTTAAGCAAGGACTTTACAACATAAAAACCACCACAAAATTCATCGGCAGATGGATGGTCATGGGGAAAAAGCCGTTGATTATTTTTGACTCTGCTCATAACGAAGCCGGGCTGCTGGAGCTAAAGCGACAGATTTTCAAGTTAAAATTTAATAAGCTTCATTTTGTTTACGGAACCGTTGCCGATAAAGATCTGACTAATGTGTTTAAGGTCTTAGTGAAAGGTGCTCACTATTATTTCTGTAAACCAGACATCCTGCGAGGGAAAGATGCCAACGAACTAGCGCAAGAAGCAAGGGAGGCAGGAATAAATGGCGAATGCTATGTGAATGTAAAACAGGCATTGGAAGCAGCTAAGAAAAGTGCATCCCCAAATGATTTGATAGTTGTATCAGGAAGCATTTTCGTGGTAGCAGAAGTGCTCTGATTTATCTACTCTGTTGATTTAATGCCAAACCATTTTCGAACAGTTCCCAATGGTATACGATGCCACACCCGTTCGTGTAAGTAATACAACGCAATTTTTGTAATTCACTTACTTAAGCCTGATTTTTAATCCGGTCATAGCATTTCGAA
>JADJZU010000045.1 GCA_016715625.1 Bacteroidota bacterium
TTCCTATTCATCCAGTAACCGATGGGCCAATGCTCCCAGTGATGCATCCGGGTAGTTAGGTTGTGCTGTGAATGTTGATAATCACACAGTCGTTTCCAACGCACGTTATGCCCGCCAGTAAAATTAATATTCGGTATCTGTTAACCAGCATGACGACAATTATCAGTTCCGCAGCCGGTGGTGTCAACCAGTTTGAATCACCCCTGCTACTTGCATACATAACATGCCACCGATATGCATACTCAATACATGGATGAAATACCAACCTGGAATGCGACATGTTGATGGTAGTGGACCATCCAGCCAAGGATTAACCTTTACTCTACAGAATCTAAATGCGTTACAGTAACTAAAACTAGGCAAAACGCTTTGCAATGTCAATAATGGGCATTTTATTACTTCTTCTTCTCCACTGGCAAGTAGCCTCACCGGTCTTAAATCAAACTTTAAGTGCCCTACAGGAGTTACCGTATCGGGCAGTGCCTCTGTCACCAGCGGGCTTTACAATTAACCCCGAATGCGGGTTCCCAATTAGGTGGAGCTATTTTTAGCAACGGCACTAATACGAATGGTAGCTCCTTTCGTGCCGAGTTTGATTTTCCGGGTGTTTGACTGGCGGTGCAGCTGATGGCTTTAGCTTCAACTATGCTAACATGGTCGGGCCAACGGCCAACCTTTGGCGAAGGAGGGGTGGGAACGGGTTTAACCGTTAACTTCGTCACTTACTCCGGTGCAGGAGGCCCGTATATTCGAGTGATGCTGGTGGAGTAGCCGTGAGTGGCAATATTGGTGTGGCTATTCAGGATGCTTTATCGCAAGTGCGTCATTTTCGTAAACAGCAGCAATCAGATTAGTGTATCTATAAATGGTGTAGCCGTCATCACCAACTTAGCCTTGCCGGCAGCGTTCCAGTCTGCCGATAAAACCAACTGGCAGTATGCCTTTGCAGGCCGCACCGGTGGTGCTACCGACAATCACTGGATAGACAATCTGGTGATTAATGCCTATAACCAATATGAACACAGCATAGATGGGACTACTTGGACCCCAATCCGTCATTCACAGGCCTGGCGACCGAATCTATACCCCCGTATCGGAAACAGAGCATTCACAGCTTATCCTGTTAGCCTTACAGCGGTTTCCATTTCTCAACCTGCTAACCCTACCGCTACTGTTGGTGTGTCCAATAACTCGTAACGGCAGCTCTAATGGTGCGGTGTCAGCCAATGCGACTGGCGCAGCGACACTGTACTTATCTGTGGTCCACTGGTGGTCACAACTGCAGTGCAGCCACGGGCCGTGCTGCAGGAACGTATAACGTAACCAGCTACATCGGCTACCGGTTATGCTGCCTCAGCTACAGATGTGTAACGCAACCCGCTGCCATAGGATTATCTACCTCCATTTTGCCAACGCCTCCTGTTTAGGAGTGTGCGATGGTGCTGTTAACTTGACAGTTAGTAGTGGAACGCCCGCTGCCAAACAACCGGAATGCTCCTGAGTAGCCGCTAATCTAAGTTGTATGGGCCAATGGAGATACGGGGTGTTGCGCGATGCCGCTGCCGGTGTGGCACAGTGGAGCGATCTCAGCACATCGGGCAATCACATTACGCAGGCTGCTGCAGGCAATCGTCCTTCCTTTACCACCAGCGTTATTAACGGTAGACCGGTGTTGAGATTTAATACATCGCAGTTTATGACCACTGCAGCCAGTTTCTCACAACCCTACACCATCTTTACTATATCTAAGATGAATAATGGTAGTGATCAGCGATTAATATCTTCCGCAGATGTAAACTGGCTAATGGGAAACTGGTCGGGGAATCAAAACGTGATGCACAATAATGCTTGGTTATTGGCTCCACCCGGTCCAACACCTGATAACCTTCCACATATGTATGCAGCTACTAGTACGGGTGCTACAACTAATTTTTATGATTTTTCCACTCTTCTGGCTTCGGGTGCGGTGGTTCCTCTGCAATCGGTCGCCTACAGTTAAAATGGCTGGTTAAACGGATTGAACGAAATGTCCGATGCTGATGTGGCGGAGGTAATAGTTTACAACCGGGTATTAACCGCTGCAGAATTACAAGGTGTAAGAAACTACTAGCCGCAAAAATATGCTGTAGCCGGGTCTGGCGGCAGCGCTTATACTTACAATTGGTCAAATAGTGCTACAACCGAAGATATTAGTAGCCTGTGTGCCCGGCACTTACAGTCACCGTTACTGATGGTAACGGTTGCACCGCAACTATTAGCCCAGTAGTAGGTACCACGGTTGATAACACCGCACCGACCATCACCTGCCCAGCGAACATCAGTGTAAATGCCACAGCCGGCACTTGCGGAGCGGTGGTTACCTACCCGGCTCCAGTGGGCACGGATAACTGTCCGGGAGCGACAACAACCAGAACTGCCGGCCCTGCCAGCAGCTCCTACCTTCCGTAGGCGTAACCACTGTTACCCATCAGCAAGCAACGACAAACAGCCTCTTGCTCTTTCAGTAACACTTGCGGAGCGGTGGTTACCTACACGGCTCCAGTGGGCACGGATAACTGTCCGGGAGCGACAACAACCAGAACTGCCGGCCCAGCCAGTGGTTCTACCTTCCCGGTAGGCGTAACTACTGTTACCCATCAGGTAACAGCAGCCAACGGACAAACAGCCTCTTGTTCTTTCACAGTAACGGTGGTAGACAATCAGGCACCGACCATCACCTGCCCTGCGAACATCAGTGTAAATGCCACAGCCGGCACTTGCGGAGCGGTGGTTACCTACACGGCTCCAGTGGGCACGGATAACTGTCCGGGAGCGACAACAACCAGAACTGCCGGTCTTGCCAGCGGCTCTACCTTCCCGGTAGGCGTAACTACTGTTACCCATCAGGTAACAGCAGCCAACGGACAAACAGCCTCTTGCTCTTTCACAGTAACGGTGGTAGACAATCAGGCACCGACCATCACCTGCCCTGCGAACATCAGTGTAAATGCCACAGCCGGCACTTGCGGAGCGGTGGTTACCTACACAGCTCCAGTGGGCACGGATAACTGTCCGGGAGCGACAACAACCAGAACTGCCGGCCCTGCCAGCGGCTCTACCTTCCCGGTAGGCGTAACCACTGTTACCCATCAGGTAACAGCAAGCAACGGACAAACAGCCTCTTGCTCTTTCACAGTAACAGTCGTAGACAATCAGGCACCGACCATTACCTGCCCAGCGAACATCAGTGTAAATGCCACAGCCGGCACTTGCGGAGCGGTGGTTACCTACACGGCTCCAGTGGGCACGGATAACTGTCCGGGAGCGACAACAACCAGAACTGCCGGCCCAGCCAGTGGTTCTACCTTCCCGGTAGGCGTAACTACTGTTACCCATCAGGTAACAGCAGCCAACGGACAAACAGCCTCTTGCTCTTTCACAGTAACAGTCGTAGACAATCAGGCACCGACCATCACCTGCCCTGCGAAACATCAGTGTAAATGCCACAGCCGGCACTTGTAGAGCGGTGATTTACCTACACGGCTCCAGTGGGCACGGATAACTGTCCGGGAGCGACAACAACCAGAACTGCCGGTCTTGCCAGCGGCTCTACCTTCCCGGTAGGCGTAACCACTGTTACCCATCAGGTAACAGCAGCCAACGGACAAACAGCCTCTTGCTCTTTCACAGTAACGGTGGTAGACAATCAGGCACCGACCATCACCTGCCCTGCGAACATCAGTGTAAATGCCACAGCCGGCACTTGTGGAGCGGTGGTTACCTACGGCTCCAGTGGGCACGGATAACTGTCCGGGAGCGACAACAACCAGAACTGCCGGCCCAGCCAGTGGTTCTACCTTCCCGGTAGGCGTAACCACTGTTACCCACCAGGTAGCGGATGCCAGTGGACAAACAGCTAGCTGCTCCTTTACCGTAACAGTAACAGACAACCAAAATCCTGTTTTAGGGGCATGTCCGGCTAATGTTGTTCGTTGCGAAACAAACCCGGTGGTTACATTTTCAACGCCATCAGCGAGTGACAACTGTCCCGGAGTTACCGTATCACAAATTACCGGGTTGCCGAGCGGTTCCAGTTTCCCTTTAGGCACTACCACCAACACCTTCCGTGCTACCGATGCCTATGGCAATCTATCGGGCACCTGCAGTTTTACGGTAACGGTTGTTCAACAAATAGCCTCGGTTAGTGCCGCTGCTTCCGCCAATCCGATTTGCCGGGCAGCACATTAAACCTTTCGGCAACTCCTGTAGGCGGCACCAACATCAATTGAACTGGACAAACAATGCCGGAACCAGCATATCCGCAGCATCCACGGCTACCGTAAATAACATCCAGGAGAATGCAGCCCAGGAGGCACCTATACAGTTACCGCATCCAATGCTTGCGGCAGCCGGCAGGCGCAGGTAAACATTAACATCCACCACGACTTCGGCTTTGTCTCTTCGGTGACGGTGAACCCGAATCCGGTGTGCGAAGGCTCGAGCATTACCCTGTCGGCCACCTTTGGCAATGGCACCCCGACCGATGCCACCTACAACTGGTCGGGTCCGAACGGCTTTACCTCACAGCCGCCAGCCCAACGCGCAGCAACATGCAGGTAGCAGACGGAGGCGGCTACGATGTAACAGTGAGCAATGTCTGCCACCCCCGGAGGACAATCCAGCGGAGCGATAGCCTCCCTGCAACCGGTGATTAATGCCACCATAGCGGTAGACGAGTGCATGGGCACCAGTCCCACGGATCAACACTACCTTTTGGTGACGGGTAGCGGAGGCACGGGCACCCTGAGCTACAGCGGCACTCCGGTGATCAGCGTAGGCAACCAGAAAGTCTACTACGAACCGGCCGGCAGCACGGTCAACGTGACCATCACCGACCAGGCCGCACCGACCAATTGCACCAAAACAGTGAGCGTGACCGCCCGAGCGGCCATCCGCTGGATATACCGCTGACCGCCAACGTCACCAGTTCGGTGAGTGTCAACTGCTACGATGTAGACTTAGACCGCTGGATCACCTTTAGAGACAACAGCAACAATGCCATCCTCTCCATCAATGACAACATCAACGGAGGGGCGGTAAACAATAATCTGGGCTTGGTGAATGTGACGGTCTACAAAGACGCGGTGGAACCCACGACCTACACCACCGGCCCCAACTGCCAGACCTTTACGGACTTCAAAGCCATGAAGCGCCACTTTAGGATTACCACCACCAATCCGCCTACGGTGGGCGAGCAGTGGGCTTAAGGCTTTACTTTACCCAGGCAGAAGCCAATGAACTGCGCACCGCCACGCTGGGCAACAACGGCAATGCCCCGGGTCTTGCCCCTGCACACAGAATGATGACTTTGCTGACAACACCGGCCTGACCGATTTATTTGTAACCAAGTATAGCGGCACCAACGAAAACGGAGTATATACCGACAACCTGTCGAGCGGCACCTACCGGCGTTTGGCACCGACTTCGGGATACCGGGCAGTCCGGATGGCCCGCTGACCAAAGCGCCCAAACCAGTTCAGCACCGTCTTCAGCGGAGGGCCGGGCTACCACTACGTGCAGTTAAATGTCACCGAGTTCAACGAGTTCTGGCTGCATGGCAGCTACCATGGTGCCCCGCTGCCGGTAGAGATGATCTACTTCCAGGCGGAGGCGGTGAACAACAGCTACATTAAACTGAGCTGGGCTGCAGCCATGAGATTAACAACGATGGCTTTATCGTAGAGCGCAGCACCGATGCGCAGACCTGGAGCAACATCGGCTGGGTAGAGGGCCACGACAATGCCACCATGCAGCACGACCTACAGCTTTAACGACTACAACGTAAGAGGCAAATGTGCGCTACTACTACCGGTTGAAACAGCTGGACAATGACGGGCAGTTTGAATACACCACAATCGTGAGTGAGATGATTACCGCGCAGAGCACCTTTGCGGTGAAAGACTTTGTGCCGAACCCTACGATGAACATCACGAGCCTGTTGGTGAGCAGCAGCGAAGCACAGGAGATAGAGGTGAAGTTTTACGACATTCTGGGTCGGGTAGTGAGTAGCAGCAAACACGCGCTGCACACGGGAGGCAACCAACCACGTTCAGTCTGGAGCATCTGGCAGCGGGCACCTACACAGCCGTAGTAACCAGCCACAACGAAGTATACAGCAAGAAACTGGTGGTGACGAGGTAAACGCAATAACTTGCTCGGTCTTTATATAGATTAAAATTGACATCCCACTTCCGCAAATCTTGTGGAAGTGGGATGTCGGTTTTGTGTAATGGTGATATATGGTAAGAAATACCCCCATTTGGGAGTAAATGCATTTGACAGCCTTTAATGGTAAGAGTATATTTGCTCCAACAAAAAATTAAAACATGAGAACAACGTTTTTACTTGCCATTGCCTTGTTTGCAGCAGTTAATGCAAACGCTACTATCCGCACCCTGAGTAACAATACAAACAGCCCCGGCCAGTTTACCAATTTTGCAGCAGCACAAACCGCCTCTACGGCCGGTGACACTATTTATATACATGGCTCACCATACAACTATGGCTCCTTTACACTCACCAAACAACTTACGGTGATTGGTATTGGCCACAACCCGCAAAAGCAGGCACCGCTAAAATCGTTTGTAGACTACATTTACTTTGCCACCGGTAGCAATGGCAGCAAGGTAATTGGGATGGAAATTTATGAAGTGCATACCAACGCAGCAAACATTAACAACATTGAGTTTCGTTCGTGTAAAATAACCTACCGCATGTTACTTGATGATGCCGGTAGCAGTAATTGGATAGTAGACGGATGTGTATTTACAAATACAGGGGATAATTTTTATGGAGCCAGTAGCCAAAGCGGCCACCGACTGCGCAACAACGTATTTAACGGTCAATTGACAGGTATGTATAGTGGCAATGGCTATCATTATATCGAAAACAATATTTTTTTGCGGAATGGAGATGCCTTTTATTATGTAAATCCGGCATATGTAAATAACAATATTTTTTATCGCGCCAATCCTAGTGGCACCGGAAATGGCATTACTTACAGCAACAACATTTCGTATCAATGCAGCAACAACAACTTCCCTAATGGCACAAACCTGACTAATCAAGACCCGCAGTTTGTCAGTTTCACCGGTGGTGGTGCAGGTACCAATTTTAGCTATTCACATAACTACAATCTGCAGGCCACTAGCCCTGCCAAAAACTACGGTACTGATAGCAAAGACTTAGGGGTGTATGGTGGTGTGGGTGACTACAATCAAAATGGTATACCGCGCATACCTTACATCAGCGAGTTTAATATCAGCAACCCTACTGTGAGTCCGGGTGGCACTCTGAATATCGATTTCAAATCAAAGGTTCGCTAAATTTTAATCGCTAAGCCTAGCATATAGACGTTCTCACTGTGTGCTCGGCTTATGCGTGTAGTGGGTTTATTCATTCATTTTAAAAGGAACCACATGGCAACCATTTTTTCTGATATAATAGCACTTTACAGGCGGGCTATACGTTATTTCGTGCTGATGCTTGGCACCTTGTTTTTCCAATGGGGCTTTGCTCAAACAAATTTCAATGCTGCCGAGTATTTTTTCGACAACGACCCTGGTGTTGGCAGCGGTATACCCATTAGTGTTACGCTTACAGCTGATTCTATTTCCATTTCCGAAAATATTTCTACCAGCGGGTTGAACGAGGGTCCGCACACACTTTACATTCGCGCACGCACAGAAGTTATCAAATGGAGCCTTTGTGAAGGCCGAACATTTTGGGTAAAACCCAGCATCGTGTATGCGGAATACTTTATAGATTTCGACCCCGGTGTGGGTAATGGAATCTCTATTAGCATAACCGGAGGAGAAGATTCTATTTCATTCAGCGGAGGAATTACTATCCCTATGCTTAGCGGTGGTAATCACAATTTGTTTATCCGCACGCGCGACAGTAGGGGCATCTGGAGTTTGTATGAGGGCAAGCCTTTTTATGTAAACGCTTCTTCTTCTTTTGAAGCAGCAGAATGGTTTATTGATACCGACCCCGGAATAGGGAACGGAACTGCACTCAGTTTATCCGGTTTGGATTCTGCATCATTTAATGGAGGAATCACATTGCCCGTGTTGAGTGGAGGTTGGCACAATTTCTTCGTCCGCACCAGGGTGCAAGGCGGTGCTTGGAGTTTGTATGAGGGGAAACCATTTTACATTAATAGCGGCAATACTATCAGCTATGCTGAATATTTTTTAGATAATGACCCAGGCATGGGTGCCGCTACACAAATGACCATTGCACCTGGCATCGATTCCATTTCTGAAGTACAGAATGTGAACATACCACTAAGCACTCCGCCCGGCTATCATCACCTGTTTGTTCGCACGCGGACCACCGATGGTAAGTGGAGTCACTATGAAGGCAAGCAGATTTTTGTGAAGAACAGCATTGTAGCTGCCGAATATTTTTATGACAAAGACCCGGGTGTGGGTAATGGATCGCCTCTTACCGTTTCAGCCACCCCCGATTCAGTGACAGTAAACGCCACCGGACTTTCAATTGCCTGTTTAGATTCAGGAACACACTATCTTTTTATTCGCACAAAAGATGCAAGTGGCAACTGGAGTTTGTATGAACACGATACGCTCTTCATCAATCAACCCGCTCCGCAGATTTCAGCTACAGGACCTACCACTATATGCGCGGGCGATAGCGTGGTGATGACCACCAACACCGGCACAGGTTGCAATTACCAATGGTATTTAAACAACGTAGCAGTTCCTTTAGCTACTTCGCATACTTACACTGCTAATGTAGGGGGCAATTACAAGTTGGTGATGACTACAAATGCAGTAGCTTATACCTCAAACGAAATTTCAATCACCCTGGGTGGTGGCGGCCCCGCTCCGAACATTTCGGCTAATGGTCCCACTACATTTTGCAGTGGCGGAAGTGTGGACTTGACGGCATTACCCAACGGCTCATTGGCTTACTTATGGAGCACTGGGGCAACTACACAAACCATATCCGTCAATGCTTCCGGAAATTATTTCTGCACAGTGACTGATTATTCCGGTTGCGATGCGCCAACGAGTGTTACTGTTAACGTCAATCCCAACCCAACACCGGGTCTTTCACCCGCAACAGTTACTATTTGCAACGGGAATAGCGCAACCTTAACTGCGACTGGAGGAACAGACTATCTTTGGAGTAATGGAGCTAATACAGCGGCTACTTCAGTGTCCCCTTCATCCGCTACAACATACATAGTAACTGTCACCGATGCAAATAGTTGTACAGCCACTACATCCCGATTGGTAAATGTAAATTCAACACCCAGTGTAAGTGCCTCTAGCACCGGGCCTTATTGCCAGGGAGGAATCATTCAGTTGAATGCTGCTGGCGCTGTTGGTTATGTATGGAGTGGCGTAAATGCTTTTTCCTCCACTCAGCAAAATCCTACACGCACAGCTGCTATACTCAATGCTGGAACTTATATTGTAACCGGCACTGATGCCAACGGATGCTCGGCTTCAGCCAGTACCAATGTAGTAGTGAACGGAAGCACCGCTACTATTACACCTAACGGACCTACTACATTTTGCACAGGTGGAAGCGTGGATTTAACTGCGAGTGCGGGAGTATCCTGGACTTGGAGTAATGGAGACAGCACGCAAAGCATTACAGTAACTAATACCGGAAATTACAGTGTAACAGTGACGGACGCCAACTCGTGCACTTCATCTGCAATACAGAGCGTAACCGTTAACGCACTTCCTGTAGCATCTGCTGGTCATACTACACCCGTATGCGATAACGGAAGTGTAACCTTACAGGGCGGTGGTGGAACCAGTTACAGTTGGAGCGGTCCTTCGTTTAGTTCAGCAATACAAAACCCAAGCATCAACAGTTTGAGTGCGGCATCACATGATGGCACTTACACCGTTACCGTTACCAATGCAGCCGGTTGTAGCGCAACAGCCACTACCTCCATTGTAGTTAACGCAAACCCAACGGCAATCGCAGGGAGCAATAGTCCTGTATGCCAATGGAACAACATTCTTTTCACTTCATCGGGCGGGAGCACTTACAATTGGAGTGGAGCCAATGCATTTTCCTCTTCTGCTCAAAATCCATCCCGTTTAGCTACTGCTGCTGATGCAGGTGCATATACGGTAACTGTAACGAACGCCAGCGGTTGCAGTGCAACCGCCACTACCAACGTAACTGTAAATACGGCATCCGCTTGGATAACTCCTGGCGGCCCCACAACTTTCTGCACACCAGGCAGTGTAACCCTTACGGCTAATGCAGGAAGTGCATACAATTGGAGTACCGGTGCCACTACGCAAAGCATTACCGTTACCAATACGGGTTCGTTTAGTGTAAGTGTAACTGCAGCAAATGGTTGTTCCTCAGTAGCAAGTGGCTTTGGTGTGACGGCAAACGCATCTCCGACAGTAAACGCCAGCAATACCGGCCCTTACTGCGTGGGCTACAGCATACAATTGAATGCCAACGGTACGAATGTACAGTCGTATAGCTGGAGTGGTGTGAACAGTTTTAGCTCGTCTACACAAAACCCGACTATTGCTAATTCTTCGGCTGTAAACTTTGGAGCATATAACGTAACCGCTACCAGCAGCGCGGGTTGCACGGCTACTGCTACCACAACAGTTACTTCAAGTGGCAATGCACCTGTACTCAGCTACAGCGGCAATACCAACTTTACATCACACATTGTTGACCCGCTTTTGGCCTCACCATATACCAACTTTAGATTTGAAGTAAAATATACTGATGCAGATGGAAATCTACCGGCAGCCAACTATCCACGGGTCATTATGGATTATGAAGGCAACGGCAACTTCACCGACCCGAGCGATCGCTTGTTTATTATGCAGCAATCCGACCCGGGAGATGTAAACGTAACAGATGGAAAGATTTACTTCTATGTGGCAACCGGTTTGCCAGTGGGTTTAAATTATCAAACCCGTATTGTGGCGAATGATAACTCTGCTAGTGCCTGCACAAATACCTTTGGCCCATTTGCAGAGCCGGATGTTTTAGACGATGCCGACATCTTCATCTTTGCCAACGACATAACTTTCAGCGAAACGAATCCTGATACGTCCTCGCCACTGCAAGTCTGCGCTACCATCCACAATGAGAGCGATTACCCCGCTTTAAACTTTGTGGTGAAACTCAAAAATCAATATGACACACTTGCCAACTATGGCAATATCACTGTGCCCTATTTGGCCGCTCATACTACCACTATGGTTTGTTGGAATATTATCACTCCCAATGAGCCAAGCTGGAACCCTATGCAAGTGCTGATTGATTACACCGATGTCATCAACGAGCCGAACGAGTTGGATAATCAGGCTATTCGTCCGTTTGTATGTGGCAATTTCATTTTGCCCGGAGACATAAAACTGACTGCGCAGGTAAGTCCCCAAACCAGCTATGCCGTGGCTAACAACTGGTTGAGCGTTGGTGGTCGGGCTACGTACCGCAACACTGCTGTGCCACTGCAAGATCCAAGTGTTGCCGGTGCTACGGTTACCGTGTTTGTGCCCTCTACCGGAGCCACATATTCCACTTATACCAATTCGCAGGGATACTATAGCTTGGTTTTCCTGGCACCGGTAACTCCCGGTTTGTATGCGGTGCAAGCCAGTATCACCGATTTTACTTTAGATGGTGATACTACAGCACCGTTCTCACTCAATACACCGCCATGTGCACCTGATTTGAGTCCTTACTTTAGTTTGCCCACTTACACTTTGGTGGCAGGACAAAGCATTACCGGTGCGCAATATCAAATCAGTAGTGGCGGTTGCGCAAATGTGGGTGTCAATACACTCGCTACCTGGACCTGTAATGGTGCAACTATATCCAGTGGGAGCAACGCGACAGCAGCCCCATTCAGCACGGGTGCTACGCAATATTTCAATTTACCAACACTCACTTTCCCAACAGCGGGCAGTTACAACCTTTGTGTAAATGCCGATGCCGGAAATGCAGTAAGCGAAACAAATGAGAATAATCAATTTTGCCGAGGCATTTCGGTATTACCTGCCTGTACCGATTTAACTGCAGGCGTAAATAATTTGAATGGCAGCTATCAGCAATGCCAGCCGGCCTCTTTTAGTTTTTCGGTAAATAACAGTGGTGGGGTAGCAGCTGGCAATACCTCGTTTGCACGCTTAGTCATAAAGAAGGGAGGGGTGATAGAAGCTGTTTACAGTAATCTGATACCTAACTTGTCGGCACAAAGCGGAACCTCATTTAGCTATACACACAGTTTTGCCAGTACCGGTGCTTATGATTTAATCTTTAGCGTAGATACTACCAATGTTATCAGCGAATGTAATGAAGGCAACAACCTGGTGGTGACTGCCACCAGCACATACGCCTGCGTTTACAAGCCCGATTTAATTGTGCAGGGGTGCAGCAGTTTTAATATCACCCCAGTTGACCCGCTTAATTCGCCCACTTTGGGTTTAACAGCCGTGATACAAAACAGCGGCAATGCTACGGCCAACGGACCATTTACGGTTCGCTTCAACTTAGCCGGCAACGTGACCAATCATATTTATGCCGGCAACTTGGTGCCGGGAGCTTCTGCAACGATTAACCTCACCTTGCCTACACCTGTTGCCCCCGGAGGCGACCTGACCGTGACTGCGGATTTCAGCAATGATGTGACCAACGAGTGGAACGAAACCAACAACAGCACAACTGTTTCCGCCTGTCATGATTACTGGTTAGGTAACGATTGCCTCTATACCAACGGCAATGATTTCTGGGAGAAAAACCAGGTTCTGAACCAGCCGTTTAACATGGGCGTATGGTTACGTGCCGCTGGTTTGTTTAAAGCCAGCAGCGTGAAAACAAAGTTTGAAATCAGCGGGCCAGGTCTTGCTCCCGGTTGGAATGATTTAGGCTTTGCTACTAATACCAACGTGGTGAATTATTGCGGATGTCCGGTGCTGGCACAGTTGCCAACTCCATTTGCCTGTCCTGCCATCGGAACTTACTCGGTACGTATGACAGCCGACTATGATGCACAATACGCAGAGTGTAATGAAGGAAATAACGTATTCATCGTTACGTTCAACTGCACTAATCTACCTGATTACAGAACGTTGAGCCAATATATCGCTCCATCACTTTTGAACCCCGAACCAAATCAAGCCGTCAATATTTCTATCTCTTATGATAACATAGGCGCTTCGAACATTGGCGACAGCATGGAGTTAAAATTGCTGGTAGACGATATAGCTGTGGACTCTGCGCGCGATAAAACACTTGCGCAAGGCGATCACTGGACCACGATGATGCCGAATACATGGAGTTCACCGATTGTAGGCGTGCATATCCTCCGGGCCATTATTGATGCTAACAACGAGGTGCTGGAAAACAATGAAGGAGGAAACAACGAAGCCACGCGTGCTATCATAGTCGGCCAATCGCCCAATCTGCGTTTTGTGCAGATTACCCCCAGCGATTCTACGCCTAATGTGGGTGATGTGATTACGGTTACAGTTACCATTGCCAACGATGGTGATCAGGATGCCGAAAGCGATATTGTGTTCAAATACGTGAACGACAATGGTGACACCGTTCAGATTTACGCGGTCAACAATGAGAACTATCCCAACAACGCCTCCACTACTTTCACCTTCAACTGGACGGTGGCTGATGCTTCCACGTTTATTTTTGGTTACATCTTAAATACTTCTCCTGGTGAATACCTGTATGATGACAATATGGGCTACACGCAACTTGGTGCGCTGCAACTCAACTTCACTGCTTCGCAGGAAACATGTATAGATGCCAACAACGGTTCGCTAACGGTGCATGTAACCGGTGGTGTGCCCCCTTACTCTTATATCTGGAATAATGGTGGTGGCGATTCTACCATGGTAGCGGGAAATGGGAATTACACGGTAACCGTGATTGACTTGGAAGGTAACATCGGTAGTGGTGGAGCAGGTATTACTACTGTGCCTGATGTAACCTATCCGCTCATCGGCAATATGCCAACCAACATCGTATATAATGCTACCAACGGCATTTGTCCGGCTGCTATTTCGTGGGCTTTACCTATTGCCAGTGATAATTGTGGGGTGGATACCTTCTACAGTAACATGCAGCCCGGCAGCACTTTCATCGCGGGGCTTACAACTGTCACCTACACAGCCAAAGATAAAGCTGGCAATGTGACTACGGCTTCGTTTACGGTTACGGTGAATGCATTGCCATTGGTGTATGCCGGCCCCGATGCCACTATCTGCGGCAACGGAACCTTAAACGCTCTTGCAGCTCAATGGGGAACCGGTGCATGGAGTGTTGCTACCGGCACCGCTAGTTTCGCGAATATCAATTCGGAAGTTTCATCGGTGAGCAATTTATCTGGCAGCACCAACCGACTGGTTTGGAGCATTAGCAACGGAAGTTGCGGTGTGGGAAGCGATACGGTTGTGATTAATCAACCTATTGAGATCTGCGGTAACAACATTGATGATGATTGCGATGGTGTGGCCGATGAAAGCTGTGCCCCTACTACGCCCGTATGGAACGGCAGTGTGAGCAATGACTGGAGTAACCCGCTCAACTGGACACCGAATGTGGTGCCAAGTGGCTGTGCGGTGGATGTAGTGATACCTGACTTACCAGTGGATCCGGTAATCAATGCTCCCGTCAGCATTGGTGATGTAACGATTAATGCGAATGCACACCTCACTATCAACAGCACGTTGAGCGTATGCGGTGACTGGCTGGGCGGGGCAGGGGCAAATGCGCTGGTGGATGGCAACGGTGAACTTACATTGAATGGCAACACCTTGCAGAGCATTGCGGCAAAACCGAATCTATCGTTTTGCGTTAACCAACCCCTTGGGAGCCCCATTCAACCCGGCACGGTGGTTGAAGTCTGATGACGTGCTGGAACTGCAGCAAGGCAACTTGAACACCACAGGCGGCACCCTTCGCCTGCTGAGCACCGGCCCCGGCCACTGCGCCAACATCAACGACTTTGGCAGCAACACCGGCACGCTGACCGGTAATGTAACCGCTCAGCGCTATGTAGGCGGAGCAGGCAACGACCAACACCAGATAGGTGTTCCGGTAGCCACTACGCTCAGCCAACTGGGCGCCAGCGGCACCCCGGGCTTCTATATCCCCTCTGCCAACTGTGACGAAACCCTGGCCGACCCGAACAGCCCATACGGCACCGTATTCGAGTGGCACGAAAACCGACCCAATTCCCTGCCCTCGCTGGACTGCATCTCAGACGGATGGGAAGTGAAGAGCCCTGCCGCAGCAGCACAAGCCGCTAGAGGCTACAGCGTCTACTTAAACGGAGGCAGCACCCTGAATGTAACTGGGGCACCGAACTTAGCCGCCAGCTACAGCCAGAGCGGCACCAACGGAGGCTATAACCTGCCCACCCTGCAAAGCAGTGGCGTATACACCTTTGACGGTTGCAGGTAACTACTCCGGGCAGCACGCCTGCCTATACCTTCAGCAAAGCCAACCGAGTGCTGAGCGGCAGCACAGTATTCTACCAGAACGGCAATGCAGAGACACTGGAAGTAGAAGTGAGCGGCAACGGCTTTATGGACAAAACCCAACTGAGCTTCAATGCACAAAGCACCGACCAGTTCGACAGCGACTTTGACTTAAGAAAACAAAGAAGCAACCTGGGCCAGCCGACTGTATTTACAGGCGACAACACCTTCCCGTATGCGGTAAACAGCAAAACCGGCATCACTCAAACCGCAACGGTAGACATGGGCTTAATCCCGGGCGCTAACGGCACCTTCACCTTCACGGTAAATGGTATCAGCAGCTTTGACCCTACCAGCTACATTTATCTGGAAGACAAAGTAACGGGAGCCTACCAAAACCTGCGCGACAACAACACTTACACGTTCAGCATGAACAAGACCGAGAACGTGAACCGCTTTGTATTGCACTTTACACCGAAGGCAGAAATCACCGCAGCCGATGCGAACTGCATCGCCAATGGACAAATAGTAATAGAGCAACCGGGCAGTGCAGTATGGCAGTATGAGGTAGAAAACAGCAACCGCACCAGCAGTGGCACAGTTTAAATGCAACAAGTCCTATTACGCTCAGCGTTCCTGCCGGTATTTACACGGTAACCCTGACGGACAACAACGGCTACGTAGTGGTGAAACAAGTGCAGGTGAGTGGCAGCAGCAGCATTACAGCAGCGGGCAACAGCAGCACACAGATAGCAGAAGTGAATGAAGACATCACGTTTAGCAGCAGCACCGCCAATGCACAAACCACCGTATGGAACTTTGGCGATGGCAACACGGCCAGCACGGCAACAGCCACCCACAACTATGCACAGGAAGGCACCTACACCGTTACCTTAACCGTAACCAATGCAGATGGCTGCAGCAGCACACTGACGCAGACTATCACTGTGAACAACAAAACCGCGGTGGGCATCAGCAACATCACCAAATCCAACATTCGGATGTGGAGCAGTGGCAACAAAGTATTGGTAGACTTCAGCAAGCAGAAAGACGTGCAGGCTGAGATTGTGATTTACGATATTTTGGGTCGTGAGTTAAGCAAAGAGCCATACACCAAGAGCGGTATCTACAGCAAAGAAGTGCTGAACACCGAAGCTGCTTATGTGATTGTGAAAGTGATGAACGGAGATGAACTACTTACCCGCAAGTTGTTCATCGGTAATAGGTAGATGCTTATTCCTAATTGCATTTACAAAATCGCCTCTTTAATCAGAGGCGATTTTTTTTAATTAGCAGAGAGGTCGGTTCATCTCATACTATATACCACTAAAATTTATTTTAGCGCCATGACCTCCGCTCAGCTTAAGAATTCTTTTTCGTTTATTGGGGAGATGGATAGCGCTGTGCTGCCGTCCACCTTAGAACTTAAGATATGTGCAGGACCTCAGTGGGTTCGCTATTTTGTGGTCAGCAAAACGCATCGGCAGGTATTGTTTTTTGGCCACTACACCTTACATCACATAAATACCGAGGCAGAACTGGCAGAGCGCGTAATACGCATTTTTGAGAAGGATGAGATTCTGCAACTGAAGTTTGATACGGTGCAAATTGCTTATGATGTACCTTATGCACTAGTACCAGAGGAGTTTTCTGCCTTTGTGCAGGAACCAGGACAACTCATTCAGCCCTTTCAGAACGGTTTTCATTTGTTGTATTATTCCCCTGGTATTCTATCCGATACTTTTCAACGACTCCTTAGCCGCTCGGAATCCAAACATATAAACACATCTTTTGTGCACTTACTTCCCGATGCATTGTATGACAACACAGATAAGCTTTTTGTGAATGTGAGCAGCGACTTTGTGGATGTAGTGCGTTTTGATGCCAATAAACAGCTGCAGTTGATGAATCGTTATGGATACAAAGACGCCAAAGACTTCATTTACTTCGTTTCGCTTTGTTGTGAAGATTTAAAAATTGACCGGGAAGTTACTGAATTGGTTTTGATAGGTGAGGTAGATATCCAGAGTAGAATTTACGATTTGTGTTATCGCTATTTTAGAAACATTTCATTTATCGGCAAGCCTGATCATTTAACTTTTGCTAAGGCTTTTGAACTTTTTCCGAAGCACTTGCATTTTAACCTTTACAACTTATAGCATGCGTATAATAGGAGGCCGGCTGAAGGGAGTGCGATTTGAACCACCCAAAAACATACCTACTCGCCCCACTACAGACTTTGCGAAAGAAGGATTGTTTAATGTGCTCAACAATTCATTCAATTTCGATAACATAAAGGTGCTTGATTTATTTGGCGGTACCGGCAGCATTGCTTATGAGTTTGCATCGCGCGGCTGCCAGGACATTACAACGGTTGAGATTTTTCCTAAATGTGCTTCGTTTATTAAAAAGACGGTAGAGGAACACCAACTAAATGCTATAAAAGTGCTGCAAATGGATGTGTTCGATTTTATCAAAACATCTCATCAGAAGTTCGATGTAATATTTGCCGGCCCGCCCTATCCGCTGCCAAACTTGAAATCTATACCTGATTTTATTTTTGAATTTGATTTGGTCGATGGTGAAGGCTGGTTTGTGTTGGAGCACAATCCAAATCATAATTTTGAAAACCATCCGCATTTCTATCGCAGTAGAAACTATGGCACGACCATTTTTTCTGTTTTTGTAAACAACCCTGGGCAATAAGCTACTATGGTTGTTAATGTTGCTTCTGTATATCAGAAAAATGTAAGTTTGTTTTTATTAACCAGTTAAATCTCAAGTATGAAAAAAATTATCCTTTCGTTTGCCGTATTAGCGCTTATGTTGTCGGTGAATTCATGTAAAAAATGTACCACCTGCACAAAAGCCAGTTCCCCCGATTTGAAGTTTTGTGAGAACGATTATTCTAGTAAAGACGATTATGATGATGCGGTGGCTTTGGCTACCCTGGGTGGCTACGACTGTAACTAACCACATTCTGCCTTCATTAAAAAACCTCCGCTGAAAAGCGGAGGTTTTTTAATGCCATTTTAAGAAGACGGGATTACAGGTTCAATTTGACTTCGTTCACTGCAGGTAAGGTGCAGTCAAACTTAGAAAGGTCGTCATCTTTGCCTTTCCCTTTATTGCCCAAATCCATGTTGCTGAAAGTGATATTACCATTGTTTCGGATGCAGATTTTATACTCCTCTTTAACAGAGCCATCCGCATTTTTGTAGGCAGGGTTTACTTCACCGTCTACCACTACATCCGGCACTTTATCGCCAAACACGGCAGCAAACATCTTCCCAAATAACACTTCCTTGTCTACATTACCGGTGCCACGCGAAATGACATTGTCAAAAAAGGAAATACCTCCGCAGTAAGGGTCGTATATGGTATCTTTGTAAGGTTTTTGTAAAGAGGTATAGGCCACTATAGAAGCAGACACGGAGTTGTGACCGGAGATGGTGTTTTTGAAAACTTCGCACTGATTGGTCGCCATCACAATCATGCCGGTGCCGGCCGGTATTTCAGCCACAGTTGTTCCTTTTACCGCGAAGTTCTTGGTGTTATTGTTTACAATGCGATTGTTAAACACTCTGCAGCGAGCTCCATTTTTTACAGGCAAATCGGGAAGGTCAAAAATTAAAATACCACCGGTGTTATTTTCAGCCAGGTTATCATAAACGTCTGCATCTGATGAGTTTTCAATCTCGATGCCGGCTACGTTGTCATATACATGGTTTTTTCGTACCACAATATTTTTTGATTGCCCTACATATATCCCCGCATCGCTGGACCCAAACACATCACACTCTTCAATAAGCACATTGGTGCAACCCACCGGATAGGTGCCATACGAACCATTTTTCACATCATGCAGCGCTGTCCAACCCACGCTCATCCTCCGGAAAGTTACATTTGTAGCATCCTGCACTTTTATGCAATCGCCTTTTGCATCTAATACAGCAAAGTCCTCCATTACTATACCATCGGCAGTAATGCGAATGCCCTCGGCTCCATCTTTTTGGCCTTTGAACGACAGAATGGTTTTGTCTTTCCCTTTTCCTTTAATAGTTACATTTTTTACGCCATCCAGCAATAGCGGACGATTTAGCGTGAAGGTGCCCTCTGGAAGTTCTATTACTTCTCCTTCTTTGGCATTAATGAATTTTTCCTGCAGCTCTTTCTCCATTTTTTCGTCTACAGAACCTGCCGGTTTGTTGTTGCAGGATGCGAAGAAAACAGCTGCTGATAGCGCTAAGACAAAAATGTTTTTCATGAGTGGTGGTTTGTATTTATAGATGGGCGAATATAGTTTTAGATACCAATAATTCAGCGCAGTATAAACAACCGATTTGCGGTTAAGGTGCTGCATTTTTCTACATTCGCACTGCATGAAATTTGACAGCGGGAAGATTGAGCAACTCAAAAACTGGCTCCAAATACCTAAGCAGGTAGTGATAGTAACCCATCCACGCCCCGATGGAGACGCCTTGGGGAGTTCGCTCGGTTTTAAGATGTATCTCGAAAAACTACAACACACAGTTACCTTTATCACCCCGACCGATTATACACGAAACCTATCATGGATACCGGGTACAGAACATATTTTGACTTATGAATCTAACTTGGGTAAAAAAATGTGCGAAGCCAAACTGGCATCGGCTGATTTGCTTTTTTGTTTAGATTTTAATGCGGTATCCCGCTTAGAAGATTTAGGTGTATTTATTGCTTCGTCCAAGGCGTGTAAGGTGGTGATTGACCATCACCAGCAACCCGAAGACTTTGCTGAGCTACTTTTTAGCAATACAGCCTATTGTGCTACAGCCGAATTTTTTTCAGTTCAGTAATACCACACCTAACTCGTTGAGGGCGGCAGCTGCATTAGTGGAGAAGGGCGCTAAGCCTGAATATATCAGTGAGAAAGTGAATAATGTATTTCATGTTAACCGGCTCCGTTACTACGGTTATTGTCTTCACAAAAAGATGGAGTTATCGAAGGACAGGCGCATTGCATACATGTTTTTGTCGAAAGAAGAGATCAAAGAATACAAGTTGAATTCGGGCGATAGCGAGGGGCTGGTGAATTATCCGTTTAAAATAGAAGGGGTGGTGATGAGCTGCTATTTCAGCGAAGAAAATGAGAAGATTAAAATATCATTTCGTTCGCGAGGCGATATTGATGTTAATGAGTTTGCTCGAAAATACTTTGAGGGCGGAGGGCATAAAAATGCAGCAGGGGGTAAGAGCCTGTTAGGAATTGAGGAGACCAAAAAGAAGTTTTTAAAAGCCCTGAAATCTGAAAAATTGATAATTGAACGGTAGTCTTGCAATTTTCGGCACGGATTTTATTCATTCGCGTCCCGTAACTTAATTTTAGATTCATTTATTAAACCAAAACAATTTGTCATGGTAACTACCAACAAACTTTTTTTACTCACCCTCACGCTCTTTGCCGGCATGATGAATGCCTGCAATGCCAAAAGCAACGAAACACAAACAGAAATGAACACGAATGAACCCGCAACTACAGTTGCCACTGAACCCGCAGGCGAACCCGGCAAATGGAAAAATGAACCCGGCTTGTATGCCGAAATTGTAACTTCCAAAGGAAACATTGTAATAGCCCTGGAATACAAAAAAGTGCCCGTGACGGTGGCCAACTTTGTAGGATTGGCTGAGGGGAAAATCAAAAATTCAGCTAAGGCGGATGGAGTTCCATATTTTGATGGACTCACTTTTCACCGTTGCATCCATACCCCACAACCATTCATGATTCAGGGTGGTGATCCGCAAGGAACCGGAATGGGTGGCACTGGTTATGCTTTTAAAGACGAGTTTGATTTGAGTTTGAAATTTGATAAGCCGGGTCTTTTGGCTATGGCTAACTCAGGTCCTAATACCAATAGCTCACAGTTCTTTATTACCGAGGGAATTACCTCTTGGTTAGATTATAAGCATACAATCTATGGCACCGTGGTAGAGGGATTCTCGGCTGTGCCACTCATTAATAATGGCGAGCCAATGACCAAGGTGAATATCATTCGCGTGGGCAAAGAAGCGCAGGCTTTTGATGCTGTTGCGGTTTGGGCTAAAAAAGATGAGTTGCTAGCTGCTAAAGCGGCTGAGTTTGCCAAGCAAAAAGCGGATAAAGACAAAGCTAAATTGGTGAGCATTGAAGAACTTGTAAAAACAAAATTTCCGAAGGCTCAGAAAACAGCCAGTGGTTTATACTACATTATAGAGCAAAAAGGTACTGGAGCTATGCCGGTAGCCGGCAAAAATGTGACTGTTCACTACACGGGCACTTTGGCAGATGGTTCCAAGTTTGATTCTTCGCGCGATAGAAATCAACCGTTCTCCTTTGGACTTGGACAAAATCAGGTTATTAAAGGATGGGACGAAGGAGTAGCCCTCATGCCCGTGGGCTCAAGAGGTAAATTGATTATTCCTCCGGGTCTTGGCTATGGTGCAAATGGCGCAGGGGGTGTTATTCCCGGAAACGCTTGTCTTGTGTTTGATATTGAAGTGCTGGGCGTGCAATAGCACTCTTAGCTTATGAAGAATAGAAAAGCGGATGTCTTATCGACATCCGCTTTTCTATTTTAGGGTATACCGAACACCTGCAAACCCTTTTATCCCTTGTGTAGAGGTAAATCCATAGGTGGTATCAAAGCGGTAATTGTTAGGGTTGTTGACGTTTATATTTTGATTGAACGGGTCGAAAGGACGCAGTATCGGGTCCTTTTGGATAAAGTTGAAGAAATTCTTTATTCCAAAATAGAGTTCTACTCCTGCTTTAAATCTTTTCGTCAATTGAATATTTTGTATGGTATGCCATTTTGATTTCTCGGGTCTGAAATCATCTTGCACCACCGATAAATACATAGGGCTTACCACGGAGCCAGTCCAATCGATAGAAAGCTGTGGCTGCGGAAAGTTATAGCTTAAATAAAACTGTGCTGTGAAAGGCGGTTGATGAGTGGGTATTTCTTTCTCCACTTTTCCGTCCTCTTGCTTTTCAAACTCAACAGTGCGCGAATAAGTAATCCCTATACCAAACTTCAAGGGGAAATTAAAGCTAAAATCTGCATTTATACTTACTCCACCTGCCATAGCCCCACCACTGCTGTTTTCGTAAACTATAAGCCCCGTATCGGCAGGATATTCCGGATTTACCATGTTGAGGAAATAAGTGTAAAAAATATTTGCATCCAGGTTCACTAAACCATCTGCAAACTCCTGCACGCGGGTGTATCCTGCGTTGGCTGAAATAGCAATTTCAGGAAGCAATTTGCCTTCTATAACAACCCTTCGCGAACCATTCATAGCACCAAATCCTTCGTTCAAAACACTTGGGATGCGATAGCCTGAACCGGCACCTATACGTAGTATATCGGTCATTTTTCGGGAGTTCCACTTGTAGCACAGCCGAGGCATCGCCATCGGAAAAGTGCGGCTGGTATATTCCAAACGTGCACCTATCAATAGTTTGTGCAAATGTCCCAAACTGATTTCATCTTCAAAAAAAACAGCTGCCAGATGATGTAAATTGGAGTAACCGGTCAAAGCTGGCTTAGTTAGGTCTGTATTGTCATCAAAATATCCTGCTCGGTAGCTGATGCCGGCAATTAGGTCATTGTGCGGGTCTATCTTTTTATTCCAGTTCAATTGAGTAAAAAGTCCGGCCTGCAACCCATCGTATTTTACGGTGCCGTAATATCCGGATTGATGATGCTCGTTATAGTCCAGTTGGAATAGAATCTTTTCGGCTACCGGCAGTTGATATTTAATGCCAGCTTGCCATTGATGGGTTCTCACGCTTTCAGTGTAATATTTAGGATTCCCTCGCCAGGTAACAGGAGGGTATTTGTCTCCACCAAACCGGTCTTCAAACAAATAGCATGCATACAAATCGAATACTCTATCCTCGCTTCGTGAAATGGTCCATTTATTGAAAAGGTGAACCCGGTTAATGAACGGCATGTCGCGAAAATTGTTCTTGTCTACATCCCACACCGTATTGAAACTCTCCGAGCTCACATTCCAAATAGAGGAAGCCTTACTTACCCTAAAAGAACCGCCTATATCAACATTTGCTTGTAGCATGGAGGTAAGCATACCATTGGCAAAAAAACGGGGAGACTCTTTTGTATTTTTAGTTTTAATGTTAATGATGCCACCAATGGCTTCGCTACCATACAGGGTAGAGGCCGCCCCTTTTACAATTTCAATTTTATCAATCATTTGCATCGGCAGTGCATTTAAAGCGTAAATGCCGGCCAGCCCATTCATGCAAGGTACCCCATCTATTAAAAACATGGTATAGTTTCCCTCCAATCCGTTTATCTGCACATCATTGGTATTGGCTACTCCGTTGTCAATGTCGGCATAGAGTCCGTTTACTTGTTGCAAAGCCTCGAAGAGGTTGGACGTTGGATTTCGCTGAAAGTATTTGCTGGTGTACACCTCTACGGGAGTAATGCTTTCCAGTTTTCTGGCTTCTTTAAGTGATCCGGAAATGACTACCTCTTTCAGTCGTTCGGTAAGCGGAACCATAATTGCGTTCACTGTTGCTGTATTGCCACTCAATACCTTAACCTCTGCTTGGTAATTTTCAAACCCGATGTAGCTTATGCGTAGTTGATATCGTCCTTCTGCAATATCTGTAAAGCGAAAGCGCCCGGCACTGTCGGAGGCTATCGTATAATTTGACTTAAGTAATTTAACAGACGCGAGCGGAAGCGCTGAACTGTCGCTATAAACAACCCCTTCAATGGTGCCCGATTGTTGTGCAAGGCACAGATAAGTTGAAAAAGTAAGAAGAAAAAACCATATCTGTTTCACAAGCGGAATGTAGAAATTGATACTTAAAAGGGAACTTGCAAGGCAAAAAAAAGCAGCAGATTATTCTGCTGCTTTTTTAATGATTCGGAAAGTGATTAAAGCTTGATAAGCTTTTCTTCTACTTTCTTTTTGTTCAATTTCATCTCTAGGAGGTACATGCCTTGTGCAGCATCGAAGCCAATTTCTGTTTTGTTGTCTTTTACTTCCGTTTCAAAAACTAACTGTCCGGCAGCGTTATACACTTTAACTTTTGCGCCTAACCAGGCTTTACCTGCCATTAAATTCCAATTTCCGTTTGTAACCGGATTGGGGAAGATGGTAAAGTCATCATAGGACAATGCTTCTAACCCTGTTACGCTCAACTCTACACTATTTGATGTGGCTTTACATCCGTTTACATCTGTTACCACCACATAGTATGCACCGGAACTTGTTGCCGTATAAGTAGGAGAGGTGGCTCCCGGTATCAGGTTGCCATTAAAATACCATTGGTATGAAACCGCATTGTAGGACGTAAGCACATTGCCGTTTACGCTCACACTCACCGGAGGTAATGGAAATACGGAAATACCAATATTGGGAGAAGTGGCGGTGCAGCCACCGGCATCTGTAACCGTTACACGGTAGTTGCCGGCTAACTTGGTAGAAATACACTGTGTATTGCCTCCGGTATTCCAAAGGTAACTGGTGTATCCGGCCGGTGCACATATCTGAGCGCTATCGCCCGAACACATCTGTGTGGTATTGGAGTTGATAGTTACACTACCAGCACCGCTTGGATTTAGCGTGAAGGAAGTATCATAATCACAACCATTTTGGTCGCTCGCAGAGAAGTAATACACACCCGAGTCAAGGTTTGCGATAGATAAAGTAGAACCAAGATTCTGACCATTGCTGGTCCAGTTTACGTTAAAAGGTTGTGCCCCGCCTGTAACTCCTAAACAGGTAAGTGTGCCATTATTTTGGCCACACGATGGTTGAGATACACTGAAGGTAGCATTCAGGGATGCGGCTGCATTGGTGAGGGTAGCAGTTTGTGAACCTGTGCAATTGTTGGCACCGGTCACGGTTACAACATAAGTGCCGGGGTTCAGGTTGCTGATGGTAGCAGTATTTCCTCCATTACTCCATAAATAGGTAAATGGTCCGTTGCCCGTATTTACAGTTGCTGTGGCACTTCCGGTGCTGTTGCATCCCGGTTGAATCGTGTTTACAGAAACACTAATCGCCTGCGAGGAGGGCACCGAAACGCTTACAGTGGCAGAACAGTTGCCGGCACCGGTTACGGTTACCGTGTAGCTGCCTGCGGCAACAGAGGATAAGGATGATCCGGTTGCTCCATTGCTCCATAAATAAGAATAAGGACCGGAGCCCGCTGTTACCGTTACCGATGCCGAACCGTTTGCCTGGCCACAGGTAGTTGTATTAGCACTGCTGTTCAACGATATGCCGGATGTGGATGAAACGTTTACAGATGCCGTGGAAGAACATCCTCCGGCACCGGTTACGGTTACGGTATAATTACCTCCGGAAAGGTTAGATGCTGTAGCTGCGTTGGCTCCGTTGCTCCAGGAATAAGTATAAGGGCCTGTTCCCGCTGTAACCGTTACGGTTGCAGAGCCGGTTGGTGAGCAACCTGCCGCAGTGGACGATGTAGAAAGTACAGGCGTAGATGCATTGGAGGCCACGGTAGCGCTGGCTGAGCCGGTGCAGTTAGAAGCTCCGGTTACTGTTACCGAGTAAGACCCAGGTGCCAAATTAGACGCAGTCGCTGAAGTGGAACCATTGCTCCATAAATAGGTATAAGGACCTGTGCCGGCTGTAACGTTTGCAGTAGCTGAACCGGTAGCTGTGCACCCTGCAGGTGTAGTGCTGGTGGTAGCGGTTAAGGCACAAGCAGAGCAAACGCTTGTAATGACCCTAAACTTGCAATCACCAGTTCATTGCCGGAGTTATCGATTACCTTAATAGGATATGTTCCCGGAGGTGTAACGGTGGAGCCTGTTCCAAAACTGGTCCAGGTATTTACGGTAGTCTCTCACATCCCGGAGGAAACACAAAGCCTGAACAACACAACTGGCACAGCTCTGTGATGATGTTTGCTGATACCATGTATAGGGATTGGTGCCATTGGAAACGGTCAAAGAACCATTGGCATTGGAACATACCGAAAGGGCTGCACAAAGATTAACGGTTACCGGTATGGAATCACTTCCACAGGCGAGTGTATTTCTCACATAATGCAATCCTTGTCCGGCAACAGATGGGTTAAATGTACCGTTACTCACGCCCGGGCCGCTCCAGGAAGGTCCGGGACCGCCTGCTGTTAAACTAACCGGAGCATCGGTCGTGCAAAAAGGTCCAATTTCACAAATGGATGCATCGCAGCAGGTGATGGCTACCGGAGAACATGCACTTACCGCAAATGATTCTACATAACCGGTTCGTGCACCGGAAGAGGATGTTCCCGTAGAGCCACAGGCAATAATGTTGCCGTTGGTGCTCACTTGAACGTCATATACATTATAGTTCTGCGTGGTGGTGTAAATGCCTAACTGAGTTAAGCTTTGGTCAAATTTCACCACTTGATTTTTAGACCCTACATAAATATTGCCACAATCATCAATATCAATACCGCTGTTTTCTACAAAGGAAGAACCCAACTGAGTGGTGAAGGCACCGCCCGGTATCGCAACAGAGGAGATTAACGCACCAGTCGCAAAGTTGCGCTTGTCCAACCTGTTTCCTCTGTGAACAAACACAAAACCACCATACGTTTTTATTGCCTCCACTCCGGTATTGTTATAGCGCCAGTTCTCGCATTTATAGCCCAGTCCGTATCCGTTGTTTGCGTAGAATATTGCTGCTTGCGAATTGGAACAAGCTGAAAAATTCTGGTTAATGTATCCGATAGAATCGTGCGTCAGGAAGTAGTATTTGCCATTACCACAAGCCGTGATAGATCGCACTTCTTGTGTAGGGAATAAAGCGCCACCGGTTACCCGAACACTACTGGTAACATTACCATTTGCCATATCCACCTGATATATGTATGGTTGAGGAGGTAGTGTATTTCCAGTTCCGCCAATAACCAGTTTCGTTTCATCGCAGTTAAACGAGATGCTCCAAAACTCCGTGGAGGCAAAAATACCGCCCGGGCTTCCATTGTTCCAAACCAGAGTTCCAGCGGTGTTTATCTTTTGTATAGCCGCTACTGAGCCTTGCGTTACATAGGAGTTACCTGCGTTGTCGGTTGCAAACGTCCCGAGCCACGATGTCGTATCATAAGGTGTGTTGTATGTCCAAAGCGGGTTTCCTGCAGCATCGTATTTCAAAAGCTGAAGATTACTGGTGCCACCGATAATATAAACATTTCCTGCTCCGTCTCTTTCGCACTCCCACACGCAGTCCCATTGTGTATTCGGGAAGCCCGGAGTCTTTATCCAGGGGTCTATTACCACCTCACGCGTTTTGTCGTAAGTCGCCAATTCAAACGAAACTGTTTTGCCAACAGCTACAAATTTGGAAGCTATAGGTGTTTTATCTGCATAGAATGTGGTGGGCGCATGTTCAATTATGTTACCAAAGAGTGTTGGCAATTGAATATTTCCTTTCCCATCTTGATTTACAGCGGACACATCCGAATAGACCATTTTAATTTGAGAGGCATCTGCTCCCGGATGTAGTATAAAATTGTATTCAATTCCTTCTTGAGGATGGAATACATATTCCACATCGATATTTGGATACAGGTTTTTGTAAACCACTTTTTCAAACGCCCGAGCACCGTCAATACTGCTATTGCCTTTTTGGTAGTTGTAATAGTGAGATACCGGCTGTATAGCAATGAGCTGGACGTTAGGATTGGCGTTTACCCATTTCATTTGTACAAAATCAGTGCGCACCGGAATACGATGCTCTTCCTCTTCCATTTCTTTATGCGATATTTTTTTACCGGCAAGTATCTCCTCCTTCATTTCCCGCTCCCGCTTTTGACGTTCTTCCTTACCCGGAAGAATTTTCTCGGTAAGGCGAATGGTTAATCCGCTCTTGGTAAACAAAAACTGTTCGGCTCCATAATCGGTAGCAAAAAGCACCGCTGACCCAGGCAGATTATTCATGCCGTCAAACTGTGTTTTGTTTTCAATGAAAACTTTCTTGGGTTTTCCCATAGCACTCCAGTTGCCTGTTTGTTGTTGGGCAAACGTGGAAGTGCTTCATGCAATGATGAATAGCAAAGCCATTGACAAATTGCAGGCTTTTGGCGATAGATTTTTTTTCATGAGGAGGTTATTGTTATCAATACTAAATGCAATCCTCAAACCTGCACTTTTTATGGCTGTATTCCAAATTGCGTACATGACATACTTCGGGGTATAATATGATTCCTAACCTGACCTCAAATATTATTTTCGCCAGTTCAACACTCAGAAACAGTAATTATGGAGCTTCCTGCAAAATACGACCCCTCACAAACTGAAGATAAATGGTATGCCTACTGGCTAAGGAACAACTTCTTCCACTCAGAGCCCGATGAGCGCGAGCCCTATACCATTGTCATTCCACCGCCTAACGTAACGGGCGTGTTGCACATGGGGCACATGCTGAATAATACCATTCAGGATGTGCTCATTCGGAAAGCGCGAATGCAGGGCAAAAATGCCTGTTGGGTGCCCGGCACCGACCATGCATCCATAGCTACAGAAGCCAAAGTGGTAGGTATGTTGCGCGAGAAGGGGATTAAGAAAAGTGATTTAAGCCGTGAAGAGTTTCTGAAATATGCCTGGGAATGGAAAGAAAAATACGGTGGAATCATTCTGGAGCAATTAAAAAAACTGGGGGCCAGTTGCGATTGGGAGCGCACCCGCTTTACCATGGAAGATTCGCTCAGCGAAGCGGTTATAGATGTCTTTATTGACCTGCACAAAAAAGGATTGATTTATAGGGGGCTGCGCATGATTAACTGGGACCCACAGGCAAAAACAACCCTCAGCAATGAGGAAGTCTTATACGAAGAAACCAAGAGTTCATTATACTATGTGAAGTATATGCTCAAAGATTCGGACGAATATTTGTTAGTGGCCACCGTACGTCCCGAAACGATTATGGGCGATGTGGCGGTATGCGTAAATCCCCGGGATGAACGCTACAAAAACCTTATCGGCAAAACAGTAATTGTGCCGATGATAAACCGCGAAGTTCCGGTAATTGCTGACGAGTATGTAGATATTGAGTTTGGTACAGGGGCATTGAAAATTACTCCGGCACATGATACCAATGACTATGAAATAGGAAAGAAATTTAACCTGCCGGTCATTGACTGTTTCAATGAAGATGGAACGATTGCCGCTGCTGCGCAGCTATTTGTAGGAGAAGATCGTTTTAAAGCCAGAAAGTTGGCTATTATAAAACTTACCGAATTGGGCTTGCTGGAAAAGACAGAAGAAATAGTCAACAAAACAGGCAGAAGTGAGCGCACCAATGCAGTGATTGAACCACGCCTGTCGCAGCAATGGTTTGTTGATATGAAGCTATTTTTTGAGAAAAATCCGCAGGTGTTGAATGATGTGATGACCGATGAGCTGAAGTTTTATCCGCCCAAACTAAAGAATACCTACAAGCACTGGATAGATAATGTGCGCGACTGGTGCATCAGTCGTCAGCTTTGGTGGGGGCAGCGGATTCCTGCCTGGTATGATGAAGCGGGCAATCTGGTGGCGGTTGCAAAAACCGAAGCAGAGGCTTTAGCTGCTTATCAAAGCAAAAATGCAGGGGCTTCGCCTGCAACGCTGAAACAGGATGAAGATGTGTTAGACACCTGGTTTAGTAGTTGGTTGTGGCCCATTTCTGTTTTTGATGGATTTAAAGATCCCAACAATAAAGACATTCAATATTACTACCCTGTTTTTTTGGGTGATGCGCATGATAATGGCTGGCTATGAATGGAGAGGAGAGAAGCCATTAAGAACGTCTATTATACCGGCATCGTGCGCGATAAGCTGCGCAGAAAAATGAGTAAGAGCCTTGGCAATTCTCCTGATCCGCTCGACCTCATAGCCACCTATGGTGCCGATGGCGTGCGCATGGGAATGCTACTTTGCTCACCGGCAGGTAACGATATTTTGTTTGATGAAAAACTGGTAGAGCAAGGCCGCAATTTCAGCAATAAATTATGGAACGCGCTGCGCTTGGTAAAGGGATGGGAAGTAAAAGAAGGCGAACTGGCCGAGAACAAAATTGCCATAGAGTGGATAGAAGCAAAATTGAATCAGACCATAGAAGAGCTGGAAAAGTCATTTAGCGATTTTCGCTTAAATGAAGCCTTAATGACTATTTACAAATTTATATGGGATGATTTTTGCTCCTGGTATCTGGAAATGATTAAACCGGAATATCAGAAACCAATTGATCAATATACCTATGACAAGACTATAGCTCTGTTCGAAAGTATCGTGAAAGTGCTTCATCCTTTTCATGCCTTTTTATTACCGAAGAAATTTACCACACACTTCGCGATAGGAAAGAAGGAGAAACGATTTGTTTGGCTACTTATCCCACTTCCGTTTCTGTGAATCAAGCACTCATAAACCAGGCAGCGCTCACTTTCGAAATTGTTACCAATATCCGCGAGTTGCGCGCCAAGGCCAATAAAAAGAATACCGAAACGGTGGATATATTTTATAACGGCAGCGATGAAGTGGATTTTGGAATTTTCAGAACTCAGATCGTAAAACTGGCTCGTGTGGTGTGCTAAGTCGGGTGGAGGAAGATAAGCAGGGATTAAAACATTTTTTGACAAATGGGTAAGTTTTTTGTATTAACCGGTAAGGAAGGAGACGGTGCTGCAGAAGAGCGCGAAAAGCTGTTGAAAGAACTCGATTATGCACGCGGTTTTTAGCATCTGTGGAGAAAAATTGAGCAACGAAAAGTTTATGGCATCGGCTAAGCCGCAGGTAATCGAGATAGAAACACGAAAGAAAGAAGATGCTATGGAAAAGATAAGCTGTGCTGGAGCAGAGCCTCGGTCTTTTTCTTAAAATAGCCTTATCCTTCTTAGTCTTAAATAGCTACTTATCCTTTTCTTAAATACTTGGTGAGAATAACGATGGTTTGGCCATCTATCTTTCCTTCAATTTGCTCGAAGTTGTCGGCTACCAGGCGGATGTTTTTGACCACGGTACCCAGTTTGGCGCTTATAGAAGAGCCTTTTACATCGAGTGTTTTGGTGAGCACCACTGAGTCGCCATCGTGCAGTTGCTGGCCATTGGCATCGCGGTGCAGTTGCACATCGCTGCTGTTTTCGTGGTCTCCGGTGGCTTTGGCCCATGCCAGGGTGGGCTCGTCCAGGTACATCATTTCAAGGGCATCGGCCGCCCAGCTTTGGTCGCGCAGGCGATTGAGCAGGCGCCAGGTAACCACCTGCACTGCCGGCACCTCGCTCCACATGCTATCGTTCAGGCAGGCCCAGTGGGCGCTGTCTAACTCTTCTTTCTTGGTTAGCTGTAGTTTACATTTCTCACATACCAAAATGCATTCGTCCGTTTGCTGGTCGGTGTGGGGAGGAACTTCATACACCGAAAGGGTATCGGTCGATTTACACAGTTCACAAGCGTTTCCACTTCTGGACATCAGGGTTTCTTCTAAGCTCATGTTTAATTTTTGGGCGAATGTATTTTCCTTTTGTAAACAGGGGTGCTGACAATAGTCATTGGCCGTTTGTAAACCTACACCTCGGGGTTGTTCTTCTTCGCTTTTTTGCTGCCCTCGTATATACTGTATCGGAAAAAGCGGCATTCCAGCTGTCCGTTGTAAACCGTGAGCCTTTTGGAGGTAGAAAGCCCCAAATGTTTTAATGCTTCATGATTGGAGGAGATAATCCAACATTCATAGCCTTTGTATTTCTGCTTAAACGTGTCGCCCACTGCTTTGTAAAGTGCTGCAATGTCTTCTTTATCCATTCGCTCGCCATAAGGCGGGTTCATAAGTAAAATCGGTTTGCCCAATGCCACTGGCGGGTCGCATTCCAGAAAATCGGCATTGCGTATGCGAATCATGTCTTCGGTTTTGGGCGCTTTACATTCTCTTTCGCTTTTCGCGCCACGTGCGGAGATAACTCTATTCCATACAGCATAATTTCTTCGGTCGAAATTCGTTCTACGGCCGCATCGGAGATGGTTTCCCACAGTTCGCTGTCGTAGGGCAACAGTTGTTTCCAATTCATGAAACCGAAACGCTCTCGAAAATGCCCGGCCGGAATATTGGCGGCCAGCATAGCGGCTTCTATGAGTATGGTGCCCGAACCACACATGGGGTCGAGGAAGGTGCTGCGCTTATCCCAACCCGAAAGCTGCACCAGACCGGCCGCTAACACTTCGTTGATGGGCGCCAGGTTGGTTTTGTCGCGATAGCCGCGTTTGTGCAGCGAATCGCCCGAGCTATCCAAAGCTATTACGCACTTGCTTTTAGATACATGCAAATGCAATCTGAGCGTGGGGTTGTTTAAATCGACCGAAGGTCGCACACCCGTCTTTTCGCGAAACGTAGCAGGAAAATGGCGTCTTTCGTTTTGAGAAATATATTGTGAGTGGTTAAAAATTTCCGTGTTTAGAACCGTGTCTATTGCAATGGTGTCATCTGTGGTAATCAGGTTTTCCCATTCAATGTTCTTTACTGTATCGTACAAGTCGTGCTCATTGCTCACTTCAAACTCTGCAAACTGAACCAATACCCGAAGTGCAGTTGGGCCAATCGGTTGGCTTTATACATCACACCAGATTTCCTTCAAAAACTCACTGCACGGTTGTGTATCTCAGATTTTCAGCGCCTAACCTTCTCAACTCTTCCTACAGATTTCCTCCAGGCCATAAGATCGTTTGGCCACCATCTTAGAGTGGCATCTCGTCACTTCCTATTTCAAAAAATTTCATATCGGCAATGATAGAAAGACTTCCCTACTAAAGATCACAAAATCACTTACGTTCGTGCTATGGATATTTCTTACATATTAAATCATTTGGGCGAAGAACGGGAAAACTACTTCGGGGCAGTGGCACCACCTGTAATCCAAAGCAGCAACTTTGCTTTTAAAACTGTGGAGGATTTACGCACTTCTTTTACCAACGAGCGCAACGTACATCTTTATACAAGAGGCAATAATCCAACGGTGGAAATATTGCGCAAAAAAGTAGCAGCACTGGCCGGTGCTGAAGATGCGCTGGTGTTTTCAAGTGGTGCAGCGGCTGTGGCTGCTGCCGTAATGAGTCAAGTGAAAGCAGGCGACCATGTGGTGTGTGTAAAGAAACCGTATAGCTGGACGAATAAGTTATTGAATAACTATTTGAGTCGATACAATGTATCGGTATCTATGGTAGATGGCACCGAGCCTCAATATTTCGCAGAGGCATCGAATGAGGCCACTACGCTATGGATGCTGGAATCGCCTAATACATTCACCTTTGAATTGCAAGATTTAAAAGCATTATCCGCTTTAGCAAAGTCACGAAACATCGTGACGGTTATCGACAATAGCTATTGCACTTCATTGGGCCAAAGGTGCATTGAAATGGGTATAGATATGGAAGTGCACAGCGCTACTAAATATTATGGCGGACACAGCGATGTAGTGGCCGGTTTTTTAATTGGCAACCGTCCAATGCTCGATAAAATATTTGCGACAGAACTCTTGAATATAGGCGCTATCATTTCTCCGCACGATGCCTCACTGCTCTTGCGAAGCATGCGAACATTGCCCCTGCGATTAGAGAAAATCAGACAAACAACAGACGCGGTGGTGGCTTTTATGAAATCGCATCCACAGGTAGAACGGATAATTTATCCCTTCGATGAGTCTTTTCCGCAATACGATTTGGCAAAGGAACAGATGCGCTGGTGTGGTGGTTTATTTTCGGCAAATATCCGGGCCAAGTCGGTAGAGGAGGTGGAACTGTTTTGCAATAGTCTTCGCACATTTTTGATGGCGGTAAGCTGGGGTGGGCATGAATCGCTCATCATTCCGGCATGCAGTTTTTACTCTAGGGAGGCCTTTCAAAGCGAGGTTTATTCCTTTAACATGGTGCGGTTTTATATCGGTTTAGAAGATGTGGATTTCTTAATCAACGATTTGAAACAAGCGTTCAAAAAAATCGAATAAGTAGCCATGAGATTGAAGCTTACAACACTATGGGTGTTGCTGTTTTTATATGGATTTATACTAGCAACACCGGACTACACCTCACTGGAAGAGGCACTTGAAAAATCCAACAGCCGTGAAATCATTGAACCTCAGCGCCAGAGGACTCACCGCATTATCCGAAAACATAGGTAAGCTGGTGAATTTGGAACGTTTGAATGTCTGTAACAACAAACTGACGAGCTTACCAAAAGCACTTTTTACACTTAAAAAACTGAAGTATCTAAACATTGCTTCGAATAAACTGACCTCTCTAAGTAGTTCCATCGGCAATTTGAAGGCGCTGCAGGAGTTGGAGGCCGGCTACAACCTGTTTACGGCCGTTCCTAAAGAATTGGGCTTACTGCCAAAATTAAAGCGTCTGGTGTTGTCAAAGAACAGTTTAAAAACTTTGCCGGCTGGTCTCTCTGCATTAGCTTCTTTAGAAATTCTTGATATAACCTATAATCAGTTTACCGAACTGCCGACCTGCATTACCGGAATGTTGAATTTGAAAGATGTGGATTGCAGTTATAACAAAGGGCTTTCTTCCTTTCCCGTTGATGTCAAAAATCTGAAGCAACTTAAATTGCTCAATTTGAAGAATACGATGATTTCTACCAAACAAGTAGATGACCTCACCTGGCTAATACCTGATTGCCAAATCATGTTGTAGAAATTCAGGCTTTGGTTTTGGCGTTTATATTCGCGCAAAAGTCAAGGTATGAAATCATTTACTCCTGTTTTTTTGATGTTCCTGTTAGCGGCTTGTGCGCCCGATACCAAATGGGGTATCAGCAAGATTAACGATAAAGAACAGCGCATTTTGGCGGATGCTAAGGTTGGTAAAATTGATTCTGCTTCGCTGATTTCGCTGCTCAACGATTACGAAGCATTTGCTGCCAAGCACCCCACCGATTCCATCAGTGCTGAATATCTCTTTCGTTCCGCTGATTTTTATCGCTACATGCGCAGACCGCTAAAGAGCATTCAGATTTATGAAAAAATTTCCCTGCAATTTTCGAATCATTCCAAGGCTCCGCTAAGTGTTTTTCTGCAAGGCTTTCTCTATGAAAATGACCTTACAAACTATGCCGCAGCCAGAGCGCAATACCACCGCTTTATTGTCAAATATCCTAATCATCCATTGACAAAGGATGTGGTAATAACGATGCAAAATTTAGGTAAAACCCCGGAGCAGTTAGTGTCTGAATTTAAAGTACGTGAACAGGCCGATTCCTTAGCTGCTACTACGAAGTAGGGCAGCGCTTATCAGAAATGGATAGAGCTGATTATTCGATCGGAATAAGGCATTATCTTTTTTCTACCGGCTAGAAAATCAAGCTCCGTTATAAACGAGAAACCGGCCACTTGGCCGCTTTCCATTTTTACCAACTCGGCAGCAGCCATAGCCGTTCCACCGGTGGCCAGTAAATCATCATGTATCATCACGTTCCAATTGGGCTTCACCACTCCGGTATGTATTTCGAGGGTTGCAGAGCCATACTCCAGATCATAGGTAAATGATTTGGTTTTGGCAGGCAACTTTCCTTTTTTACGAACAGGGAACAATGGAATCTGGAGCTTTTGCGCTATCAGCATGCCAATAAAAAAACCTCTGCTCTCAATGGCGCACACGGCATCTATTTTGCCATGATTATGCAGAAAAGAACTAATGATATTCTCAGCAATTTCATCGCAGAGCAGAGCATTCAAAAAGATGGGGGTGATGTCTTTGAACTGGATACCGGGCTTAGGGAAGTCCGGCACCGTGCGAATGGCGTCCGATAATTTTCTTTCAAGGGTCATGCTATCGTTTTAGCGTGGCTCGTCATCATTTTCGGAATAGGAATCAGGTTCCGGTTTAGGAGGCGTTTTCAATACTTTCCAAAAAAAGTAAAGGGTAAAACCCACCACCACACCTTCAGCCGCCAGCAACATAATTAAAGCAGATGTATTCATAGCTCGAGATTTGAATTATTCAGAAATAAAACGTCCTTCTGTTACACGCTTGCGATAAGCTACATAGACCAGCGCACTAATGCCTGCGAATAGCAGCAGGAGCAGCAGTCTGGATAAATGAACATATATCGATGCGGGTGCCGATAGCTTTGCCCAAATATCAGGCAGAGAACCAATAAACACGGCTGCCAGAAACAGGGGAGTGATGTATTTAATAATGAATTTGAAAACAGTTGGCACTTGAATATCTGCGCCACTGTTTATCTCCTTCCATCCTTTGTCTATCCCAAAAACCCATGCAAATAAAATGGTTTCGAAAAGTGCAAAAACAACCAAAGACACTGTGCCGGCCCAATAGTCGTATTCGTCAAAAACACCTTCATTGAAGAACAGCACGCAAGGTAATCCGAGTATAAGAACAACGGCTCCAAACACCCATGCTGCCTTTTGGCGTCCCCAGTTGAACTCATCTTGCATAAAGCCCATACAGGGAGTGCCCATGGCCAGCGAGGAAGTGATTCCTGCAAAAAAAAGCAAACCGAACCACATGACTCCGGCAGCTGCTGCCAATAAAGGCCCCACTGTTGAAAGAGGTGAGTAATGTTTAAAGCCCAATCCAAGACCAGTTTGAGTTAGTTCAATTACTTTATCTATGCCCAGATAGCCAATGGAGATAGGTATAATAATCGCACTGCCCAATACTACTTCCACAAACTCATTCATCCATCCGGCACTCATAGCATTGAGCGCAATATCATCTTTGCTCTTTACGTACGATGCGTAGCACTGAATGGAACCCATGCCCACAGAGAGAGTAAAAAAGATTTGTCCGGCAGCAGCCAACCAAACTTTTGGTGTCCATATCGTACTAAAATCGGGTGTCCACAAGAAATTAAGACCTAAAGTGCCGTCATATACAGCTCCATGTTCACCCGCTTTGAGTGTAATGCCCATAATGGCCAATATAATTCCGAATAAAATGAGCAATGGCATACCTACTTTGGCTACTGCTTCCACTCCGCCACTTAATCCGCGCGAAAGAATCCAGGTATTCAACAGCAAACAGAAAATCCAGAAGATAATAGGCTCCAGTGTGGTGAGCGAAATGTAATTGCCAAAAAAGCCGGCCACTTCTTCAGGGCTTTTGCCGCCAAACGAACCAATGACCGAATGATACACGTAAGATAAGGTCCAGCTTTCCAGATAGCAGTAATAGGCGGCCACGGCAATGTTTGTAAAAATGCCAAATACACCTATGTATTTCCAAAAGGAGCGCTTATCCATACTACCTAAAATAAAAGGAGTGGAATGGTGGCCACATTTTCCGCCAAATCTTCCCATGCTCCATTCTATCCAGAGCAGTGGTATGCCCATGAGTAAAAAACAAACCAGATAAGGAACAATAAATGC
>JADJZU010000046.1 GCA_016715625.1 Bacteroidota bacterium
ATCCGCAAAAAAGCCTCACAATCGTGAGGCTTTTTTGTTGGCTAAATCTTTTAAGTTTTGCTCCTGTTAATGATGGCAGTAGTGCTAAACCCCTCTAAATATGGAACGGTTCGCACTTCGCCCCCATAGCTTTCTACAAATGCACTTCCTACAATAGCCGCTTTGTTCCAATCGCCTCCCTTCACTAAAACATCGGGGCGAATAAGGTGAATGAGGTTTTCAGGAGTATCTTCTGTAAAAATGACTACCGCATCGGTGTAAATCAGTGAAGCCAACAAGGCAGCCCTTGAATTTTCGCCATTCACCGGGCGAGTCGATCCTTTGAGTCGCCTGACCGATGCATCCGCATTAAGCCCTACAACCAACCGGTCTCCAAAAGACAACGCAGAGGATAATACCCGCAAGTGCCCTTCATGTAAAATATCGAAACAGCCATTGGTAAACACAATTTTATCTCCCAGCAAGCGCCAGAATTCCACTCGCTTGAACAGGCCCTCAGGTGTAAATATTTTATTATCCATGGCAAAAACTAAATCAACCAGATGCGTTGGTAAAGAGAAAAGCAATTAGTCTTTTAACGCTTTTTCCTTGTTCAATATTGCGAGCAGAATAAGCGAAATAGTTCCGCCTATTAAAATAGAGGCCATTTGTGCTGCCCATACGATGGAACCAAAGGCATAGCCTAAGGTTTCGCCTACACCATACAGAAGCAGCACCTTAGATATGGCGATTGGATAGGCCCCAATGCCCCCGGGGGTAGCCACAATGGCAAATCCACCAAAAAACAAGCATGCTGCACCTGCCATTACTCCCATGCCGGCTGTTTCGGGCAAGGCAGGAAAACTCCAGTAAATCATCAGGAAATAGCAAAGCCAAATAAATACAGAATGAAAAATGAACTGCCCGGGGCTTCGCAGATTTCTGATACTTTTTAATCCCTCGGCAAAACCCATCAATCGTTCGGCCAATATGGCTTTCAGTTTCCCAAATCCATATTTACGTTGAATGTATACAGCAGCACCGGCAGCCAAGGCTGCAATAAGCACCAGGACAATCCATTTCGTAAAATCAGGGCCGGAGGTTGGTGCCGGCTGCTTATTCAGCACATTATCCTGAAAGAAAGTAAGTAAGCGGTCGCGTTCTATAAATAGGAGCGTACTTCCAATCAGCATTATAGTAATTAAATCGACAAGCCTTTCCACCACCATCGTGCCCAAAGATTTATCCAAAGGTACATTTTCATATCGGGCTAATATGCTACAGCGGGTTACTTCACCTAAGCGAGGGAAAAAAAGATTGAAAAAATACATCATCATGACACTAAACCAGGTATTGGCAAAACCGGGTTTGAAACCGGTAGGTTCCAGCAGCAAGCGCCAACGCTGCGCCCGGCTAAAATTAGAAACCAGCCCCATGCAGGGGGCCAGAATGATCCAGAAATAATCGGCTCGCTTAAACGCATCAATCGTGAGTTGCTTGTCGCTATCGCTCATCTTGCTAACAAACCAGAGGATGAGCGCAATGCCCAAACCGAGTGATACGGAAAGTTTAAGAATATTAAAAAGCTGCTTCTTCAAAATTTAATCGGTCAGTTGGTTAGCGGCATTCACATGCACCGTCACCGGCTTATGGAGTTTATATTCGTCCATGGTGAGATTGCAGTAGGAGATTACAATGATTACGTCACCCACCGATACTTTGCGGGCCGCAGGTCCGTTTAAACAAATAATGCCGGAGCCCCGTTCACCTTTTATAACATAGGTTTCCAGACGTTCGCCATTATTGACATTCACTATCTGCACCCGTTCATGCTCCACCAGGTTGGCTGCATCCATCAGATTTTCATCAATAGTAACCGATCCAATGTAGTTAAGATCGGCCTGCGTAACGGTAGCACGGTGAATCTTTGATTTGTAAACTGTAATTTGCATAGCGGGGCGAATGTAAAAGAGAATTGCAACATTGAAACAAGCAGCCGGTTGATACAGTGCCCACACCTTCTATATTCACACCATGAAGTTTGAAAAACCAATCCCCGTGCAGCAGCTTGCCGACTGGATACAAGCAGAAACTATAGGAGATAGTGTGGCATTCGTTACCGGGCTCAACGAGATACATAATGTGGAAGCGGGCGACATTACCTTTGTAGACCACGAAAAGTATTATGATTTTACGCTGGCCAGCCAGGCATCGTTTATCATCATCAACAAAAAAGTGGCCGCTCCGGAAGGCAAAGTGCTATTGTTTCACGAACAACCTTTTGAAGCATACAATTTGTTAGCGCAAAAGCTGCACCCGGATTTACATTCGGCAGAACCAACATTCGATGCAGGCAACGGCACTTTTGTTCATCCAAAAGCAAGTGTGGGGCAGCAGGTGCAGATAGGCCGTAACTGTGTAATTCATGCCAATGCTACTATTTATCCTTACACCATCATTGGCGATAATGTAATTATACATGCCAACGCCACTATTGGTGCGGATGCGTTTTACTACAAAAACCAAAAAACACACTACGATAAAATGCATACAGCAGGACGCGTGGTGATAGGGGATGATGTGGAGATAGGTGCCGGCACTACTATTGATGCAGGTGTATCGAGTGATACGGTGATAGGCAAAGGCACAAAACTTGATTCACAAGTACATCGGACATGATGTAAAAATTGGAGAACACTGCATTTTGGCTGCACAGGTAGGCATTGCCGGAAATACAAAGATAGGCAACCGCGTAACCCTCTACGGAAAAGTGGCAGTAAACAAGAATATTGAAATCGGTGATGGGGCAATCGTGATGGCCATGAGTGCAGTGCCCAACAACCTGGAGGGCGGCAAAACATACATTGGCTATCCGGTAGTGGAGGCAAGGGCATTTGCTCGACAGGTCGCTATCATTAAAAAGCTTCCCGAGCTATGGGAGAAGCTGAAGGGTTTGTAATTAATTAGTAAAACGATGTATAGGTAACATGACAACGAAGAAACCCGCAAAGGAAATATATACCGGCCCCAAAGATGGGAAGACGCGCTGCAGCTGGTGCCTCAGCGACCCTATCTATGTAAAATACCATGACGAAGAGTGGGGACGCCCGGTGTATGATGATTCGGTGTTGTTTGAGTTTCTGGTGCTGGAAAGTTTCCAGGCGGGATTAAGTTGGCTCACTATTTTGAAAAAGAGAGAGAATTTCAGACAGGCATTCTCCAATTTTGATGTGAAGAAAGTGGCCAAGTATGATGAGAAAAAATACGAAGCTCTGATGCAGGATGCCGGTATAATTCGCAACCAGTTAAAGATACGAGCTGCCATCAACAACGCACAACGGTTTATTGAAATTCAAAAAGAGTTTGGCTCGTTTGACCGTTACATCTGGAGTTTTACCGGTGGCAAAACCATCGTTAATCGTCCAAAAAATCTGAAAGCCCTGCCTTCAAAAACGGACATCAGTGATACCATGAGCAAAGATATGGGGAAGCGTGGCTTTAAATTTCGCGGCTCTACCATCTGCTACGCTTTTATGCAGGCTGTGGGCATGGTAAACGACCACATAGAAAACTGCTGGGTCAATTCAAAATAAAAACGGCACCAGCATTTTTACTTTCCGCTGATAAGCACGGTATTCTTCACCAAACACCTCTTCCAGTTTCTTCTCCTCCAGCGAGGCTCCTATATATATGTAGATGTACATAGCTACCAAAGAAACAAGATTCATCCATGTTGGTCGCATTAAAAAGTAACCCGCCACCAAAACAATAATCCCTGTATAAAGCGGGTTGCGCACATAGGCATTCAACCCCTTAATCACTAACTTTTCGGGGTGATGAATTTGCTTCGATAGTTGCTTGATACCCGTAAATTCACCCAGGTCATAATTTCTGAATGCCAAAACAATTATGAGTACGCCCACTATGGTCAAACCAATACCAATTACATCGTTTAAAACTGTAGGCTCTAACAACAAAGGGGAATTGTCTTTGAAAAGTAACACATAGAGTATCCAGCTAAGGAAACCCAGCGAAAGAAGATTGTAGAGAATTCTATAGTAGATAAAACTATGCCCCATTAATTTCTGCGCTGAAGCTTTAACCTTATTGGCCGCCAATAAACTGTGCGATACAAAAAACAGAACCCATAGAATAACAAGCAGAATCATCTGGTAAACATAGATAATACTGTCAAACGAATGACTGGTGGCTGGCTTTAATAATTTGCCACAAATTCTATATTTGCCGCCCTTTTAAACAGGAATTATCTATTAATTAACCAAAAACATCCATGGAAAACTTCATTTACATCCTTCCCGTGTTCGGACTAGTGGCTTTGGCATATATGGCCATTTTATCAAGTTGGGTTACCAAGCAAGATGCCGGTGACGCCAAAATGAGCGGTATAGCTCAAAACATTGCCGAAGGCGCTATGGCTTTCCTGAAGGCAGAGTATAGAATACTTGCCATTTATGTAGTGCTGGCCGGTACTGCCTTGGGCATCCTATCGCAGGTTCCAAAAGTGGCCGTACACTCAAGCATATTGATTGTTGCTTCGTTTATCATAGGTTGTTTTTTCTCGGCACTTGCCGGATTTTTAGGTATGCGCATTGCTACAAAGGCCAATGTGCGCACAACACAAGCGGCTAAAACATCGTTGGCAAAAGCACTTAAAGTGTCTTTTGGTGGTGGAACCGTAATGGGTCTTGGTGTGGCCGGTTTAGCTGTTTTAGGCTTAAGCTCTCTTTTCATTTTCTTCTTCTTCCAGTTTATGGGTGGAAATTTTGCAACAGGTGGTGGCTATGACGGCATGACCAAGGTTCTTGAAGTACTTGCAGGTTTCTCTCTCGGAGCAGAATCTATCGCACTCTTCGCGCGTGTAGGTGGTGGTATTTATACCAAAGCAGCTGACGTAGGAGCCGACTTAGTGGGTAAAGTAGAAGCCGGAATACCCGAAGATGATCCCCGAAACCCAGCAACTATTGCCGACAATGTGGGTGATAACGTAGGGGATGTGGCCGGTATGGGTGCCGATTTATTCGGCTCGTATGTAGCCACGGTTTTAGCCTCAATGGTATTGGGCAACTATATCATCCGCGATAACGGAGGAAGCATTGCCGATAACTTTGGTGGCATTGGTCCTATTTTGCTTCCTATTGCGATTGCCGGATTCGGCATTATCGCTTCTATCCTTGGTAGCTTTTGGTGAGCATTGGTGAAAATGCTAAAGCGGATGTAAATACCGTGCAGAGTGCGCTGAACAGAGGAAACAATGTTTCTATGTTATTAGCCCTTGCTGCTTCTTTCGGTCTTATCAAATTGATGCTGCCTGAAACGATTCAAATGAGTGCATTCAATGCCGGTGAGTTCAGCGTTATTACTACCACTTCATTAAATGTGTTTTTTGCTGTTTGTATCGGTATGGCCGTGGGTTACCTGATTTCATACATCACCGAATACTACACCGGCTTAGGTGGCAAACCGGTAAATGACATTGTGCAGAAATCGGCAACCGGTGCAGCTACCAACATTATTGCAGGTTTAGGAACCGGTATGCTATCCACAGCTTTTCCGGTTATCATTTTCGCAGCGGCTATCTGGGGTGCTTATGCACTGGCCGGTTTCTACGGTGTAGGTATTGCCGCTTCGGCTATGATGGCTACCACCGCTATGCAATTGGCCGTGGATGCCTTCGGACCCATTGCCGATAACGCAGGTGGTATTGCCGAAATGAGCGAATTGCCTAAAGAAGTTCGGGAGAAAACAGACGTGCTGGATTCAGTGGGCAACACCACAGCGGCCGTTGGAAAAGGTTTTGCCATTGCTTCTGCGGCTCTTACTGCGCTTGCTTTGTTTGCGGCTTATGTAACGCTCACCGGCATTCATGGTATCAACATTTTTGATGCGAAAGTATTGGCTGCCTTATTTATCGGAGGTATGATTCCGGTGGTGTTCAGTGCTTTGGCCATGAACAGCGTTGGTAAAGCGGCTATGGACATGGTGAACGAGGTACGCAGACAGTTCCGCGAAATTCCGGGTATCCTGGAAGGAACCGGCAAACCGGAATACGGCAAGTGTGTAGAAATTTCTACCAAAGCAGCTTTGCGCGAAATGCTAGCTCCGGGTGTTATTACCATTGTTACTCCTATTATAGTAGGTATCGGAATGGGTGCGGAGGCCTTGGGTGCTTACATGGCGGGTGTAACCGTAAGTGGTGTGTTGTGGGCTATTTTCCAAAACAATGCCGGTGGCGCATGGGACAATGCCAAAAAATCTTTTGAGAAAGGCGTAGAAATTGAAGTGAACGGTAAGAAAGAAGTATTCTACAAAAAATCGGAGCCACACAAAGCGGCTGTAGTGGGCGATACAGTAGGCGACCCTTTCAAAGATACTTCAGGTCCTTCTATGAACATCCTTATCAAGTTGTCATCACTGGTAGGTTTAACCATTGCTCCGCTGATTGCAGTAACTGATCATGAAACTACTTCTTCAGTTATTGAAATGATTAAGAGTCTGTTTATATAAGCACGAATCAGTTTTAGTTAATACTATTTAGACAAAACCGCCTTCGCAGAAATGTGAAGGCGGTTTTTCTTTTTTACATAATTCACTATTTTTGTGAAGCATGATAGTTCGGTTCGAAAACAAAAAAGTGCTGGAGCTGTATGAATTGGAAGTGAAGCAGTGCATAAGCAAATACAAATTTGCAAAGCATGTGGTGGAGAAATATAAAATGCGAATCAGCCAGTTGATTGATGCGCCCGACTTGCGCACCATCGGTCAAATTAAATCGCTGAATCTTGAGAAGCTGAAGGGAGACAGGAGAGGCCAACTTTCCATACGAGTAGATAACCAATTCAGAATTTGTTTTTATGAGCTGAATGAAAATGAAATCGCCATTGAAATTTTAGAACTAACCGATTACCATTAGTTAAACCATATGAAAACCGCTAACGAAATAACCCCCACCCATCTGTTTCATCCCGGTGTAGCTTTGGCAGAGGAAATTGAATACCGCCAACTAACCAAGAAGGAATTGGCTGCTCGCATGGGGATATCCCCTACTGTACTGAGCGAAATTCTTTCAGGTAAGCGAAACATTACACCGGCTACCGCTATCAAATTAGAATCAGCACTTCAAATCGATGCCCTTTACTTTTTAAGCATGCAAATGCGGTATGACTATTACAGTTTAAAAAGGGAAATGCGTGACGCTAAGAAGGCAGCCTAACACCTTTGCTCCATCACCATCCTCGTAACCTGAAATACCTTTAACAAAGTGCTCGTCTGACCAAGGTCAGACATAAGTACATCAATGCTGCACCGACAGCAATTTCCTTCCGCTGCTTACAGGACCTCTGCATTCCACTGTATATAAGCCGTTGGCAAATGCCGCAGACGGAATGGTGAGTTGTTGTTGCGTAGTAGCCTGCTCATACACCAGTTCACCGGTGATGCTGCGAATGCTGATGACCACCGGACTGTTCGCTTCGGGCAATAGAATTGTAACCTCGCTTTGGGTCGGGTTTGGATACAGATTAAATTGGAGTGCTTCGGCAACAGGAGCTATACTGCTTACCAGGCTGTCTACTTCCCAGGCATATTAGATTTCAATGGTATCTACGGTTACAGCGGCATAATAAATGGATTTGCCCGCTACCGAATCATAACTCCACTCCTCTGCAAACTGCGCCTGATGAATCACATTGCCAAAAGCACTGAACGAACCATACATAGACGAATCGCCTACTACCATTACCCAGGTTTGTCCGCCTGCGGTGGGGCATGCATAGAGGCCGTTGATTTGTCCGTCACAGGCTCTGCGCACCGCTATATAACGGTCCTGCTGCCGACCCATCAGCCAGAGGCTGTCTTCCAATGTTTCATCAAAATCTGCGGGGAACCAGTGCAGCGACACGTCTTTGGTTTGAAAATAATCGGGCAGCAAACCGGGCGTTGGCTCGGGGCGATACATGATGAGCGCTACATTTTGTTTTTGATTCACGTAAGGCAATTGGGTATTTTGCACTTTATCGTTTCTGGCATCCCAATCGGCCAATACTTCGCCCGCGGCTGTGTATACGGCTGTGGTGCCCACGTTGGCCACGCAGGTATATTGCTGAAAACCCGCTTTGCCTTTATAATAATCAATCACCGAAGAAAGCGTGATGCCGTCATGTTTAAACAACGTGAGGTTGGCTGCACAGAGCACCGTGCTTTTGGAGGCCATACCCAATGACTCGGACAGCATGGGGGCGCTGGATGGCGTAATAATATTTCTGAGTGGTTCCAATACTGAAAAATCGGTTTGATCCCATAAGGCAGAATCATTGAGTATTTGAACCGTATTAGACACAATTGCCGGATGGAAATAACCTCCGAAGCTCCACTGAAAAACAGCCCGGTCGGCAAACTTCTGTGTGTTGTTGAGAATAAAACTGGTGTCGAGCGAGTGCCCGTTAAAGTAGCTGGTGTACACCCTGGGCTGCCAGGAGTTGATGACCGAATCTACCGGCAGGCCGGAGGAAGAAAGAAAAGCGGCTGAGGTCGAAAATTATCGGCAGCACCTTTGCCGGTGAGCAGATAGATAAGGCCGCTGTGGTTTTGATAAAAGGGGTGGTGTATTTGCTCGGATAATTTCGGCCCGCTACGGGATAGAAAGCGCCCAAATCATTCGTGTACAGCAGCAGGTCGGTAAGCAAGCGCTGTGCAGCCGTGGCAGCCCCTTTTTTAATGATGGTGTCCTGTGAAAAGTCGGCCAGGTTGAGCAAACCGCTCAGCGAATACGGGGCATACACGGACGAGTTAAACTCATAAAACCCGAACTCGTTTTTTAAATCGAGATAATGCACCAATCGCTTGCGGAGCGTAGAGTCGATGGGCTTGTTGTATTTTTCGTGCAGCAGCCAATCGCAGCCCATCCACATTATCATGTGGTTTTCGCTCCAGTAATTGCGCACGGTGTCGTTATAATTTATCCAGAAAGGAATGTCTTCTAACACGGGTAGAATTTTGGAATCGTATTGTCCGGTGCTTAAAAAGAGAATTCTTATAAGCTGAATAATATCGAAATCGCTGGTGGTTTTAGTAATCAGATTATTGAGCATGGTTTGCAGCTGTGCGCTGTCTACCGGCACATTTCTATAGGCCTGAAAAATCATTTTGTGCCCGTTGGGCGACAGCAGGGCCGAGTCGATGTAATCGTTTTTGCGCTGCTCATAGGCGGCATTGTTGCCCGCACGGAGTTGGGTGCTCAGCAAAACAAAAAAGGAAAGTGCAATGAGTGTAACGTGTTTTTTCATGGTGCTTGAAAATAAAAGTGAAAGACTGATTTAATTTCTAAATGTAATTATTTGACGATGTCTTGCTACGAATAAGTGGTCCATCGCTGCCTGTATTTTTTTATTTATGCCCGAATAAAACCAAAGCCCATGCATTTTCCCATCTACTATCCGGTGACCGTGGCCAAAAGCAACATTGCCGGGCTGGGGGCCTATGCCCAAACAGCCATACCCGCCCGTAAAAAAATAGGCAGCCTGGGCGGCACCCTCACCACCATCCGCAAGGGGCGCGCTGCCGCCAAAACCAAAAAGACCATTCACCTGGTAGAGTTTGACGATAACAAAGCCCTGGATGCCGGCACCAACGGCAACGATATGCGCTTTATCAACCACTCCTGCGCGCCCAATACCTACATGCGCATTTTGGGCTACCACGTAGAGTTTTATGCTTTACGAAACATTAAAAAAGGCGAGGAACTCACCTGCCACTATGGCGAAACCCACCACGAAGGCACCCTGAAGTGCCGCTGCGGTGCCCCCAACTGTGAGGGGTTTATTTAGGAAGTATTGGCAGAAACCGGTGCCCGCCTGGCGTTCTGCGCTGCTGCGGGAGACGCCCGGTAGGATGAAGAATCATGCCTGCCTTACGCTGCTGTAACCATTTATTGGTCCCGCCACAAAGCCAACCATGGAGCCCAAACTCTTTAAAATTTTTGCCCTTCTGCTGAACGCCCGCCACCTTTACCACAAGCGGTTACAAACTGAAAACGCTTGTCAAGTGTTGACATATTGTTTTTTAAGTCTTGAAGTGAAATGTTCAAGGCATTCGGTATATGTGCTTGTTCGTATTCTTCTTTACTTCTTACATCAATGATTTGAATTTTTTGGTTCGATTGAAGTGCTTGTTTTACTTCGTCTACTTCCATGCATTCTTTGGTTATTTTAATTTGTTCGGGCATTCGGAATTTGATAACGAGTGCAGATACAATGGTGATTCCCCCGATGAGTAAAATGGCATATTCCATACCGAATAAGTCGGCTGTAACTCCGGATATTAAGGCCCCTAAAGCATAACCTAAATCTCTCCAAAGTCTAAATGTGCCAATACTTTCTGCCCTTTGTTTTGGGCTTGTGGCTTGTGCAATGGTGGATAAGAAGGTTGGATAAACCAATGCTGTCCCCAGGCCTAAAATGGCTGAAACAGAAGCCAACACATAAAAATCTGTGCTGAAGGGAATCAGTAAAATGGCTAAACCTTGTAAAAGCATTCCCCAAAACAGCATTGCTTTTTTTGAGTAGCGGTCAGACATTTTACCTGTAAAAAGTTGACCGATACCCCAAACTGTTGGGTAAATAGCGGTGATTATTCCAATATTCCGGTTATCGAAGTTTAGTGAAAACAGAACGATAGGTAGTAGTCCCCAAATCATTCCGTCATTCAGGTTGTTTACAAGCCCCGCCTGTGTGACCGAACTCAAGGTTTTGTTTTTAAAAGTTGTTTCTAAAAACACATTGTCCAGTTGAGCGGTAGTGTCGGTGGCACTCTCTTTGTGCACAAAAACGCTGGTGTCCTTTACCCACAACGCTGTTAAAAGGAAACCAACAATGGAAATGAAAATGCCTATGTAAAAGGGATAAGGTGTAATGCCATAGCGGTTGGCAATATAACCTGTCAGAAAAGCAACAACCCCCACCGAAAAATAACCCGCAAACTCGTTTAAGCCCATTGCAAAGCCACGTTCTTTTTCGCCAACAAGGTCTATTTTCATTACCACTGTGCTGCTCCAGGTCAACCCCTGACTAAGGCCCAAAAGCACATTGGCAAAAATGACCCAACTCCAACTTGAAGCGTAGATAAGCATAAACGGAATGGGCATGGCCAGTAACCAACCTGCTAAGAGTAAATTTCTGCGTCCGAATTGGTTGGCAAGTCGTCCTGTATAATAGTTGGCTATTGCTTTTGTTATACCAAATGCAGTAATGAAAGAAAGAATTGCGGTTTTGGAGGCCACCCCAAATTCCAATTCGGCAAATTGCGGAAAGATAGTCCGTTCCATGCCTATCATTCCCCCTACAAAAGCATTTACGATTACCAAAATGGTAAACTGCTTCCAATTTTCTTTAAGTCCGAGTTTTACTTATCTGTCATTGTTTTTTTTGGGGCAAATGTCTGTTTAACTGGCTGTATGGTTTGTAACAAATGTCCCTTTGTTACGGTAACGCCCAAGCTTGCCTCCATCCCAAATATACCCCAACCCTTTTAACCCAAAAGTGGCTTTGGCCACATCCTCCCTATGCTACCTCCGCTGCGCCATCGCATACTTCAGGGTATCCACTTCGGTTTGCAGCAGGACGAGTTGGTGGCGCTGTTCCTCCACGGTGTGCTCGGCCCGCTGCCGGGCGGCCACTTCGGCATCGTAGGCACTTTTAGGATATTGGGGCTCTTCTTCGGGATACAGGTAATCGCTCAACTTTACGTTCAGGGCCTGGCTCACGACCAGCATTTCGAGGTTGCTCCAGTTTTTTTTGAGCAGCAGCTTATCCACGGAGGTGCGCGACCAGCCGGTCAACTTGCACAATTGGTTGCGGTCTTTTTGCTGCGTGTGCAGCAGCTGCAGCACGATTTTGCCCATGTGGGGCAGGGTTTTCAGGAGGGGGTGTTTACGATGCATAAGGGGGATATGGTTTTATGGAACGTATAGATGGGTTTGCGTCATAGGCAATGTTGGTGGTGTAACCCCAAAGGAGCTTTGCAAGGCTCCTGCTGTGCATATAGCTGACTAAAAATAGGGCTGCAAAACATTTTCTGCAAATTTTATCGCTCAAAAAATCAATTGCCTTACACAAAAATGGATTGCAGCAGGTAAAACACCCTTTGAACCGAGCTAAATGTCCATTGCGTTATACAAACACCCTGTTGCAACTTCCTTATTAGCAGTAGCTACAGCCACATTAGCGGAAACTACAGCCGTATTAGCGGAAGCTACAGCCACATTAGCAGTAGCTACAGCCGTATTAGCGGAAACAACTTCCCAATTAGCGGATGCTACGTCCAAATTAGCGGAAGCTACTGCCGTATTAGCAGTAGCTACTGCTTCATTAGCGGATGCGACTGCTTCAATAGCGGATGTGACTTCTTCAATAGCAGTAAATGGTAGTGCAGACCCTGCCGAATGGCGTTCAGTGTCTATACAGCACTACACAGCTGTCATTTTTTTTCGGGCAATTAGACTTTTGTAGCCATCCGTTAAAATAACTCCGCAGCAGACACATGCGGCCGGGTACCGGAAGCATGCCAGTTCCTGCCAATAGCTTTTTTGCGACAATGCCTTACATTTGGGCATTGTTCAACCCAAAAACCCTTCGTATGAAAAAACAATTACACTATGCCTTTCTTTTATCGGCCTTGCTGATGGGCTCCATGCCATGGGCCCATGCACAGAGCGGCTATTTTGGAAACTTTCTTCGCCACCAGGTATTCGACTCCACCAACTTCAACAACTTCACCATTGTGGATGATGCCGCCCTCAATGGCGACCCGAACAAAAACATTCTGATTACTCCCTTCGCCTTCCTGACCTTACCCGGCTACCAGGAAAACTACCCTACGGGCCTTTACTATGCATCGGGCAAATGGGCCATCTACCGCGAAGACAATGTAGATTCCATCATTTACCCCTATGCCGGCTACAATCTGGTGAACCCCACCACCAACGGCTCGGCCTTTAAGCACACCGCCAGTGCCGGAAACACGGTGGGCAATGTGACTTACATCGACCATCCTTCCACCAACGCTAAACCCAATGCGCTGGTGTTTATCACGCATAACTGGGGCAGTGTGGGTGGCGTGTATAACAACCACCCCACGGGCGTGTATTACAGCAATGCAGAGTCTAAATGGGGAATTTTTAACGAAGACCTGTTCCCCTTTCCGGCCGGTGCGGTGTATAATGTGTTTGTGCCCGATTCGGGCAGCCCCAATGCCTTTGTGCATACGGTGAGCAGTGTGTCGGCCTTGCCCTCTACGTTTTTAAACAATCCTGTTACCGATGCCAATCCGGAAGCCGTGCTGATAGTAACGCACAACTACAACCCCGGAGGCCTTGGCGGCATGTACAACACCGTGCCGGTGGGGGTTGCCATCAAGAGCAGTGCCTATCCGCTCATCTACCACCTCGACCATTCCACTCCGTTTGATTCGGCCATGTCGTTTAATGTATTGATTGCCGATGATGTAAGCAGTGGCCTGCCCAACAGCGGAGAGGCTGCTTCAGGCTTAACGGTATATCCGAACCCTGCTGCCGCTGAATTAAGCATTCAATATGAAGTAAAGGAAGCGAGCCTGAGCTCACTCAAGCTATACGACCTGCAAGGCACCCTGGTGGAAACCATTCAGCAACAATGGCTGGCACCGGGCCGCTACACCGCCACCGCCAACCTGCACGCGCTGGCAGCCGGCAGCTACCTGTGCGTGCTGCAAAGCGGAGAGCAACTCAGCCGTAAAAAGATAGTGGTGGTGCATTGATAAAAGCAAAGGATGACCACATCCCATTAAACAAAAGAGCCTGACGAATTCGTCAGGCTCTTTTGTTTTAATACGGCTCCTTCTTTCCTTTCTTCTTCAGTGCTTCGCTCACTTTGGGGCGATAGGTTTTTTTGCGCTCTTCCACTTTGCTGCGGTTGGCGTTTACCTCGCGCTGCAGATTATTGAGCCCGTTGACCTGCGAGGTGGTGGGCTCGCCTTCGTAGAAATTAACGCCCCAGTAAATATCCGATACTTTATCGCGCAGGCGCTCTTCATCGGCAAACATCACCGCACGGCCGGTTTTCACCGGCACCAGCGTGGCGCGGATGGCTTCCAGGCTGTCGTAGTCTTCCTTCACCACAGCCGATTCGGCTGTGTCTTTTACAATCAGCGTTTGCTCGTGCAGCACCGAGTCCATTACCGTGGCCAGTTCTTCCTGCATGCGGAAGGTGCGCATCACGGCCTCGTGGTTGGCATCGCGCTGCTCTTTGGTAAAGGATGATTTGGGGTCGGGTATCAGCACCAACGGACCCTCGGCACTTTGGCCGTTTACCGTTACCCGCACTTTATAGTTGCCTTCGCGCACCATAGGCCCCACGGTGCTGGCCCAGTCGGCCTTGCTGCCGCCCTCGGCCACGCGCGGAGGTTTTACGCGCATATCCCAATACACTTTGTTGATGCCCTTGCGCTTGGTGCCCGGCAGGTCTACCAGCAGGTTTCCTTTGTCGTCCAATACTTCCACCTTCACGCTGCCGCTGTTCACGCGGTTTTTGAGGTAATAGAGAATCTGCGCCTGCTCGTTGCTGTTGGGTCCCACAAAACTGCCGGCATCGGGCCAGGCACCTCCGTAGTGACCGTTGGTAACAGGATTGGGCCGGGCAGGTATCACCGCCAGTTCGCTATTGAGCAAGGCCTGATTGATTTTGCGCAAAGGCGAAATATCATCTACGATTAAGATGCCCCGCCCGTGGGTGGCCAGCACCAGGTCGTTGGTTTTGGGTTCAATAACGATGTCGCGCACCAGGCAATACTCCGGTATGCGGGCCTTCATCTGCACCCAGTTGTTGCCTCCGTCAATGCTTACATACAAACCATGCTCGGTGCCCAGGAAGAGCAAATCTTTGCTCACCAGGTCTTCTTTTATTTTGTGGGCATAGCCTTTGAACACCGGTGCTGAAATCCGGGTCCAGGTTTTGCCCATATCACGGCTCACGGCTACATAGGTTTTCATATCGCCATACATGTGATTGTCAAAGGTGGCATACACCACTTTTTTATCGAAGCGCGAAGGCTCTATGCTGCTCACCCACGTTTGTGCCGGTATGCCACAGAGCTTGTAATTAGCCGCGGTGTTGGTCCAGGTTTTTCCGCCATCGAGGGTGTATTGCAGATTGCCGTCATCGGTGCCCACCCAAATCATATTGGCATCCAGCGGGCTTTCGGCCAGGGTAAAAATCACGCAGTGGTTTTCTGCACTGGTGTTGTCGGCTGTAAGGCCACCGCTCTCCTCCTGCTTTAGTTTATTGGGGTCGTTGGTGGTCAGGTCGGGCGATATTTTATCCCAGGTGAGTCCGCGGTTGTCGCTCTTATACAAAAACTGCGAAGCCATGTAGAGGCGCTTTTTATTGTTGGCGCTGCGCACAATGGGGGTGTTCCAATGAAAGCGCAGTTTGGGTTCTCCCTCTCCGGCCTTGGGTTGTATATCCTGCCATTGATTGGTTTTGGTATTGATGCGCGAAGCGTGCCCGCCCTGATACTCGCAATACACAATGTTGTGGTCTTCGGCATCGGGCTGTACCCAGAAGCCATCGCCTCCAAAGATGTTCACCCAGTCGCCATTCTTAATGCCACCGGCATTTTGCGAAGGCGCGCGCCAGCTGCCATTGTCCTGCAAGCCTCCATATACCCAATAGGGCTCCTGCTCATCTACCTGCACATGATAAAACTGCGACACCGGCATGTTGTTCAAAAAAATCCAGTTGTTGCCGCGGTCCACACTCATGTATACTCCGCCATCGGTGCCTACATACATGTGCGAGGTGTTTTTGGGATTTATCCAAAGGGCATGCATATCGCTGTGCACCCATCCGCTGCTGTTTTGGGCACGCACCCAGCTGAGTCCCCCGTCTTCGCTATACGAAAACTCGAAAGCCGGACGATACACGCGCTTTTCATCCAGAGGGTCTACCTGTAAGGTGCTGAAATAAAACGGACGCGCACACACATTGTCATCTGCCCCTTGTTCCTTCCAGGTTTCTCCGCCATCGGTAGACAAGAACAGACTGGTGCGCTTACTTTCTACAATAGCCACAATATTGCTGGGAGCCGAAGGAGCCACAGCCAATGCAGCACGGCCTATATCGCCATCGGGCAATCCCTTGTGAATTTTCTTCCAGGTCTGTCCACCATCGGTCGACTTCATAATAGCCGATGCCGGCCCGCCCGATGCAAAGGCATAAGGCTTTCTGCGCACCTGCCACAGTGAAGCATAAAGCGTGTTGGGGTTTTTCATGTCCATCACCACATCGGCACAGCCGGTGCTGTCGTTGGTGTATAATATTTTGTTCCAGCTCTTGCCGCCATCGGTGGTTTTATACAAACCCCGCTCGCTGGAGTTGCTCCACAATTTGCCGGGCACCGACACATACAAGGTATTAGGGTCGTTGGGGTGAATAATAATCTTGCTGATGTGCTCGCTTTCGGGCAGGCCCATAAACACCCAGTTCTCTCCGCCATCGGTGGTTTTATAAATACCATTTCCCACCGACACAGTGTTGCGCATATTGCTTTCACCGGTGCCTACCCACACCACATCGGCATTGGTTTGGTCAATGGCCACGGCACCAATGCTCTGGCAATGTTTATCAAAAACGGGTTTAAACTGCGAGCCGCCATTTGTGGTTTTCCATACGCCTCCACCGGCTGTGCCCACATACAAAATACGCGGGTCGGCATTGTAACCGTCTATAGCGGTGATGCGTCCGCCCATCACAGCCGGGCCTATGTGGCGCGCTTCCATTTTGCCAAGCGCTGCCGAAGACAGGGCCTGTGCAGCGGGTGGCACCGGAGCAGTTTTGCTTTTTGTTTTTTGACTGTATACACTGAGCGACAACAGCAGTGCGAGTAGAAATAGGATATTTTTCATAATGCGATGATTGGAGTTTCTGCTATTCAACTTAGCAAAAATTTAATTGGCTTTGGGTTTATCAAAAATCTTAGCGTCTACCGGTGCGTTCACTTCCACTTTGGTAAAATTGACCGGGCCGCCCTGTTCGTTGCCATCTTCGTTTACCGATTGGGTGCTGTGTGGCAGCACCACGCCAAAGTCGGTTTTCTTAAAATCGGAATAGAGCGTATAGCTTTTTACCTCTTTATCTTTCAGCTTCATCCGCTTCACCGTCTTGAGCACAAAATAGGTTTGCGCATCAATGAAGTAGTACACCATGTCACCTTGCCCGGTGGTGAGGCGCAGCTTAAACACATCGGTGCCTTCCAGATCATCGGTGCCCAGATATTCCACGGTGTAGCCTTTCTGTGTGTAGTTAAACAAAAGCCCCTGCGGGTCGGCATCCAGTTTGGTTTCGCGAATGTCCTGCGCACTCAGCGGGTCGGCCTCGCGCTTGCCGCCAAACGGATTATAGCTCCAGCCGCTATCGGCCCGGAGTGCTGTTTTGTTGGTCATGCCCTGCCAGGTAAAATCGCTGTAGTAGCCCTGGAAGGGCTGCGCCACCAGCAGGCTGCTCACGGGCGGCAACATGCCGGGGCCCATTACATAGTTACCGGTATACTTCACCGACTGCACCTTGCTCCACTTATCGGCCCCGCCTGTGGCGGCCACGTGCTTGTTTACAATCTCATCGGCTGTCTGTGCCTGTGCCAGGCAAAAGGCCAGCAGCAGCACCAGCCCAAAAATGTGTTTCATAAAAACAGAATTAAGCAACCAAAGTAAAAATGTTTTGAAAGCCAGCGAGCCGCTGTGCGATGGGGTAAAAACTTGTTAAGCCGGGCGCGGCTTCCTGCACCAAATCATTCATCCTGCTATTTTTGATTCACTAAAAAAATATCACTGATGAAAAAAGTATCTGTTCTTTTTATTGCGCTACTGAGTGTAAGTATGCTGAATGCGCAGATCAAGGCCGCAAAACCGGCGCCAAAGAAAGCACCGAACACCACGACCACGATGGCCACGACCATAGCAGCCACACCGCCAACCCTGAAGCGGCTCCTGCTCCGGTGAACCCCAATGCTCCGAAAATTAAATTTCAGGAAGAAGTGTACAACTTTAAAGAAGTGCCCGAAGGACCACAGGTAACCCACGAATTTGCATTTACCAACACCGGCAAAGAGCCGCTGATATTAACCAACGTGCGCGCGAGCTGCGGCTGCACTACCCCGAGCTGGCCCAAAGAACCCATCCTGCCCGGCAAAGACGGTAAAATTCTGGTAACTTATAACACGCAGGGCCGTCCCGGTGCTTTTACCAAAACCATCACCATTAACTCAAATGCCGATGAAGCCAATAAGGTTATCACCATTAAAGGAGATGTGATAAAGGAAGACCCCAACAAGAGCGTGCCCATGGAACAACCCAGCATGCTGGCTCCTAAAAACTAAAACAAAGGCATTGTCCTTTTCAATCAAAACTCCGTGCACCCGCACGGAGTTTTTTTATTTCATTCGCCCCGCTAAAAGCAACATAAAATAAACGTATGCCGAAGGTTTCTCACAAAGGAATGGCGATGCCGGCCTCCCCTATTCGCAAACTGGTGCCCTATGCCGATGCCGCTAAAAAGAAGGGCCTAAAAGTATATCACCTCAATATCGGTCAACCCGATTTGGAAACACCCGCACAGTTCTGGGACAAACTAAAACACCTCGACATGAAGGTGCTGGACTACTGCCCCAGCAATGGACTGGAGAGCTATCGCAAAAAGTTTGCGGAGTATTATAACCGTATTGGCATTGCGGTGGATGCCGGTGACTTTATGATTACCGAAGGGGCCAGCGAAGCGCTGTCGTTTGGTATGCTCAGCTGCCTCGATGAAGACGATGAAATCATTATCCCGAGCCGATGTATGCCAACTATATCGGCTTTGCCACGGTGGGCCGCATTCAGGTGAAACCCATTTCTACTTCCATTGAAGATGGTTTTGCGCTGCCAAGCATTGCCGAGTTTGAAAAAGCCATTACGCCCAAAACCAAAGCCATCCTCATTTGCAATCCGAATAACCCTACGGGCTATTTATACAGTAAAGAAGAATTGCTGGTGCTGCGCGAAATTTGTTTGAAACACGATTTGTTTCTGTTTGTAGATGAAGTGTATCGCGAGTTTCTGTATGGCGGCAAATCTTTTTTCAGCTCGCTGAACCTGGAAGGCATGGAGCAGCACGTGGTGGTGTTCGATTCCATTTCCAAGCGCTTTTCGGCCTGCGGTGCACGCATTGGTGCATTGGTAACGCGCAACAAAGAAGTGCTGGCCTCAGCCCTCAAATTCGGGCAGGCGCGCCTGTCGCCCAACTCGCTGGGGCAAATTGCCGGTGAAAGCCTGTTTGATTTAAGCGATGAATATTACCGTGGCATTGTGGCCGAATATCAAAAGCGAAGAGATGTATTGATAGCAGGGCTGAACAAGATACCGGGCGTAAAATGCCCCAACCCCGGTGGTGCCTTTTATGCTGTAGCGGAATTGCCAATAAACGACAGCGATCATTTTTGCCAATGGATGCTGGAGAAGTTCAGTTACCAAAATGCCACCGTGATGATGGCACCTGCTTCTGGTTTTTATGCCACGACCGGTGCCGGCAAAAACCAGGTGCGTATTGCCTACGTGTTGAATGCCGATGATTTACAAGCTGCATTGGAGATTTTGGCGGAGGGCTTGAAGGTGTATGCTGCTGGAAGCAATTAAGAGAACGTCCAATTGCTATACAAATTACGCTTAGCTAAAGTGCGATTTGTAAAATCACGTCAAAAAATCTAACACCCCACCTGCTCCGCAAAATCTGCGAGGCTGTCGCAATGAAAATCTACGAGTAGTTTTTCGTCTTCGGTAATCTTAGAGTCGTCACCAACAAACACTGTTTTCATGCCGGCATTTTTGCCAAAGCGCATATCGCTGCCGGTGTCACCTACCATTACGCATTTAGTAAAATCTATTTCCGGAAAATCTTTTTTGGCCTGCTTGGCCATGCCAATCTGTGGCTTACGGAGTTTCCAGAAATCGTCTTCCACTTTTTGAGTAGCGGCATATATCATGTGTACACGTCCTCCGTGTTTGCGCACTTCTTTCAGCATTTCAGCGTGGATGTGCTTCAGATCTTCATCGGTCATCAGTCCCTTGCCCACGCCCTGCTGGTTGGTGATAATTAAAATTCTTGCAAAACAATGGGATAATTTTTGGAGTGCATCCAGCACGCCTTCCAGAAAATAAAACTCACTCCAATTCTTGACATAATCGTTGGGGTAATGTAGGTTGATAACCCCATCGCGGTCCAAAAAAAGTGTCCATGTTTTGTCCACCTTCAGTTCTTGCAGTTTCATACGGGCAATGTTATATAAAAACCAACAGGCGTTTGAACTTTAGCCAGTTTATATAAATTGCTGCATAACAGCAGACACTGTCCCCAGAAAAATGAAAGCAATCGCCCGTTTCCTGCATTGGTTTTCGTATATCGGCATAGCCCCCGATTCCACGCACCCCGATAAAAAGAACATTGTGCTGGGCAACCTGGCGGTGTTTGCACTCACGGTTACGTTTTCGCTGTTTGCCGTGGTGCTGTGGCAGGCGGGCCTGGGGCATGTGAGTGCGCTGCTGCTGCTGGTGATAGGCACCTTTGTCGTGCTCACCTCGTTTATTTATGCCGGCTGGTATATGACGGGCCGCGTGCTGGGCATTACCACCCAAAACATTAATGTGTTTTTGCTGGCTGTGTTTTTGGGCTACGAAACACGAGTGATTGATTTCCTCATCATCACTACGGTGATTCCCCTGGTGCTCTTCAACATGTCGCAAAAAAAATGGATTGCTTTTTGTGTGTCGCAAAACATTTTGCTGTATGCGGCTTATCACCTTTTTAAAAGCCAACTCGAAGGCTATGGCATACCCGAGGCCGACCAGCTCTTGCTCTACAATCTCTGCATCCCCGTTAAGTTTATCAATATATTGGTAGCGGTTTTTATCATCATCAACAAACGAACCGAAGAAGAACAGTATTTAAAAAATGCTGTAACAGAACTGGAACGGGTAAACGAAGGGCTGCGACAGTTTGCCTATGTGACTTCGCACGATTTAAAAACACCGCTGCGCAATATTTCTACCTATCTGCAATTGCTGAAGCGCAAAAATCAACTGGACAGCGAATCGGTAGAGATGGTCGACAGCGCAGTGAAATCGGTGAAACAGCTCAACCAATTAATCACCGATATTTTTCTGTATACCACCACCGATTTTAAAAATGAAAAAGACGAATGGGTAGACCTGTCTGAGTTACTGCAACAGATTAAGGCAGACACCGCAGCTATTTTCAGTGAACAGCATGGTCAGTTGCTGTTACCCGGGCAGTTGCCGAAGATTAAGATGAATGCCACGCAGGCCCTGCAGGTGTTCAGCAATCTGATTGGGAATGCCATTAAGTATAACCGCAGCCATGCACCAATCGTGAAGCTAAGCTGCCTTACCGATGACCAATACCACACCTTTACCATCACCGACAACGGCATTGGCATTGAAGAAAAATACCAGCATCAGATATTTGAGCTCTTTAAACGGCTGCACACCAAAGAAGAATATGAAGGCACGGGAATCGGGCTGGCGATGTGCAAAAAAATTATTGAATCGCACGGAGGAACCATTCGCGTGGAAAGCACCCCGGGAAAAGGCTCCTCATTTATTTTTACAATACCGGTTTAGGGCTTATTTAATTTCCTCCAGTTTTTTGAGCGCGCGCTCTTTATACATACCGGCACTGCCCGATAGTTCGTTCAGGATTTTAGTGGCTTCTTCTTTTTTCCCTTTCTTGAGCAGGATGTTTGCTTTATACCATTTGCTGCCTTCGGTGTAGCGGTTAGTTTTTACCAACCGGTCGAAACTCTTTTCGCTCTTAGCACTTTTGCCGTTCAGGTAATCGCTGATGCCACCAAAATACAAGGCTTCGGAATTGTCGGGGTCGCGTTTTAACACTTCGTCAAACTGCTCGGACGCCTTTTGATAACTGGCCGAATTAAAGCTCTTCATGGCATCGTCTAATGTGGTGGCGGGTGCTGCTTTTTCCGCTTCTGCTTTTTTCTGGTTGGTGGCCTTGCGTGCGGCTGCTTCGGTGGCCACCAGGGTTTCGGTGCGCTCAGCCTCGCGCTGCATTTTAGCTTCCTCTACTTTAGCCGGCTCTTTGGCAAGTCCCTTCGAGCTGGCTGTGCCCGACACCGTCACATCAGCATTGGAACTGGTAACAAGTGTGGAGTTCATGGTGGCACCTGCCGCTGCTGCCGGAACCGTTTTCACAGGCGGAGCCACTGCCCCGGCTACCTGGTCTTGCTTCACATTCTGCTTTACACCGCTCCCCAAATCTTCTGCCACGGGTGCTGTGGCAGCAAGGGTATCGGTAAGTGCATCGCTGGTGGTAATAGCTGCTGCTGTATCTGTTTTTTCTTCAAACAATACCTGCTCCTGCATAGTAGCCTCAGGCTTATGGAGGGCCAACTCGTTTTTATTGTTGCCCGCCCATTGCACAATTAAGAAACCAATGCCCACCAGCACTCCAAATACCACCGCGGCATACGCATAGTTAATCCAGTGCATTTGCACCAGGCGCGGTTCCTTGACCCCTGTTTTTTCGCGCACCCGCTGCCGAATGCCGGCTATGCGGCCTGCGGCATTCACACTCTCCGCAGTTTGCAAACCTTCCAGTGCCTCCTGCGCAAACGGGTCTTCGCTCAGCAGCTTTTCAAACTGCTGCCGTTGCGCAGCCGACAGTTCGTTGCGCAGATAGGCCAGCATGTCCTGCTCCCCTATTTGACCATCTGTCAAAAAACCGCTATTCGTTTTTTGTTTGCTCATCTCTTCGGGTGATGTAATTTTTCAAATTTCGCTTTCCATTCTGAATGTAGCTTTTCACTTCCTTCATATCATAGCCGGTAATACGGCTTACCTCCTGATAGCTGCATTCTTTTAAATAAAACAACTCAATGCATTCACGCTGCTCGGGTTTCAATTCGTCTATGCCTTCTTTCAGGTGTTTTAACACAAACTCTTTTTCCTGCGCCTCTTTTAGACGATCCTCCTCTGTATTTTCCACACTTCCCTTGGCCTCATTTTTTAAATTATTGTGAAGCTTGGCGGTGTTGCCCTGCTTGCGAAACTCCATCATGCAGAAATTTTTTACTACGATGTGCAGCCAGGGTTTAAAAGCCGTAATGTGATGCTTCTTGAGTTCCATTATCAGCTTCTCAAAAATCTGCATGGTGGCATCTTCGGCTTCGGCTTCGTTGCGAAAATACTTCATGCAAACCCCGTAGACCAGGTGTGTGTAGCGCTGATACAGCTCACCGATATACACCGTTTCGTGCGAGTTGCGGTAGCGCTGCACCAAATCCTCGTCTGCAATAAGTTTTAAATTCTCCTTAACCAAAGCCGATGTTTACTTCGGTGAATTTACAGGGCAGCCGTAGGAAAAGAAGCCCGGTTTCAACAAGCCAGCGAAGCAGTGGAGTAAATAGCACACAAGGATTACTTACCCATCGAGGCCGCTGTAGCTGAAGGTGCCCGAAGCCGGGGCATTAAAACTTATCTGATTCTCTTCGAGCGAGTAATACGCCTCCAACTCTTCGAGGATGGTCATAATATCGCTCACCTGCTCCGACACCACCAGCCGCGAGCGAAACTGCTTGACATTCGGAAAGCCGGCAAAATAAGGTCCGTAATGCCTGCGCATTTCCAGTATGCCCAGCTTCTCCCCTTTCCATTCAATGCTGCGGAGCAGATGTGTTTTGCAGGCATCTAACCGCTCTGCCAGTGTGGGCGGTGCCGGGTGTGTGCCGGTTTCAAAGTAGTGTTTGATTTCGCGAAAGATAAAAGGATGGCCAATGCTGGCGCGACCAATCATGACTCCATCGGCTCCGTATTTGGTAAACATATCGAGCGCACGCTCGGGTGAATTAATATCGCCATTGCCAAACACCGGAATTTTGAGTCGCGGATTGTTTTTTACTTTTTCTATCCACTCCCAGCGGGCATGTCCCGTATACATCTGGTGCTTGGTGCGGCAGTGGATGGAAATAGCTTGTATGCCTACATCCTGCAAACGCTCGGCTACTTCCACAATACGGATGGAATTGTCATCCCAGCCGAGGCGGGTTTTTACTGTTACAGGCAATCTGGTACCCTTGACAATAGCAGCCGTGAGCGATACCATTTTATCAATATCGCGCAGAATGCCCGAACCGGCATTGCGACACACTACATTCTTCACCGGGCAGCCATAGTTAATGTCCAGCACTTCGGGGCGGGCTTCTTCCACAATGGCGGCACTGCGCACCATTGCTTCTTCATCGCCTCCGAATATCTGAATGCCTACGGGGCGCTCATCGTCAAAAATATCGAGCTTCTTCATGCTCTTGTCTGCATCGCGGATGAGGCCATCTGCCGATATGAATTCGGTGTACAGCATATCGGCTCCATACTTTTTGCACAAATGGCGAAAAGGAGGGTCGCTCACGTCTTCCATGGGTGCCAGCAGCAAAGGGCGGTGCGGTAGTTCTATCTTCCCGATTTTTATCACGGCTCAAAGATACTCGCCTCGCTGATAGTTCTAAAATACTGCCACCGTTTTCCATTTCCGTTTATTTTCACCCGCATGACAGAGCAGTTATTAAAGCAACAAACCGTTGCCGTTTTTCAGGAGGTATTTGACGCAGCCATCTCGCCCGAGGTGGTCACCATTAACGTGACCAAGAAAGAGCACACGGGCGATTTTACCATTGTGGTGTTTCCGCTCATTAAGTTTTCGAAACAAAATCCGGAGCAAACTGCCGAGGCATTAGGCAGCGCCCTGCAAGCGCGCAGCGGTATGGTGGAATCATATAATGTAATTAAGGGATTTCTGAACCTGAAGCTGAACGACTCTTACTGGCTGCAGCAACTGCAACAGATGGCTGCCAATAAGCAATACGGTATCTTTGCGCCCAATCACCGGAAAGTATTGCTGGAATACTGCGGGCCCAACACCAACAAGCCGCTGCACATCGGGCATGTGCGCAATATGCTGCTGGGTTTTTCGATGAGTGAGATAATGAAAGCAGGCGGGTATGATGTAACCAAGGTGAACATCTACAACGACCGCGGCATTGCCATCTGCAAAAGCATGGTGGCATATCTGCGCTACGGCAACCATGCCACGACCGAAAGCACGGGCCTCAAAGGCGACCATTTTGTGGGCGACTGGTATGTGCGCTGGAACACTGAAGCAAAACAGGAACTGGAAAGCATAGCCGATAAAAAAGGCGATTTTGACGAAGACCAGAAGCTGACTTCATTGTTTAAAGAAGCGCAGGACATGCTGCTGAAATGGGAAGCAGGCGATGAAGCCACTGTAGCGCTCTGGAACAAAATGAACAGTTGGGTGTATAAGGGCTTTCAGGAAACGTTTAAACTGATAGGGGTGGATTTTCAGAAAGATTATTTTGAGAGCGACACCTACAAGCTGGGCAAAAACATTGTGGAAGAAGGGCTGCAGAAGGGCGTGTTTAAAAAGCGGGCCGATGGCGCAGTGGTCGTGGACCTTACTGCCGATGGCTTAGACGAAAAAGTGCTGCTGCGCAGCGATGGCACCTCTATATACATTACGCAGGACCTGGCCACAGCCGACCTTCGGCATCAGGAGTTTGGCATGGAGAAGATGATTTATGTGGTGGCTAATGAACAGGATTATCATTTTAAGGTGCTCAAGCTGGCACTGCAAAAACTGGGCAAGCAATGGGCCGATGGCATTTTTCATCTTAGCTATGCCTTGGTGGAATCGCCCACCGGGCGGTTTAAAAGCCGCGAAGGCAAAACTGCCGATGCCGATGATTTAATTGCCGAAGTGCTGCGCATAGCCGAAGCCCGTACTCAGGAACTGGGGAAGATTGAAGGCTTTAGCGAGGCCGAAGCCCGAGCACTATACCGCACCATTGGGTTGGGTGCGCTCAAGTATTTTGTGCTGCGCGTAAACCCTTACAAAAAAATCATCTTTAACCCCGAGGAGAGTATTGACTTCCACGGACACACCGGGCCGTTTATACAATATACCCATGCGCGCATTTGCGCCATCTTGCGCAGAGCGGGCGAATGCCCTGCTCCGGATATAGCCGCCCTGCCGGCCCTGGCGCAGGAAGAGCGCGAGTTGCTCATACAACTCTGCGAATATGAAAAGGTGATACTCTCGGCTATTGAAAAATATGACCCGAGCGAAGTAGCCAACTACGTTTACAACCTGGCCCGGCTTTACAATAAGTTTTATCACGAGCAGCCTATCCTCACCGCCCCGGACGAAGCCCTGCGCCACCTGCGCGTGGCTCTCTCCAGCGCCACGGGCAGCATTATTGCCAAAGCCATGCATTTGCTGGGCATTGATGTGCCGGAGAAGATGTAAGTCACATAAACACAAAACGCCCCCGCTTGCGCGGGGGCGTTTTGTCAATTCAAAAAGCTTACGTTTAATACCCAAACAATTCTTCCAGCGACAGTTCTTTCACATCGCCCAGGGCCTTAAGCGCGTTCATATCCAGATCTTCTTTCTTGCCAATCACGCAGTAGGTGTATTGTTTGCCTTTCACATGCTCTTTGAAAAAAGCATTCAGCTCCTCGAGCGAGAGGGTTTTAGCTTTTTCGTAAATGGTTTTGCGCACATCTTCGTTCAGGCCTCTTTTCTGGGCACGATCGTAGGCGGCAAAGATGGCATCGCGGGTTATCCAATCGCTTTCCAAAGTTTTTACCACACTGGCACGGGCACCTTCGTATTGCTGCGGCACCAATGGCATATCGTTTAGCAGTTTGTTCATTTCGCTCAGGGCCGAGCCCAGCTTGTCGGCCTGTGTGCCTACATACGACATCACGTAGTGCGATTCATCGGCCTTAGCCGGCACTCCAAAACTGCTAAACACCGAGTAGGCCAGCGCCATTTTCTCGCGTATTTCCTGAAACATAATACTGCTGAGACCCGAGCCGTAGTAATCGTTGTAGAGATACACATACGGAAAAAAGTCTTTGCTGAACTTGACGTCTTTGCTCAGCATCACAATTTCAGCCTGTTTCATGGGGTAGTAACATACATACACCTGCGTTTTATTGAGGGGCAGCTCTTCATACCTGGTAGCTGTGGGATAGTCTTTCAACACCGGCTTCAGGGGGTGCAGCTTGGTGCACACATCCACCACCTGCTGGCTGCTGCGGCTGCCGTAATAAAAAATGCGGTGCTTGTAGCCAGTGAGACTCTTGAGCAGGTCGGTGAGCTTAGCGGCATCCATTTTTTCGAGCTCGGCCTGCGTAAAGGTGTTATTAAACGGATTTTTTGCTCCGTATTTGGCATAGTTGACCAATCCGGAGTTCAGGATAGCTCCTTTGTTCTTTTTGGCATTGATGCGCTGCTGCATCAAGTCGGCCACCATGGCCTGATATACCTCGGTGTCGGGCTTCGCGTTGGCTAGTATATGCTCAAGCAGTTCCACGCCTTTTTCCAGGTTTTCTTCCAGGCCCGAGAGGGATACCGTTACACGGTCGCGTCCGGGACTCACGCTGAAGCTGAGGCCCAGTTTATAAAACTCGGTCTTGAGTTCCTCTGCGGAATATTTGTTGGTGCCCAAATACTCAAGCAGGCTCACTGCCACGCCCAATTCGCGAATGTGGTCGGTGCCCATATCAAAGATATAACTGAGCGAAAAGGTTTTGTTCACCTGGTTTTGGATGTAGTAAAACGGCACTTTGCCTCCGGCAAAAACAGGACGCTGAATGTCTTTTTCAAAATCGAGAAACTTAGGCGACAGCGAAGGCTGGGGCAAGGCATCCCATCCTTTTTTGAAGTCAGAGATATCTTCTTTATTCATCACCACCGAGGTAATTTTCGGCTTCTCTACCTTGTGTACTTTGGCATCGCCCAAACGCTTGTAACTGATAGCGTAGTTGTTTTTATACTTCTCATTTACAAAGCGGATAATGTCCTGCTTGGTCACTTTTTCCATCTCGCTGATTTCGTTCACCCAGGCCGCCCACGGTATGTCGTGCACAAAAGCGCCCATGAGGTTAGAAGCCCGGCCATCGTTGCTTTCGGCTGCTTTCATGCGCTGCAGTTTCATGTTTTGGATAATGGCGGGCAGCACCCAATCGCCAAACTCACCTTTTTTCAGTTTCTCGATTTCGGCCAGCAGCAGGTCGCGCACCTCTTCCAGTTTTTGCCCTTGCTTGGGTTCGCCATAGAGTTTATGAAAACAGTAATCGGTATTTTCGTCAATAAAGCTGTAGGCATTGAGCACCTTTTGTTGCTGCACCAGGTCGAGGTCAATGAGGCCGGCTTCGCCATTGGCCAAAATGTTGTCGACCAGTTTCAGCAGCATAGCATCGCGCGAGTTGGCTCCATCAAACAGATAGCCAACATACACATGCTCGGGTTGCGGACCCACATAAGTGGCTTCTGCGGGTGCACTTAAAACAGGAGCAGGTTGCTTGAAAAAGGGAGAAATGCGGGCCGGCTGCCAGCTGCCAAAACTCTTGCGAATGAGACCCATGGTTTTGTCGGGGTCCAGGTCGCCTGCCAATATGATTGCCATGTTATTGGGGCGGTAATATTTATTAAAGTAATCGTAGATATTCACCATGGAAGGGTTCTTCAAATGTTCGCCTTCGCCAATCGTGGTTTGTGTTCCGTAAGGGTGATTGGGCAGCAGCAGCTTGTCGATGTTGGCATCGCTCCATCTGCGGTCGTTGTCGAGGCTGCGGTTAAATTCTTCATACACGGTTTCCAGTTCGGTGTGGAACAGCCGCAGCACCAGGGTTTTAAACCGCTCGCTTTCGAGTTTCAGAAATTTATCGAGCGCATTAGACGGAATGTCGTTTACATAAACGGTCATGTCGGTAGAGGTAAAGGCATTGGTGCCCTGCGCCCCAATAGAGGTGGTCATTTTATCGTACTCGTTGGGGATAGCATACTTGGAGGCTTCGTAGCTGAAGGCATCAATTTTGGCATAGAGCGCTTTCTTTCTGGCTTCGTCTTTTTCGGCTTTGTGATATTCAAAGTAGAGCGAAATGCTATCGAGCAATGGTTTTTCTTTTGACCAGTCTTTGCTGCCAATGTTGTTGGTGCCTTTAAACACCATGTGCTCCAGATAATGCGCCAGGCCGGTGGTTTGCGGTGGGTCAAATTTGGAACCTGCTTTTACAGCAATGAAAGTTTGAATGCGCGGAGCATCTTTATTAACCGATAAAAAAACCTTGAGCCCGTTTTCCAACGTATAGATGCGGGTTTTAAAAGGATCGTTAGGCACAGTGTCGTACCGGTAGGCCGCATTTGCGAGTTGGGACTCTCCGGTGCGCATAGGCTGGCGGGTTGGCATGCCGGAGGGTTGCTGTGCTACCTGCACGGGCGCCAGTTTGCGTTCTTCCTGATAGCGCTTAAGCTGCTCAGGTGTCAGCGCTGGTCTGCTGGTGGGTGTACCGGTGGTGGAACTGGTGTTGGGCAACTGCACGGGCTGCGGGGCTCCGGTTCTTAGTTGCTTGTCGGTGGTTTGTGCTTGTGTAAAGCAAGCAAGTGTGAGCATTAAAGCAAGAGTGAGAATAGAACGCATGTGTCTGTTTTTTTTTAGAATGTCAATGATAAAGAAGCGTTGATTTAAAAAACTGAAATTATGTGAAAGCCTAGTTCGTGCTTAATCATAATCGAGCTCCAGGCCGAGTTCCTGCTGCATTTTTTTGATGGCCGGGTTTTTCTCCATCATGTGGTGCAGTATGTCGATGGGCTTATACAATTTAGCGGTGCTTTGTATGGTAGCGTCAGCCGAGGAGAGTATGTCGACCACGGCACCGGTGCGGCTTTCGTAATAGAATTTGACTCCGCCTTTTACCTCATCAAATTGGGCCAGCTGTGTTTCGCTCTGGAACTTTACTTCAAGTTGCAGCTGGGTATTGAGTACCGGTTTAAATCGAGCAAAAAGGGTTCGCAGGCTGCGCTTTTCTTCGGGAATCCGCGCGGCATATTCCTCCCAAATGAGCTGGGCGCTGTCTTCATTCAGCACCACCATTTCGCCCACCGGTAAATTTTGCTCCAGCGGAGTATCGGCAGGTGATGAAGTGGTTTGCAGGTTGGCGTCTTTCAGGGCATCGAGCGTGAGCAGTTTTTTGCCTTTGGTGGCCGTTACCGGAGGCGTTTTTATAAGCGAAGGAGATTCTTCCTTCACAGTATCCTGCACGGGTGGCTTGGGAGCCGGAGGCTGCGGACTTTCCGGGCTTTGTTTCTTGGCAAATCCGGTATCGGGCTGCATCAGCACGGCTTTTTGCTCCAATGGAGCGGCCTGTTTTAACTCAGGGGCTTTTTTTTTACCGGATGCATCATCCAACGCTACCAACGAATTGACATAGCACATTTTGACCAGGGCCAGTTCCACCGTCAGTCGCTTGTTTTTGCTCTGCTTGTATTGCACATCGCATTGGTTGCCGATGTTCAGGCAGTTGATAATAAAATCGGCAGAGGCCAGCGTAGCCTGTTCGTGATATTTCTGCTTCAACTGCTGGCTCACTTCCATCAGCCGCAGGGTAGCGTTGTCTTTGCAAAAGAGCAGGTTGCGAAAATGCTCGCATAGCCCCAGCATAAAATCATCGCCTTCAAAACCCTTCTTGAGTATTTCGTCCAGCAACTGAAACACCAGCGACACATTTTCGGTGAGCAGGGTATCGGTTACTTTAAAGAAGTAATCGTAGTCGAGCACGTTCAGGTTTTCCAGCACCGAGGCATAAGTAAGTTTGCCGTTTCCGAAACCCGACAGCCGGTCAAACATCGACAGTGCATCGCGCATTCCGCCATCGGCTTTCTGAGCAATAATGTGCAGCGCTTCTTCTTCCGCTTCAATTTTTTCGATGGTGCAGATATGCTGCAAATGCTGCACGATGGTTTCGATACCGATGCGCCTGAAATCAAAAATCTGACAACGCGACAAAATGGTCGGCAAGATTTTGTGCTTCTCGGTGGTGGCCAGTATAAACTTGCAGTAGGATGGCGGCTCCTCCAGCGTTTTCAAAAAAGCATTGAAGGCACTGGAGCTAAGCATGTGCACCTCGTCTATGATGTAGATTTTGTATTTGCCGGTTTGAGGTGGAAAGCGAACCTGGTCCACCAGCGCACGAATATCTTCTACGCTGTTGTTGGATGCGGCATCCAACTCATGAATATTAAAAGAGGCATTCTGCTGAAAGGCCGTGCAGGAATCGCAGGTGCCGCAGGCTTCAAAATCGGCTCCGATGTTTTCGCAGTTCACCGTTTTGGCCAATATACGGGCTGCGGTGGTTTTACCCACTCCCCGCGGACCGCAAAACAAAAAGGAATGCGCCAACTGGCTGGTGCGGATGGCATTTTTGAGCGTGGTGGCTACCTGCTCCTGCCCCACCATTTCGCTAAACCGCATGGGCCTGTATTTCCTCGCACTAACAATATATTCTGCCATGCGGCTAAAATAGAAATTTGGGTGAACGGCCAACCTGATTGCTTCCACATAGTGAATAAAAAAATCCGCTGAGGTGTTGCCCTCAACGGATTATTACAGAAATTAAAATACAATCAACGCTTTACCAGTTTCAATACTTGTTTGTGGGTGCTGGTTTTCAGCTCAGCGATGTAAATACCCGATGGCACATCCTGTCCTTCGTTATCCTGTCCGTTCCAAACAATCGTGCTTTCTGCAGCATTATCTACAGGCACTTCATACACCAACTGTCCATTCATGTTGTAAATTTTTAGCGTTAAGTTTTCCTCGGCTGATTTGAGCTTAATTGCGATAGAAATACTGCCCTCAAATGGATTGGGGAAGGCGTTAATAGACACCTTATTTTCCAAATCTGCCAAACCTACCGTGCCTCCACCTCCACCGTTAGGATTGTTCTCATAGTCTATGCAATACAGGCTGGTGTCGGCATATTCCAGTGCGAGAAATGCGGTGTATTGCGAGAGCACCCTCGCCTGCAAACTGGTGTCGCGAATCATATATTTAGTTTGGTTATCCGGATTGGGATTGTTTCTCTCATGGTGTTCTACAAAAGCACCTGCCCACATCTTTCTTACTATAGAATCGTCCTGCAGCGCATTGCTCACGCTTACCACCTGCTGAAAAGGAACTCCGTTATACATGCCCGTAAGTTCTACATCAAACACCGGAGTGCCATAATATTTGCCCACTACTGTGTATGTTCCGTTTAATGAAATGGATGTAGACTGACTGTTGCTGAATTTAGCGTAACAAAAACCGTTGGACAATGAAACGTGTGCATCAAAATTCTGAATCTGCCCCTGCACCCGCTCAAATACTTCGCGGGCTGCATCGGCAAGCGGACGGGGATCTGAGTAGGGGTAATAGTAAGCATTGAGTATGCGTTCATAATCGCCACTGGTCATGGCGCTGAAGTTTTCGTTGAAATATTGATTGCCCCAGTAGTATTGATTATTGAGCCAATAATTACCATAGCCCGAGTTGGTGTATTCAATGATGCGAACCGGAATAATATGAGAGCCCATGGCATTCACCAGATCGGTAATAAGCTGATTGGCTGTTTGCGGTAGATTGATTATCAGTATTGCTGAACAAAACAATCTCCCATCTCCGCCATGCGATTGAATAAATGAAATAGCCGTACTCAACAGCGAGGGAATATTGGTATAGCTGGAAATAGGATTGCTGGCCTGCGCTGCCCCAAAAACAGTGGCCAGATGTTGCGAATCGGCCGGTAGCCAATCAGGCGATGCCGCGGCTATGTTTAGTTGGCTGAACATCAGATTAAAGGAGTCGTTGGGTGAAAGATACCCCGCACTCAATGACCGTGCCTGCGACAGTATATCGTTGGGGGTGTAGGTGCTCATACCCGGTTCGTAATCAAAAGCATCAGCACTTTTTACCGCCCACGCTTGGCAAAAATGCCCGGGACGCAGTGCCAGCTGATAATACCCTTCGGTGACGGATGATGGAAAGTAAGACGCATACATACCATTGAGCAGTGATGCACTGAGGTTATAGGTGAGCAAATTACCCGATGTATAGTGCGTGGCATTAATCTCGGCAGATTTATAGCCGGCTGCATTTGTCTGAAAATTAAGTCCCGGAATTTCTGCTACCGATGGATTCTGGAAATCAGTTGTTTCATAGCATTGCAAGTGGAGCTTGGGCTTAATCTGTGATGCACTTAAAATATTTACCGGCAAGGCAGCCGATACGCCCAGCGAATTCCAACTCACCGGAACCAGGTAAGTGATTTTTACTTTTCGCTGTTCGTTGCCCGCCATAGGAAACACCCGCAGCTCGTACTGGGTAGATGAATTCTTATATAATATAGAAGGGTCCTGTCTGCGCTGCACTATGCTTTCGTAAATCAGATTGGCGCGGGTTCTGTCTAGTAACTGAGCACGGCTGATGTAAGGCCCCACCCAAAGCCAGGAGTCGTGCACGATAGCGTTTTCGGGCAGGTCAAAATAGAGGGTTACTTCGAAGGTATCCTGCACATTGTAGCTCGATGGCTTGGTAGAGAAATTGAGATACAGCCCGTATTCCAGGTATGCGCCCTTGGGCTTAATAGTAAGTGTTGCCGAGTCTATGCTGCCCGTGCCGCTTTGCCAGCCCTGCGGGTCGCGATACGATAAGTAGGTGTAGCTAAAGGCAGAGGTAGTGGAAAGGAATAAAAGCGTGAAAAGTAAAATTGAGTTTTTCATAGGTAAGGATTTTGGTTAATGGATTTTACAATCAATTGCTGCGTGAATGTAAAGCCAGGCCCTCCTTACTATGAAATAAAGTGTGTCATTGTTTTGTCATAAAAACATTGACTACGCCAGCTCACTCATGCGCTCTTCGAGTGTTTTCTTTCTAAAACCCTCTTTGGCAGGAATGTGGTCCATGGCATATTCTGCCAGAGCAGTGATGGTAAACGAGGGGTTCACCCCCAGATTGGCCGGCATAATGGAACCATCCATAATATACATGTTGGGGTAGCCGTGCACGCGAAAATATTCGTCCACTACACCTTCTTCTTTGGTGGCTCCCATGGGGTTACCTCCGAGTATGTGTGCCGTGGTGCTCATATTAAACATCACCTCGCTGAAAGCATTCATGGCTATAGCATCCGATTTCTTAGCATAACGATGCAGCACATCCTGCCCCACGGGTATGTAGCTGGGCACTTTAATGCCTTCGTTGTTATCAAACTTTAAGGAAGCTCCGAAAATACCACGGCTCAGTTTCATCTTCATGGCATTGGGCACGCTTTGCATAATCAACAGCACAATAGAGTTTTTGGCTACTTCGGTTTCAAAAATATAGCGAATCATATTGCGCGGCTGGCTCAGCATATTGCCCAGCATTTTGGCGGTGCGCACCAGTCCATTGCCGGGGCCGGCTGCAAATACCCCCAGACGCATCATAGCTCCGCTGCCATCGGGATATTTGCAGAGCTCGATGTGCGTGTTCTCGTCCGGGTTGAACACGCGCGATGGCAATGCCGTGATTTAACTTGTGCGATGAACCACCCACCCCGGCAATCATTTCGCTATTGGTCAAAATATTGTGCCCCAGCTTGTCGCTGAGGTTAGGCAATGTTTTGTGTACAAACTTTTGCTCGAACAATAGTTTCAGTGTACCCAACACCCCTCCACTCACCACCAGGCCTTTGCTGCGGAATGTCTTCTTATTTTTTGAAAAGAAGTTGGTCTGGCTTTCGGTATGGATGAGATACTCTCCGTCTGCATATTCAATTTTTTTGACCTGCGTTTCGGCCAATATTTCGGCTCCGTAGTCCTGCGCAAAAAACAGATAGTTTTTGTCGAGTGTATTCTTGGCGTTTTCTCTGCAACCCACCATGCAGCCCGCACACTCGGTGCAGCCTTTGCGCAAAGGCCCCAGGCCCTTGAAGTAAGGGTCTTTTTCTTTTTGCGTGTCGCCAAAATATACGCCTACATAATCCACCGGCTTATACGAATCGCCCCGGCCCATGTCGTTGGCTACGGCTTTCAGGTATTCATCTTCCACAAACTCGCGCTTATACTTGGCTGAGCCCAGCATAAATGCTGCCCGCTCGTAGTATGGGGCCATTACCTCTTTCCAGTTTTTGAAATGGCTCCAGATAGAGTTAGTCCAAAAAGCCTCTTTGGGTATCATGTGCGTGTTGGCATATACCAGACTGCCGCCCCCCACGCCTGCACCGCTTAAGACCAATACCTCTTTAAAGAAATCCATTTTCATGATGCCCCACCAGCGCAGGGCCGGCACCCACAAAAATTTGCGCAGGTTCCAGTTGCTCTTCGGAAAATCTTCGGCCTTCCACCACTTGCCTTTTTCTATCACCAATACCGAATAGCCTTTTTCGGCCAGGCGCATGGCACTTACGCTGCCCCCGAATCCGGAGCCAATGACGATGTAGTCGTATTTTTTATCAGTGTTCATAGAGCGGGTTAAAGGTAATGCGGGTGGTATATAAATCTATGGCGTTGGCGGTCATCTCCAGATAGCCGCTCAGTATTTTTTCGGCTGCATCAAAGTTTAACTCGGTAAACCGAAAGCGGAGTCCTTTTGTTCGCAGCGGTTGCGAAAACGAAACGCGCGTAGAAAAGTGCAGTGCCTTATCTAAACCAAAATCGGTAGTAAATTCTTTATCGGCATAAAACATTTGTTCTGTTTCTTCTGTTGGTGTGTTTGTATTTACAAAACGCCCGATGTTCAAACGCTCCACGTTTATCTGCAATTGTGTGTGTATTTCGGGGTCTATACTATCGGCCCCGATGCGGACGGCAAACGGAATCTTGATGCGGCCGTCCAGCGGATTCACGCTCCACTTCTTCATCCGGTTGCTGCCTTCGTGAAACAGCCCCAGATGCCATACGCGCTTTTCTGACTCATCGCTTTCACCGGCTTTCAGCCACCACACCCATTCATACGGATGCAGCTCGGGGCCGCAATTGTGGTTGCAATCATTGCAGAACACTCCGTAAAAACCCATGGTGGGATGTTCGATTTCAAAATTGGGATGCTCCTTTAAACCGCCATAGCCGGGCAGGGTGGGAAAAAACAAATAGTTTAACTGTGGCCGGAAGGCGGCCGGTGGTGTAAGCTCGCAGTGCAGGCGATAATTTTTGTTATTGATAAAATTGGTGTCGCGCACATAAGGGATGGTGTCGTAATTGGTTTTGTGGCTGGGGCGCACATCCTGCTTGTGATATTTTTTGGCACGGTCGTAGGCATCAAACACCCGCCACAGATATTTCTTTAAATGAAACCGCAAATCAAAGTTGATATCGTATTCGGTAAACTCTTCTTCGCCACTGCGCGAATGGCGATAGACTGTGCCCACAAATTTTTCTTTGTGCATGCTTACCGCGCGCCAGTTAAAGCCGGCAAAAGCATGAATGAACCAACCCAGCGGGCCCAGCTTGTGATGTTGTTTTTTGCGCTCAATCACCGAATCGGCCAGGGCGGGCTCCACTAAATCAAGCACCTGTTCGTTGAGCGTATCGTTAGCCGCCAGCGCCTTGTTGCTCAGCAGCAGATACGTAAACGCTTCGGGGGTGGGACCATACGTTTGAATCGTATAGCGAGTTTGCGCAAAACTTGTTTGTAGTAATATTGTTGAAGCTATGAAGCAGGCAGCGATAAAACGCATAGAGCGATATTTGGGCATTATCAAAAGTATTTTTTGTGAACAATAATTTAGCAATTGAACCCTTAAAAGACTGGAGCGGCCTGTCGGTTCATCCGTTTGTGATAGCCGGCCCCTGCAGCGTGGAAGGTGAAGACCAGGTGATGAACACTGTGCTGGAGATCGTGAAACACGCAGCCGGCAAGGTGCAAATGATACGCGCAGGCATCTGGAAACCCCGCACGCGGCCCAACAGCTTCGAGGGCGTGGGCGAAATAGGGCTGCCCTGGCTCAAGAATGCCGCCCTGGCAGCCGGCCTGCCGGTGTGTGTGGAGGTGGCCAACCCCGAGCACGTGGAAGCGGCCCTGAAGAATGAGATAGATGTGTTGTGGATTGGCGCGCGCACCACCGTGTCGCCCTTTGCCGTGCAGGAAATAGCCGACAGCCTGAAGGGTGTAGACATTCCGGTGCTTATCAAAAACCCCATTAACCCCGACCTCGACTTGTGGGTGGGTGCCCTGGAACGCTTTAACCAGGTGGGGCTGCGCAAACTCGGAGTCATTCACCGCGGCTTTTCCTCTTACCAAAAGTCCATTTACCGCAATCAGCCCATGTGGGAAATACCCATTGAGCTACGCAGGCGCTATCCGCAAGTGCCCATACTGGTGGACCCCAGCCACATGGGTGGCTCGCGCGATTTGATTTACAACCTGGCGCAGCAAGGCATGGATATGGGTTTTGACGGCCTGATGATAGAAAGCCACATACAGCCCGACAAAGCCTGGAGCGATGCCAAACAGCAGGTAACGCCCGAGCGCCTGGCCGAAATACTGCAGGCACTGGTGGTGCGCCAGCCCAATGTATCGAGCAATGGCCTGCAGCCGCTCTATGACCTGCGTGCCCGCATCGACCGCATAGACGATTACATTATAGAACTGCTGGGCGAGCGCATGGGCATATCGGAAGAGATTGGTTCGCTCAAAAAAGAAAACAGCCTGGCCATTCACCAAAGCGAGCGCTGGGCACAGATTGTAAAACGCGCCCTGGCCAAGGGCAAAACCGGTGGCCTCACCGAAGAGTTTATCCTCAAGCTGTGTCAGCAAGTGCACAACGAAAGCATCCGCCACCAGGGCAAGGTGATGGAGAAGTAAACGCCCTCCCTTGTTTTGCTGCCTGTCGGCAACGCTACACGCAGCAAAGAGCCCTGTTTGGTGCAGGTCGGCAACGCTACACGCAGCAAAGAGCCCTGTTTGGTGCAGGTCGGCAACCCTACAGGCACCGTTGCGGCAGCAATACTGCCTGTCGGCAACTCTACAGGCACCGTTGCGGCAGCAATACTGCCTGTCGGCAACCCTACAGGCACCGTTGCGGCAGCAATACTGCCTGTCGGCAACCCTACAGGCACCGTTGCGGAAGCAATACTGCCTTTCGGCAACCCTACAGGCACCGCGTCAAGTGTTTTCATTCAAAAACCAAACGCCCCCGAAACATTCGGGGGCGTTTGGTAGAGAAGCAGGTTTTAGCTTAGAACGTAACCTGCGCGCGGGCAAAGAACTGAGCGCCCATTAAAGGGGTGCCCGGGAAACTGCGCCACTGGTAGTTGACAAAATTGTTGACGTTGATAGACAGCAACAGGCCTTTGTAGAAATTGGGTCGGTAGCTGAGGCGCAGGTCGGGGAGGTAGGCCGCCTTCACATCGCCCGAATACACCGAGCTTTCGGCTTTGTAGCCCATTTGGTAGCGGAACGAAAAACCATAACCGATGCCAATCTTTTTCAGCAAATGGTCAAAGGTGACCGATGCCTTTACCTTGGGAGCGTTGAGCGGCACATTTTCGCCACTGCTCAGCGTCAGCTGGTCTTTGTTCACCCAGCTCAGGGTAGCGCCTGCATTTACGCTGTGGCGGTCGTCTTCGTAGGCATTGTATTGCAAGCCCAAATCGAGCCCAAACACATCGAGGCGGCCCAGGTTTTTGTAAGTAAGAATGTAGTCGGAGTTTACCAACTGGTCATCGTTAGGCGTGATGGTTCCCATCGGGAAATTATACGAAAGCACAATCAGCTCGTCCCACACACTGCCCGGAATAGAGGGAACAATCAGCGAGTTTTGCAGGGCACCCACCCCATCGAGCGAGCTCAGTAAGATAGAGTTGAGCGCACCGCCACCGCTGTAGAGGTTTTTGTAAAGCAAGCCATTGGTATCAATCGCAAAATTGCCGTTGGCATCATAGCTGCCCCCACCCAGGTATGACTCGTGGTCGAGCATCACCGCCCCCGAAGCCGAGCGCAGCGCACTCACATATTGACTGATGCGGGTCCAGTATAAATCTACCTGCACCGACAGCTTGCTGGCAATAAGCCCCTTGTAGCCCAGCTCCAGCGTTTGGGTAAACGAGTTGTTGATGCGCTTCAGGTTCTGAAAACTGGAAGCCGCCAGCGTATCAAAACTTACTTTCTGCGCCAGGTTAGCATAGTCTACGGCTATCTGGTCGGCATTTACCACCGTGCCATTGCCTTGTATACCATTGAAAATATTGTTGACAATACTATTGGCCACAATCGGATTTTGGCCCGAGCTCACAAATATGCCTTTCACGTATTTGGTAATGGAATCGAACATTTGTGTATTGATGCTCTTGTTGCCGTAGGTAACCCACTGGCCTTCCGGTGCGCTCCAAGGAGCGGTTTTAAACTGCACGGTGCCGGTGGCATCGTCATATTTATAGTTCCAGCCGTAAGGGTTACCAATACCGCGCACGTTAATGCCGTTAGGAATTAAACCATTCGACAAATCCAGAAACTGATTAAGCGTATTGGGCGAATCGAAGGCGCGGTTATAGGTAATGCGAATGTTGTGGCCGGTAGCCGGCTTAAACACCACAGCCGCACGCGGGCTGGCAGCCACGGATTTGATAATGCTGTTGTAATCGACCCGGATGGCCGCCAATAACTTGAGCCATTTGAACGGGTCATATTCGCCCTGCAGGTAACCTCCGGCCTGGGTCAGATTATCGCGGTCTTCAAAGCGGCCGTTGATGGTTCCTTTGGTATCGGGGCGGGTCATGAGCACATCCACGCCATAAATAAAGTTCAGGCTCTTGATGGGGCTGTAGCTGTGCTGCACCTGCACCACATGCAGTTTACTTTTATCAATCAAACGCTGCACCTGATAGGCAGCCGGTGGCGAGGATGAGTTGTAATCGTTGCGGGCCGAGGGCGACAACTGCGGAATGAGGAAGGTGTTGCCGGCATCGCTGCTGTTGATGAAATACTGCACAAATAAATTTTTCCATTTAAAGCGGGTTTGCAGATACCAGTAAATCCACGAGCCGCTGGCGCCTCCTGCCGAGGCCGCTCCCAGGCCGGTAAGTTCCACATTGCGGGCTCCGGCAATACCACCGTTTACGGTAATGGTAATGTCTTCGATGGGTTTAATATCAAAGCGGGCATCGGCTGTAAACTTGCGGATTCTGAAATCTTTTTGAAAGCGCTGAATGTTGGGTTGCCCGTTTACGCTATCGGGGATAAACACCTGTCCGCGGGCCGCACTGCCGAACAGCAGGCTATCGCCATCATACGGTTCGCGGGCATCGTAGTTGGGATAATCCACCGCCTGAAAATAACTGCCGGAGATTTTGTAGCCGAACTTGCCATCCCACAGTTTGCCGCTGTGCCGAAACTCGGGGTTAATGATATTGCCCGACAACACTCTTTTCTTAGCCCGGCCGGCTATCGAATCCGGATTCGGATTACCGGTAAAGTATTCGTTGCCATAGCGGCCTATCGGCAGCTCCTGCATGGAAGTATCCAGCACCGTAAAGCCACTGGTGAAAGCAATGGTGGTTTCAAATTTCTTTTTCTGCATTAAAGGGTCTTTGGTAATAATGTGCACCACACCCGATGAAGCATTGGGCCCGTAAAGTGCCGATGCCGGACCGCGCACCACTTCTATGCGCTCAAAGTCAAGATTGCTGGTAGGCGTCAACTGATAGGCGTTCACCCGCAGCGAAGGCACCGAGCCAATGCGATTATCCACCACATTCAATACCGAACCCGAAAAAATATTATTGAAACCGCGCACCACCACGTTGCTGCTCACCAGGCCGGTGCGCATCACATCCACTCCGGGGGTAGTTTTCAATTGCTCAATGGGAGTGGTCACCACATTGCGCTCCAGTTTATCGGCACCAATCACCGACACCGAAGCCGGTGCGTCCAATACCTTTTCGCTCTTTTTGGAAGCCGACACCACAATCTGATTGAGGCCCACGCCTTCGTTTACCAAATCAACATTGAGCACATAGTTGCCTTGTTTGGTGTCAATGGCGTACTCCTTCGGGTCTATACCGACATAGCTAAACACAATGGTCTTGGCATCTTTCGGAACCTCAATGGTATAGTTGCCGGCATCATCGGTCGTGGTGCCGATGGTGGTTCCTTTAATGACCACCGTGGCACCGCCCAGGGCTTGCTTTTGTTCGTCCTGCACATTGCCGCTAATGCGGATTTTGTCTTGCGAAAAACCGAGGAGGGTCAACAGTAAAAATAACGAGCTGAGTAGAATTTCTTTTCTCATAGTCAGGGCTTTGTTTAGCGCAATATGATAAAAACCTGAAAAAGTAAAAACCTCCGCGCTTTTTGTAAGCCCCTACCCTTTCACACGGCTTTGCAATACCGCTGTTACATCCCCCAGGTTTTTGCCCTTTGCCTGTAGCAGTATCAGATAATGAAAAAGCAAATCGGCTGCTTCGTTCAGGAACAATTCGTCATGGCTGTCTTTCGCTTCAATCACTAACTCCACCGCTTCCTCTCCCACCTTCTGGGCTATTTTATTGATTCCTTTTTCGAACAACCTGGAGGTGTAAGATTCGGAGCTGGGCTTTAGCTGCCGGTCCGCAATGGTGCCTTCCAGGGCTGCTATAAACTGCAAGGGATGTGGATTGTTTTTTTCTCCCCAGCAGGTATCGGTTCCTGTGTGGCAAACCGGCCCCCGGGGGCTTGCCTGAATCAGTAAGGTATCGTTATCGCAGTCTGCCTGTATGCTCTCCACGTGCAAATAATGACCGCTCTCTTCGCCTTTAGTCCACAGTCGTTTTTTGCTCCGGCTGTAAAAAGTAACCCTGCGTTCGGCTTCGGTTTTTTGCAGGGCCGCTTCGTTCATGTAGCCCAGCATTAATACATTTTTGGTTTTGCTATCCTGCACAATAGCCGGAACCAGTCCGTCTCCTTTGCTAAAATCTACTGTCATAATCGTACCGGTATTTGATGTTGTTGTAAAAAGTGTTTGAGTTCGCGAATGCTGATTTCCTGAAAGTGAAATATGCTGGCGGCTAATGCAGCATCGGCATGGCCTTCGGTAAATGTTTCCACAAAATGCTGCATGCTTCCCGCACCACCCGATGCAATCACCGGAATGTTCACCACCGAGGAAAGCTGCCGGAGGGCCACATTCGCAAAGCCGTTTTTGGTGCCATCGTGGTTCATGGAAGTAAAGAGAATTTCACCGGCACCGAGCTGCTCGCTTTGTTGTGCCCAGGCAAATAAATCCAACTCGGTAGCCAGGCGCCCGCCATTCAAATACACCTTCCAGCCCGTGGCGGTTTCCTTTGCATCTATTGCTAATACCAAACACTGACTTCCGAACTTGTCTGCAATGTCGGCTATTAGAGCAGGATGCTTTACAGCTGCCGAGTTCAGCGACACCTTATCGGCTCCCGATTGCAGCAATACGTTTACATCTTCCACCGTGCCAATACCCCCGCCCACGGTGAATGGAATATTGATGTGCTGTGCAATGCGCTCTACCAGGGTGGCCAGGGTTTTACGCTTTTCGTGTGTGGCAGTAATGTCCAAAAAAACCAGTTCATCGGCTCCTTCGTCCGCGTAGCGCCTCGCCAGTTCCACGGCATCGCCCGCATCGCGCAGGTTTTCAAAGTTGACCCCTTTTACCGTGCGGCCATCTTTAATATCCAGACAGGGAATAATTCGTTTGGCAAGCATAAACTACGGTTGTTTTTTTTGAAAGGCAGCCAGGTCCTGAAGATTGATTTTGCCCTCGTAAATCGCCTTGCCCACAATAGCTCCATACAAGCCGCAGTCCGCCAGGTGCTGTAACTCTGCCATACTGCTTACACCTCCGCTGGCTATCAAATGTAAGCCGGGAAACTGTTGCAAAATCTTTTGATACAAACCCACCGATGAACCTTGCAGCATACCGTCTTTGGAAATATCAGTGCAGATTACATACTGTATCCCCGCGGCTGTGTAATCGTTCAAAAAATCGAATAGCGACAGGTTACTTTCCTTCTGCCAGCCATGGATAGCTACCAGTTCGTTCCTCACATCGGCCCCCAAAATTATTTTAGACGCACCATAGTGATTCATCCATCGCAATACGGTTTCGCGCGAGGTGACGGCTATGCTGCCGGCCGTAATTTTGGCGGCACCCGATTCAAATGCTATCTGTATATCCTCATCGCTCTTGATGCCTCCGCCAAAATCAACTTCGAGTTTGGTCTGTGATGCAATGGCTTTCAGCACGGCATGATTGACAATGTGGCTCGCTTTGGCTCCGTCTAAATCAACCAGATGTAAGTGGGTGATACCGGCAGCCTCCCATTGTTTGGCTACCTCCAAGGGTTCCTGATGATAAACGGTTTTCAGTGCGTAGTCGCCCTGCGAAAGCCGGACACACTTTCCATCTATTATATCTATGGCGGGAATAACGTTCATCGGGCTTCCAGAAATTTTTGCAACAACTGTTCGCCTGCCTCACCGCTTTTCTCGGGATGAAACTGCACGCCATAAAAGTTATCTTTTTGCACGGCAGCGGAAAAGTCGGTGATGTATTGACAGGTCAGTGTGGTGTAGTTGTTTACGGGCACATAATAGCTGTGAACGAAATAATAAAAGCCGGTGGTTTGCTGTTGACTATCGGTAGTCTGTTGCCAGCCCATGTGCGGAACCTTGGCTTTGGGTTCAAAAAGTTTTACGGTTTCATCGAAGATGCCTAAGCAAGGGGTTTTACCTTCTTCACTAAACTTACACATCAATTGCATGCCCAGGCAAATCCCTAACACCGGCTGCTTCAACTGCGGTATCAATCGGTCAAGTTGTTTTTCTTTCAATACATCCATCGCTGCTTTGGCATGACCCACGCCCGGAAAAATGACTTTATCGGCACTCAGAATATCTTCCTCATTACTACTCAACACCGGATTTACACCCAGCCGCTGAAAAGCAAATTTCACCGATTGCGTGTTGCCGGCTCCGTAATCAATGATGACCAATTTCATAAAATTCCTTTCGTGCTCGGCAACTGCATGTTATTCAAATCCCGCTTCACCGCCATTTTGATGGCTTTGGCAAAGGCTTTAAAGATGGCTTCAATCTTATGATGTTCGTTTTCGCCTTCGGCCTTGATGTTCAGATTGCATTTTGCAGCATCGCTGAAAGATTTAAAGAAGTGGAAAAACATTTCGGTGGGCACATCGCCTACTTTTTCGCGCTGAAAGGTGGCGTTCCATTCTATCCAGTTTCGTCCGCCAAAATCTAAAGTCACCTGTGCCAGTGCATCATCCATAGGCAGGCAGAAGCCATACCGCTCTATGCCCTTTTTATCGCCCAGGGCCAAAGCAAATGTTTCGCCTAAGGTGATGGCCGTGTCCTCGATGGTGTGGTGCTCGTCAATATGCAAGTCGCCCTGTGCAGTCACCGTCAAATCCACGCCACCGTGCCGGGCAATCTGCTCCAGCATGTGATTTAAAAAATGCAAGCCCGTGGAAACCTCCGCTTTGCCGGAGCCATCGAGATTCAGCTCCACGGCAATCTGCGTTTCTTTGGTGTGGCGCGAGTGCCGGGCCACACGCGGCCCGCCTTTCAGGTAATTATAAATATGCTCCCAATGGCGCGACTCCAGCGCTATGTATTCTTTCAGCGTTTGCGCGTTGTCGCTGCCTGTTTCCGAAGCACCTAAGTTTCTTCCATCATTCAACCAAAAACATTTGCTGCCCAGGTTTTTGGCCAGCAACACATCGGTAATGCGGTCGCCAATAACAAACGAATGCTTCAGGTCGTAGGCTTCGGAGAAATACTTCGTCAGCATGCCGGTGCCCGGCTTGCGGGTAGGTAAATTTTCTTCCGGAAAAGATTTATCAATGTGCACATCGGCAAAGTGTATGCCTTCGCCTGCGAAGGTTTTCACAATAAAGTTCTGCACTTCCCAGAATTCATCTTCCGGAAAAACATCGGTGCCCAGGCCATCCTGATTAGTGACCATCACCAGCTCATAGTCCAGCTCGCGCGCTATCTTTCCCAACCAATAGAATATCTCCGGATAAAAAAGGAGTTTGCTGAATTGCTCAATCTTAAAATCATCGGTCTCCAGAATCAATGTTCCATCCCGGTCTATAAACAATACTTTTTTCATGCTTTATACATTTTGATTACCCTGATTATGTTTTCGTTTTCCTCCGGGGTGCCTACGGTGATGCGCAGACAGCCTTCGCACAGCAGCACCTTGCTGCGGTCGCGCACAATGATTCCATTTTCTACCAGGTGTTTATACAGGCCCGGGGCATCGGTTACCCGCAGCAGGATGAAGTTGGCATCGCTCGGAAATACCTTCTGCGTCAGCGGCAGCGTTTTTAGTTCGGTGATGAGCGCTTCGCGAAGCGCCACCGTTTGCCGGATATGTTCGTTCACTCATTGGATATTATCCAGCGCCTCCAGCGCATACTGCTGGGTAGCGATATTGATATTGTAAGGTGGTTTTACTTTGTTCAAATAGTGGATAATCGTTTCGGAAGCAAAGGCCATACCCAGGCGCAGCGCAGCCAGTCCCCAGGCTTTTGAAAAAGTTTGCAGCACCACCAGGTTATCATATTCCGTCAACCACCGGATAGCAGATTTTTGGCGGGAGTAATTGATATACGCCTCGTCTATCACCACAATGCCGTTAAATTTCTGCACCAATAACTCTACGTCATCGGCATGAAAAGAATTGGCCGTAGGGTTATTGGGCGAACAAATGAAAAGCAGTTTTACCGATGGGGTGAGCGATTCCAAAATCTGCTCCACGTCTAATTCAAAACCGGGGAGAAGATTCACCCGCACGATGTCTACATTATGGATGTGAGCGCTTACTTCATACATGCCGTAGGTAGGCGGGCAAATGAGGACTTTATCCTGCGCGGGTTCGCAAAAAACCCGGAACAATAAATCAATGGCTTCATCGCTGCCATTGCCCAAAAAAATATTCTGTGGCGGCACTCCTTTCACCCGACTTATTTTTTCTTTCAGTTCCTTTTGCAGCGGGTCCGGATAGCGGTTGTAGTTTTGGGGCAGCGGAGAGCCAAAGCTGTTTTCGTTGGCATCTAAGTACACCGATGCCTCTCCCTTAAACTCATCGCGCGCGCTGGCATACGGTTTCAGCGCTTTAATATTGGGACGCACCCAGGCTTCTATCTCTTTCATGGTTTTCTTTTGAGATGCTTCAGACGTATGCTTACCGCATTTTTGTGGGCTATCAGTTGTTCGGCTGCTGCCATGGTTTCTATCACGGGTCCCAGGTTCATCAATCCCTTGCGACTTATTTTTTGAAAGGTAATTTTCTTTGTAAAAGAATCCAGCGATACTCCACTATACATGCGGGCGTAGCCGTTGGTGGGCAGGGTGTGATTGGTGCCGCTGGCATAATCACCGGCACTTTCGGGTGTGTTATTGCCAATAAAAACAGAGCCTGCGTTGGCTACGTGTTTCGTAAAATACTTTTTGTCTTTCACGGCTACAATCAAATGCTCGGGGGCATAGTCGTTAATGAGCTGGAGCGCCTCCGCTTTATCTTTCACCAATATCAGTTTGGAATGTTACAGGGCTGCCGAAGCAATGGCCTGTCGGGGGAGGGTCTTCAGTTGCTGCTGCACCTGTTCCCTTACTTTTTGCAGCAAGGCCTCTTTCCAGGTTACCAGCAGCACCTGACTATCGGGGCCGTGCTCCGCCTGCGATAGTAAATCAGCCGCCACAAAAGCAGGCACACAAGTTTCATCGGCCACCACCAGCACCTCCGAGGGGCCGGCCGGCATATCAATGGCCACGCCCTGTTGCTGCACCAGCTGCTTGGCCAGGGTTACAAAGCGGTTGCCGGGGCCAAAAATCTTATCCACTTTAGGCACACTCTGCGTGCCATAGGCCATAGCCGCTATGGCCTGCGCGCCTCCGGTTTTGTAAACAGCCGTTACTCCGCACAACTGTGCCGCAAACAAAATAGCCGGATGAATTTTGCCATCCTTGCCGGGAGGCGTGCACAACACCACCTGTTGGCAGCCCGCTATTTTGGCGGGAGTGGCCAGCATGAGCACCGTGGAAAAAAGAGGGGCCGTGCCTCCGGGAATGTATAAGCCCACCTTTTCAATCGCCCGGCTTTCGCGCCAGCACACCACCCCCGGGGTGGTGGTGATTTTCTTTTCGCTGCGCTGCTGCGCCCGGTGAAACCGCGCTATGTTCTGCTGCGCCTGGCGGATAGCTTCCTTTAAATCTTTCGGCAGTTGTGAAACGGCTTCCTTCCACTCTTTGGCAGTAAGCGTTAAACGGTCCTGTTTTACTTTATCGAACTGCAGGGCATATTTCCGGAGGGCCGCATCTCCGTTTTGCTGCACCGCGGCCAGTATGTCGGCTACCGTCTTGTGGGCTGTATCGGCCTCCATGGCCGGCCGCTGCAACAAAGCCGCTCTGGTTTTAGCATTAGGGTATCGCACTGTGTTCATAGCTCTTTGCTTGTATTTACATCACCATTTTTTCAATCGGCACCACCAATATGCCCTCGGCTCCGTGCTGCTTCAGCGCATCTATCTTGTCCCAAAATTCTTTTTCGCTGATGACCGAGTGCAGCGAACTCCAGCCTTCTTTAGCCAGAGGCAAAATAGTGGGACTTTTCATGCCGGGGAGCAAGGCAATAATAGCGTTCAGTTTGTCGTTGGGGGCATTGAGCAAAATGTATTTGTTGCTGCGGGCCGCCTGCACGGCCTGTATTCTGAACAGGAGTTTATCTAAGAGCTGCTGCGCCCCGGGCCGAAGGTTTTGGCCGGCAATCAGCACCGCCTCCGACTCAAAAAGCACCTCCACTTCTTTTAACCCGTTTTTGAACAGCGTGGAGCCGGTGCTCACAATATCGCAAATGGCATCGGCCAGGCCAATATTGGGCGCAATTTCTACCGAGCCGGATATTTCGTGAATCTCCGCGGCCAGGTGGTGCTGCTGCAAAAAGGCGCGCACTGTGTTGGGATACGAAGTCGCAATTTTCTTCCCCTCAAAATAGCGCAGCCCCGGGTATTCGTCCCGCTTGGGAATGGCCAGGCATACGCGGCATTTGCTGAAGCCCAGCGCCAGCTTCACCTCCACGCGGTGCGCTTTTTCCACCAATATGTTTTGGCCTATCAGGGCAATGTCGGCCACTCCGTCTTCCACATACTGCGGAATGTCGCTGTTGCGCAGAAAAAAAATCTCTGCCGGAAAATTGCGGGCCGTCACCTTCAGCTGGTCGGTGCCATTGTCTACGGCTATGCCGCAGTCTTTTATCAGGCGCAGCGAATCTTCGTTGAGCCGACCCGATTTTTGAATCGCTATTTTGAGTTTTGTTTCCATGCTGTGCGCTTAAATTAAAAAAGCCCGATGCTAATAACAAAGGGCCGTAATATTGGTTTTGTTGCACCAAATCTCAAAAGAAAGAATAAAGAACAGGGAATGGCAGTTGGATGTATGGGCCACATAAATAAAAAAAACGCAACACTATTACCGGCAGCAGGCAGTGGCATCATTGCGACCGCAACACTGCAACCGGCAACAGGCGGTGACACCATTGCGACCGCAATACTGTTACCGGCAGCAGGCAGTGGCACCATTGCGACCGCAATACTGTTACCGGCAGCAGGCAGTGGGATCATTGCTGCCGCAATACTGCTACCCGCAGCAGGCAGTGGGATCATTGCGACCGCAACACTGCAACCGGCAACAGGCGGTGACACCATTGCGACCGCAATACTGTTACCGACAGCAGGCAGTGGCACCATTGCGACCGCAACATCGTTACCGGCCATGCCGTGCCGGGTGGTGTAGCCGGTTAGTCTTTAGTACCCCTGAACTCTTCGCGCGCGTAGCCGCCTCCGCCCCCGTTGTTGTAGTAATAAAGGAGGCTGTCGGGGGCTTTAAACTCAAAGCTGAGGCCCCAGGTGAGGCCCCCCGAGCGGCTGTAGCGGCCCGAGTCGTTATAGGCCCAGCGCCACTCATAGAGGTCGTAGCTGCGGATGATGCGGAGGCTGTCACCGGCAAGGGTATCTACCCAGAAGGTAACCGGCACGAGGGTGTCGGTAGTAAGCGGACCAGAATACGGCCCGGCAGTGTTGTGCTGCTGCCCGGTGTAGCGCCCCGCCACGGTGCAGGGTTTGCAGCCGGGACCGCGGTCGGGCGTGCAGGCCTGTAAAAAAACGAGCCACAGACCCAGGCTGCGCAGGAGGTGTTTCATAGCGTGAGGGTTTTTGAACCGGCTACTGCTTTGGAGGTGGCTGGCGGTTCAAATTTAATTTTCCTGCCGGGCTTTGAGGCGTTGGCGGCCATAGGCCGCGGCACCCAGAGCCAGCAAAATGGCACCTCCGTCTATAGGGGCTGCTCCGCTGCCGGGGGGCGGGCCGCCCTGACCCTGGCCTCCGCCCCCTCCACCCGGTTGGGCTTCAAGAGCGAGAGTGATTGTGATGAACAATACGGTGATGGCTATGCTGAGGATGGTTTGTTTTTTCATTGTTTCTATTTTACCTCTCCCCGGCCCTCTCCGGAGGAGAGGGAGGGGAAAGCGCGTTATGTTTATTTTATCAATAATTTACCGGTTTGGGTGGCATTCGCCTCTTTCACTTTCACGATGGCATACCATGGGTTCGCGTTGTCGAGCAGTATCTCCGTGCGTTTGCTGTCGGTTGTCACTTCCTTGATGGTTTGGCCGAGGGTATTGGTGATGGTGATGGTAGCCGGTTGGTCGTTGTTTCTTTCTACTACCGCTATGTTCCGGTGGCTGTAGATTTTGGTTTTGCCTTCGTTGATATTGGCAATGCCACTTGGTATTTCTACAGCCTCAAACACGATGCTGTAGCGGCCTTCGTAGGTTTGTCCTCCATTGAGCGGTAGCTGGATGGAGGCTGTAGTAGTGAGGTCGGTGAGGGTGTTCATTTCCGCATCTTTGAGGTAGGTGATGTAGCCGTCTACATTCAGCTCGGTCGCCTCAAAGGTGTAGCTGCCCGTGTCCTGTGCCCAGAGGATGAGTGGCAGTTCAGTCGTCTCTGTGATTTCATCAATTACGTTGATAGCATATTCTTTACCCAATTGCTTATAGCTCATATACACGGTGCTGCCGGCCGGTATCTTCACGGCATCGTGGCCCATGTCTTCGCTCCAGGTAGCTGCTCCATCGGTGTAGGCTACTATCTCATCGCTGTTGGTGGCGTCATGCAGACTCAGGCGGATTTCGCTCGGTTGCACCGCATATGTTTTGAAAAACGGTATATAAGGACTGGCTACACGGGATGCGCTGTTGGCTTCAACATAATTGAGCGGGCCAACGGCTTTTACAAAGAAGCCCTGCATCGTACCAATAAAATCATCGGCTCCGTTGGTGCCCGTTACGCCATTATAGCTGCCCCAGTTGCCGGTATATTCGCCTGTGGTGTTAAAAACATAGTAAGCACCGGTGGTGGCACCGGGGTTGTTGGCGTTGGTGTTGGTCCAGGAGATGGGCGATGCGAAAGGATTGCCGATAAAATTCCAGCCATCCTGGCCGGGGGTGGCGGAGGCTGTGTTGGTAATGTCTATCGATTGGCTGCCGCTATGGGGAGCACCGGTCAGGTCAATGGTATAAGGAGCACCGGCATACGTGCGGATGGCAAAACCCTGCATGGCGGGCATCGGGTTGCCAAGGCCTGTGCGGCTGAGCCAGCCTTCGTAGTAGGCTCCGTTTACAATGCTCAGCGCTTCATCATAAATCTGCACGTTGGGGTAAGGGCTGTAGCTATACCAGCACTGCACGGCATCTTGCCCGCTGATGCTCATGTCATCCGCCAGACCACTCACGGTGGTGTTCACCGGAGCGCTGATGTCGCGATAACCATCGGCTGTATTGGCAACGTAACGTTCTACCGTCAGGTCGCCAAAGTAAGTGCCCGCGGTAGGGCTGGTGTAGTTATCTAAGTAGGCCGTGGTGGTGGCGGCATCTTTAAGGTAAGCAAACCACCGCTGGCATTTACATCGCCATCCTGCATTATCAATCCGAGGAATATGTTCAGCCTGCCCATTACATCAATTCCACCCATGCTGCTGTTGTTTATCCGAATCAGGTTTACGTTCAGTTTATAATTTATCTGCTGCGGGTCAGCACCAATCAAATACAAACCGGTATTGGAGTTTCCGTCTACGGTGGCCACATTCACAATACCCCCGTTCAGGTTTTTGCACACATTCAGGATCTGATTATCGTTGAGGGTAATGGAGGCACCGTCCTGTATGGTTAACTCACCGACTGTGAAGGAAGCGATATCCAATAGCGGGAAGTTGTGCCCGTTGGCAGGGGTGGTTGGTATAATCACATCATCGGCACAGTCGTTGGGCACACTGCCCAGGCTCCAGTTGGCGGGGTCGTTCCAATCGGTGCTGCCGCCCAGCCAGGTGTTTACCACCGCGCAGGATAAATCGGCTCCGCTGCAATCTTCATCAATTCCGTTGCCGCAAATCTCGGTGGCTGCGGGGTTGATGGCCGCATTGGCATCGTTACAATCGCCTGCTATTGTTACATAACCTACGGGTATAAGGCCACAGGAAACCAATGTCACAGAGCTATTGCCGTAAGTATCTCCATCTGAATCCTGGTAATAAGTAGTAGCTGTTATAACACTTCCTACGGATATAAAACCATAGTTGGCATTGCAGGCAATATTTCCGCTATCGCGCACTCGTACAAAATGCGAACCGCTGCTGATGCCCGAAAACACATTACTTACCTGATAGGTGCTTCCGTTGTTGATGCTGTATTCTAAAGCACCGGTACAGTTGGCACAACTGGCCGTAATGGTAATGCTTGCATCACTTACAATGGAGCAAGAAGCCGGTGTAGTAGCCACGTTGCTCACCGTTACTAGGCAGGTGGGATCATAGGCGCAGAAAGTAAATGTGCCGCCTTCTTCGTTGTTGAAATTCCATACACGCAGATAAAGGGTCTGACCGGCCAGCGAAATATTGTTGACATTCATGGTAGTAGTTAACTGTGCACAGGCTATCTCGGTGAGCGCGCCACAGGTGCCGGAATACAGAGCAAACTGAATATTGCCGGAAATGTTTGTTCGGTTAATAGTTAACAAACCGGTAACCGGCATCACTACAGTATACCAGGCATCGCCACCGGCATAAAAACCACAACTTGGATTTGGAGCTACAGACACTGGCTGCGAAGTGGCATATTCATTGGTCAGGTTAGCGGGTGTGCAGGACGTGCCCACCACCAGTGATGCTGCATTGGCGCAATCATCGTTGGGCAGGTAAGGGGGTTCCCAGGCGCAAAGCTGGAATGTGCCTCCATCTTCGTTACTGTAGCCAAACACCCGCAGGTAAACGGTTTGGCCGGCCACTGCTGCGTTGTGATAGGTATACTCATCATTGAGCTGAGCACAAAACAATTGAGTGAACGAACCGCAGGTGCCGGAGTAAAGCGCATACTGCGCATTGCCGGTCAGGTTCACCCGCTCTATTCTTATCCTACCCGATGCCGGCATTACCATGCTGAACCATACATCGCCACCGCTATAAAATCCGCAGGTGGGGTTGGGTGCCACCGATGTTGGCTGTGCCGTAGCATACAGGCTGGAGTATGTGCCCAACACACAACTGCTGCCTACCGTAAGGGTGGTTGCGCTGGCGCAATTGTTATTTACGGGCACAGTAGGCTCCCAGAGGCAAATATTGAATGAACCGCCTGAAGCGTTGTTGTAACGGTATACCCGGATATAAACAGTTTGCAAGGCCAGTGCAGCATCGCTGATGGTGATTTCTGCATCCAGTTGATTACAGGAATACTGCGTAAGACTGCCACAGGCACCGGTGTAGATGGCGTATTGCGCATTATAGCCCGACAGGCCGTTTACTTCCACGCGCACATTGCCCGATGCAGGTACTACCGCACTAAACCATACATCGCCTCCCTGATAGAAACCACAAGTTGGGGTAGGCAAGCCGGAGTTGGTAGCATTTAAACTGGAATAGGTAGCGTTGATGCAGCTGGCGTTTACCGTTAAGGCAATAGCTCCCGCACAATTATCATTCACCGGAGGGCAATTGATAAAGAAAGCAGGATTGCTATCGTCACAGTCGCCACTGCCGCCTATGGGCAAAGTGCTTGTCCAGCCGGCACCGGGGCTGGTGGCGGCTACCTGTGTGCTTACATAATATCCGTCATTATCGGCATCCAGGTACCATGTTGCCTGGTTCTGGAAAATATACACCGAGCCGGCATTACTGATGGTATTTAAACCATTGGCATCTTCATCTTCTGTATAGGCTCCGGAGATGGCATAGTCGCCACTGATACCTACAGCAATACCGAAAGCATCGTTTGCCGCCCGGTCGGTGGTCACTATCTTTTGCTGCTGCGCCCACGTGCCGGCAGTTTGCTTAAACAAATAAGCCGAGCCGGCCCCGGGCAGTGTGGCTCCACCAGATGTGTCTTCCGATTCAGCATAGGCCCCTACTATGGCATAGTCGCCATCTATGTCTACGTTATAGCCGAAATAATCATCGGCAGCGCGGTCCGCGGCTACTATCTTTTGTTGCTGCGACCAAGACCCTGCAGTTTGTTTAAAAATATAAGCCGAGCCGGCTGCATTGAGGGTTGCTGCACCCGATGCGTTTTCGTCTTCCTGGTAAGCACCTACGATGGCATAGTCGCCATCAATAGCTACGCTGCTACCAAACTGGTCGAGGTCAAAGCGGTCGGCAGGCACTAACTTTTGCTGTTGTGTCCACACACCGCCAGATTGATAAAAAATATAGGCCGAGCCGGCAGAGTTTAAAGTGTTTGAGCCTGAAGCATCTTCATCTTCTGCAAAAGCCCCGATGATTACATAGTCGCCACTTATGGCGGCACAATACCCAAAATAGTCGCCAGCAGCACGATCCGAAGCCACTATTTTTTGCTGTTGCGACCATACTCCTGCAGTTTGCTTAAAGATATAAGCAGAACCGGCATTGGCCAGGGTAGCTCCACCCGAAGCATCTTCACTTTCGTTGTAAGCACCTATAACGGCATAATCGCCACTAATACCCACACTAAATCCAAAATTATCGTTGGCTGCACGGTCAGCGGCCACTATTTTTTGCTGCTGGACCCACACTCCGGCTGTTTGTTTAAAAATATAGCAGGAGCCGGCAAAATTAAGCGTTGCTCCACCCGAAGCATCTTCATCATCGAAGTAGGCACTCACCAGAGCATAGTCTCCGCTGATAGCCACGCTGTAACCGAATTGGTCCATCGCTGCGCGGTCAGAGGCAACTATCTTTTGCTGCAGGGCCCATGTAGCGCCATTTCGTTTAAAAATATAAGCCGAGCCCGCAGAGTTTAAAGTATTTAAACCGGAAGCATCTTCATCTTCTGCCCATGCCCCCACTATGGCATAGTCGCCATCAATAGCTACGCTGTAACCGAAAAAATCGTTGGGGGCGGGTGTATCCCAGCGAGCAGCTACTACTTTTTGCTGCTGTGTCCAGGTACCTGTGGTTTGCTTAAACATATAAGTGGAACCGGCACCGCTCGTGGTCGATCCTCCCGAAGCATCTTCATCTTCTGCCCAAGCACCGACAAGGGCATAATCGCCACTAATGGCCACTGCGGCACCGAAATAGTCCGTTGCTGCACGATCAGCAGCTACTATTTTTTGCTGCTGAGCCCACGTGCCGGCTGTTTGTTTAAAAATATAAGCCGAACCGGCATCGGCCAAGGTGGCTCCTCCAGAGGCATCTTCTGCTTCGTTCCATGCGCCTACAATGGCATAGTCGCCATGGATCGCTACACTATAGCCGAAAAGATCATCGGCTGCTCTGTCCGTAGCTACTATCTTTTGCTGCTGTGTCCAAATACTGCCGGAACGGTTAAAAATGTAGGCAGAGCCGGCATTGTTGGCGGTAGCTCCTCCCGCAACATTCTGATCTTCCTGATATGCACCCACGATGACGAAATCGCCATGGATGGCTACACTGTAACCAAAAAAGTCTGCTGCGCTACGGTCAGCAGCCACTATCTTTTGCTGCTGCGCCCATACACCGGCTGTTTGTTTAAATATATAGGCAGAACCGGCACCACTTGATGCGGCTCCTCCGGAAGCATCATGATCTTCAAGGTATGCTCCCACTATTACATAGTCGCCACTTATAGATACACTAATACCGAATATATCATCAATGGCGCGGTCGGATGCTACTATTTTTTGTTGCTCCGCCCATATGCCGCCCGTTTGCTTAAAAATATAGGCCGAGCCGGCATTGGATAAAGTAGCCCCGCCACTTTGGTCTTCATCTTCATTACGCGCTCCTACAACAGCGTAGTCACCATCTATGGAAACGCTCTGGCCAAAAAGGTCATCGGCCCCACGATCGCTGGCCACTATTTTTTGCTGCTGCGCCCACACACCGCCTGTTTGTTTAAAAATATAAGCAGAGCCGGCAGCATTGAGCGTGGCTCCACCGGAGGCATTTTCATCTTCCGAATGGGCACCTACTATAGCATAGTCGCCACTGATGGCAACACTGAAGCCAAACCGGTCTTCAACCCCTCTGTCGTTGGGCACAATTTTTTGCTGCAACACCCATGTGTCTCCATTCCGCTTAAATATGTAAGCAGAGCCGGCATTATTTACCGGACTGGCACCGGAAGCATTGTTGTCTTCCAGATAGGCCCCCACAATGGCATAATCTCCGCTAACCGCTACACTCTGCCCAAAAAAATCACTGCCCCCTCTATCTGTTGTAGCCGGACCTGAGCGGTCATTAGCTGCGGCTTTAATAATCTGGTTCCAGTTTTGTGCCTGTGTTGCAGTCATCGCAATCATGAGAAGTGCGATAATGTAAAGTTTGTTTCGCATAAGGAGGGGGGGATTAAATCAAAATAATGATGAGGGGAAAATGAATGATAATATTACCTGATTTTGCATGTTAGATAATAACCTATCGGATTAAGGATGCAAAACAAGGGTTAGTTAATGGGTTTTATAGTAACGTTTGACATGAAACCGACATTAGTCAAAGCAATGTACCCGTTTCACTTATTATCGCGTGAATATGGTATTATTTGCCAAATGAGTGAATTTTGGTAGGATATCCGGCATTTATGTATCAGAGGGGCTGAATCAATCACAAAAAATTTCTGTTAACTGTAGTACACTAATCAATACGTTGCAATCTCCTGTTTTACAACAACACACTCCACATATTGATACGATTATTCACTCAACATTTATTAACTGGGTTATGTAATCGAATCATTTCAGTTTAAAAAAAAGCCGCAGTTGATTCACTGCGGCTGACTAAATTTTAGACTGTTGTCTTAGTTGTTTTCTATCCTCTTCTTTCTACCATACGCTGCCGCACCGATGGCCAGCAAAATGGCACCTCCGTCTATAGGGGCTGCCCCGCTGCCGGGGGGCGGGCCGCCCATGCCTTGTCCGCCTCCTCCGCCACCCGGCTGGGCTTCCAGCGCGAGGGTGAGGAGGATAAACAAGGCGATGAGGGCAAGGCTGAGGAGGGTTTGCTTTTTACTCATAACGCTGTTGCTCCGGCTATGGAATTGGGGCATTTTTGATTTCATGTTATCGGGTTGAGGGGATGAATAATTTTTGAGTGCTGATTTTGTCGCCTTCCTGCACGCGCACCAGGGCATAGCCTTTCAGGTTTTCGGGCAGGCGGATGAGCGCAGTAGCCTCCCCCACCGAAGCAGCCGTTATCTGCTGCCCCAGCAAATTGCTGACCACCACTTCGGCCCGCGTGGCGGCTGACCGCTCAATATGAATATCGCTGCCCACCAGGCGAATGTGCGCGGGGGCTGTTTTTACCCCTGCTACGGCCGACACCGCAGGTGCAAAAACCACCGAAAAGCGGCCTGTGTATGATTGGCCACCGTTTAAGTTAAATACCGGTGCCTCGGTGGATAGGTTGTAAAGCGTGTTGGTTTGTGCATCTTTTAAATAAGCCGTGAGCGAGGGCAGATTTAAAGCGATGGCGCGCAGGGTATAGGAGCAGTTATCGGTCACCGAAACGCTTAAGGGCCATTCCGCCTGAGCCGGAATTTCATCGAGCACCTGAATAGCCAGTTCGTTGCCGGCAGCCGAAAAACTGATTTGCACCGGTCCACCGGCCGGCATTTTGAGGGCATCCATGCCTGCATCATATTGGGCGGTGGCATGGGCATCGGTGTAGGCCACTATTTCATCGGCCTGTGTGCCGTTGCTCAGTTGCAGGCGCAGTTCGCTGGGCAACGATTCGGTTTTGTAAAACGGCACGGTGGAAGAAGCCACACAAGCCGCAGGGGCTATGGACAGCAGGCCCGACACCGGCACATGCACAAAAAATCCCTGACTGATGCTGATTTCATCGGGCGTGCTGAGCGGCACACCGGTCACCCCGTTGTGGGCGCTCCAGGTGCCGGCATATTCTCCGGTGGTGGAAAAGCGATAGCAGCTGCCACTGGTTACTCCCGGGTTTTGGCTCAATACCTGGCTCCAGCGGATGGGGGCGCAAAAGGGATTGCCCACCAGATTCCAGCCATCGGCCGATGGCGTGAGCGAGGGCGTATGGCTCACAGCCACAGTAGCCACACCGGTGGCCGGTGGCCCCGTTACATCCAGCGTGAGCGGAGCATTGTAGATGCGGGCGGCATAGCCTTTGGCACCGCCCAATGCGGCACTTGCGTTGCTGATGCTCCAGAACCCTCCGTAGTAATGCGAAGTGTCGGCATTGGCGTCTTCACGATATTCCTGAAAGGTGGGATAGGGCGAATAAGCATACCAGCAGTTGACGCCATGCGGCCCGGCAATGGTAAAATCATCGCTGAGGTCGGCCACGGTGGTGCTCACCGGCAAAGAGAGGTCGCGGTAGCCATCGGCAGCATTGCCAATGTATTGCTGCACCGTAATGTCTCCGTTATAAGCAGCGGCCCCGGGATAGGTAAACAAATCGAGATAGGCTGTGCCCGCAGCATCGGACAGCAGGGTGATGCTGCCGTTGTTGGTGAGGTCGCCATCCTGGCACTGCCAGTAAAACACGACCTGCACCTCGCCCGTTACCACCACTCCGCCCGGAGAGGTGTTCTGGTTTCGCAGGCGGTGGCACTTCAGTGCTCCGCTGATGGTTTGTGTGGTGGTGCCGGTGAGCCGCAGTTCGCCATTGCCCAGCAACAGTGCCGGTGTGGTGGCACCTCCGGTCACCGAACCGCACACATTGAGGCCCAGGTTGCCAATGGTAAGCGTGGCACCGCTCTCGATGGTGAGGCTGCCGATAGAAGGCGACACAGCCGGACCTATAATGGGGAAAAGCCCCCCCACGGGCACCGCGGGGATGTAGACATCATAGGCACAACTGCTGGTGGGGGCTACGCCCAGGCTCCAGTTGCCGGTGCTCAGCCAGCCGGGGGTATTGCCCAGCCAGGTGTTGGTTTGGGCGGTAGCGCTCATCAGCCAGGCCGTAAGCAGCAGTAGAAGGTTTGTTCTTTTCATAAGAATGTTTTTTAAAGATGAAGGGGCCATAGATTATTCTTTGATGAGCGCTTGCGTGAAACTGCGCTCGGCATCGGTGATGCGGAGCAGATAAAATCCCGCAGGGCACTGAGCAGTGTGTAAGGTAAACGGTGCGGTGGTCAGTGTTTGCGATAACACGATTTGCCCGGTGGCATTCAGGAGCGTTGCACTGATTTCGCGACCGGCAACAGGTGCCGGCAAGTCCAGCACTATTTGATGGGCAAACGGATTGGGATATACCCGAGCCGCTAAGGACATTTCCTCCACCGAGGATAAGGTGACGGCAAAGCAGGCGGAGCTCATGGTGCAACCGCGCGCATTGGTGGCTAACAATTGATACTGACCCGAGCCGGCAGGTGTAAAGGAGGCATTAGTCGCCCCGTTGATGGGCGTTTGGGTGCCGCAGTCTACCCACTGATAACTTACATCAGTGGCCACAGCCGTAAGCTGTGCTCCGTTTTGGGTAACGCTGGCATCGGTCGTGCTCAGCTCCACCGCAGCCGAAGCTGTGGCGGTGCATCCTTGTGCACTTTCTACCGATACGGTATATACGGCAGAGCCGGCCGGTGTCACCGACAATGTATCAGTGCCGGCACCCGTAGACCATTGATAGCTGTTCTGCAACAGTGGATTGGTATCATATATAGAAATGGATGCGCCCTGGCAAATGGTGTCGGTGCCGGTAGAGAGCACCGGCTGCGGAACCGGATTTACCTGCAGCAGCACATAGGCCGTATCGGCACAGCCACTGGGCTCGGTGCCTATCACCTGATAGGCCGTGTCGGCCAGTCCGGGCGTCAACTGAATATCGGCCGTGGTGGCCAGGGTGTTCCACAGGTAAGCAGAAGCTCCGGTGGCGCTGATGGTAGTGGCAGCACCGGCACACAAAACACCCGGGCTGGCAGTGGCCTGCACTACAGGCGGAAGGTAAAAGGTAATGGCTTTCTCGCTGCGCGGACCGCTTCCGCACTGATTGCTGTCTTGTGCAAAATAGCTGATGCTTGCGCCTGGTGTGAGGGTAGTACCGTTGGGCAAGGCATACGTATTGCCGGTAGCGGTGCTATACCAGCTGATGGTGCCGGTGCCGTTGGCGCTCAAAGAAATGGATTGTCCGGCACATACATTCTCGCTGGCTACCACCGGGGCAGCCGGAAAGTTGCAATTGGCATAGTGCGTTACAAAGCAATCGTAGTCGCTGGAGGCCGAGGTCATGGTGCGCACCAAGGGCGATGCATCTACATCCGCATCTCCTATAAACCTTCCTGCCACTATTACGTTGCCCGAGGCATCGGTGGCCACGGCATGGCCCAATCCAAAGTTGCTGCAGGTTTGTGCCGTAGCCCACACCAGACTGCCCGAGTTACTCAGCTTCACGAGCACCGTGCTTTGGCTGCCGCCCTGATTAATAAGATAGGCAGCGGCAGTATTATCAGCATCAAAGGTGCCTGCTACATTGCCCGTGGTGTACACATTTCCGGCAGCATCCAGGGCCACGGTCATCAGCGCAGATTCGTTGCCACTGGCGGCCCGGTAAATCCAGGCCAGGGCACCCGCAGGCGTATATTTCATCACATAGCCATTGGCCGTTCCCCCGTTGCTGGTGTATACATTTTGCGTGCCGCTGCCGGGGTCGGCATCAGCCGTTCCCGAAAAGTTGCCGGTGGTGTACACGTTTCCGGCAGGGTCTATGGCCAGCGCATAAGAAATATCCCAGCTACCCTGCCCACCAAACTGATTGATAAACTGCAGCGCAAAGGAGTTGGAATACTTGACTACAAAAGCATCATAGCTTCCATTGGAGGTGGTATTGGAGTTAGCAGCCGTTAAATCAAAATCAACGGTGTTCTGAAACCGTCCGCTTAAATACATATTGGAAGCAGAGTCTATGGCAATGCCAAATCCTGCATCGCTGCCGGTGCCGCCCAGTTTAAGATTGCTCTGGTTAACGCCACTCGCATTGTAAGTAGCTACAAAAATATCCTCACTACCGGAGGTGGAAGAAATAATCACATTTAATGGCCCCGGGCTCACATCCAGATTGCCGCTAAAGGACCCTACGATAGATACATTCCCGCTGATGGGGTTGATGGCTATGCCATAGGCTATTTCGGTACTGGCGGAGGAGTTTAAAGCACCGGCCCACTGGTAGTTACCATTGGCATCATACTTTGCGATAAAAATTTCGCGGTCTACCGTAGTGTTGGCAAATTGATTCGCGGTAACACCCGATGGGTCAAAATCGGCCGTGCCTGTAAAGGTGCCCGTTAAATAAACAGCTCCGTCCGAGGCGATAACCATCGCCCGGGCTTCATCTGCCCCTGTGCCGCCCATCACTTTGGCCCACTGCAGCTGACCCTGTGCATTGTATTTGGCCAAAAAAATATCGCTTGCCCCTGCGGAAGAAAGCAGGGTGGAGCCGGCACTTAAATCAAAGTCTACGTTAGTTCCTGAAAATTTTCCGGTTACATAGACATTGCCAGAGGCATCCGTTTTGATGGCATTCACCACCTCATCGCCCGAGCTGCCGCCCAGCTTTTCGCCCCAGTTATATCGGGGGCCTTCTGCAGCAGATAAAAAGGGGAGGAACGCGACAAGCGCAGTCATCAGGCATAGAATTTTTCTCATGTTGTTCATTTTTGTTTCGGCTAATTACGGCAGACCCCACTCGTTTGTCTAACCCAATTCGGTGTCAAATTGGGTTAGTCAAACCCCGGGAATGTATGTATCCTTGTGCCCATGGCCACCTTAAAACAGGTATATGATTTAGTGCATTCGTTAGACAAAAACGAAAAGAAAAACCTCAGCATATTGATTGATGCCCTGGGGGGCAAAGCCCGGCAGCGCTATGCCAATTCGCTGCGCGTATTCAACGAGCAAAAAGAGTTTGATGCCGATAAGCTGAAGAAAAAACTGAGTGCCGATGTCAGCGGCATGAGCCTGACCGAGGCCAACGATTATTTCTTTCACTTTGTATGCAAAGCCCTGCAAAGCAATACCACTTCCACCTCGGGTAATTTGGGTTTGGTAAAGGAACTTTTGATGGTGGAGACCTTCATCTCCAAAGGGCTGTTTGATTCAGCCGAAAAACAACTCAGCCCGCTTTTGACCAAACTGGAAACCGGCAATAGTTTCGGCCTGTTATCCAGGGGGCTGGAACTGCAAAGCATCATCATCGCCTCTAATCCAAACACCACCCGCGATTTTGAAAAACGACTGCGCACCCTGCAGCAGCGCAAACAAGTGGCAGCCGACCAAATGCAGTATGTGGAGCTGATGCAGCTGATACAACAGATCAATCTACTGGTAAGCAAAACAGGCGACCCGCGCACGCGGCAGCAACAAGCCGAGTATGCCAAGGTGTACACGCATCCCATCTTCCGCCTGCCCTACCACGAAGTAAGCCGGCAAAGCTTTCCGCTCTTTGCCCCTACCAAAATAGATATGGTGAATGTGTTGCAGGGCCCCGAGGCGGCCATCCGCGAGGGGCTGGTGGCGCTAGCCGAGTTCCGGAAAATCTTTGACCGCAAACATCACTACGTAGCCGAGTTTTACCTGCTCGATAGTTTGCTCTCCGATTGTTTCCGGGCCAAAAATCACGCGCTCATGATGCCTTTGATAGAGGACCTCCGAAAACTGATACCGCATGTGCAGCAAAAAGCCGTGCTGCAAAAAGTATATGCCAAAATCATGCACAGCGAACTGGTCTACTACACGCTCACCCAAAACTACAGTGAAGGAGTAAAGTGTTTTTCGCACTGGATGAAACCCGACCAGCAGCTGCTGTGGAACGGCAGCCCGCTCGACTACATGAACTACCTGATGGGAGCGCGGCTGCACTACATGAATAATCAGCCCGACCTGGCGCTGGACTACCTGCACCTGCTGCAAGGCCGCGAAAAAGATTTTAAGCCCACCGCACTATTGGGCTATCGCTTTTTGTTTTTGCTCTGCTACTACCAAACCGATAACGCCAGCCTGGTGTACAGCACAGCTCATTCCATTTACAAAAGCCTGCTGAAGCAGGAAAAACTCTATGCTCCCGAGCGGGCGGTGTTGCGCTTTACCAAAAGCAGCGGCTCTATTGAAAAGATGAAGAAAAATATGCGCGGCCTGCACGAAACGCTTTCGGCCTTGCAAAGCGACCCGCTGAACGCGCCCTTTTTCCTCTTTGCCGATTATGTGGAGTGGCTGGAAAAAGAAATGAAAGCAAAGCGGTGAGCCAGGGGCACAATGAACCGGGCCGCTTGCGTTTTCTGAATACATTATCAATTTTGTTGTTCCTCTAAAACCCATTCGTATGAAATTTATTCCGCGTTTGCTCGTGCTGTGTTTCAGCCTGATAAGCCTTCACGCTTTTTCGCAAAACAACCTGGAAGACGTGATTTACACCAAGGGAGGCAACATCTACCGCGGCCTGGTGATAGAACAGGTGCCGGGCGAAAGCATGAAGATACGCATCGAGGGCGGCAGCGTGTTCACCATTGCCATTGCCGATATTCAAAAGCTGACCAAAGAAGAAAAATGGGCGAGCCCACCGGCACCCGCCATGGCCGTTAAACCGGTACCCACCGAGGCCGTGCGCCAAAGCCGCGCTTACCGCGCCAAATATGATTCCACGTTTGTGCCTCACTACAAAAAGAAGCGCACCTACTTTTTTCTGGCCGAGCTCCGCGCGGGTTTCAATAATGGTGGCTTGCGAATTGTGAACGGCTATAAGGTGGGTCGCTTCGGCTACTTCGGGGCAGGCATCGGACTGGATGGCGCAACATTCAACAGCGGACCGTTTGGCGGCATGTATGCCACCAGTCATAACTTCAGCAACGGGGCCTATGCACCTGTTTACTTCCGCTATGCGGGCGATGTACTGAAAACCCGCATCACTCCTTTTTACTATGTAGAGTTGGGGTATGCCGCGCGCATTGGCGGCAATTGGCACTTTACCAATGGCAGAAGCTATGGCGGACCCATGGGAGCCGCAGGGTTTGGCTGCAAGTTCAACACCTATCGCAGAATCAATTTCAACCTGAACCTAAATGTCAACTGGCGAACCAATTTTTACAACGGCAGCTTGGAAACCTACGACCCCAGCGGGTTGCTTTACACCACTTATCATCAGGGCATGGATGCCGGCCTGTTCGGTAACTTCTCCTTCGGTATAGGATTCTAAATCGTATGCTGCGCACCGCATTTCTGGCAGGAATCATCTCGCTACTCTCTGTGCCGGCCACGGCACAGTGGAGCGATGTGGATTTTAATGCTGTTGACAGTTTGATTGAGACGGTGCATAGCGTGGAACTCTGCCTGAAAGAGGGAAAAGAAGACCTTCGCTTTTTTCAAAAAACACCCGAGAAATATTCAGATTTTAAATCCGTATTTTTCAAACAGGTGAACGATTCTTTATCCTGTGCACAAGCCGGAAAATTTCAGTGCGGCATTACAGCGGAGGTAAACTGCAAAGGCCGTGTAGGCAATTTTACCTTTGCTATTGAACCCCGTATATTTTATCGGGCGGAGTATTCGTATTTCCAACAGCTGATTGGTCTCATTGGCTCCTTGAAAGATTACCCCTATCAACCGGCTATGTATCTGGGCGAAGCGGTCAACAGCAAAGTGCGGCTGAAACTCCTGGTGAAAGAAGGGAAGCTCTACATGGAATAAAAAAGCCTTCGCTAAATCAGCGAAGGCTTTCTGTTTATACCGGGAAACATTAATCCACAAAAAAGTAAATACGCGTAAGGCATTTGCTCAGGTCCTTATCTGCCATCGGGTCGCTCACATATTCTTCAATCACCAAAGCAGGTTGTTCTTTGCCTAACTCTTTCAACTTGGCATCCATGGCTGCATAGGCAGGCATCATTTTATCGTAAGCGCCATAGTAATCGATGCAGTATCCCTTGCGGGCCGGCAAATCCAAAATGGCATAATCGCCTCCAAATTTCTTTTGTGTATCAAAAGGGACCGCTGCGGCTAAGTCTGCGTTCTTGTTTACCTCGTCATATTGATAGTAAATACCCAAAGGTATGCCGGCCTTACTGCCCGCTTTCTCGATGAGGGTATACATAGCAGGATAATGCTGACCAAAGAAGGCTGACATCGCATCAAAAGTCACTTGTTTACGTATGCTCAGGCATTTTTTGGCAGTCCATTCCACTTCTTTCACTTCATAGCTTACGGCTGCCGGTGCGCTCTCGCAAATAGTTTTCAGCTTAGCCAATCCTTTCTCAAAATCTTTGCCTACCATGCCATCCATGCCTCCCATAAAAGTCATAAAGATGCGCGCTATAAAATTGTTTTCGCCTTTCATGCCCCAGGTAACTTTGGTGCCGGCATCCACTATTTCGGTGAGCATATAAACCTGACTGCTGCTTTCAAATGGCTTTATAAAATGAAGGTCTTGCTCCACTCTTTTTCCGGGTTCTATAGCTGTAAATGTCATAGAGCCTTCGCCCACTTCATCGTTTCCTTTCCAGGTATATTTAGCACCCACGGTGCCATCAGTTCCTTCAAACGTAACCTGTTGAGCTGTATCTAACTCTTGCCAAGGGCTCCAGGCCAAAAAGTTGGCATGTGAACTAATCTGATTAAAGACGACTTCCACCGGAGCCTGCACTGTAATCTCCCGCTTGATGTCGTAGTTTTTAGGAGCACAACCGGAAGCACAAAGCAGTGCTGCCAGGCAAATGAAGGCATAAAATGCCGGATTCAATTTTTTCATGGTATTGGGTTTTAGTACTTCCGAAGATAAACTATTAGCGGGCTTGTCAAGTGGGCCGTGCCTTTACATTTTTTGCAACAACCAACGATGGCAGAATGCAGGCACTTGAATCAACTTTGCCTGATAGGCGAAAGCGAAAACAAACAGTGGCAGCATCGGTGCTTTGTAGCGCACCAGATTACCGAGCACCGGAGTGGTGACCCCTATCAACGCAAAATAAAGGAGCGAAGAGAAGAGCAGAAATAAAAAGAGCGAATAAGTAGAAATATGTTGCCGGCCGAAGAGAGCAAGCCCCGCCAGCAGCAATACAAGAATTAATAAGGTTTCCAAACCACTGAGCAGCATCAGTGGATTTTTGCACTCCCACAAATAGGGTCGCAGCCCAACATTGCGAAGCCCTGCCGGAACCGCTTTCAGTAAGCTCCATTCATCCGTTACGCTTGGAATATCCACCGCACTGCCGGCTTTAAAATAGGTGGCCTCTTTCACCGCATGTTCTTGTTTGTTGGCAAGCATGGTAAGCGGAGACTTCACAGAAAAAATGCGGGGCAGAGCAAAAACTACCAGCGACAGCAATAAAAGTACCACTACATACTTTCCGGCCATAGTCCTTAAAGAATTTGCATTTCTGCTCCACAGGAATGCCGCGGTGGCGGGCAATAGACAAACCAACACATAGAACTTCACCACAAGAATGAGCCAGGCACCGGCAAACAGCAGTAGCACCTGTTTGGCATTCCACCGAAAATGTGAAAGGGCATACACATACACTCCTAAGCCAAAAACAAGCAGCGGTTCTTTCATGACTCCGCTGCTCCACAGCAATACAGAAGGCAGCAAGAGCACCGGCAAAGCCAGTAATACCCGCGAATCTGCCGAAGGGAAAATTGCCTGGAGCAATAGTTTAAAACCCAGCAGCGAGATAAAACACATGAAGAGAATATGTACAAAATAGGTATTGTCGGAAAAGAAGAGCAGCAGTGCATGTAGTTTTATCACTGTTTGATTTTCGTTGAAAGGAGCCTCATCAAAATGTCGACTCCAGTTTTTTAATTGCGCTTCGATAGTGGGTGGTAATGCATCGGCATCACCCAAAACTACTTTGGCAAAAGCAAGGGGATGCTCGGTACCGTAACTATGCAGCACTACGGCATCGGTGTAGTATTTATGTACATCGTTGTTTTGCACATCCGTGTAGTAAAAGGTATAAATGACCCATATCAACAAACCGGCTGCAAACTTCAGATGGAAGAAAGCGAGCGTAACCCATGGACGAAGTGCAGGCAGTTGTAAGCAACGAAACCGATACAACAAAAAGTTGAACAGCAGAAAATAAAAACCGGTAAACATTACCTCTTTCAGCATCCCTCTAAATTAGAAATAGAAAAGAATTAGCGGCAACGGCATCATAAGAAGAACCGCGCCTATTGCATTTTGTGGGGAGATGCTATTTTCAAACGCGATTTGTGAGCATATTTTCTTACATTTCGCCAAGCAGAACAATCTGAACCGTGGAAGAGAACAACACCCAGCACCCCGAGCATTCCCCTGTCAATAATCTCCTGGACATTATTGCCATTAGTCCGTTTCCTACCATCATTCACAAAATGGGGGTTATTAAATATGTGAACGACCTGGCTGTGGAGATGTTTGAGGCAGACAATGCCGAGCAACTATTGAACAGAAACATGCTGGAGTTCACCGTTATCGAGGATAACGAAATGGTGAAGGAAGCGATTCGGACCGGGGCCCTGCTGAAGGTGCGCAACACGATTGTAAAAGCGAGAGTTAAAACTTTTAAGGGGAATATCATTACCACGGAAAACAAAAGCGTGAATGTGATATTCGGTGGTGAAGAATGCCGGCTGGTAGTGGCTTATAACTACGACCACTATTCCAAAGTGGAAGCAGAACTGCACAGCAAAAAACTGCTATTGGAAAAGATAGCACAGATGATTCCCGATAGTTTAATTGTGGTTAATAATGTGACCCGCGAGGTGCTGTTTGAAAATAAACCCTTGATGGAAGTGCTGGGCTACACAGCAGAAGACCTGGGTAAAGAGGACCAGTTTACTCTCTTCACCAAAATCATTCACCGCGAGGATATGCCCAAACTGGTAGAGGCCAGAAAATTTTTATACGCTCCGGAGAATGAGGGGAAATATATCGCCACTGAATATCGTGTGAAAGCAAAAGACGGCACCTGGCACTGGATACTGAGCAGAAGCACCTTGTATCGCAAAAATGATGATGGCACCAGCCAGATAAACTTTGGTATAGCGCAGGACATCACCAACATTAAAGAGATTGAACAACAGCTGCGCGAAAACAAAAACTTTGTAGAGAAAATCACAAAGACTGTCCCGGACCATATCTCTATTTTTGAACTGGGTCAACGCGAAATCTTCTACGATAATTTTTTCTACGGCTCGCTGCTGGGGTATGAGCGAAACGAGATTCCTGCCGATATGTTTACTTACTTCTCCGAAGATTATCGACCGCTGGCCGCTGCCAATTTTGAGAAGATAGCTGCTTTAAAAGATGGAGAACGATTTACCACTATCACTAAGAACCTACACAAGAATGGCTCCATTAAATATCTGCTCACTTCGGTAACGCCTTTTTCGTTTCATGACGATGGACGCATCAAACAATATTTATCTGCCACATTGGATGTAACCGATTTTAAGGAAGCAGAGTTTAAACTGCAACTAAGTGAAGACGAACGCAAAGCCATTTTGATGGCTCTCCCCGACATGTTGTTTCATGTAAACGTGCAGGGCATCATTCAGAACGTGTATGCGAGCGAAGTATATCGGAATGACGTAGATAAGCTACAGGTAGTGGGGCGACATGCGCAAACCATTCTTCCGGCCAATTATTACGATAAAGTAATGGCCACCGTGCAAGCGGTGGTGAAAGACGGACAGATGCGGAGCATCGACTATACGCATGCCGAACGCGACCGGAGTCTGTTTTATGAACTTCGTATTAGTAAGCTGAACGACACCTCTGTGATTATCGTAGTGCGCGATATCACCAATCTGATTTCTACCCGCACGCAACTCGATAGCAAGATTGATGAGCTTTCGGTCAAAAACAGAGAGCTGGAAAAATACATTACGTCCAACACGGAGTTGGAACAGTTTGCCTACATAGCCTCTCATGATTTGCGCGAACCCATTCGCAGCATCATAGGCTTTACGCAGTTATTGCAAAAGCGCTGCCCCGAAGACCAGGCCGAATCAAAAGAGTTTTTGCAAAACATCATTAACAGCGCACAGCGCATGAACTCGCTGGTGCATGGGCTGCTGGATTACTCGCGTGTTTCATCGTCCGGCAAACCGTTCGAAGCGGTAGATTTAAATGAACTGATGCAAAAAGTAACCAGCGATATTCAGGCTTCTATTGAGGAAAACGCAGCGGAGATAGCAATTGAAAAACTTCCGGTCATTTCTTGTGACGAAACGCAGATACGCCAATTGTTTCAAAATCTGATTAGCAATGGCATTAAGTTTCATCGGCCGGATGTAGCGCCTAAAATCCAAATCACGGCCGAGCGTAAGGAAGATAAATGGCTGTTTAAAGTGTCGGACAACGGCATTGGTATGGATATGAAATACAGCAACAAAGTATTTCAGATTTTTTCGCGCCTGCATACCAGCGACAAATATCAGGGCTCCGGAATAGGATTAACCGTTTGTAAAAAAATTGTGGAGCGGCATCAGGGCGAAATTTGGCTGGAAAGCGAAGCGGGAAAAGGCACTACCTTCTTTTTCACACTCGCTGCATGAGCGATGAGTTAACTCTTTCGGCTGATAGTGAAAGCAATCAACTGTTCCACCGAATCGCGGGAAGTACTGGCGGGAAATTCATAGAGCAGTTGTAGCGCCTCTTCGCGGTAAGCCTCCATTCGCAAGCGCGCATACTCCATACCACCGTGTTGTCGCACCATCTGAATCAGCCACTGTACTTTTTCTGTATTCTGATTATCGTTCTTAATCACGTTTATCATTTTCCGCTTGAGCGAGGCATCTACCTGGTCCAATGCATGAATGAGTGGCAAAGTAAGTTTGCGTTCCTTAATATCGATGCCACGTGGCTTGCCCACCTCTGCTTCCTCGTAATCAAACAAGTCATCTTTAATCTGAAAGGCGATGCCGATTTTTTCGCCCATCAATTTTACACGTGCTATGAGCGCTTCATCGGTGGTAGTAGTGCTGGCTCCGCAGGCGCAGGCTGATGTAATGAGCGATGTTGTTTTGCCGCGGATAATATCAAAGTAGATGCTCTCCTTTATATCCAGCTTTCTTGCTTTCTCCAGTTGCAGCAACTCCCCTTCGCTCATTTCGCGAATCGTGTTTGACAAAATATGCAATAACTGAAACTGATTGTTTTCGATGGAAACCAGCAATCCTTTAGAAAGCAGATAATCGCCCACCAGCACGGCAATTTTATTTTTCCATAAAGCATTGATGGAAAAAAAACCTCTCCGCTGGTACGAATCATCCACCACATCATCGTGAACGAGCGTGGCCGTGTGTAAAATTTCGACCAGCGATGCTGCCACATAGGTAGACTCGTTTAACTCGCCACAAAGTTTTGCAGATAGAAACACAAACATCGGACGCATCTGCTTGCCCTTGCGGGTGACTATGTAATGCGTAATGCGATCGAGCAGGGGAGCATTGCTTTTCATGCTCTCGCGAAAGCGCACTTCAAACTCATCAAGCTCTCGCTCAATCGGTTTTTTAATGTCGTTTAAACTCAGTTCCATTTTGCGAAAACGAAGCTAATGGTAAAAGCGAGGAACAAAAGTATTTTATGTTTGATTCATCATGATAAGAGAACGGAACAAGGTGCTGCAGAGCAAACACGGCAGGGCGTTTCTGGCTGATGTGTATTATCTCCAAAATAACATTCCAAAACCGGTTGTCATTTTCAGCCACGGGTTTAAGGGGTTTAAAGACTGGGGACCGTTTGATGCAGTGGCTGAGAAATTTGCAGCCAGCGGTTTTGTGTTTGTAAAATTCAACTTTTCGCATAACGGAACCACTATTGACCATCCGGTTGACTTTGCCGACCTGGAAGCATTTGGTCAAAATAACATGAGCATAGAAATGGACGACCTGGGTGTGGTCATTGATTGGGTCACCTCAGCAGATTTTCCATGTAAGGAACAAGACGTAAACACAACAAAGATTTTTTTGCTTGGTCATAGTCGTGGTGGTGGCATTTCTATTTTAAAAGCACAAGAAGACTCGCGGGTGAAAAAACTATGCACCTGGGCGAGCGTCAACGAGTTTGGCAAATACTGGAAGAAAGATGAAATGGAAAAAATTAAGCGCGATGGAGTCCTATTTGTAGGTAATGCGCGCACCAAACAGCAGATGCCGCTGTATTGGCAGTTGTATGAAAACTATTTTGACAACATCGCCCGGTTGCATATCCCCACGGCTGTAAAACTGATTGAAATTCCGTTTCAGATTATTCACGGCACCGATGATGAAACCGTGCCTTATACAGCGGCCCTCGAAATGCACCAATGGAACAAAAAAGCACAGCTGCTGTTATTGGAACACGCCAATCACAACTTTGGAGGCAAACATCCCTACCTGGAGGATGAGGAACTTCCCGAAGATTTGGATGACGCGGTAAAAGCCACCATAGATTTTTTTAAAGTATGAACCACGAAATAAAAATTGGCGGAGTAACCGAACACTTCAATTTGCCATGGACGCTGGCTGTGGAGCGAAACAAATTTGCCGAAAGCGGGGTGGATTTAAAATGGGAATTCTTTCCGGGCGGCACGGGCGTAATGACCGAAGCCCTGCGCACCGGACAACTCGACCTTGCCATTCTGCTCACCGAGGGTTTTATTTCCGCAGCATCATCCGGGTTGCAAGCCAAAATCGTGAAGGAGTACATTACCTCACCGCTTGGCTGGGGTATTTTTACAGGTGTGCACTCTGCTTTTTATTCCATTTACAACCGAAGGCCCAAAAAATATGCGATTAGTAAACTGGGGTCCGGTTCGCACCTCATGGCTATGATACATGCCGAACAACGCGGAGAAAAAATAAATGCTGAAGATTTAGTGGAAGTTCGCAGCATGGATGGCGCAGCCGCATCGCTGTCTAAAAATGAAACACAGATATTTTATTGGGAAAAATATACCACCCAACCCTGGTTGACGAATAACACGCTCCGTATGATTGGCGAGTTTAGCGCTCCCTGGAGCGGATTTCTGCTGGTCGCCAGCGATGAGGCACTCCGGCACAAAGCAGCAGCCATCCAGCAAGTGTTGGAAACCATCAACGAAGAGAGTAAAGCATTTGTAGCTTCCAGTGAGTCTGTTTCCTTATTGACTGAACGCTTTCACATGAGCGCACAAGATGCTGAAACCTGGCTCCACTCCACCGTGTGGAGTGCCGATTTTTCCATTCGCTTATCCGGATTGGAAAACGCTAAAAATGCGCTGCTCAAAATTGGCAAGGCAACTGCGCAACTCGAAGTAAAAAAACTCTGTAATTCCGGCATGAAACTAATATGAACCTGCAGCGGATAAAGATTGTTATCTTCATTTTACATAAACATTAAACATGAAAAATTTCTTCGCCAGCGTTTTAGCTTGTTGTATCGCATTCCAAATTTCAGCTCAAGGACTTACTTTTCACAGCTATGAGGCCAAAACAATTATGGGCGACACTATCAACTTGTCGCAGTTTTATGGCAAAAAAGTAATGGTAGTCAACACCGCCAGTTTCTGTGGTTTTACCCCACAGTTCGAAGACTTAGAAAATCTCTACCTGCAATACAACCAGAATAATTTTGAGATAATCGGATTCCCTTGCAACGATTTCAGCAATCAGGACCCGCACAGCGATTCAGTTATTTTAGATTTCTGCACAGACAATTACAACGTCACCTTTCCCATGATGAGCAAAGTGGAAATTGTAACAGGCGACACCGCTCCGGTTTATAAATGGCTGCAACGGGGCGATTTGAATGGAGTGTCTAATGCACAAGTAAGTTGGAATTTCAATAAGTTTTTGATTGATGAGGCCGGACATTGGGTGCGCCACTTTGGTAGTGCAACATTACCTGGCGATACGGCTATTACCAACTGGATTCTTTCTCCAAGTGTTATTTCGGGCATTGCTAAAAATGAATCTGCCAACCTGTTCCAACTCACCTCCGGCAATATCATTTCCTCCTCTTTAGAAATTAGCCTGCCGAAAAACCAGGGAAATAAAATAACCGTTCAATTGTTTGGGATAGATGGTCGACAAATCTCTGAACTATTCATCGGTCTCCCCACCGACCCAATGAATATTTCGTACGATGCACAAGTTTTGCCCAATGGCATATACCTCTTGAAAGCATCCTCCGGTTTTGCATCACAGGTAGAAAGAGTGGTGATTCAGCACTAATTACTCCAGCATTTTCAAAAATTCATCTTCGCTTAACACCACGATGGAAGGAATCTTTTGCGCTTTGGTGAGTTTGCTGCCCGCATCTTCACCTACTACCAGATAGTTCAGATTGGCGGAAACGCTGCTCAGCAGTTTGCCTCCGTTTTCTTCTACAAGTTGCTTGGCGCGGTCGCGGGTGAACTGTTGCAGTGTGCCGGTGAATAGAAATGTTTTCCCTTCCAGCTTATTGTTTTTAGATAGCGAATCTTCGGGGCGGTTGATGGTGTTTACGCCAGCGCGCTTCAACTCTTGCAGCAGGTGCATGTTTCCTTCATTACTAAAAAACACCACAATGCTTTGCGCCACCTTAGGACCTATGCCTTCAATATTGGTGAGCTGCTCCACACTCATTTTCTCTAAATCAAAAATACTTTGTATGTGCGTGGAAATATCTTTGGAAGTAGTAACGCCTACGTGCCGTATGCCCAGCGCATTCAGCAAACGCCACAGCGGTCGGTTCTTCGAGCCTTCAATGCCCGCCTTCAGGTTGTTCACCGATTTTTCCTTCCATCCTTCCAGCCCCAGAATTTCGTCATAAGGCAGGCGATACAAGTCTTCGATAGTTTTAACAAAGCCGCGCTGAATAAACTCTACCACCGTTTCACGGCCGCAGCCGTCAATATCCATGGCATCCTTACTTACAAAGTGAATGGCGCGCTCTTCGGTTTGTGCAGGGCAATCGGCATTATCGCAGCGCCACACCGCTTCTTCTTCTGGCTTTACCAAAGCAGCCTGACATGAAGGGCAGTTACGTGGAAACTCAATCGGGGTTTCGTGGCCGCTTCGCAAATCGGGTACCACGCCTACTATGTAAGGGATCACCTCACCGGCACGCTCCACAATAACGGTATCGTTAATGTGAATGTCTTTCTCCAAAATAAAATCTTCGTTGTGCAGCGAAATGGAAGAGATAGTAACACCCGCCAGCGGTACCGGTTCTATTTTTGCCACGGGTGTAACGGCTCCGGTGCGGCCTACCTGAAATTCCACTTTCAATAACTTGCTGTGCGCTTGCTTAGCCGCAAACTTATATGCAATAGCCCACCTCGGATGGTGCGTGGTGCTGCCGCATTGCTGCTGTTGTCGCAGCGAGTTTACCTTCACCACCATGCCATCGGTATCTATTGTAAAGGTGTGGCGCTTGGTATCCCACAGTTGTATAAACTCATGCACCTCCTCTATGCTGCGGCACACTTTCATTTCGTGCACAGGCGTCTTAAAGCCACAGGCATACAATATTTCTATGCAATGAAAATGTGATTCTAATTTGCCGGACAAAAGATTGTTGCCATTTGCATCTTCGGCCAGACTGATATGATAGAGTATAGCTTCGAGATTGCGCGCGCGATTCGTTAGGGTCCTTAAACGCAAGGGCCGGAGGCGGTATTGCGTGCATTTTGAAAAACCTTTTCGCCTTTAGCTTTACGCTCCTCATTCATTTTCTCAAATACATGGCGCTGAATAATGACCTCTCCGCGTATTTCTATTTTAAAAATACCGTGTTTAGAGAACGGTGCCCGAAGCGGAATAGAAGCAAGCGCTTTGGCATTATTGGTTATTTCATCACCCTCTGTGCCATCGCCCCGAGTGGCGGCACGCACCAATAAATCGTTTTCATAAACGAGGGCAATACTGCTGCCGTCAAACTTCGGTTCTACACAATACTCAGGCTGGGGGCTGCCGGTCAGTTCTTTAACCTTGCGGTCAAAATCATTCAGGTCGGCTTCGTCATAACTATTTTCCAGCGAGAGCATGGATACCAGATGCTTCACGGTTTCAAACTCGCTGGTTAAGCCGCGGGCCACTCGCTGGGTGGGAGAATCGGAAGTGATAAGTGTTGGGTTTTGAGTTTCGAGCTGTTTTAGTTCTGCAAACAACATATCGTAATAGTAATCGGTAATAACTGGTTCACTCAAAACATAGTAGCGCCAATCGTGGTAGTTAATAATGTGGCGAAGTGTTTCTGCCTTTTCCTTTTCAGAAAATGGATGCTCGCCCTTTACAAGTTGTTGAGTAAGTGTATATAGATGTTGCTGTTCGTCTTTAGAATACATGCCGGCAATTTGCCACAAAGCAATGAGGCTGCCAAACCTGGGTTGATAGAAATAAAAAAACGGAAGCCGCTTGCGCAAACCTCCGCCTTTAGCAATAAAAAGCCGTATAAGCCGAAGCGACCCTAGTTGTATTTGTTCACATAAAATGAACCATTAGTAATGCGAACGGTATCGGTAGTATTTACCGGATTTACGCCCACAAAACTAAAAGTGCCTTCAGTGTACTTATCATTATTGTCCCCTTCCTTGCGGCCGGTAATTTTCCACTCTCCCGCCACCGGGTAATAGCGGGTAGCCGTGTTATCTTTTGAATAGAATGATTGTGTAGGCACGGTATCGAACACTACAGTTTGCCCCACTTTAGCAAGGTCCAGCACCAGCATTACCTGATGATTACTGCCATCGCTGGCCAGCATGTCTACTACCAGTTCGTTATAATTTGCAATATTAAAACTGGCTCCAACGGTATTTTCATCCCCGATAACGCGAACACCGTTTACATCAAATGAGGCCTTGTGCTTTTTCAGCATTTCTTTAGAGCAGGAAGTAGTTACCATAGCTGCCAGCAAAGCCATCCAGAATACTTTATTCATAGTTTTGAATTAGTAGTTGTTTACGTAAAAATATCCGTCTGTAATGTTGAAGGTATCGGTCGGATTCATCGGATCGAAAACGACCATAGCAAAGTTACCCTCGGTGTGGCGTGTAGCCGGATTACCTTCTTTATGGCTGGTAATTTCCCAAGTTCCAAGTTTGGGTATATACTGTGTGGCACCTGAATGAAGATAATAAAAACCCTCTTGTGCCGAATCAATGGGCACCACTTGGTTTAGGTCGTAAAAATCTACGATAAAGGTGGGTGCAAAAGTTTGGCTACTACCACCTATGCAGGTTACTTGCAAACGCTGTGCACCGCTACCGTAGTAGCTCGTGCTGATGGAGTTTTCGTCACAGGTATATTCTGTGCCGTTTACTTTAAAGCGGGCTTCATGTTTTTTGGTAAAACCTTTTTTACAAGACGTTGTAAGTACGCTGGCTACTATAGCCAGAAAGAGAATTTTTTTCATTGCTAAATGATTTTGTTGTGAATTAATGCGACAAGAATAGCTACTATACAAAGCAACAGCCCTCAATTAGTAAGAATGATTCAAATTGGGGCAAACCTACTTACAGCAACTGATTAAAGACTTGGTACATGCCTCCCTTAAGGGGTATCTCCTTTACAGCATTATTCGCCTTATAGGCAGGATGGGTTCGCTGCTTTGCCAACAGAAATACGAATTGAAATAAACTCCTGTAGTATTCCGTTTGCTCATTGCGATTCTCTTTTCGGTTAAGAAATTTCACGTTTTTGCCGGCTATTTGCTGAGCAGTTGCAAAATCGCCCATCGCATAGAAATACAGTGTTTCGCAGGTTCTAATTAACACCTGACCCATTCGCGAAAGTTCATTTTTCTTGTAGGCTTGCATCTGCTGTAAGTAAACAAAGGCCTTTTCAAACTTACCGGTGTGCAACTGCAACATCAAAACATTAAGCAACACATCAAACTGTAACGAACGATTGACTCCTGACTGTAAATACTTGTCTAGAAAGTGGTGAAACAAGTGCTCCGCTTGCTTATGATTTTTGTTGATGAGACAAAGGTTTAAATAACACCCCGCCTGGTAAGCACGACTTTCTGTCTTTGCTTCAGCCCGGCTATAGGCTTTCGCATAATAACTTTCTGCTTTTTTAAAATCCTGTGCTTCAATGTATCCAAAGCCAAGCTCACAGTAGATACGAAACGCATAAGCCGCGCGTGTGTCCGCATCAATTTCCTTTAATAAATGTGCGCAGCGCAACAGAGCATCAATAAATTCACTTGCTTCACTGCCGTAATACTTAATGTAGCTGCTATACGTAAAATAATAATGAAACCAGGCCAATGGAGTGCCCGAGAGCCTGAGCTTCTTCTCCCACACTTTTAAAACTGAAAATGCTTTAGGCCTAAAACCTTCTTCATTACCCGCCACACTTTGTGCCAGCATATCAGACTGATGAAGGCCGAGCGCTACATACACCTCATCGGTCATTTTTCTTTTAACACCAAGCGACTGTAAATACTTTTTCCCATACAAGCCGGTCAACTTGGAGTTGTAATGCGGATGAAACATGCCGCGCAGCGATTCGAATGCCGCTAAATAAAAACGAGTATGTTGCTGCTTGTCTTTTGATTTCAAGACCGTGCGCTCCATTATTTTTATCTCATGCAAAAGAAGTTGGCTTAAACCCTTTCGTAGAATACTTCGGAGCGAAAGCAAATAATCGCCACCATATAATTGTCGGATTATTTTGTCGAGGAGAATCGAGTTTATTTTGTCGAAATGCGCTGGTGAGATCCCTAAGGCCATTGGCAGTTTCAGTTCGTTGAAGTTTTTCGAAGTTGCATATCGAACAAACGCATCACGCACCAACTCCTCTTTGCCAACCAAATCAAGTGAACGAAACTGTGCCCACTCCTTATCGTCAAAGGTTTTTATAAAGTCTGAGAGGTAACTCATGAAACAGGGAAATGAAATTCAACAATAACCAATAAGCTTCATTTGAAAAAAACGCTAATCAACGCGGTGTTCAACTCTTGAATGAGCAAAACCAGTATCAACTCTTCATGACACCAACTTATCAATTTCTGTAGCCAGTTGTCGATCCTTATCCGTAATGATGTTACCCGCGCTGTGCGTTCGCAATCTAATTTCTACTTTATTCCACACATTACTCCACTCCGGATGGTGGTCCATCTTTTCGGCCAAAAAAGCAACACGAGTCATAAAGGCAAAAGCTTCCGAAAAATTGGCAAAAGCAAAGGTTCGTTGGAGTGCATTGTTTTCTTCTTTCCACATAGCATGAAATTGAAAAAGCCCCTCCGGAGCCGGAGGGGCTTTTAGTCTGTTTATCTGAAACTCCAGTCGTATGTATGGAGATTGCGCAAGCAAAGTTTGAGCAAATCAATATTGCCTTTAATATCTTCTTTATGAGCCATTTCAATAACGGAGTGAATATGGCGGGTGGGAATAGAAACCGCTCCTGCAATGGTGCCATAAGTAGCCATGCGCTGCATGCCTGCGGTATCGGTACCTCCGGCAGGCAGCAACTCCGGCTGCCATTTAATTTTTGCGGCATCGGCCTGTTCTTTCATAAACTTCACCATACGATAGTCGCAAATGGCAGAAGAATCCATTATTTTAATGGCCACACCCTCCCCCAATTTAGTGACACATTCTTCCGGTTTAGCACCGGGTGTGTCGAAGGCAATAGTGGTATCAATACAAAAACTAAACTCTGCATTGATGTGGTGAGCAGCTACCTGCGCACCACGAATACCCACTTCCTCCTGAACGGTGAATACACCATAAAAGTCAAAAGGAATCTCTATGTCTTTGAGTTCGCGCAATGTTTCAATTAAAATAAAAACAGCTACCCGGTTATCAATGCTCTTACAATTGACACAGTCGCCCATTTCAATCAGTTCGCGTTCGCGCGTAACCACATTCCCCACTTGCACTATTTTTACGACCTCGTCCTTTTTCATTCCAAGGTCAATAAAATAATCGTTCAGCGAGAGGTTTTTACCGCGTTCCTCGGCAGTCATTAAGTGTATCGGTTTTGAACCCATTACACCGATTACATCTTTTTTGCCATGTACCACTACTCGCTGCGAGGTAAGTGTTTTGGGGTCGAAGCCTCCCAAGGGATGAAAGCGCAAAAATCCGTTGTCATCAATATGATGAACAATGAACCCGATTTCGTCCATGTGGGCTGCGGCCATCACTTTTTTATCGCTGCTCTTGCCTTTTTTAACGGCAACCAGATTGCCCATGTTGTCTACGGATATATCATCGGCAATGCCAGTGAGTTCGCGTGTAATTAACTCACGCACTTTTTGTTCGTGGCCGGGAACTCCGGGCACTTCACAGATTTCTTTTAAAAGAGCAACGTTGATCATACTTGGTTTAAGATTTTATTTTTTGAAATATAGTAAGTAGGGTAGGAGGGGTTACAGCAATGCAATTTTTCGCACTACATCGCCTGCACCTGTTTTGATGTGAACAAGGTACATACCACTGGCAAATCCGGTTAAATCCAACATCATGTTTTTCTTTCCGATACCGGATTTTTTTTCCAGCACGATGGTGGTTCCTGATACATCGGTTACCTGCACACTGTGCACCGTAGCCTTCATATTTTTCCAATCCACATAAAATACTCCATGGCCCGGGTTAGGATATACCTCCACAAACTCTAGCGCTCTGTTGGGGCGAATGGATGATGGCGCTTCGGTACAAGACTCTCCGGCATTTTTTACCGTAAAAGTGTAAGTGGTGGGAGGCCCTCCAAAACCTTCAATTTGAGCCAATGTAAAATTACCGGCACTCGAGCTGATGGTTCCGCTAAAAGTTACGTTGTAAAAACCAGCCGTGTCGGTGGTAGTGCCGGCTATGCAAATTGCTCCGTGCTCATCAGCTTGTATCTGGCAATTTTGCGGAGCACAGGAATAGGTAATGCCATTGGGTAAGCCGGATATACCGGTAATTTTTGCCCAAAAAACCTGATAGCCAAAAATGTATCGGGCACATAAAAATAGGAGGTAAAGTAATAGGGTTCCGATTGAATAATGCATGGAATGCTATCCTGTGTAATGCTGAACAGATTAAAATCGGTAGTATCGGGCTGACAGGTTTGAGCCGAAGCAAAGACAGAAAAGAAGAGCGAAAAAAAGCAGAGAAAAGATGTTTTCATGAATATAGTTTTGCGGTGAATTTATAAATCTGATTAATCTACCAAGGTTACCTTTACCATATTGGCCTTGCCCCGGTTAGCGAGTGGCATGCTGCCAATGTTTACCGCTAAATCGCCCGATTTAAGCACCGAGTTGTCTTTTAAAATTCTGATAACATCGCGGATGGAAGTATCGGTGCCTACAAATTTGTCGTAAAAAAATGCGCGCACGCCCCAGCACATACTCAGGGTATTGAGCAAGTCCTTGTTTTCGGTAAAAATGTAGATATCTGCCTTGGGCCGGTAACTGGAAAGCATAAATGCGGTATATCCGGAAAACGTCATTCCAATAATTGCTCGCGCAGATAGCTCCGAACTCATCCGCGCTGCATTGTAGCAGATGGCATCACTGATAAATGAATCGGAGGTAGGGTGCGCTTTCAGCTCCTTATTATAAATCAGATTCGTATGCTCAATGTTGCTCAATATTTTTTCCATTACCTGAATCACCTTCACCGGATACTTACCGGTAGATGTTTCACCGCTTAACATCACGGCATCGGTGCCATCCAACACCGCATTGGCCACATCGGTAATTTCTGCACGGGTGGGGTTGGCGTTTTCTATCATACTATCCATCATCTGTGTAGCCACCACCACCGGCTTAGCATATTTTATACAACGCCTGATAATATCTTTTTGAATCAGCGGCATGCGTTCCTGCGGCACTTCCACTGCCAGATCGCCCCGCGCTATCATAATACCATCAGCCACTTTTATGATTTCGTCAATTTCCAGCAGTGCCTCTGGCTTCTCAATTTTAGCCATCACTTTCATGTAAGAATTTTTCTTGCCGATGATACTCTTCAGGCTGATGACATCTTTGGGCGAACGAACGAACGAAAGTGCAATCCAATTGGCTCCGTTGACTACTGCAAATTTTAAATCGCGTTTATCTTTTTCGGTAAGAGCCGGTACCGAAGTTTTTGTATCGGGCAGATTCACTCCTTTATTATTGCTGATTTTGCCACCGGATACTACGAGCGCTCTGATTTTATCCTTTCGGTTAGTCTCCAGCACTTTCAATTCAATCTTTCCATCATCAATCAGTATAGCATCCCCAATCTCCACTTCTTTTGGTAAATGAGGATAGCTGATGAACAGTTTCTTGAACGTGCTCACACATTCTTTATTGGTAATTTCCACTTCGCGGCCCGCTTCGAGTACTTCCATATTATCGCGCACAAGACCCAACCTTATCTTGGGACCCTGCAAATCGCAAAGTATAGCCACGTTCAGATTGTGTTCTTCGTTAATCTGCCGCACTTTTTTGAACCCCTCCAAATGAAATTCATGATTGCCATGGCTCATGTTGAAACGAAAGACATCCAGTCCATTGCGCACCATCTCTGTCATCACGGCAATATCGCTGCAGGCCGGTCCATAGGTGGCGATAATCTTGGTTTTATTCACTCTTACTTTCATGATATCATCCGTTTAGGTTTGGCTAATCTTTGTACCGATTTTTCTTCCTGATAAATCAATCGTTCCTTGCTGTTGTTTTTCTTTAACAGGAGCGGCCGGCAAAGCAATACATCGGGCAGGATTTTTACCTGGTCGCACCAGGCAGCAATTTCCGCATCTTCAGCTGCCCCTTTTACCGATAGTATATAATCAAACTCGCTGGCCTCGTCTACCAGATACTCTCCGTAATTCTTATTGGAAAAAACAAAAAAACAGCTCTGCAGGTTTTCATCTTCTCCTTTAAGCACGCTAAATACATGTTTGCGGGTCCGGTCTTTAGATTCAAAACAATGGTCTTTGAGTTTGGCAAAATCGCAACCAAAAATCTGATTGAGGTAAAAACAAAGGCGATATTCTTTTAACGTAGTGGCAATACCCACCAGTTTAAAATCAAAGCTAATTTCGTTGCCTATTTTTTTCTCTTTCACGGCTTGCTAGTTGTGGTGAAAATAAAAAATAGGACGGGCTCGCTTCCACACCCATGGAGTAGTTTTTGTTATTTTGGCATTAAATCAAGCGCACATGAATCTGAATAAACTGGAAAAGCAGACCCACGAAATTATTGACTATTGGATTTCGGAGTATAAATCTTATTCGTGGGAACAGATAGTAGCTAAGCCTAGTGAAGAGGAATGGAGCCTGGGTCAGGTGGGCATTCACCTGTGGATGAGCGCCAAAGGTTTTTTCTTTAAAAATGCAGAAAAGTGTTTGAATCAGGATGGAACCGAACGAGGTCGCTCCAAAAAGTTTGCCGCCCACTTCATTTTTTCACTCAAGATGTTGCCGCCTGTAAAGTATGATATGCCCAAGCAAGTGGCGGTGGTACCCAAACAGCCCGAATCGTTGGAAGCGCTCATCAGCAAGCTGGAAGACATCAAAAAACTAGCCAGCGACTATATTCAGCGCATTCCGCAAAGCGATCCATCACTGAAAACCCGCCATCCTTTTTTAGGCTGGCTGAACACTGCTGAATGGATTTCGCTGTGTAACATACATTTCCGGCACCACATGCGCCAAAAGCGCAGATTGGAACAGCGGCTAGGCATTCGGTAGCACTCCCCCGCAGCATTACTATTTCTCAATTCCTCCGCTACTTTAGCGGCTCTAAATTTTTAAGCGAATCTCATGCGCATTTTATTCGTGGCGTTCTTGATTGTGATTGCCCATTCCCTGGTTGCTCAATCGGATGTTCCAAAATGGAATCTTGAAAAATGTATGGCGTATGCGTTAGACAATAATATTGCCATTCGTCAGGCAACGCTGAACCAGCAGCTAAACAAAAACAACTACACCCAGAGCTACCTCAATCTGCTCCCCTCTGTTAATGGTTTTATATCGAACGATTTGACCAATGGTCAACAGTTCAGTATCGCAGCGTTTCGGGTGGTAAATCAAACGACCACCACCTTTGCTACTTCGCTCAATGGCGACCTCACTCTGTTTTCAGGATTGCAACAAGTGCACAACATTCTTAAAAGTAAGTCGGACTGGAATGCCGCTAAGTTTGATTTGGAAGAGGCCAAAAATACGGTGGCGCTGAATATTACCACTGCATTTCTGCAAATCATGCTTAATAAAGAAATTTTGAAAGTGGCCGAAAATCAAAAAGCAATTTCGGTAGTGCAGCGCGAAAACATTGAAAAGCGAGTAAAAAACGGCATGTTACCCGAAGCTAATTTGCTGGATGTGGATGCGCAACTGGCCCGTGACGAAGCCAACATTGTGTCGGCTCGAAACAGTGTAGAACTGGCAATACTTACACTGCGCTTAATTTTGCAATTGCAACCCGAAGAAAAATTTGATGTAGAAATTCCGGTCATCTCCGGAGATATAGCCGCAGGCCTATCCGAAAACACCACGCTGAGTACCTACAACACTGCGGTGCTTCAACAGCCATCTATTAAAGCTGCCATGGCTCGTTTAAAAAGTGCCGAGCTTCAAAAGAAAATGGCCTGGGGCGCGCTGAGCCCAAGCATTTCCCTGAGCTACAGCTTATACGACTACTACACCAACCAACAAAAACAACTGGACACGGCATCGGGCGAATATGTCACAACCCCCATTCGTAAACAGTTCACTGACCAGTTTAGAAAAGGTTTTGCGGTTAACATGAGTATTCCCATTTTTCATCGCTGGCAGCGTGTAACCAATATCCAGAATGCAAAAATCAACGTGCAGAATCAGGTGCTGCAAGTGGAGCAAAGCAAAAACAACTTATTGCAAACGATTGCACAAGCGGATGCAAATGCCCGTGCTGCTTCCGAATCCTATTTCAGCAGCCGAAAGAGTTACGAATCGGCCAAGCGCGCCTATGAGGCACAGGAAAAACGCTACAATGCCGGAGTCAGTGGCAATCTGGAATACCAAACGGCCAAAAACAATTTGGCGACAGCCGAAAGCGAAATGCTCCGCAATAAATTCACCTTCATTTTCAGAAAAAAGGTATTGGACTTTTACAACGGTCAAGCCATTACGCTGAACTAATTCAGAAACAATAAAAACGACTTTAATCGGTGTGCTATGAAAAACAATAAACTCATCACCATTCTTGGTGTATTGGTAGCCATACTGCTCGTAGTAGCGGTAGTGGGTAAAAAGAAAGGCTGGATTGGCAAAGGAGACATTCAGGAAGTTGCCATTGAAAAAGCAGCTAAACGCTCACTGATAGAAACCGTTACAGCCAGTGGCAAAATTAATCCGCAAACAGAAGTAAAACTGAGTAGTGAAGTATCGGGCGAAGTCATTGAACTCAACGTGGTGGAAGGCGACTCGGTGCGCAAAGGGCAATTGCTCTGCGTGGTCAACCCCAACATATATGAGGCGGTGGTTACCCAGGCCACAGCGGGTCTCAATCAGGTGAAGGCCAGCCTGGCCAGCGCGCGGGCCAGCTCCATTCAGGCGAAAGCCGCTTTCGAGAATGCCAAGCGCAATTACGAACGCAACAAAAAACTATTTGACGACAAGGTCATTTCCGAAATGGAGTATGAGGCCAGCAAATTGCAATATGAACAAGCAGAGGCCAATCAGGCTACTGCGCTGGAACAAGTGAATGCAGCCGCGTTTAGCGTTAACAGTGCCGAGGCTCAATTAAAACAAGCCAATGACAACTTGCTGAAAACGAAAATTTATGCCCCGATGAGTGGCATTGTTTCGCTCGTGAATGTAAAGCTGGGAAAGCGGGTAGTTGGCACTGCGCAAATGGCCGGAACCGAAATCATCCGCATCGCTGACCTAGACAATATGCAGGCCGAAGTAGATGTAAACGAAAACGATGTGTTACGCATTTCGGTGGGCGACACAGCAGAAATAGAAGTGGATGCCTATATCAAGAAAAAATTTATTGGAGTAGTTACTCAGATTTCTTATTCTGCTACGAACACCATCAATCAGGTGATAAGCACTTCGCAGGCCACCAACTTTACAGTGAAAATGAAACTGCTGAAAGATTCCTACATCGATTTGATAAAACCCGAACTGGGCAAGAAATTCCCATTCAGGCCAGGAATGAGCGCTACCGTAGATATAAAAACAGAGGGTCGCGAAAATGTTATTACAGTGCCTATTCAATCAGTCACCACGCGCGATGAGCAGGACCTGAAAGCGGACGATGCTGACTATGCCAAATCCGAAAAGGGGAAGAAAGCTGCGCAGGGCGACAAGAAGGATGTAAAAGAAATAGTGTTTGTAGTAGACAAAGGGAAAGTAGTGGCCAAGGCGGTGAAAACCGGCATTCAAAATTCCAGTTACATTGAAATTGAATCGGGCATTGCAGAAAATGATGAAGTGGTGAAAGCGCCTTTCAAACTCATTTCCAAAACATTGACCGATGGCGATTTAGTAAAGGTAGTGGAAGAGAAAGATTTGTTTAAAGACGTGCAGGAAGAAAAATAAATCTGTTTAAATGAAAAACCTGCTGGCCTGTTTTGTTCTCCTTGTTTCGCTGGGTGTTCAATCACAACCTATCCAAGTACTATGGCTGGGCAACAGCTACACCTATTACAACGACTTGCCGGGTATGTTTTACAATCTGGCCCTGAGCGCTGGCGACACCGTTGTATATGACAGCAACACTCCCGGGGGCACTACCTTGCAATACCATGCCACCAATGCCGCCAGTATACAAAAAATCTATGCACAAAAATGGGACTATGTGATTGTCCAGGCACAAAGCCAGGAACCATCATTTCCACCCAATCAGGTAGCCACACAAACTCTGCCTTATGCGCGGTTGCTCGACAGTTTAATTACCGACAACGATTCCTGCACCGAAACTATTTTTTACATGACCTGGGGAAGGAAATATGGCGACCAAAGCAACTGCGCAAATTATGCTCCGCTATGCACTTTCGATGGCATGCAGGCCCGCCTTCGCGATAGCTATGTGCAAATGGCCAACGACAATCATGCGCTCACGGCACCCGTGGGTATGGCCTGGCAGCAAAGTTGGCACACCGATTCGCTCATTAATCTGTGGGATGCAGATAACTCTCACCCCAATGCGGCCGGTAGTTATCTGGCTGCCTGTGTGTTTTACGGCACCATTTTTCGCAAATCTCCGGTGGGTATTGTTTACAGTCCGCTGCCGTCACAGGCTACGAATGCTCATTTGCAAAACATAGCCTATCACACTGTTTTTGATTCGCTTGAAAACTGGAACATTGGCGCGTTTCTTCCAGAAGCCGGATTTGATTTCAGCGGAGACGAAGCCACCAAAACATTTTATTTCAATAACCTATCACAGAATTTTGACAGCTATAAGTGGAACTTCGGTGATGGTAACAGCAGTAACACCTCCGGAGTGCACACGTATGCCAATGCAGGCACCTACACTGTTTCCTTAACAGTGTTTGACCTCTGCGGAAATTCGGATAGTATCAGCCAAACTTTTACCATTCAGACCAGCAGCGGATTAAACGATAAACCACAGTCTCAATTTTCGGTAAGCCCAAATCCTGCTACAAATCTCCTCTACGTGACCTCTGAAACGAATTATAACTGGGATGTAGAGATTTTGAATGCGCTCGGGCAACCGGTGATGCACCACCGCATTTCGGAACACAGCACCGCAGTAGATATTTCCTCGCTTTCGTCCGGGGTGTATTGGATAAAGGGGAGGAATAGCGTCAAAAAAATTATGGTAATAAATCAATAGAACTAAGCGCTTCCTGCTTCTTCGCCCAGCACCTTCAACCCATTCATAGCAGCATTTTGCTCGGCCACTTTTTTGCTAAAGCCTTCGCCCCGCGATACTACTTGCCCGCCAATTTCCAGTTCTATCACAAAATACATTCTGCGATTGCGTTGTTTCTGCTCCACTACTTTAAATTCTATGCTCTTGCCCTTGCGCTGTATGTAATGAAAAATCTGGCTCTTGTAATCCGTATTTGTTCCCTCCAGCATATCCACATCAATCAGATTTTGGAGCACTCTTTTTTGAATAAACTTTTTTGTTTTCTCAAATCCGGCATCCAGATACACAGCTCCGATTAGTGCTTCAAAGGTATTGCCGCCCAAATCTTTTGATACATCGGTCATGCTTCTTCTATTCAACTGCAGTTTCTCCACCAAGCCAAGTTTGACACCCACTTCATTCAGGCTTTTGCGGTTCACAATCCGCGAGCGCAGCTCGGTCATAAAACCTTCTTCTTTGTAAGGATACTTCTTGTATAAATAGGCACACACCACGGCATCTAAAATGGCATCGCCCAGCAGCTCCAGCCGTTCGTTGTTTTCTTTGGGTTCATTGAACTTGGAGCGATGCTGAAAAACCTGTTTATAAATGGTGAGGTTAGAGGGAGAAATGCCGGTAATGCTCTTAATGTAAGCAGCCAGTTCCTTATCGCTCGAAAAAATCCGGTTGTAAAGTTTCTTAATCAAGCAGCACTTATTTCAATATGCAAATTAGGCAGGAAGCAAAAAAGAACATAGCTTTTTATCCACCTATCCATTATACCTTCTAAAAACAACCGAAGCATTGTGGCCGCCAAAACCAAACCCATTGCTCAAGGCTACATCCACTGTTCGTTTTTGTGCCACGTTCAGTGTTAAATTCAGTTGGGGGTCCACAGCCGGGTCCGGGGTAAAGTGATTGATGGTGGGCGGAATAATTCCATCGCGAATAGCTAAAATAGAGGCAATCGCTTCTACAGCTCCGGCAGCTCCCAGTAAGTGCCCCGTCATGGATTTGGTAGCAGAAATATTGAGTGCATAGGCATGTTCGCCAAACACTTTTTTGATAGCCGACAATTCGGCCACATCGCCCAGCGGGGTAGAAGTGCCGTGGGTATTGATGTAGTCTACATCACCGGGTTGCAGGTTTCCATCTTCCAAAGAGAGCCACATGGCTCGGGCGGCACCATTACCATCCGGATCAGGAGCGGTGAGGTGATGTGCATCGGCACTCAATCCTCCGCCCACTATCTCGCAATAGATATGTGCACCACGCGCTTTGGCATGTTCCAGTTCTTCCAACACAATGCTGGCACCGCCTTCCCCCATTACAAAACCATCGCGGTCGTTATCATATGGACGAGAGGCTGTAGCCGGGTCATCATTTCGTTCGCTCATGGCCCGCATGGCGTTAAATCCACCAATGCCCCCCGGACTCAGCGCAGCTTCGGAACCGCCTGTTACAATCACATTCGCTTTATTCAGCCTAATCAGGTTAAAAGCATCTATCAACGCAATGTTGCTGGTAGCACAGGCCGCTACGGTAGCATAATTGGGCCCGCGAAACTGATACTTCATAGAGATAAGCCCGGCAGCTATATCAATAATCATTTTAGGTACATAAAATGGATTAAAGCGTGGTGTGCCATCACTTTTCGCATAAGATATAATCTCTTCATGAAACACATCTAAACCACCTACCCCCGAACCCCAGATGACACCCACGCGGTCTTTATCCAGTTTTTCATCCTGCAGGTGGGCATCTTTTACGGCCTCTTCGGCACTCACCATGGCATATTGCGTAAAGCGATCCATGCGCTTTACCTCTTTGCGATCTATAAACTGGGTGGGATCAAAATTTTTGAGTTCGCAGGCAAAGCGGGTTCTGAATTTGGTGGCATCAAAACGGGTGATGGGACCCGCCCCACTGACCCCTTGCAGCAAATGGGCCCAGTAATCCTGCACATTGTTGCCAATAGGCGTTAAAGCACCCAAGCCAGTAACCACAACCCGTTTTAAGTTCATGCGGTGAAAATAGGATTTGGCAAAAAAAAACGGCAGGTTTTTTAAGCCTGCCGTTACTTTAGTTTTTAAGCACTTATTATTTGCCTACCGTTTTTTCGAGATACTCCATAGCCTGTCCCACAGTGCCTATTGTTTCGGCCTGCTCGTCAGGAATGGAGATGTTGAATTCCTTTTCGAATTCCATAATCAACTCCACGGTGTCTAAAGAGTCGGCTCCAAGGTCGTTTGTAAAGCTAGCCTCCGGGGTTACCTGGCTTTCTTCCACGCCCAACTTGTCAACGATAATTTTTTTTACTCTCTCTGCGATGTTTGACATGAGTTTTGTTTTTTAATGTGGGGGCGAAAGTATAAATACCCCACCAACCACCAAAAATTATTTAGACCCTCAAAGAGGGCCTCCAAAAGCCCATTTTTCTGCCACAAAAACCCTATAAAATCTATTTTTATCCAATAACCATTCAATTTTTTTTACAAAACCTGCATACCAGCTGCAAATGAATTTCACTACCCTTAAATGGACAACCCCACACCAATGCCTCCGATTTTAGCCACTGGCCTTCTGGCCTTGCACGTTACCGGTGGCACAGTGGCCTTGCTATCGGGTCTGGTGGCCATGCTGCTGGATAAAAACAAAAAGAAACATCGGCAGGTGGGTTTGGTTTTCTTTTGGGCCATGAATATGGTAGCCGCATCTGCTGTTGGGCTTGCCTTTGCGAAAAGCAATCTTTTTTTGCTGGCAATAGGCGTTTTCAGCTTTTACATGAATTTTACGGGCTATCGGGCTATCAAGAACAAATCCATGAAATACGCCCCGATAGATTGGCTGGTGACGCTGCTTGCTTTCGGCACAGCGGTTTTTATGCTTAGCACGGGCAACAAAATTCTGCTTGTATTCGGTAGCATACTTCTATTTCTCAACTACCGAAACACCAAACTACAATGGGTGAGCGATGAAGAGCGCAAAGCTAAACGCCCCTGGCGCTATCTGGCTCACCTGGGCAATATGAGTGGCACATATCTATCAGCTGCCACGGCCTTTGTGGTGGTGAACATTGATTTCGTTAAACCGGTTTGGTTAGTCTGGCTGATACCCACCCTGATTGGAGTTCCGCTCATCGTTTACTACACCCGGGTTTGGAAAAAGAAACTTCACATCCCTTAACGAGGAGGAATGGATATTCTCCTATTTTCGAACCCTGAAATAAATTTTCATGAAACGAATTGCCCTTCTCAGTTTACTCCTCGGAACCCTATTCACGACTCATGCGCAAATATTAAACCCCGTAAAGTGGACTTGGAAAGCGCAGGAAACGGCCAAAGGAGAATACAAACTTGTATTCACTGCCAAGATTGACCCCAAATGGCATACCTACTCGCAATACATTGGCGAGGGAGGTCCGGTGGCTACTAAATTCACCTTTGACGAAAAGAATAAAGACGTTCAACTGGTGGGTAAAACCAGCGAAGCCGGTGGCAAAGTACACGATGAGCACGACCCGGTGTTCGACATGCAGCTAAAATATTTTGAAGAAGCGATGGTGTGCGAGCAAAAAGTAAAAGTGCTGCGCGATACTAAACTGAAAGGCAATTTTGAGTTTATGGTTTGTGACGATGCCCGCTGCCTGCCTCCGGATTTTGTAGAATTTGAGTTTGACCTGAAGGCAAGCGGTGGAAACACCGGCCGCGACACAGGCAAAACACAGGGCATCCTCCTCGACCCCGAAAAAAAAAACTTTGACGATATGGTGCAGGCGGTGATTGATTCATCGCTCACCAACGACTCTCTGGCACAGGCCGCAGGTAACCCCACACGATTTGGCACTCCGCTATCAGACTGTGGCGATGTGCAGGAAGAAAATAAAAGCCTGTGGTCTATCATTCTACTGGGATTTTTGGGCGGATTGGCCGCTTTGGTAACCCCCTGCGTATTTCCAATGATACCGCTCACGGTTTCTTTTTTCACTAAACGCAGCGAGAGCAAAACCAAGGGAAAGTTTGAAGCCATATTTTATGGGTTCAGTATTGTGTTTATCTACTTCCTGCTGGCAGTTCCTTTTCTACTCTTCGATATTTCGCCCGATACCTTCAATGAAATTTCGACCGGTGCACCGCTGAATGTTTTCTTCTTTCTCATTTTTGTGGTGTTTGCCTTTTCCTTCTTTGGTTTTTATGAGATTGAGCTTCCCAATTTTATAGCCAACCGGGCCGATTCAGCTTCGAATGTGGGCGGACTGGTAGGCATCTTTTTTATGGCGCTTACGCTGGCGATTGTTTCTTTTTCATGCACCGGGCCTATTATCGGTTCGCTGTTGGTGGGAGCTCTCACTTCTTCCGGAGGCAAGTTAAACCTTGTTGCGGGGATGACTTCTTTCGGTTTTGCGCTGGCGCTTCCATTTGCAGTGTTTGCCCTGTTTCCCAATTTGATGAAATCGTTGCCCAAATCGGGGGGCTGGCTGAATTCGGTAAAGGTGGTATTGGGTTTTGTAGAACTGATTTTTGCCGTTAAGTTTTTGTCCAATGCCGATTTGGTATCGCACTGGGGAATCCTGAAGCGCGAAGTGTTTTTGGGGCTGTGGGTAGCCTTGGGTGCCGGAATGTTCTTTTATCTCATCGGCATACTGAAGTTTCCACACGATTCTCCCATTCAAAAACTATCGCCCCTGCGCATCGGGTTCGCAGGCCTGGCCTTGTTATTTACAGCATACACGGCCTACGGCATTCCGGGAAATGATTTAAAATTATTCAGCGGGTTTCCCCCGCCAAAGTTCTACTCACTGATGGAACAAAAAAGCGAATGCCCCAACAACCTGAATTGTTTTCACAACGACTATGAAGGCGGTATGGCCTATGCCCGCAAAAACAACAAACCGGTGATTGTAGACTTTACCGGCTGGGCCTGCGTCAATTGCCGCAAAATGGAAGAGAATGTGTGGACCGACCCTTCCATTTATAAATTACTGAACGATGATTTTGTACTTATCTCGCTTTATGTAGATGATAAAGAAATGCTGCCCGATTCGGCACAATATGTATCGGATTTTACCGGCAAAAAAGTGCGAACCGTGGGCAACCGCTTCAGCGAGTTTGAGGCCAAATACTTTAATGAAAATACCCAGCCGCTGTATGTGCTGCTGAGCCCCGATGAAAAACTGCTGAACAAGCCTCGCCCTTACACCCCCGATATACAGACCTATGCCGAGTGGCTGCAATGCGGCCTCAACGCGCATCAAAAAGCAGCCGGAAAGGGCGAGTAAAAACGATTTCACTTGAAAAACTATTTGCTGCTGTTTACGCTTGTTTATTCGCTGGCCGGACTGGCGCAAGGTGGCACGCGTCATCTAAAAATGCAATCGGCTACTGCTAAAAGATGGGCTGGCGGCATTGCCGGACGAAGTGGCGTAAACTACACGTTTCAGCTCTGCGGAGCCAGCCGCTACAAAATTTCGTTCGATAGTATCTGGATAAAAAACGAAGGTGCCTTTTCGCTGAAACCGGAAAACACCTATGATGGGTTGGAGCTAAACATACTTTCGCGGTACGACAGCACAAAGGCCGCTCACACCATTACTGCCAAGCGGTTACGCATTCAAAGTCTGTATCCCACCCCTGAAGAACTGGCTGTGTTGCAAAGAAAGCCGGATGCCAACCCATTTAAAGTAAATAAGGCCGTGGCTGTCATCAGCTATGTGTGTGGGGGCAAAAAGTATTACTTGCCTGTTCGCAGCATCACCGAGCTGGAAAAAGTAAATCATCCGTAGGCTTAGCGAAGCACCACCAGTTTCTCATACTTGTTGGCGGTGTTGCCCTGCGAATCGCGCACATGCAATTTGTAAACGTATACACCCTTGCCAATCGGGTCGCCATAGTCATCTTTGCCGTCCCACTCAATGTCGTTGACACGATAACCATCGCACGATAAATCTTTTTGAATGCTCTTTACCACTTTACCGCTCACAGTATAAATCTGTATGCTCACTTTTAAATCATCGCAGGCGCGGTTGTGTTCAAACATAAACTGCGTGCGCGTAGTAAACGGATTAGGATAATTGTAGACATGACTCAAGGCCAGTTTGGCATCGGAGGCCACAATAAACTCGGTGTATTCTTCCGATGAATTGTTGTGAATATCCCATGCTTTTACTTTGAGTGTGTGCCGTCCATCAGCCAGCTTGGCAAAGGGATATTTCACTGCTCCCTTTCTGAAATTATCGAGCTCGCTTTCGTAAAAGTCGTTGAGCACAATTTTATTCTGTGTGTTGTCGTCCAGTATGGCGGTGAGGTCGTGGCCTATGCCATTGCCCACGGTATTGATGCCGGTTTCGTCCGTAAGCTTGGCGAGCAGGATGGGCGACTGATTGGTGGTGCCGCCAAATACAAACTTCTCATCATTCATAAATAAATCGACCTGTGGCCCGCCATAATCGGCAGTAAACGAATCGGCCGAGCCGCCAATAATTACATTGGAGGTGTAGCCGTGTCCATCCACAAAGTTGCCATTATCGGCATAGTAACTGATGCGCCCGTTGCCGAACTGATAGTCGATATCCTTGGGCACAATGAACGAAAAGCTGAACTCCCCGTTGATGACGCTGGCCTTGCCCTTAAAGAGAATGTTCTTGAACAAAGGAAAGTTGACCAGCGGACTGCTGCCATCGTTCTGCAAGGTTTTTTGAGTCGTTATCTTGTCAAACACCAGCGGGTATACCACGCCCTGGAACGAGGTCATCTTATTGTTGTTGCCATCGCGTATTTCGCCACGGATGGTTACCTCTTCCAGTGCTTTCAATGTATCGGCCTGTGATGATACGGGCACATTGTTAACGGCTGTGGTGGCCACATTCATCTGCGGATAGTTCAAGGTGATGGCAGGGTCACCTAGCAGTGTAAATTTTCGGGTATTGGTAATGTCGGTCACCACATTGTTTTTGGTGAGCATATTCATTTCGCCCAGGGTCGGGTGCGATTTGCCGTTGTAAGGTTCCAGCAAAAATTCAAAGGCCTTGGTGTTAAGGGCCTTGTTGGCATTGGAGTAAACCAGACGCACTGTGGTGAGCGAACCTATAGCTCCTCCCTTGCCATTCACTATCAGCCATTCACCGGCTGTGCGCTCGGGCGCATCAAACCGGCTAAACTCGCAGGTGGCAGTGATAAAGAGCGGTAGTTTCTCTTTATTGTTGAGCACCACAATTTCGCTTTGGTTAAAAATGCGCTCATGCGCCCAGTTGGTTTCGCCACCGTGGCCCACCCAGTTGAGCACCAGGGTTCCGGAATTGATTTTATTCAGAATAGCAGTGTTTACATCGGGATAGCGGTCACCGGCCGGAGTGGGCAACTGCTTGTAAGCATCCAGGTATATTTTATCGAAATTATACTCGGGGTGGTTGGTGCGGGCATCTTCGCATATAGCCTCGCTGTCGTATAAGTGCACGCCACTATCTTCATCATCGGCTATAAAGGTAACCGTGTTTCGCCAGCTGTTGTTGGATGTAATTTCGACACACGAAGCATCTTTTTGCGGGCGCTTATAGTTTTTGATTTTGTTCACCACCTCCCAGGCTTCCTGTGCCGTTTCTACGGGGAGCCTGCCGATGGAAATATCCAAATCCTCGGCAGAGTTGGTAATGTTTCCGCCTTCGTTCTCGTCCAGCAAACCATAAAAATCATCGCTGGTATAAGTGGAAGTCTGCGAGTAGCTCTCGTTGCTCTGATAGGTAGAAATGAAATTGGTTTTGTTGGGCTCGCGGTCTTTGGGGTCGTAGCTGCCATCGCCCATCAGCAATAAATATTGCGGCATTAAAGCAGTGTCGGTGCCGGCCCGGTCATAGAGCATTTTCATAAAATCGCGGGTGGCCGATATATCGGGCCGGCCGCTGCCAAACTCGTTGTAGATTTGCGATATGCGCACCACACTCACCGACAGGCCATCGAAGGTGCGGTGAAAATCGGCCAGTTCGTTGCTGGCGGCTTCAAAATCATCGTGGGTCACAATCACCATATCAGGTTCGCCCACCGCATGTAAATTTTGATTGGCCACGGTGCCTATGTATTCGGGAGCGGAGAAATTAGCCGCTGCATTAAAGGCAATAAATTCTTCCAGATCATCGGTCACTGCCTGAAACGAAAAAGCCGAACCACTCAGCGTGCCGCCCATTTGCGTAATGCTGCTGATGTCGGTCACATTCCACACGCGGGTATTGCCGTTGGCGTTGTTGAGGATAAACTGCGACACATTGCCCGAACCGATGGACTCTATGCTGCGGAAACTCATAAAATCGCCACTCAGGCTCAGGCCGCACTGAAGCAGGAGCTCAAACCAATCGATATAAACGGCAGCCGTGCCGGTGGGGTCGCTGCTGATGTTAAAGGTATAGCCCACATTGATGGCATCGGAGGTAGCGTTATAGGCAGCAGAAGCAATATAGGGCAAGGCCCCCGGAGGATAAGAACCGCTGCTGATGCCCGGCTCGTTGTGATTGATGAGTTGCTGCCCGTTGATGCTCACCAGCGTATTGGACCCGGTGGATGTTTTGGCGGCTATGGATGATTTAATGCGTACCGGAGTAGCGGTAACCAGATTCGGGAAATTATAGTTGAAGGTGCTGCTGTTATTAAAGCTGCTCATTTTATCGCCCAGCCATATTTTTCCGCTTTTGAGCACGCTCTCTTCGTCCACATCGCGGTAGGCGTGCTCGTCAAACCTGGTAATGGTTTTATTGGCCACCGCGGTATTGGTTTGCACGGGTACCCGCTTGCCGGTGCCGGCATCGGGAGTCAGGAAATAATAGGTTTTATCGCTATACAGATTTTTGAGATGCGAAAAAGTCTGGCTGCCGGCATCGTATTTCCACTCATCGGGCATTTGCCCGTAAAAGAGCAGATAGTCGCCCTCGTCAAAACGATTATTGCTGTTGTTGTCCTGCAGCAAGGTGGGGTTTTCGGCCAGGTCATCGAATCGGGGCTGGTTGTTTTCGTCCGGCACCATGCCGCCTCCGTTGCCATAAATAGCGAGGCTGCTGAGCGAAAAACTGTTGGGGTCCAGGTTCAGTTTGTTTTTGATAAAACTGTAATCCACTTTAAACATACCCTCGCTGTTCACCGCTATTTTATACCAGCGCCCGCTGGCCAGCACCGAGTTGGCAGCATAAGCCTGACCCGAGCGCTTCTGCATTTTGGGCGTGAGCATAACGCGGAGCGTAAAGGTTTCCAGTTTCTCTATTTGCCCCGCAGCATTTTTGCGATAAGGCAATACCTCTACCCAAACACGTGGCTGTTTTTTCTGAATCGCTATATCGGAGCGCAACTGCACTTCATTGGTAATAAAAGCCTCGCTGCCGGGTGCCAGATTTACGGGCGAATACACCGCATTGGCAAGCTCTACACGCACATCGCCTGCGCTGCTCACCGGAATGCGCTCTACATACACCGCCAGCATGTTTTTTTCCTCACTGTGGCCGGCATTCGCAAAGGTGGGTTGCGAAATCTGCTTACCCTCTATGGTTACAATGGTGCGGGGCTTGGCCTGCCAGTTTAACTGGCGTGCGTAGTCCTGCGCCAAGGCCGGAAGTGAAAGAAGGCCTGCACAGACCAGCAGTATGCTTTTGAGCAACATAAACTTCTTGTATGAAGAGAGAGAATAAACCATTTGCATCATTATTTTAGCCCGCTAATTTTAAAAACAGCGCAATAAAACGGAGGTTTATCAGTTTTATTGCTTTGTATGCAAACATCACAAATTTTGGCTGCACCGTTTAAATATTCGTTCCTCTTTTTGCTCACGCTCGGCACCCTGCTTGCTGCGCAGGCGCAGGATGTGGAAATGAGCCAGTATTTCAGTGCGCCCCTGCATCTTAATCCGGCTTTAGCGGGCATCAGCTACGGCCCCCGTGTAACGGCCAACTACCGCAACCAGTGGAGCGCCCTAGGCGATGGCTTTAACGGAGGCTACACCACTTACATGGCCGGCTTTGATATGCATATTCTGAAAATGCGCGGAGGCATCGGGGCCCTGTTTACGGCCGACCAGATTATGAATAACCTCTTCGCCAGCTACCGCGCCACGGTGATGTATTCGCAGCAGATTAAGATAAACCGCAAAATGGCTATCAAGATAGGCGTGTCGGGCAGCTACATACACCAGCGCATTAAGTGGAACGAGCTGCTGTGGAGCGATATGATAAACCCCTACACCGGTTTTTACAACAATATAGACCAGCTGAACCCCACAGCCGAACCCATCCCGGCCAAAACATTTACCCACCAGGGCGACATGGGCGCGGGGGCCGTTTTTTTTACCGAGAAGGTATATGTAGGCTTTGCGGTAAACAATCTGCTCATGCGCAAGCAATCTATCAGCGGCAATAGCGATGAGGCCGTGCCTATGAAGTTTACGGTTCACTTTGGGGCCAATCTGCCCATTAAGCACAAGGCCGACATGCGCTACAAAGTGTGGCTTTCGCCCAATTTGCTGTTTGTGAATCAGGGCAAGGCCTTTCAGGTAGATGCTTCGTTTCTCACAGGCATCAGCTTTGTGTATTTTGGTTTAGGGGCCCGCTATTCTATCTACAATGCCGATGCCATAATCGGCTATCTGGGTTTCAAGAAAGGAAAGTTCCGGGTGGGCTACAGCTACGACTACACCATATCGCCCCTCATGAATAAATCGGGCGGCTCGCACGAGCTGTCGTTTACCTTTAACTGGAGCGGTGGCGATGACAACTCCCTGAACCCGCGAAAGCTCAAAGGCTATGTGCCCTGCCCCGATATTCTGAATTTTTGAGGTTTTTCACTTTCCTTCCTCCAGCAACACCGCAATGGATTGGCCCCAGCAGGTCCTGTCTCTACCTAATGGAAGTAGGGTCATGCTCAACCCCCATAAGCTAAAAGGCATGTTTTTGATTTCTTTTCGCTTAAAAACACAGATTTCTATCAACTCAACACAGGAAATGGTAATACAAACATACGCTGATGTAATGCAAACACTGCCAATCATGGCTTCTTTACAGAGTTTTTGAACAAAAACATAGACATTTTATAGCTAAACACAGAAATAAATGAAATCAACATAGATGCAGAAGGAAAAAACATAGATGTAAATCATTTTAACACGCTTTTTTTTGAAAAAAATCTGTGTTGAGCTATTAAACATCCGTGTTAAGTTACTTATCTTCCGTGTTTACCTGTAAAAAATCAGTGTTTTGTTAATAAATATCTGTGTTTTGTTCTATTAGAAGCGTGTTTAGTTATTAAAAATCTATGTTAAGTCGTTAAAGTTCTGTGTTAAGTTCATATCTGTGTATCTGTGTTGAGTTGATATTTATGAGTGTTAAGCCGTATAAATACGCCAACGTGGCACCATTCTTAAACAAAAGTTGCAGAAATGGCATATTCGAGGGTTAGGGGACAATCAACGGCAGGTAGCAACAATGTAAAAAAAATGTGGCGGAGGCTATGTGGCAACGCCTGTGTAAGCATTCAGAAGCCCTCATTGTGCGCACTTCTGCTATTTTTGGCTGCCTGAAAATATGCCCTCATGAAGAAACTGTTGACCCTGTTGTGTGTATGTTCGTTGCAATTGGTGTATGCCCAGAATTTTAGCGGCAAACTCCGAATCCTCAACGATTTAGTAGAGAAGATAAACATGAAAAACGCGTCCGACCTGCTGCGGGGCTACCAGTACCGCTTTGGCACCGATATCAGCAAGACCAAGAGCAAAACCTATTTATATGGCCATCAAACCAACAGTGATGACATAGCAGTCGTTTACTTTTCGGAGAAAAATGAGTTTCAGGGGCTTTTGCTCACCTTCTCCAATAAGGAGTATAAATCGGCTATCAGGGAACTAAAGGAGCTTGGGTTTAAGGAGGTGCGCAGAGAGCGTAATGGCAAAGAGCTGGAAGTGCAATGGCGCAGGCCGGGCTATCGTCATGCCTTTGTCAGCGATGACGTGCACAAAAAAATCTACCTCTACAACCGCGATTATCTCGATAAGTATAAATAAGCCGGCACTCCCTGTCCTGGCTGTATCTATTGCAGCAACTTTTCCAGCTCGTTTTTGCGCGAACCTTTAATCAGGATGAGGGCATTGTGGAGGTGACTATCAACAAACCAGCGCTTCGCCTCATCGGTGGTGGCAAACCACTGTAGCTGCTGCGGGTGCCGGGCCGCTGCCGCCTCAAAGCCTCCGCCCACTAGCACACGGTTTACAGCCTGCCAGCCGGGTTCACAAAGGCGGTCGGCTATCTTCCGATGCTCTTCCGCAGCGTATTCGCCCAGCTCCATCATTTCGCCCAGCACCACCACGGCCTGCGCGTGGGGATTGTTGGCCAGCCGCTTCTCAAAGTTGTTCAGCGCCTCGTGCATGCTGCTGGGGTTGGCATTGTAAGCATCCATAATAATGGTGTTGGTGCCCCATTGCATCTGCTGCGAGCGGTTATTGTCGGGGGCATAGGCTTCTATGGCCTGTTTGATATCAGCCATGGCAACCCCAAAATATTTACCAATGCATACGGCACTCATCACATTATCAAAATTATAGTCGCCCACCAGTTGGGTTGGTACACGCACCCCTTCGGTTTCCAAAGTCAAAAACGTATGTCCGCTCAGCAATTGGCCCCGGCAATACTCAGATGATTGTCCGTAGGTAATCAGGTGCTCGGCTGTAGTGTCCAAGGCTTTCCACTTACTCAGCAATAGCTCATTATCGGCACTGATAAACACCTTTCCTCCGCGGGCATACACATCGGCATACAATTCGGTTTTGCCCTTCACCACCCCCTCAAAGCCCCCAAAACCCTCCACATGCGCCAGGCCCACATTGGTAATAAGGCCGAAATCGGGGCGGGTGTAAGCACAGTAGGAAGCAATCTCGCGCTGATGGTTGGCGCCCATCTCTATCACCGCAAAATCGGTTTGCGCAGCATCTATCGAGAGCAGGGTAAGCGGCACACCAATGTGGTTGTTGAGGTTGCCTTTGGTAAAAGCGGTTCGATATTTTTTACTCAGCACCGCAGCCACCAGTTCTTTGGTGGTGGTTTTTCCATTGCTGCCCGTAATGGCCAGCACCGGAAACGTAAACTGCTGGCGGTGATGCCCGGCCAACTGCTGCAGCGTAGCCAGCACGTCAGGCACTAGTATCAGCCGTACACCGTATTGCTCTTTCCATTTTTCATCGGCTATTTCATCCACCACTACATAAGCTGCTCCTTTCTCTAGTGCTTCTGCGGCAAACGTGTTGGCATTAAAGCGTTCACCCTTCAGGGCAAAAAAAATGCTGCCGGGTTGTATGTTCCGGGTATCGGTGGTTACACCCCTTGAAGCTAAATAATGTGTGTAAAGTTGTTCCAATTGCATGGGCTGAAAATAAAAATCCCCCGATTGCTGTCGGGGGATTCTTTATTGGGAGGTTAGTCTAAACTATCCTTTCATTTTTCTTTTGCCTTTCTCTTTCGGGAAGTTGTTTCCACCCTTTCCGCCTTTCATCACATTTCCGCTAGGTGAACCCACACGGTCCATTGCACAACGGAAACCTAAATCATCGGTAGAAAGCGCCTGGTCCAAATATCTGCGGGTACCGGGCGACAAGAAATATGCTCTGTCTTTCCAGCTGCCACCTTTAAATACGCGGGCATTGTCATCAATCAAAGAAGACTGACCAAATTTGTAATCTACAGCCGATACCTCATCGCCATCGATAAAGTTTCTTACATCGCCTCTGCGGTAGTTTCTGCGGTTAGCACTTTCTTCCTGGGTTACATCGCGGTATTGAATTTTACCCAAAGAATCTTTTTCAACCGGATTGCCATCAGCATCCAGCACTTTGGTTTGAAACACGTTACCACGGAAAGTGTGGAAATCGTTCGCATCGCTGGTAGTCATCGGACGATATACATCCAATACCCACTCGTTTACGTTACCGGCCATGTTATACAAACCGAAATCGTTCGGGTAGAAAGATTTTACAGGTGCAGTAATGTCGGCATTGTCGTTCAACTTACCGGCTATACCCATGTTATCTCCGCGTCCTCTTTTGAAGTTCGCCAAGAATTCTCCCTGCCACATACCTGATTTAGGATAGCGGGTAGAAGTTCCGTTCCAAGGGTAAATTCTGCGATCGGTTACACGCTCTTCAGAGGTAGCAGGCTGGTTGCCGATCAAAGCCAAAGCGGCAAATTCCCACTCTGCTTCGGTTGGCAAACGATACTTCGGCAACATGATACCGTCTTCCAAACGCACGTGGCGAGTGCCGGTTCCGTTCGGGTTTAAATCTTTCATCGGTCTTTTGCCGGCAGCACCTTCATACTGACCTACTAAATAAGACTCTGTATTGAAATTATCACTTCCCACTTGAGAAGGATTCTCCGCTAAAACGCCTTTGTTAATCAAAATTCTTTCGTTCACGCGATCGCTTCTCCAGGAAGCAAAGTCGTTTGCCTGCAACCAGTTTACACCCACCACCGGATAAAAATCATAAGCCGGGTGACGGAAGTAATACTCTACATAAGGCTCGTTGTAAGCTAACTCATCTCTCCAAACCAATGTATCGGGAAGTGCTTTTTTAACCACATCCGGAAAATCAGTTCCGAATACGCGGTTCATCCAATACAGATACTCGCGATAGTGCACGTTGGCCACTTCGGTTTCGTCCATGTAGTAAGAAGACACGGTAGCTCTGCGTGGGATGTTGTGGTATTCATACATCACATCCTGCTCTGTATTTCCCATTACAAAGGTTCCACCCTGAACATACACCAGACCGGGTCCGGTTTCTTGTCCCTGGTATTTTACAACTTCAAAACCTCCGTTTTTAGAGTCGTTGTAGTTCCAGCCTGTTACCGATGATTTTTCCTTGCCGCATGAGGATACGAGCACGAGGGCCGGCAAAGCGAGTAACGCATACAATTTGTTTAGCTTCATGGCTATTGGTTTGTTTAGTTTAGTCGGGTTTAAATTAAGGTTGCTAAAAAAGCAATTTCCATTTAAAACGCAAACCCTTTGCGAAATATTTCGTTTGTTAAAAAATAAAGCTGCCCAAAGTGGGCAGCTTTATCGCTAAACTGATTGTAAGGGAACAATTATTTTGCAATAGAAATCTGGCTGCGGTTCAGGATGATTCCGTTAGCATCGGATATACGATACACGTAATTTCCTTTTGAAAGTTCTGAAACATTTACAACTACGCTGGTTCCGTTCAGATTTTCTGAAATCACAATTCTTCCGTTCATGTCTACCATTTCAAAATAGTAGCCGCTCATGTCGCTGGCAGCCTGAATATTCACCTGGTTGCTGGCCGGATTAGGGAATACATTCACGTTTAACTCATCAGCAATTTGCTGCAAAGCGCTCGGAAGATTCACATAACCAAAACGAACGGCATCCACTTTTAAAAGAGACCCTGTTTTTCCACCGCCTGCGCTGGAGTAAAACTGAAGTGCTAATTCTGTTGGAGTCTGTGAGCTCACATATGCTGTGGCAAGCGGAACATAGATTAATGACCATTGTGCCGCTGCAGGGATAGTAACTCCACCGGCAATCACATCAATGGTGTCGTTTTTAGTCAAATAGATTTGCAAAGCTGCAGTGTCTCCACCTGCTCCGGGGGCGTATTTAAATGCAAAGAAAAGTGTATCAGGACGGAAAGCGAAGGGTGCACCTGTTATCACAAAGCTAGGTGGTGCGTACGCTGTGCTGCCGGAAGATACGAAACCGGAAACAAGTATTTTGCCGTTTGGAGTTTGAACCGAGTCGGTTTTAATGGCAATAGAGGCAGCTCCTTCCACTTTGTCGGCTGTGTCTTTGGTAGCAAGACCAAAAGGTTGACCGATAGCGGATTCAATGGTTCCCCAATCGGTAGGAGCCAATGTTGTCCAGGTGTTAAAGCCGGAGTTGTTTAACTGCTGCGCATTTAAGCCCAGTACAACAACCGAAAGAAGAGCGAAGAAAGTAAACTTGATTTTCATTTTTCTTGAGTTTTTTTGGTTAAGAAATTAATGGCTGCAAATGTAACTTTCCACAGAATCCCCCAAGGACAGAATGCGCCCTTTTGGGAATCGTTAAGCAAAATGACAATTCTGTGACAATTACACTTAGGCAGTGCGCGATTCGGAGAAGAGGACGGTCATCTCCAGCACCCTGCTCATCAGTGACTCAAACAGGATTTTTCCGTCTGTGTTCAGGAGTTCTTTTTCGGAGGCACGTTCCGGGTGCGGCATCATACCGAATACGTTCTTGCCAAGATTAGTGATACCGGCAATATTATCGAGCGAGCCATTAGGATTGGCATCGTCTGTTACCTCTCCGCTTTCATCGCAATACTTAAACAGTATCTGGTCGTTTTCATATAAGGATTTCAAGGTATCGCGGTCGCAGTAATATCTTCCTTCGCCATGCGCAATCGGAATTTTAAGCACTGCTTCTTCATCTATTTTGCACGTAAGAGCTGTTTTTCGAGTTTGTGGTTTCAGATACACATTCTTGCATTCGTATTTCATGCTTTCGTTTCGGAGCAGTGCCCCGGGCAGCAGGTGACTTTCGCATAGTATTTGAAAGCCATTGCAAACACCCAGCACCTTGCCGCCTCTGCCGGCAAACTCAATTACACTTTCCATAATGGGCGAAAAACGGGCGATGGCACCGGTGCGCAGGTAATCGCCATAGCTGAATCCTCCGGGGAAAATGATGCAGTCGTCTGTCGTAAAATCAGAGATATCGGTTTCTTTGTGCCAGATGTAACGCGCTTCGGCACCCATTACTTCGGTGACTACATGATACATATCTCTGTCGCAATTACTACCGGGGAAAACGACTACACCAAACTTCATTTTTTAAGGATTTAGATGGAGAATAAAAGTGGCCCATACTGTGCTGCCATGAGGGCCAAAAATAATATTATGTGCATCACTTCGCCTATCATTTTTCGTTTCAGCTGCAGGATGACCATGGTCAAAAAAATGCTGAGCGGAAAGGCCAGCCACACCCCATGCGACAAACTCACCTGCTGCTGCAGAAAGAAAGCCGCCACCATGAGCAGCAATAAAAACATCAGAATAGCGACAAACTTGCGCACCTGAATCAAGGAAGAATAAACCACCCCCGGCACCATTGCCAACAAGGCCAGCGCAAGCGCCAGCAAGCCGCCTATCTGTATCCACTCTACAGTGTGCGGATGAAACCCCATGAACCAGCCCTGCTGGTAGTGGTTGGTAATAGCTACGAGCATTTGTGGCAGGTTATCGTTCCAGTAATAAAGGGTAAACAGCAAATAAAACGGAGTGGCCAGTCCTAACACCAACACTACAAACTCGCGATAGTTAAACGAACGAAGATTCCCCAGGCCGGCCAATGAAAAAAGCAACAAGGCGAGAGCCGGAAAATAAAAGAAAGAAGCCAGCGAGATAAGAAAGCCGATATCGAATATATCGCCATACATTTTCTCCTTTTTGATTAAACAAAAAGTGCGTTCGCAGGCTATGATAATGAAGGTAAGCGCGACCAGAGCCGGTGAAAGAACGAGGCCCTCGCGAAACACAGAAGTCAGCATGATGTAAAGTAAGCCGGCCAGGAAATTTTTCTTGGCAGTCATGCGTTGTTCATTGATGATTCGGTTGACATAGAGCGACTGCACAAACACCAATAAGGCAGCCGCAGTCAGCGATACCCAGGGAGTTTGAAGGGCAGCACCTGCCCATCCGGAAAAGAAAAAATGGCTGAGTGGCTCGTGGTAGTTTTGCAGAAAAGTAAGGTCGGGGGCACTCAGCAAAAAAACCAACCGAAAGGCCAGCAGATAAATGAAATAGAAAACGACAACTCCGGGGTTATTTGATTTGAAAAAGCTTAACACTTATAGCGTTGTTTGGGCCCGCAGCCGATTATTAATAGTTGATTTTTGTGAGTTTCAACACCCCGGATTTATAGCTCGGAATGACCACCGCATCGGGAGCAATTTGCCGGCCCGATTTGGGCAACAACATTAAATCGCTCACCTCCTGATTGAGGAGGGTCTTGCGCTCCGACTTTCCATTGCTATGCAACACATATTCGTTGAGGTCGGCAGAAGAGCTGATGTCGTCTAAGTAAATGAACCGAAGCACGTCTTTTTGGTTGGCGATAAAGAACGAAGAGAATGCTCCATTATCGTCTTCGCTGGCTTGCTTTTTGCGCAAAACCGCATTCCACTCCACCACGCCTTGCGCATTGAAAGAAAAGGCGATAATATCATTGAACTGATAAATGGAACTAGTGCGGAAAGAATTGAATCCGGGCTGAATGCCCACCATCGGCACTTCGCGTTCATCTTTTATAAACGATTCGGCCACTACCAACCCGCCCCCATCGTTGCGCAGCACGGTTTTTTTCAGGTTGAAAGTGTAGAGCCGTCCGTTTTCGCGGGTTTCGCGGCCGGTGAGCGTTGTGATAAATTCTTTATCGAAAGGGGTCATGGTTTGGCTCTTCCACTCGCCCGTGGCACCATCCATCGTGAGGAATAAAAATCCATTGGCTACTTCCTCCCCCGCCTCGGCACCATCGTCATAAAAAGCACTGAGGAGGAGCGTTCCATTCTTGTTGTCGGTTTCTATAGAAGGCTCACCAAAAATACGTTTGGGCAAAACGATGTTATAGGTGCTCACCTCACCATTGGCAGCTACCCGAAATACGTTGTAGTCGCTGCGGTTGGTGCCTTTTAAAATGAGACTGGCATTGCCGGCATTATCGATGAGGCTGCGTGAACTTTCGAGTGCAGCTTCTTCGCGGCCCAGTGGAATATTTTTGTTGTAAAGCGTTTGCAGCGACCTATCCAAACAAACAAAGCGCACACTTTGCACCTCACCGGCTGCAAAAAAAGGATAGTAGATAAATGTAAAATTTTGGTCGGCAGAGGTTTTAAACCGAAGGTTGCTGGCCACCAGGTCTTTACGGTCGATAATAGTGTCGATTGCTATAGGCTTCCCGATTTCCATCAATTTGGAATTGACCGGCTGGGCAAAGAGCACCGACATCTTTTTATCCTGCATTAGGTAAAAAATAACCGCCCCGGTTTTATTGAGCATGATATGCTGCAGCGGCCCTTCCTGATTTTTGAACTCTATGGTTTTAGAATTCAGCAGCTTGAGGTCATCGGAAAAAACCTCGAGCACATCCTCGGAGCCAAACAAACGAACCAGGATGCCATCGTTGTTTTTGCCAATCACTTTAAACTTGGGGGACTTGTTGGGCAGCTTAAACTCGTTGGATACCTGCACCTTTTGGGCCATGGCCAAGGTGGCAGACCCAATGCCCAAAACAAGGATAAACCAACGGAATGCTGCTGTTTTCATCGAAATCAAACGTAGTATCAATTTGTAAAAAACGCAAAAAGCGGCTGATGTACATCACCTTGGGCTTCTTTTTCCTTTTTCTGCACAATATTTTGCCGGCTCCGGACGTCTTTACAGGGATAAAACGAAAAAAGAGTGGGCGAATACTTGCCATTTTCCGTTTCAGGCATTACATTACGTTCGTATTCATAAAAGTTTATTTTCGCCACTCCCTTAAATTAAAAAAACTTAACCCGGAGGTTATCCATGAGGCAGCTAAAAATTTCCAAATCCATCACCAACCGTGAAAGCCAATCCATTGAAAAGTATCTGCAGGAGATTGGTAAAGAGGATCTTTTGACACCCGAAGAAGAGGTGCATTTGGCCCGGAGAATACGTGCCGGAGACCAAACTGCCCTGGAAAAACTGACCCGCGCCAACCTGCGCTTTGTGGTGTCGGTGGCTAAGCAATACCAAAACAATTCCCTGTCGCTGAACGACCTGATTAACGAAGGCAATCTGGGTTTGGTGAAAGCCGCTCAAAAGTTTGATGAAACCCGTGGATTCAAATTCATATCGTATGCAGTGTGGTGGATTCGTCAGAGCATTATTCAGGCTCTGGCCGAGCATAGCCGGATGGTTCGTTTGCCATTGAACAAAGTAGGCTCGCTGACTAAAATCAATAAAGTGTTTTCGGAGCTGGAGCAGAAGTTTCAGCGCGAGCCCACCCCCGATGAGGTGGCCTTGGTAATGGGTGTAACAGTGGAAGAAGTGCAGGCTACCTTGGGTATTGCTGCCCGCCACGTGTCGATGGATGCTCCGTTTACCGATGGCGAAAGCAACTCGCTGATGGATGTGATTGAAAACGTGAATGCAGAACAGGCCGATAAACGTTTGGATTACACCGAATCGCTGAAAGACGAAACCGAAAGAACACTCTCCTCTCTGACTGACCGCGAAAGAGAAGTGATTAAACTTTTCTTCGGTATCGGTGTAGAACACCCTATGACACTGGAAGATATTGGCGAGCAACTGGGCATTACCCGCGAGCGTATCCGCCAGATTAAGGATAAAGCCATTACCAAATTACGTTCTCAATCGCGCAGTAAAGCGCTGAAATCATACCTGGGTCAATAAACAGAACTAACCTATTTTAAGAAGCGCCATCTCTTCCAGAGATGGCGCTTCTTTTTTTACAGCAACTGCATCAGCTCTTTGAGTTCAAATATCTGGTGGGTGGCTTTGTCGCGGGTATGTTTGCGGTTGGGGTTAAAAAATATCTGGTCGATGCCGGCAGCGCGCGCACCGGCAATGTCGGTATTCATGTTGTCGCCTATCATCACGCACTCGCTGGGTTGGGTTTGAGCGCGCTCCATGGCTATCTCAAATATTTTGCGGTCGGGTTTTTGGGTGCCAACTTCCTCGGAAATGATAATGTGCTCAAAAAAAGGTTTCAATCCGCTGTGTTCCAGTTTCAGCCATTGCACCTCGGCAAAACCATTAGTGATTAAATGAAGCGGATATTTTTCGTCCAGGTAAACCAATACATCTACGGCATTGGTGAAAAGGGCCGTCATGCGCGGGCTGATTTCAATATAGCTTTGCGCCATGCGTTCAGCAAGAAATTGATCTCGTACTCCAAACTCTGCCAAGGCATCGAAGAATCTACCAACACGCAGTTGCTCCTTGGTGACATGGCTGTTGTGATAACGCGCCCAGTATCGGTCGTTAATCATCTTGTAGCGGTGATGGAAGTTTTCGAAAGATGGAATATTGCGTGAAACAAGTTTCTCCGTTTCATAAATCTGCTGCAAGGCAAGTTTAGAATTGGTATCGAAATCCCACAGGGTGTGGTCGAGGTCAAAGAAAATATGCTTGTAGGTTTTACTCATTTTATATCCTGACACAGTTCTATTAAAACACCATTGGTGCTTTTGGGATGAAAAAAGAAAACCAGCTTATTGTCGGCACCGTGCTTAGGTTTTTCAGAAATGGGCTGAAAGCCCTCGGCTTTCAGGCGCTCTACTTCTGCTTCAATATTTTCTACAGCAAAGGCAATATGGTGGATGCCCTCCCCTTTTTTCTCTATATACTTGGCAATGGCACTTTCGGGGTGGGTGGCATGCAGCAACTCGATTTTTGATTCGCCCATTTTAAAGAAGGAGGTATTTACATGCTCCGACTCCACTGTTTCGGTTTTGTAAGCTTGCCGGCCGAACAACTTAGTAAAAAGATTGTTGGAGCTTTCCATGTCTTTTACGGCTATTCCTATATGTTCTATTTTAAGCATATCTGTCAATATTTCTTAATGCAAACAAAGGAATAATTATTGAGTTACATTTGCTGCACTAAACAATATGCTATGCTATTTGTATCGGAAATTGCCAAAAAGAAAATTGAAGAGATAAAACTGAATGAAAACAAACCCGATTACTTTGTTCGGGTAACGGTGAACGGAGGCGGCTGCTCGGGGCTTTCTTATAAAATGGATTTTGATAATGAAATAAAGCCGGACGACCAGCAGTTTGAAGACAAGGGGGTGAAACTGGTAACCGACCTTCGTTCGTTTTTATATGTGTGCAATACGACCCTCGATTTTTCGGATGGGCTAAACGGAAAGGGTTTTGAGTTTAAAAACCCGAATGCCACCCGCACCTGCGCCTGCGGAGAAAGTTTTGCGGTGTAGATGATATTCATCTTCCTTTGTTGATGCGTGCATAGCTTGTTGCCATGCAATAGCCTTTTCAGCAAAGAAGTTTACGGGGCGGCTATACTAATGCCGCAGCGCTAATGCATACAGAGCTTCCAGGGTGTGCGCTTCCAGTTTTTGCATGATATGGGCGCGATGGGTTTTGGCCGTGTTGTAGCTGATGTGTAAGAAGCGGGCAATGGAAGGCAGGCTCATTTGCTGGCCCATGAGGCAGAATATTTCGCGTTCGCGGTGGGTAAGCAGGTCAAAGCGTTTATCTTCTTTAAAATCATCGTACCGGTCTTTCACTTCGCCCAAGACGCAAAACTTCATCTTATAAGCAGTATTGTCGTGTTGCAGAAAGTTCAGCAGCTCTTCAGGGTCTTCGCTTTTGCACACGTAGGCATGGGCACCCCGTTCAGCGGCCTCGGTGGAGTAAAGCCCGGGGCTGTGCATGGAACAGATAATGCGTATACACTGCGGCTGTGTGTGCTGCAAAAGGCGGCAGGCATCAAAGCCATTGTACCGTATATTTTTAAGCTGAATATCCAGCAGGGCTACATCGGGGTGGTGGTGCCGGACATAGGTTTCCAGTTCTTCGTAGGTGGTGCAAATGCTGACGTGGGTAGCGGGCAGTGCGTGGTTCAATACTTTCTCTAAGCCATGGCTGAACATCACATGGTCGTCCAGCACTACAATTTCGCGGAGTGGTGGCATGGGGGTTTCTTTTAGTTACCCTAAAATAAAAAAAGGCGGGGTTGATATGCCGCCTGTAATCCATGTAATAAGAGCCACCGAATGGTGGCTCTTACATAAACGGTAATTACTCTCCCCTTAATCATTCACCACAAAGTCTTCTACTGTGTTTTGGTTTTCCTGCAGCACTACTTCAAACTCCCACGAGCGGATGAGCTGGTTATTGCTGTCAAACTTTTCTATCGCAATTTTTTGACTATCCATCAGCGTGGTGCTCAGGCTATAGGCCCCTTGAGCATTGACGGTGCTTTTATTAATGCCGCTTTTAAACCGCACCACCAGCCCCACGCCCGGAGCGCCATTGTAGGTAACCGTGCCGCTGAGGGTTTTGGAAGAACCCTCGGTGACATACACCACGCCCCACTGCCGGCAGTTTTCTCTGCGGCTTTCATCGCTCTCTTCGTTGTAATAGGTTTCCAGCTCGTCCCACACTTTTTTAATCACCTTATCGGTTTCGGGCAATATGGCCTCCAGGGCTTCTTCGGCTGTGTCGAGGGTTTCGTAAAAGCCGGTTTGCTGACTCAGCTCGGCCACATAGGCATCCACTTTTGTTTTTACCTGCAGCTGGGTGGGGTTGCTCATGGCGGTGCCACCGGCCCCCACGCGGGCGGCTTCGCCTGTGCTTACGCGGTTGCCCCACAGGGCCAGGTCGGCTTCGCTGGCCATATCGGGCAGGGCGCTGCTGTCTATGGGCAGGTTATAGTAGGCGCGGTCTGCAGCAGCATATTCGCCCCGCGCCACGCCCAGGTTAAACACCTGATAGTAATGGCTCACCCACATACGGGCCTCTGCTTCGGCCGCGTTTTTCTGAGCCGTGTTGCCGCTGTAGGCCGCGCGGGCCAGCGAAATGTTACTCATGCGTGCCAAAAAATCGGTGAGCGAATTGGTAAGCCGGGTGGTGGTAGCCGTGCTCAGCGGATTGGAAGCAGGCGGCAGGGTGTCCAGTTTGGCTTTGGCTTGTTGCAGGGCCAGCAAGCGGGTGTCGTGGGTTTCGGGTAGTTGTCTTCTGATAGTACTCATTTTTTTATGGTTTTAGTTAAGAAATGCGCTGAAACGGTTCTCGGTAGCTGTATCTGCAGTGTGGCAGGCACATAAACCAATGGATTTTGAGGCTTCCGCATATGGGGATACCCTAAAAGCTATGCATTTTGAATCCTCTCCAGATGGGGATACCTTAAACGATATACATTTTGAATCCTCTCCAGATGGGGATACCTTAAACGCTATACATTTTGAATCCTCCCCATATGGGGATACCCTAAAAGCTATACAATCTGCATCTTCCCCAAGTGGGGATACATTAAAAGCTATGCATTTTGAACCTTCCCCGGTGTGGGAGAACCAACATTTATCCGCCTGTAAGGCAATGTAAGGCGGCAAAATGGGGTAAAGTGGGCCATGTAAAGGGTGCATGATATGCTGCTTTGTGTAAGCCAAAGGAGCGCCAGGCAGCGGCAGCGGTCAATCGCAGAATCGGTGATTTGTGTTAAGGAGAAAAGAGAAGGAGGCAGGTATGGCAGGCCGGTGTAATAGGCCCCCGTTAGAAAACAGTTACTGCGCTACCATCATCTGTTCTTAGCCGCAGAAAACAGACTAATTACGGTGGCTATCAGCAAAATAAAAATGAGGGCCATGGCTATGATATAATACCATCTGGTGGCTATGTAAACGGATAAATGATAGTTTTTGATTCGCTGCCGGGTGCTCAGGAGGGTGGCCTCCGGCTCGGTGATGCTGCCAAAAGACTGCATGGCCTGCTCCCACCGGCCGGTATGCTGCCAACACATAGCCTCCACAAAACGGGCGAGCATAAAGGTGGAATCCAGCAGCAGGCAGTCATTAAGGTCGAGCAGGGCCTCGCTGTATTTTTCGGTTTTATACAGACAAAGGCCGCGGTTGAAGTAGCCCTGATGGCTATCGGGGTATTGCTGAATAAGCTGATTAAAGAGCAGCAGGGCAGAGTCGTATTGCTGTTCTTGATATTGCCGGTTAGCGGCTGCGAAAAGAGGATGCACCTTCGCTTCCACGTGAATGAAAGAAACGAGCAAACCGAAAATAAACAAGGTTATTTTCAAAAGCCGATGATTACTTATTGGTAGAGTGGAAACTGCTGCATAAAGCTGTTGACCTCGGTTTTTACCTGCGCTATAACCGTTTCATTTTCTGCATCCATAATAATGCGGTCTATCCAGTCGGCTAACTGCTGCATGTGGTTTTCTTTCATGCCGCGCGAGGTAACAGCCGGTGTGCCCAGGCGGATGCCGGAGGTTACAAACGGACTTTTATCGTCAAAGGGCACCATGTTTTTATTGCAGGTGATGTCGGCTTTCACGAGCGCATTTTCGGCCTGCTTGCCGCTTACGTTTTTGCTGCGGAGGTCTATGAGCATCAGGTGGTTGTCGGTGCCGCCCGATATAATGCCATAGCCTTTGGCCACCAATGCCGAGGCCAGTGCCTGTGCATTGGCTTTTACCTGTGCCTGATAGGTTTTAAAATCATCGCTCAGGGCTTCGCCAAAAGCTACGGCCTTGGCAGCAATCACATGCTCCAGCGGTCCGCCCTGCGTGCCGGGGAATACGGCACCATCCAGCACGGCACTCATCATTTTGAGTTCGCCCTTCGGTGTTTTGTCGCCAAAAGGATTTTCAAAATCCTGACCCAGCATAATAACCCCTCCGCGAGGGCCGCGCAGCGTTTTGTGGGTGGTGGTGGTTACAATATGGCAATGTGGTAATGGATTATCTAAAAGCCCCGCAGCTATAAGCCCCGCAGGGTGCGAAATATCGGCCAGCAAAAGAGCACCCACCTCATCGGCAATAGCGCGGAAGGTTTTATAATCCCATTCGCGCGAGTAAGCGCTGGCACCGCAGATAATGAGTTTGGGTTTTTCGGCCAGGGCGGTTTCGCGCACTTTGTTCATGTCGATGCGGCCGGTTTCTTTCTCCACGCCATAGAACGATGGCACATACAGTTTTCCGGAGAAATTAACGGGCGAACCATGAGTTAAGTGGCCTCCGTGCGATAGGTTAAAGCCGAGAATTTTATCTCCGGGTTTCAGGCAGGCGAGCATTACCGCAGCATTGGCTTGCGCCCCGCTGTGTGGCTGCACATTGGCCCAGGCCGCACCAAAAAGTTTTTTGAGTCGCTCTATAGCAATTGTTTCTATCTGATCTACAAACTGGCAACCGCCATAGTAGCGCTTGCCGGGCAGGCCCTCGGCATATTTATTGGTGAGGCAACTGCCCATAGCATCCATCACGGCTTGTGAAGTAAAGTTTTCGGAGGCGATAAGCTCAATGCCCTCGCGCTGGCGGTGAAGTTCCTGTTGTATTAAATCAAATACCTGAGTGTCGCGCATGATATATTCTGTTATGCAGGCGAAAATAACGGAGGGGCTCTATTGCAAGGCGCGCAGGCCTTAAGAGTTACTAACAATGCAGCGAGTACAACACCGCTTGAAATAGCCGCAGGGGCAAACACCCCCGCTGTTTAAAAATTTTAGATTCGCCCATCCAAAAAAAGAAATACATGAAAGAGGAATTGAATCTGGTGGGCACTATCCGAATATTTATAAAATGGTGGAAGCATATCGCTGCTATGATTGTGGCAGCCGCTGTGGTGTCGGCTTTTGTGTCGGTTTTTGTGATGGATGAGTGGTATTTTTCGTGGTCTACCTTATACCCTACCAACCAAAACAAAAATGACCGCGCTGTCATCTTTAATACAGAAAACGGGGGCATGCAGACAGAATATTTTGGTACCAAATCGGACGTGAACCGCATATTGACTATTGCCAACTCGGCTCCTGTTATTAACTACATACTGGATTCGTTTCACATTGCCGAACATTACAAAACAGATACCACCAAGAAATATTGGAAAACCACCGTGCTCAAAAAATTTGAGAAAAACTATGAAGTAAAAAAGACCGAGCGCGAAGCGGTGGAAATATCGCTCTACGATACAGACCCCAAACTTGCTTCGGCTATTGTGAATGCCGTGGTAGAAAAAGTGGATGAGCTCAACAAAGAACACGTGAACGAAAGCAAGCGTGAGTTGTATACCATTCTCTCAAACCAATTGCTGGAGCAGCAGAAGAAAGTGAATGCCTTTGAAGATACGCTGGCACAGCTCACCTCGCGCTATAACATTAAAACATCCAGCGGAGCCGATGGCACCGTGATAGTAACCGGTACCGATGTGAAAGCCGTGCAGCTATACAAAACCATTATTGAGCGACAGGACAATGCCATTACCGAGCTCAACCACCGCAGCAACATTAAAGAGCAAATGGAAGTGTCTATCGGCACCAATAACTCATCACTGTATATTGTAGAAAAAGCCTTTCCGGCCGATAGAAGAGAAAAGCCCGTGCGCTGGCTGGTGGTTACTTTAACGGTGCTTATCACAGCGTTTGTATCGCTCATTGGCGTGTTGCTGATAGAACAAATCCGCGAGATAAAACAACAACTGTAGCATGACGCACAGTTTTGACCGCACTCAAATTTTTTCTTTTCTGGGACTGGGGGCCTTGTCCATCGCCTCCGTGCTGTCAGCCTTTTATATGGATGCGCTGTATCTGATGCTGGTGCCGTTTGCCCTTCTTTTTGTAGGTATCGGCATCATCAATTTCCGGGTGCTTTATTATCTCTTGCTGTTTTCGCTTCCCCTTTCGTTCGAGTTCAGTTTTGGCCCTTCGCTGGGCACCGACCTGCCCGATGAACCCCTTATGATAGGCATGCTGCTGCTGGCCATTGTTTATGTGTTTCAAAATCCGGCATCGCTCCCCTTGGGATTTTTCCGGCATGTGATGATACTGGCTTTGCTGGCGCATCTCTTCTGGATATTAATTACCTGCTTTACCTCCATCAATGTGCTGGTGTCCACTAAAGTTTTTCTGTCGAAGTTGTGGTATGTGGGCTCCTTTACCGTAATGACGGCTATTGTGGTAAAAACAAACGAAGACCTTAAAAAGGTATTCTGGTGTATTTACATTCCCCTCACCGTTCTGGTTATACAAGCCATCATACGCCATGGTTTGGCAGGCTTCCCATTTGATGAAGTGAATAAAGCCATGCCTCCTTTTTTCAGAAATCACGTGAACTATGCTGCCATGCTCAGCATCTTTCTGCCGTTTATCTTGATGGCCCGCCAGTGGTATGGCAGGGCCACCGCTACCCGTAAGCTGCTCAGCGCTTCGGTGCTGCTCTATGTGGTGGCCATTTATCTGTCGTATACACGCACGTGCTACATAGCCGTGCTGGCTATTGCCCCGTTTATTTTTGTGGTAAAGCAGCGATGGATAAAGCCCGCCTTGCTAACGGTGGCGGTGGTGGTGGCAATCTTCTGCGGCTACCTGGCGCATAATAACAACTACCTGAAGTTTGCCCCCGAATTTGAAACCACCATCTATCACGATGAGCTATCCGATCACCTGGCCTCTACTTTTGAGGGCAAAGATGTGAGCAGTATGGAACGCGTATATCGGTGGATTGCCATCGCGCACATGTTTCAGGAACGGCCGGTGTTTGGTTTTGGAGCCGGCAATTTTTTTCCGTATTACCAGCGCTACACGGTCACCAGTTTCGAAACATATATCAGCGATAATGAAGAGCGCTCCACGGCTCACAATTACTTTCTGCTGCTGCTGGCCGAGCAGGGCATATCGGGGCTGGCGGTGTTTTTATTGCTGACAGCTGTGCTCTTTATTTATGGCGAAAATATCTACTACCGGATGAAGAGCGATGCCGATAAACACCTGGTGCTGTGGCTGCTGGTGATATTAGCCATGGTGTATGTCAATCTGTTGCTGAGCGACCTGCTGGAAGCCGATAAGGTGGGGCCGTTCTTTTTTATTGCGATAGCGCTGCTGGTGAGTCTGGACAGGCGCGAGCAAAAAGCTACTTAAACCGAAGTGTAAGGAGCGTGATATCGTCATCAAACTCGGTTCCTTTCATAAAAGCAATCACCCGGTCGAGCAGGCCGGTATTAAATTCTAACAGCGGCATGTCGTGATTTTCATTGATAAAATCAATGAGGCCTTCTACTTCAAACAAGGTTCCATCAGGGTCCGATGCCTCCGATAGGCCATCGGTATAATTCACCAGTAAGGAACCCGGCTCTACCTTCACTTCACCGAAGTTGATATAAGGCAGCGCATCAAACATGCCCAATATAGTGCAACCCTTATCCAGCAATTCTATGCCACTGCTGCTGCGCAGGATAGAAGGATTGTGACCGGCATTGACATACGTGAGCATTCTGGTTTTGTAATTATAGGTAGCCACAAAGAGCGTAATAAATTTTTCGCCTTTAGTGATTTCGAGCACCTTGGTATTGAGCACATCTATAAACTGTGGCAGCGAATATTTTCGGGTCAGCAGAATGCGCATATTAGCCTGAAAGTTGGCCATGAGAATAGCTGCCGGAATCCCTTTGCCCGAAATATCGCTGATACAAAATGCAATTTCGTGTTCATTGATTTGCACGTAATCGTAATAATCGCCCCCGATGTTTTTGTGTGGTTTATAGAATGCAGAACATTCTAAAAATTCGTTGTTGGGCAACTTAGAAGGAACCAGCATGTTCTGCATATCGGCAGCCAGTTTCAATTCCTTCTGCATCACCAACTGATCTATCTGACTCTTGAACAGTTTTTTGTTTTCGTTGGCCACCACAATAATGTTGGTGATGGTTTGAATAAACTTTAGTTTTTCTTCTTTGGTGTCGCGGCTTTCGTTTCCAAAAGGACCAATGAGCGCAAAGCCAATGGATTCTTTTTTGTGCGTTACCGGCATTAAAATTTCAAAATCTGCCAGCGCCTCGTCTTTTAAAGCAGCCACGGGTGTGGTGAACGAGAAAGGGGTAAGCTTGGTTTGCACATCGTATAATAATATGTCCGGTGGCAAATCACCGGGCGTAATGCAAACCCACTTTTCTTCGTTTTCTTTAATAAAGAGGCCAATTTTTTTGACCCCGAGCTGAGCATGCAAAATGTTTTCGTAGATGCGCGCCAGCGCATTGATGGGCATATTGTTGTTTACCGCACGGGTAATCTCCAACAGCGAATCTATCTGCTGCTGCTTGATAGCGAGCAAGCGCTCGGTAGCGCTAACGTGTTTCTTTAAAAAATCAAGTTCGGAAAATTCAGATTGAGCCATAGGGTGCAAAAAGCCGTGCTGAATGTAGTAGTAATTTTCAGATTCCGGATGAAAGCATGCGGCTGTGCAAGTTTAACTCAAGCTCAATTTGGTATAAGCGCGCATCCACCGGTCGGGCAGTTCTTGTTCGCAGGCCATCTCGTAATCTTTGAATGAACATGGCAGCAAATTATGGCGGGCAAATTTCTCTTTCTCACCCATGGGTATCTCCATCCACCAGCGGTCTGTTTTCTGGCTGCGCCAAAATACCAATTCGTGGCCTGTATCGTCTAAATGCACCGTGAACTTAAGGTGGTTGGAAAGATCAATGGGATAATCGCCCACTCGCGAATAAAATCCCTCCACAAAATACCACATCATCTGTGCCACCAGTTGTGCTGTTTGCCGGTTGTTGTCGTATCCGGGATTCATTTCATAGAAACCGATAGAGGTCAATTTATCGCTCAACCCGGCATAACGGGCAATCTGGCAGAGTTCTTCGCCACTGAACCCATTGGGCGATGCCTGGGCATGGGCCGGAGCATCGGCCTGCCGCACGCAAGACATATCTATGGTCAACATATCGGCATCGCGCAATACCGGCTCTACCTCTTCAAGATTGGCGCGCACCAAGCCCAATCGCTGGCAATCAAAATTCAAACTTTGCAAAGTTTCCACCGCCTTGCTATCGTTCAAATAGGTTTGATGACCCAGATGCGAATAGTTGAACAGATAGTTGGGCGTATGAGTGAGCATATGCATCACAAACGTGGAAGCATCTATATGTTGCGAGTTAGGTTCAAACATATCGATACGCTCATCGATGTTTACCACATTAATGAGCGTTTGTAATCCTTTGTAGCCAATGTATTGGCCAAA
>JADJZU010000047.1 GCA_016715625.1 Bacteroidota bacterium
GCGCGTCCGTCAACGATCTGCACCGTGAAGGTCTTGGTGGTCTCTGCCCGCCGCGAAACTGAGCGCCAGTGCCCGTGGTCGCCGTGTAGTCCGCCGCGCCGGGCCGTGCCCACCGCCAGCCAAAGTCCACCGTCTGCTGTCGCCTGCGTCGCCCGTGCGCGTCACTCGTGAAGGTGATCTGTCCGCCTTTCGGTCGCTGGCGTTGGCGATGCTGAAACCGGCACCGCGTCGTCGCCGGTGATGGTGCCCGTCGCCGAACCGGCGGTGGGTTGATCGCGTCCCGGTGGCGGCGCTGAGATTGACCGTGAAGCCTTGCTGCTTCCCTAATAGCGCGTCCGTCGTCGTCTGCAATCGTGAAGGTCTTGGTCTCGCCTGGGCCGCGAAACTGAGCGTACGCCGTGGTCGCCGTAGTCCGCCGCGCCGGCCGTGCCCACTGCCGTGCCAAAACCCACCGTCTGCGCCGCCCGCTGGCGTCGCCCGTGCGCGTCACCGTGGAGGTGATCTGGACGCCTTCGGTCGCCCGGCGCTGGCGATGCCGAAACACCGGCACCGCGTCGTCGACCGGCGACGGTGCCCGCCGCCGAACCCGGCGGGTTGATCGTGGCGCGCCCCGGTGGCGGCGCTGAGATTGACCGTGAAGCCTGTTGCCCCCGTACCAGCGCGTCCGTCGTCGTCTGCACCGTGAAGGTCGCAGGTGGTCTCGCCCGCCGCGAAACTGAGCGTGCCCGTGGTCGCCGTGTAGTCCGCCGCGCCGGCCGTGCCCACCGCCGCGGAAGACCACCGTCGCCGCCGCCTGGGCGTCGCCCGTGCGCGTCACCGTGAAGGTGATCTGGCCGCCTTCGGTCGCGCTGGCGTTGGCGATGCTGAACACCGGCACCGCGTCGTCGTCGGTGATGGTGCCCGTCGCCGAACCGGCGGTGGCGTTGATCGTGGCGCCCCCGGTGGCGGCGCTGAGATTGACCGTGAAGCCTCGTTGCCCTCGTACAGCGCGTCCGTCGTCGTCTGCACCGTGAAGGTCTTGGTGGTCCCGCCCGCCGCGAAACCGAGCGTGCCCGTGGTCGCCGTAGTCCGCCGCGCCGGTCGTGCCCACCGCCGTGCCAAAACCACCGTCTGCGCCGCCTGGGCGTCGCCCGTGCGCGTCACCGTGAAGGTGATCTGGCCGCCTTCGGTCGCGCTGGCGTTGGCGATGCTGAACACCGGCACCGCGTCGTCGTCGGTGATGGTGCCCGTCGCCGAACCGGCGGTGGCGTTGATCGTGGCGCCCCGGTGGCGGCGCTGAGATTGACCGTGAAGCTCTCGTTGCCCCTCGTACAGCGCGTCCGTCGTCGTCTGCACCGTGAAGGTCTTGGTGGTCCGCCCGCCGCGAAACTGAGCGTGCCCGTGGTCGCCGTGCAGTCCGCCGCGCCGGCCGTGCCCACCGCCAATGCCAAAGTCCACCGTCTGCGCCGCCTGGGCGTCGCCCGTGCGCGTCACCGTGAAGGTGATCTGGCCGCCTTCGGTCGCGCTGGCGTTGGCGATGCTGAACACCGGCACCGCGTCGTCGTCGGTGATGGTGCCCGTCGCCGAACCGGCGGTGGCGCTGATCGTGGCGCCGCCGCTGGCGGCGCTGAGATTGACCGTGAAGCTCTCGTTGCCCTCGTACAGCGCGTCCGTCGTCGTCTGCACCGTGAAGGTCTTGGTGGTCTCGCCCGCCGCGAAACTGAGCGTGCCCGTGGTCGCCGTGTAGTCCGCCGCGCCGGCCGTGCCCACCGCCGTGCCAAAGTCCACCGTCTGCGCCGCCTGGGCGTCGCCCGTGCGCGTCACCGTGAAGGTGATCTGGCCGCCTTCGGTCGCGCTGGCGTTGGCGATGCTGAACACCGGCACCGCGTCGTCGTCGGTGATGGTGCCCGTCGCCGAACCGGCGGTGGCGCTGATCGTGGCGCCCCCGGTGGCGGCGCTGAGATTGACCGTGAAGCCTCGTTGCCCTCGTACAGCGCGTCCGTCGTCGTCTGCACCGTGAAGGTCTTGGTGGTCTCGCCCGCCGCGAAACTGAGCGTGCCCGTGGTCGCCGTGAAGTCCGCCGCGCCGGCCGTGCCCACCGCCGTGCCAAACCACCGTCTGCGCCGCCTGGGCGTCGCCCGTGCGCGTCACCGTGAAGGTGATCTGGCCGCCTTCGGTCGCGCTGGCGTTGGCGATGCTGAACACCGGCACCGCGTCGTCGTCGGTGATGGTGCCCGTCGCCGAACCGGCGGTGGCGCTGATCGTGGCGCCCCCCGGTGGCGGCGCTGAGATTGACCGTGAAGCTCTCGTTGCCCTCGTACAGGCGCGTCCGTCGTCGTCTGCACCGTGAAGGTCTTGGTGGTCTCGCCCGCCGCGAAACTGAGCGTGCCCGTGGTCGCCGTGTAGTCCGCCGCGCCGGCCGTGCCCACCGCCGTGCCAAAGTCCACCGTCTGCGCCGCCTGGGCGTCGCCCGTGCGCGTCACCGTGAAGGTGATCTGGCCGCCTTCGGTCGCGCTGGCGTTGGCGATGCTGAACACCGGCACCGCGTCGTCGTCGGTGATGGTGCCCGTCGCCGAACCGGCGGTGGCGCTGATCGTGGCGCCCCGGTGGCGGCGCTGAGATTGACCGTGAAGCCTCGTTGCCCTCGTACAGCGCGTCCGTCGTCGTCTGCACCGTGAAGGTCTTGGTGGTCTCGCCCGCCGCGAAACTGAGCGTGCCCGTGGTCGCCGTGTAGTCCGCCGCGCCGGCCGTGCCCACCGCCGTGCCAAAGTCCACCGTCTGCGCCGCCTGGGCGTCGCCCGTGCGCGTCACCGTGAAGGTGATCTGGCCGCCTTCGGTCGCGCTGGCGTTGGCGATGCTGAACACCGGCACCGCGTCGTCGTCGGTGATGGTGCCCGTCGCCGAACCGGCGGTGGCGCTGATCGTGGCGCCCCCGGTGGCGGCGCTGAGATTGACCGTGAAGCCTCGTTGCCCTCGTACAGCGCGTCCGTCGTCGTCTGCACCGTGAAGGTCTTGGTGGTCTCGCCCGCCGCGAAACTGAGCGTGCCCGTGGTCGCCGTGTGGTCCGCCGCGCCGGCCGTGCCCACCGCCGTGCCAACCACCGTCTGCGCCGCCTGGGCGTCGCCCGTGCGCGTCACCGTGAAGGTGATCTGGCCGCCTTCGGTCGCGCTGGCGTTGGCGATGCTGAACACCGGCACCGCGTCGTCGTCGGTGATGGTGCCCGTCGCCGAACCGGCGGTGGCGCTGATCGTGGCGCCCCCGGTGGCGGCGCTGAGATTGACCGTGAAGCTCTCGTTGCCCTCGTACAGCGCGTCCGTCGTCGTCTGCACCGTGAAGGTCTTGGTGGTCTCGCCCGCCGCGAAACTGGGCGTGCCCGTGGTCGCCGTGTAGTCCGCCGCGCCGGCCGTGCCCACCGCCGTGCCAAAGTCCACCGTCTGCGCCGCCTGGGCGTCGCCCGTGCGCGTCACCGTGAAGGTGATCTGGCCGCCTTCGGTCGCGCTGGCGTTGGCGATGCTGAACACCGGCACCGCGTCGTCGTCGGTGATGGTGCCCGTCGCCGAACCGGCGGTGGCGCTGATCGTGGCGCCCCCGGTGGCGGCGCTGAGATTGACCGTGAAGCTCTCGTTGCCCTCGTACAGCGCGTCCGTCGTCGTCTGCACCGTGAAGGTCTTGGTGGTCTCGCCCGCCGCGAAACTGAGCGTGCCCGTGGTCGCCGTGTGGTCCGCCGCGCCGGCCGTGCCCACCGCCGTGCCAAAGTCCACCGTCTGCGCCGCCTGGGCGTCGCCCGTGCGCGTCACCGTGAAGGTGATCTGGCCGCCTTCGGTCGCGCTGGCGTTGGCGATGCTGAACACCGGCACCGCGTCGTCGTCGGTGATGGTGCCCGTCGCCGAACCGGCGGTGGCGCTGATCGTGGCGCCCCGGTGGCGGCGCTGAGATTGACCGTGAAGCTCTCGTTGCCCTCGTACAGCGCGTCCGTCGTCGTCTGCACCGTGAAGGTCTTGGTGGTCTCGCCCGCCGCGAAACTGAGCGTGCCCGTGGTCGCCGTGTAGTCCGCCGCGCCGGCCGTGCCCACCGCCGTGCCAAAGTCCACCGTCTGCGCCGCCTGGGCGTCGCCCGTGCGCGTCACCGTGAAGGTGATCTGGCCGCCTTCGGTCGCGCTGGCGTTGGCGATGCTGAACACCGGCACCGCGTCGTCGTCGGTGATGGTGCCCGTCGCCGAACCGGCGGTGGCGCTGATCGGGGCGCCCCGGTGGCGGCGCTGAGATTGACCGTGAAGCTCTCGTTGCCCTCGTACAGCGCGTCCGTCGTCGTCTGCACCGTGAAGGTCTTGGTGGTCTCGCCCGCCGCGAAACTGAGCGTGCCCGTGGTCGCCGTGTAGTCCGCCGCGCCGGCCGTGCCCACCGCCGTGCCAAAGTCCACCGTCTGCGCCGCCTGGGCGTCGCCCGTGCGCGTCACCGTGAAGGTGATCTGGCCGCCTTCGGTCGCGCTGGCGTTGGCGATGCTGAACACCGGCACCGCGTCGTCGTCGGTGATGGTGCCCGTCGCCGAACCGGCGGTGGCGCTGATCGTGGCGCCCCCGGTGGCGGCGCTGAGATTGACCGTGAAGCTCTCGTTGCCCTCGTACAGCGCGTCCGTCGTCGTCTGCACCGTGAAGGTCTTGGTGGTCTCGCCCGCCGCGAAACTGAGCGTGCCCGTGGTCGCCGTGTAGTCCGCCGCGCCGGCCGTGCCCACCGCCGTGCCAAAGTCCACCGTCTGCGCCGCCTGGGCGTCGCCCGTGCGCGTCACCGTGAAGGTGATCTGGCCGCCTTCGGTCGCGCTGGCGTTGGCGATGCTGAACACCGGCACCGCGTCGTCGTCGGTGATGGTGCCCGTCGCCGAACCGGCGGTGGCGCTGATCGTGGCGCCCCCGGTGGCGGCGCTGAGATTGACCGTGAAGCTCTCGTTGCCCTCGTACAGCGCGTCCGTCGTCGTCTGCACCGTGAAGGTCTTGGTGGTCTCGCCCGCCGCGAAACTGAGCGTGCCCGTGGTCGCCGTGTAGTCCGCCGCGCCGGCCGTGCCCACCGCCGTGCCAAAGTCCACCGTCTGCGCCGCCTGGGCGTCGCCCGTGCGCGTCACCGTGAAGGTGATCTGGCCGCCTTCGGTCGCGCTGGCGTTGGCGATGCTGAACACCGGCACCGCGTCGTCGTCGGTGATGGTGCCCGTCGCCGAACCGGCGGTGGCGCTGATCGTGGCGCCCCCGGTGGCGGCGCTGAGATTGACCGTGAAGCTCTCGTTGCCCTCGTACAGCGCGTCCGTCGTCGTCTGCACCGTGAAGGTCTTGGTGGTCTCGCCCGCCGCGAAACTGAGCGTGCCCGTGGTCGCCGTGTGGTCCGCCGCGCCGGCCGTGCCCACCGCCGTGCCAAACCACCGTCTGCGCCGCCTGGGCGTCGCCCGTGCGCGTCACCGTGAAGGTGATCTGGCCGCCTTCGGTCGCGCTGGCGTTGGCGATGCTGAACACCGGCACCGCGTCGTCGTCGGTGATGGTGCCCGTCGCCGAACCGGCGGTGGCGCTGATCGTGGCGCCCCGGTGGCGGCGCTGAGATTGACCGTGAAGCTCTCGTTGCCCTCGTACAGCGCGTCCGTCGTCGTCTGCACCGTGAAGGTCTTGGTGGTCTCGCCCGCCGCGAAACTGAGCGTGCCCGTGGTCGCCGTGTAGTCCGCCGCGCCGGCCGTGCCCACCGCCGTGCCAAAGTCCACCGTCTGCGCCGCCTGGGCGTCGCCCGTGCGCGTCACCGTGAAGGTGATCTGGCCGCCTTCGGTCGCGCTGGCGTTGGCGATGCTGAACACCGGCACCGCGTCGTCGTCGGTGATGGTGCCCGTCGCCGAACCGGCGGTGGCGTTGATCGTGGCGCCCCCGGTGGCGGCGCTGAGACTGACCGTGAAGCGCTCGTTGCCCTCGTACAGCGCGTCCGCCGTCGTCTGCACCGTGAAGGTCTTGGTGGTCTCGCCCGCCGCGAAACTGAGCGTGCCCGTGGTCGCCGTGTAGTCCGCCGCGCCGGCCGTGCCCACCGCCGTGCCAAATCCACCGTCTGCGCCGCCTGGGCGTCGCCCGTGCGCGTCACCGTGAAGGTGATCTGGCCGCCTTCGGTCGCGCTGGCGTTGGCGATGCTGAACACCGGCACCGCGTCGTCGTCGGCGGGGGGGCTGATGGTGCCCGTCGCCGAACCGGCGGTGGCGCTGATCGTGGCGCCCCCGGTGGCGGCGCTGAGATTGACCGTGAAGCTCTCGTTGCCCTCGTACAGCGCGTCCGTCGTCGTCTGCACCGTGAAGGTCTTGGTGGTCTCGCCCGCCGCGAAACTGAGCGTGCCCGTGGTCGCCGTGTAGTCCGCCGCGCCGGCCGTGCCCACCGCCGTGCCAAAGTCCACCGTCTGCGCCGCCTGGGCGTCGCCCGTGCGCGTCACCGTGAAGGTGATCTGGCCGCCTTCGGTCGCGCTGGCGTTGGCGATGCTGAACACCGGCACCGCGTCGTCGTCGGTGATGGTGCCCGTCGCCGAACCGGCGGTGGCGCTGATCGTGGCGCCCCGGTGGCGGCGCTGAGATTGACCGTGAAGCTCTCGTTGCCCTCGTACAGCGCGTCCGTCGTCGTCTGCACCGTGAAGGTCTTGGTGGTCTCGCCCGCCGCGAAACTGAGCGTGCCCGTGGTCGCCGTGTAGTCCGCCGCGCCGGCCGTGCCCACCGCCGTGCCAAACCACCGTCTGCGCCGCCTGGGCGTCGCCCGTGCGCGTCACCGTGAAGGTGATCTGGCCGCCTTCGGTCGCGCTGGCGTTGGCGATGCTGAACACCGGCACCGCGTCGTCGTCGGTGATGGTGCCCGTCGCCGAACCGGCGGTGGCGCTGGATCGTGGCGCCCCCGGTGGCGGCGCTGAGATTGACCGTGAAGCCCTCGTTGCCCTCGTACAGCGCGTCCGTCGTCGTCTGCACCGTGAAGGTCTTGGTGGTCTCGCCCGCCGCGAAACTGAGCGTGCCCGTGGTCGCCGTGTAGTCCGCCGCGCCGGCCGTGCCCACCGCCGTGCCAAACCACCGTCTGCGCCGCCTGGGCGTCGCCCGTGCGCGTCACCGTGAAGGTGATCTGGCCGCCTTCGGTCGCGCTGGCGTTGGCGATGCTGAACACCGGCACCGCGTCGTCGTCGGTGATGGTGCCCGTCGCCGAACCGGCGGTGGCGCTGATCGTGGCGCCCCCGGTGGCGGCGCTGAGATTGACCGTGAAGCTCTCGTTGCCCCCGTACAGCGCGTCCGTCGTCGTCTGCACCGTGAAGGTCTTGGTGGTCTCGCCCGCCGCGAAACTGAGCGTGCCCGTGGTCGCCTGTAGTCCGCCGCGCCGGCCGTGCCCACCGCCGTGCCAAAGTCCACCGTCTGCGCCGCCTGGGCGTCGCCCGTGCGCGTCACCGTGAAGGTGATCTGGCCGCCTTCGGTCGCGCTGGCGTTGGCGATGCTGAACACCGGCACCGCGTCGTCGTCGGTGATGGTGCCCGTCGCCGAACCGGCGGTGGCGCTGATCGTGGCGCCCCGGTGGCGGCGCTGAGATTGACCGTGAAGCTCGTTGCCCTCGTACAGCGCGTCCGTCGTCGTCTGCACCGTGAAGGTCTTGGTGAGTCTCGCCCGCCGCGAAACTGAGCGTGCCCGTGGTCGCCGTGTAGTCCGCCGCGCCGGCCGCGCCCACCGCCGTGCCAAAGTCCACCGTCTGCGCCGCCTGGGCGTCGCCCGTGCGCGTCACCGTGAAGGTGATTCTGGCCGCCTTCGGCCGCGCTGGCGTTGGCGATGCTGAACACCGGCACCGCGTCGTCGTCGGTGATGGTGCCCGTCGCCGAACCGGCGGTGGCGCTGATCGTGGCGCCCCGGTGGCGGCGCTGAGATTGACCGTGAAGCTCTCGTTGCCCTCGTACAGCGCGTCCGTCGTCGTCTGCACCGTGAAGGTCTTGGTGGTCTCGCCCGCCGCGAAACTGAGCGTGCCCGTGGTCGCCGTGTAGTCCGCCGCGCCGGCCGTGCCCACCGCCGTGCCAAACCACCGTCTGCGCCGCCTGGGCGCCGCCCGTGCGCGTCACCGTGAAGGTGATCTGGCCGCCTTCGGTCGCTGGCGTTGGCGATGCGGAACACCGGCACCGCGTCGTCGTCGGTGATGGTGCCCGTCGCCGAACCGGCGGTGGCGCTGATCGTGGCGCCCCGGTGGCGGCGCTGAGATTGACCGTGAAGCCTCGTTGCCCTCGTACAGCGCGTCCGTCGTCGTCTGCACCGTGAAGGTCTTGGTGGTCTCGCCCGCCGCGAAACTGAGCGTGCCCGTGGTCGCCGTAGTCCGCCGCGCCGGCCGTGCCCACCGCCGTGCCAAAACCACCGTCTGCGCCGCCTGGGCGTCGCCCGTGCGCGTCACCGTGAAGGTGATCTGGCCGCCTTCGGTCGCGCTGGCGTTGGCGATGCTGAACACCGGCACCGCGTCGTCGTCGGTGATGGTGCCCGTCGCCGAACCGGCGGTGGCGTTGATCGTGGCGCCCCGGTGGCGGCGCTGAGATTGACCGTGAAGCTCTCGTTGCCCTCGTACAGCGCGTCCGTCGTCGTCTGCACCGTGAAGGTCTTGGTGGTCTCGCCCGCCGCGAAACTGAGCGTGCCCGTGGTCGCCGTGTAGTCCGCCGCGCCGGCCGTGCCCACCGCCGTGCCAAAGTCCACCGTCTGCGCCGCCTGGGCGTCGCCGTGCGCGTCACCGTGAAGGTGATCTGGCCGCCTTCGGTCGCGCTGGCGTTGGCGATGCTGAACACCGGCACCGCGTCGTCGTCGGTGATGGTGCCCGTCGCCGAACCGGCGGTGGCGCTGATCGTGGCGCCCCCGGTGGCGGCGCTGAGATTGACCGTGAAGCCTCGTTGCCCTCGCACAGCGCGTCCGCGTCGTCTGCACCGTGAAGGTCTTGGTGGTCTCGCCCGCCGCGAAACCGAGCGTGCCCGTGGTCGCCGGGTAGTCCGCCGCGCCGGCCGTGCCCACTCCGTGCCGTCCACCGTCTGCGCCCCGGGCGTCGCCCGTGCGCGCCACCGTAAAGGTGAACTGGCCGCCTTCGGTCGCGCTGGCGTTGGCGATGCTGAACACCGGCACCGCGTCGTCGTCGGTGATGGTGCCCGTCGCCGAACCGGCGGTGGCGCTGATCGTGGCGCCCCGGTGGCGGCGCTGAGATTGACCGTGAAGCTCTCGTTGCCCTCGTACAGCGCGTCCGTCGTCGTCTGCACCGTGAAGGTCTTGGTGGTCTCGCCCGCCGCGAAACTGAGCGTGCCCGTGGTCTGTAGTCCGCCGCGCCGGCCGTGCCCACCGCCGTGCCAAAGTCCACCGTCTGCGCCGCCTGGGCGTCGCCCGTGCGCGTCACCGTGAAGGTGATCTGGCCGCCTTCGGTCGCGCTGGCGTTGGCGATGCTGAACACCGGCACCGCGTCGTCGTCGGTGATGGTGCCCGTCGCCGAACCGGCGGTGGCGCTGATCGTGGCGCCCCGGTGGCGGCGCTGAGATTGACCGTGAAGCTCTCGTTGCCCTCGTACAGCGCGTCCGTCGTCGTCTGCACCGTGAAGGTCTTGGTGGTCTCGCCCGCCGCGAAACTGAGCGTGCCCGTGGTCGCCGTGGTCCGCCGCGCCGGCCGTGCCCACCGCCGTGCCAAAACCACCGTCTGCGCCGCCTGGGCGTCGCCCGTGCGCGTCACCGTGAGGTGATCTGGCCGCCTTCGGTCGCGCTGGCGTTGGCGATGCTGAACACCGGCACCGCGTCGTCGTCGGTGATGGTGCCCGTCGCCGAACCGGCGGTGGCGCTGATCGTGGCGCCCCCGGTGGCGGCGCTGAGATTGACCGTGAAGCCTGCGTTGCCCGCCAGCGCGTCCGTCGTCGTCTGCACCGTGAAGGTCTTGGTGGTCTCGCCCGCCGCGAAACTGAGCGTGCCCGTGGTCGCCGTGTAGTCCGCCGCACCGGCCGTGCCCACCGCCACCCGTCTGCGCCGCCTGGGCGTCGCCCGGTGCGCGTCACCGTGAAGGTGATCTGGCCGCCTTCGGTCGCGCTGGCGTTGGCGATGCTGAACACCGGCACCGCGTCGTCGTCGGTGATGGTGCCCGTCGCCGAACCGGCGGTGGCGCTGATCGTGGCGCCCCTGGTGGTGGCGCTGAGATTGACCGTGAAGCTCTTGTTGCTCTCGTACAGTGCGTTCGTCGTCGTCTGCACCGTGAAGGTCTTGGTGGTCTTGTCCGCCGCGAAACTGAGCGTGCCCGTGGTCGCCGTGTGGTCCGCCGCGCCGGCCGTGCCCACCGCCGTGCCAAACCACCGTCTGCGCCGCCTGGGCGTCGCCCGTGCGCGTCACCGTGAAGGTGATCTGGCCGCCTTCGGTCGCGCTGGCGTTGGCGATGCTGAACACCGGCACCGCGTCGTCGTCGGTGATGGTGCCCGTCGCCGAACCGGCGGTGGCGTTGATCGTGGCGCCCCCGGTGGCGGCGCTGAGATTGACCGTGAAGCCTCGTTGCCCTCGTACAATAGCGCGTCCGTCGTCGTCTGCACCGTGAAGGTCTTGGTGGTCTCGCCCGCCGCGAACTGAGCGCGCCCGTGGTCGCCGTGGTCCGCCGCGCCGGCCGTGCCCACCGCCGTGCCAAAGTCCTATCGTCTGCGCCGCCTGGGCGTCGCCCGTGCGCGTCACCGTGAAGGTGATCTGGCCGCCTTCGGTCGCGCTGGCGTTGGCGATGCTGAACACCGGCACCGCGTCGTCGTCGGTGATGGTGCCCGTCGCCGAACCGGCGGTGGCGCTGATCGTGGCGCCCCGGTGGCGGCGCTGAGATTGACCGTGAAGCTCTCGTTGCCCTCGTACAGCGCGTCCGTCGTCGTCTGCACCGTGAAGGTCTTGGTGGTCTCGCCCGCCGCGAAACCGAGCGTGCCCGTGGTCGCCGTGAAGTCCGCCGCGCCGGCCGTGCCCACCGCCGTGCCAAAGTCCACTCGTCTGCGCCGCCTGGGCGTCGCCCGTGCGCGTCACCGTGAAGGTGATCTGGCCGCCTTCGGTCGCGCTGGCGTTGGCGATGCTGAACACCGGCACCGCGTCGTCGTCGGTGATGGTGCCCGTCGCCGAACCGGCGGTGGCGCTGATCGTGGCGCCCCGGTGGCGGCGCTGAGTTGACCGTGAAGCTCTCGTTGCCCTCGTACAGCGCGTCCGTCGTCGTCTGCACCGTGAAGGTCTTGGTGGTCTCGCCGCCGCGAAACTGAGCGTGCCCGCGGTCACCGTGTAGTCCGCCGCGCCGGCCGTGCCCACAGCCGTGCAAAGTCCTACCGTCTGCGCCGCCTGGGCGTCGCCCGTGCGCGTCACCGTGAAGGTGATCTGGCCGCCTTCGGCCGCGCTGGCGTTGGCGATGCTGAACACCGGCACCGCGTCGTCGTCGGTGATGGTGCCCGTCGCCGAACCGGCGGTGGCGCTGATCGTGGCGCCCCCGGTGGCGGCGCTGAGATTGACCGTGAAGGCCTCGTTGCCCTCGCACGCGCGTCCGTCGTCGTCTGCACCGTGAAGGTCTTGGTGGTCTCGCCCGCCGCGAAACTGAGCGTGCGCGTGGTCGCCTGTAGTCCGCCGCGCCGGCCGTGCCCGCCGCCGTGCCAAAATCCACCGTCTGCCCCGCCTGGGCGTCGCCCGTGCGCGTCACCGTGAAGGTGATCTGGCCGCCTTCGGTCGCGCTGGCGTTGGCGAAGCCGGGCCACCGGCACCGGTGCGTCGTCGTCGGTGATGGAGCCCTCGCCGAACCGGCGGTGTCGCATCGTGGCGCCCCGGAGGTGGCGCTGAATTGCCGCAGGCCGGAGACGCCGGTGGCGTCGTTGCTGATGGAGGCATTGCAGCCGCCGCTGAAGGACACCGTGCCCAGCCAGGTGGCGAAGGCCGCGTCTATTGCGGTCTGGTCTTGGCAAGCCGCCTCCGTGGCGGGCATCGGACAAGTAAGGGTCACCGCAGGTGCAGCCGTCACCGTGAAGGTCTCGCTGCACACCACGTCGGCTTCGCAGTCGCTGCTAACCGTCCAGGTAACCGTCGTCGAACCGCCGCAGGCCGGAGGCGCCGTGGTGGCGTCGTTGCTGATGGAGGCATTGCAGCCGCCGCTGAAGGACACCGTGCCCAGCCAGGTGGCGAAGGCCGCGTCTATTGCGGTCTGGTCTTGGCAAGCCGCCTCCGTGGCGGGCATCGGACAGTGGGTCACCAGGCTCTCGACCCGGCACCGTGAAGGTCTCGCTGCACACCACGTCGGCTTCGCAGTCGCTGCTAACCGTCCAGGTAACCGTCGTCGAACCGCCGCAGGCCGGAGGCGCCGTGGTGGCGTCGTTGCTGATGGAGGCATTGCAGCCGCCGCTGAAGGACACCGTGCCCAGCCAGTGGCGAAGGCCGCGTCTTATTGCGTCTGGTTCTGGAAGCCGCTCCGTGGCGGGCATCGGACAGGAGGTGTCGCCCAGGTCCGGCCGTCCACCGTGAAGGTTCGCTGCACACCACGTCGGCTTCGCAGTCGCTGCTAACCGTCCGTGTAACCGTCGTCGAACCGCCGCAGGATGGAGCGCCGTGGTGGCGTCGTTGCTGATGGAGGCATTGCAGCCGCCAGTTGAAGGACACCGTGCCCAGCCGTAGCGAAGGCCGCGCCTGCCGCGGTTCCGGTCTTAAGTGCAGCGCCGCCTCCGGTGGCGGCATCGGACCGTAAGTAGGGTCACCGCAGGTGCAGCCGTCACCGTGAAGGT